>NZ_JBHUUU010000003.1:0-323240 GCF_042670865.1 Rhodococcus sp. NPDC057135
CCCTGGTCGGTATCGGGCTGCAGGTCGACGTACTGCTCGCCGATGGCGGAGCGATTGGCCACGACGGCTCGCGCTGATGCGGGGATCTGGGGAGCACTGCTGTCGATCAACAGGTCGACTTCGATTCCCTCGGACGTGAGGGACATGTCGCCGACGCGTCCGACGGGTACACCGCGGTAGGTCACTTCGGCATTGGTGAAGATGCCGCCGGACGTCGCCAGTTCGGTCTTGACCGTGTACTGGCCGAATCCCAGAAGATTGTCCAGCCGTACATATTTCGCACCGACGTAGATCAACCCGAGTAGCGCGACGGCGACGAGAGCGACCAGCTGCCATTTGGCGAGCCTCGACATCACCATCGGAGATCGAGCCCGAACTGATGTGGTGTGCTCATGGTTCGACTCCCGAATGACAAGCCGGGTACGGCTGATGTTGAGCGAATTGTGTTCACCCACGGACGTTCTGAGGTGAACCGGAAAGTTCCGACAATTCGTTGTTGGCGATAACTATAAACAAGTCGTCACAGATAGAAAGTCGGGGCGTATGTTTCCGCAGGTCGCTGAAATTCAAGTGGCACAGCTCACTTCGCGCGTCGATGTGTGATGCACAACCTTCCAGGCCTCGTGCAGGCTTGACTTCGCCGGTCGTATCTATAAAAGTAGATGCGTTCCGGTCGGCGAAGGGTGAGGTGTGATCGATGGATGCTTTGGCGATTTTCAAGTCCCTGTCGAACCAGACCCGCCTGCAGATCATGGAGTGGCTTGCGCATCCGGCGAAGTACTTCGACGAAGACTCGTACACGCAACAGGATCTCGGTTTTCACATCGGAGTCTGTGTCGGTGACATCGCGTCGCGATCAGGGCTTGCGCAGTCGGTGATCTCGGGGTATCTGCAGGGCATGAAGGATGTGGGCCTGCTCGAGTCCGAACGTATCGGGAAGTGGACGTACTACCGACGGAATGAAGCCGTGATCGCCGAGTTCAGGGAATTCGTTCGCGAAAAACTGTGACAGTTGGTCTTTTCCGCGACGATTGTTGTTCCTAGTCATATCTACATATATAGATATATATCTTTTTTGCGCCTCGTGTGGCGCGGTAAGGGGAGTGTGTTGTGAAGTCCAAATTGTTGATTCCCGTTCTGGCGTTGGGCGTATTCGGAATCATCACCACGGAGATGGGGATTATCGGGGTTCTGCCCCAGATCAGCGACAAGTTCGGCATCACCGCGTCCGATGCAGGATGGTTGGTCGGCGTCTTTGCGCTTGTCGTGGCGGTGACCGGTCCGTTCACGACGCTTTTCACGTCGGGAATCAACAGGAAAACCGTTCTGTTGGTGGCGATTGCAGTCTTCGCGGTTTCCAATCTGGTGTATGCGACAACGTCGAGTTTCGAGATGATGTTTGCTTTCCGGATCATCCCCGCCGTCGTTCATCCGGTCTTCTTCGCGCTCGCGCTCGCGACTGCGGTTCGTCTGGCGCCACCGGAGGAGGCAACTTCTGCGGTCACGAAGGTATTTGCCGGTGTCACCGTCGGATTCGCGTTCGGTGTGCCGTTGACGTCGTATCTGGCCGAGAATTTCACGGTGTCGACAGCATTCGTTTTCGGCGCCGTGATCAATGTCCTCGCGTTTTTCGGAATTCTGACACTTCTGCCCTCGACCCCGGTGACACAACGCATGTCGTACGGCGCGCAGGTCCGAATACTTCGCCGGCCCCGCGTGTGGTTGACCATTCTTTCCGTCACGTTCGTCTTCGCTGCCATGTTCTCGGTGTACGGATACTTCGCCGAATATCTCGGCGGGGTGACCGGAATGAGCGGATCGTGGATCAGCGCGATGCTCTTGGCTTTCGGTGTCGTGATGATCTTCGGAAACTTCGTGTTCGGCGCAATGCTCGGAAAGAGTGTCGTGCGAACGGTTGTGGCTTTTCCATTGCTGTATGTCGTCGTGTACGTCGTGATCTATCTGGTGGGTCCGTACTTTGCCGCGATGACTGTTGCCGTGTTGTTGTGGGGCATGGTGCATTCCGGTGGACTGGTCGTTTCGCAGAGTTGGATGGGACGAGATTCGGTTGATGCACCCGAGTTCGGTAACAGCCTGTTCATCTCGTTCTCCAATCTGGGGATCACGCTCGGAACAGCGACAGGCGGCCTGTTTCTCGCACATCTCGGAACACGTCAATTGGTCTGGGCCGGAGTCTTGTTCGCTGCTCTCGCCCTGACAATGATCCTCGCTCGATTGTCGCTCGGGCGGGTTCACAACGAGAACGGCGCCAAGGTTCCGGTGTAGTTCTTGGGAAGTGGCCGCGAGAACTCACCGCGCGCACTGGTCGACAATCCAAGCGTGATCAAGGATCGAACCATGGTGACGGCAGCGGCAACGCCGTCGACTACCGGCACCCCCAGTTCGGCAGACAGATCCTGGCAGAGGTCCGCCATACCTGCACAACCCAGGACGAGGACGTCCGAGTCGTCGCGTTGCAATGCGACGAAACAGGCTTCCAGGATCACTTTTCGCGCATCGGGATCACGATCGAGTTCGAGAACCGGAACCTCGCAGGAGTGGATTCCACGGCAGCGGGCCTGCATCCCGTAACGGTCCACCAGGTCGGCAGCGCGGCCACGGGTTCGACCGAGGGTTGTCACAACGCTGAATCCACGGCCCAGGAAGCCGGCGTAGTTCATCGCCGCCTCGGCGATCGCAACCACTGGACCCCTGGCCAGTTCGCGGGCCGCATCCAGACCTGGATCCCCGAAGCAGGCGATGACGTATCCGTCGACACCGTTCTCCTCGCCGGACGCGATTTCGGCGAGAATCCCTGGGACGCTCAGAGCTTCGTCGTAGTGGCTTTCGATCGACGCGGGACCCATGGCAGGGCTGACAGCCTCGACGAACGCGCCCGGACCGGCGACGGCCCGGGCACATTCCTCGATCTTGGCAGTCATCGCCCACGTGGTGTTGGGGTTGATCACCTTGATTCTCATGACGTTCAGTCGACCGTCGCGGTTTCCGCGGAGGAAGTATTTCGGACAGCAAGGGGGGTGCGCGTGGCGAGCAAGTAGTAGACGGCAAATCCGAGTCCGCAACCGATGAACCAGCTGTACTGTGCTGCCGTGTACATCCCGGTGAGATCTTTTGCCAGCACCGGGACCATCGCGACGACTGCTCCCACGACGGTTGCGATCACTGCGGCCGGGTTGTATCCCTTGCTGTACCAGTAGGTTCCGGTAGGTGACATGCTGAACAGTTCGTCGACGATCACCTTCTGCTTGCGCACGAGGTAGTAGTCGGCAATCAGGATTCCGAACAGCGGACCGATGAACGCTCCGAGGGTTTCGAGCGTGTAGTGGATGACGTCCGGATTGTTGTAGAGGTTCCACGGGGTGATGAGGATCGAGCCGATCGCTGCGATCATTCCGCCGGCGCGCCAGCTGATCTTCTGTGGGCTGACGTTGGAGAAGTCGAAGGCCGGGGAGATGAAGTTGGCAACGATGTTGATGCCGATCGTGGCGATGGTGAAGGTGAGTGCGCCGAGGACGATGGCGAAGGTGCTGTCGATTCGTGCCACGGTTGCAACGGGATCGGTGATCAGTTCGCCGTACACCGGCAGTGTCAACGATGCCGTGACGACGACCAGCACCGAGAACACGAGGAAGTTGACCGGCAAACCGAGGAAGTTGCCCTTCTTGACTGCAGCGAACGACTTCCCGTAACGGGAGAAGTCGCCGAAGTTGAGCATCGGTCCGGAGAAGTACGAGACAACCAGAGCGATAGCACCGAGCATGACGGGGACGGCGTCGAAACCCGAGTACTTGACGTCGCCTAGCGTGAGATCGATTGCGCTCCAGCCCGCCTTGTAGATGAGGTAGCCGCACAGCATGAACATCACGACGTACACTGCCGGCCCGCAGAAGTCGATGAACCGACGGATCGACTCCATGCCTCGCCAGAACACGCAGGCCTGCAATACCCACAACAGCATGAAACTTCCCCAGCCGAGAGCGGAGAGTCCGGCGAATCCGTAGTCTTCGACGACGGCATAGGGCGCGAGTGACGGAAAGAGTTTGATCAGTACGACATCGAGCGCTGCCGAAGCGAGGAAGGTTTGAATTCCGTACCAAGCGACCGCAATCAGGCCACGGATTATTGCCGGGATGTTCGCGCCGAGGACTCCGAACACGCTGCGGCAGATCACCGGATAGGGCACGCCGGTGGCCTGGCTCGGTTTGGCGACGAGATTGCAGAAGAAGTAGACGATCGTGATACCGACCAACAAAGCGACGAGGACCTGCCAGCTGGCCAATCCCAGTGCGAAAAGACTGCCGGCAGTGACATATCCGCCGACGCTGTGTACGTCGGACATCCAGAAGGCGAAGATGTTGTACGACGACCAGGTCTGCTTGCGAAGCGGCGCCAGATCCTCATTGGTCAAACGTGGGTCGTAGCCGGGCTTGATCAGTCCGCTGCCGACAGGGTGACCCGCGGCTTCGACCAGGTCACCTGGGCCGGTTTCCATTGCGGGAGTAGGTGTAGAGGTCGTTCGAGACGGAAGAATGTCGGTCATGACAGCTCCTGTGCATCAGTGCAGGAAATCAGCGGACAGAGCACAAGCTCTCAGCGTCAGTGATGAAAACCGTGTCGAGAGAAAGGTATCGGCGCTGTGTTGCACAGTTATTGCGTGATCGGTATATCTTTTTCGGACAGTAGACCGGTGTTTGTGGGCAGAGTCGCAATGACGGTATTGAGTCGGCGATGATGGATTTCGGAAGCACTCAGAAGGGCGGCTGCGTCCCGGTGCAGGAATGCGTCCAGCATCGCGGTGTGATCCGAGTGCAGAACCTGGCGATCGACGCCGGCAACATGGACCATCGGCTGAACCGGTTCGGTGATGTTCCAGGCAGCTTCGAACATGTGCAGAAGTCGAAGCATGTGCGACGGTCGAGTCAGCGCGAGGTGAAAGTTTCGGCTCTCGCAGTGATAGGACTGAGAGTCGTCGTAGCGCAATGCGATCTCCAGACGGGAGTTCACCTCGACGGCGTGTTCGTGATCCTCCTCGGTGGCCTGCTCGACTGCGACGGCCAACGCAGCTGATTCGAGAGTTTCGCGGACGAGGTACATCTCACGCAATTCCGCCGGCGTCAACTGAGCAACGGTGTAGCCGAATTGATGTCGGTGGTCGACCAAAGATTCTCCGACCAGGGTTTTCAGTGATTCCCGCACTGGTATTCGGCTGACGCCGAACACATCAGCCACGTCGCCCAGAGGAATCGGGGTACCCGGAGGTGCCGAGCCGGACAGAATCACTCGCCGCAGTTCGTCGAGGATCGCTTGTTGTGGACTGCCGGGAGCATCGATTACCAGTTGCGTCAGCAGTACCGATCTACGGCGCGGCGGCATGTCGCTCTCCCTTCGTGTATCTGCCAGCGTAGAAATACGTTGTTTCGCCCGCGTGACACCGGTGTGGCCGTCGTGAATCGCGCACTCGATGGAGAACCTGAGGGCTCCGATCACAGGCACGCGTGGGTGCTGCTCAGGAGGCCGATCGTGGGGGTAGCGTTGTTGTGTAGTGGTATGGCAGAAAGCGAGTCGGTCGGATGGCATCCGCTGTGCACTCAGAAGCCGACCAGCGAGTTGTCGGTAACTTGCCCTTGGAGCTGACAAGTTTTGTCGGCCGCCGGCGCGAGTTGGCCGACGCCAGGAGATTGTTCGAGACGTCCCGTTTGTTGACACTGACCGGGATCGGTGGCGTGGGCAAGACACGGCTCGCGATCCGACTTGCGGGAGCGTTGCAACGGGTGTTTCGAGATGGTGCCTGGTTGGTGGAACTGGGGGAGCAGACGGATCCAGATCTCCTCGAAGACTATGTCGCCGTGACCCTGGGTGTCCGGTCAGTCTCGTCGGCGGACCCGCTGCAGGCATTGATCGACTACTGCGCCGATCGGAGTCTGCTCTTGGTGCTCGACAACTGTGAACATCTGGTCGACGCGGTTGCCCTGTTCACCGGGGCGATCCTGCGTCGATGTGCCGGTGTGAAGATCCTCGCGACGAGCCGAGAGTCGCTGGGTGTCGGTGGGGAAGCGACGATGCGGGTTCCCTCCCTCAGTACCCCGCTGCACTATGACTCGGGAGCGTTCGAGGGGCTGGCTCGGTACGAAGCCGTGTCACTGTTCACCGAGCGTGCGGCTGCGGTAGTACCAGGCTTTATCCTCACGGAGGGGAACAAGCTTGCTGTAGCCCGTATCTGCCATGATCTGGACGGCTTGCCGTTACCGATCGAACTGGCGGCAGCTCGCCTGCGTGGTATGTCTGCTGAGCAGATCATGAACAGGCTCTCGGATCGATACCGCCTTCTCACAACTGGTGGACGCGACGTTCCGAGTCGTCAACAGACGCTGCGATTGTCGATCGATTGGAGCTACGACCTCTGCTCGCCATCCGAACAACAGTTGTGGGGGAGACTGTCGGTGTTCTCGGGTGGGTTCGATCTCGACGCCGCCGAGGGTGTGTGCGGGCAGGATCTGAATTCGACCGAAGTACTCGATCTCGTCACCGCTTTGGTCGAGAAGTCCATCCTGATTCGTGAGGAAACCAACGGGGATGCTCGTTACCACCTCCTCGATCTTCTGCGGGAGTACGGGCATGAAAAGTTGGAGTCCGCCGGTGAGTACTCCGATCTACGTCGTAGGCATCGTGATTGGTTCGAATTCCTTGTTGTACAGGCTGATTCCGAATGGATAAGTAGCGGGCAGGCTGGGTGGATCGAGTGGCTGAGTCGTGAACAGCGTAACGTGCACGAAGCGCTGGAGTTTTCGATTTCGACGCCGGGTCAGGCACGGTCTGCGACACGAATGGTCGCGGCGTTGTACCGATTCTGGCTCAACGGCGGGCGGATCGGTTCGGCGAGGCGCTGGGCGGATCGGACGCTGAGTGCATCCGATGGAGAGCCGGACATGTATCGCCTGGAAATTCTGTGCATCGATGCTGTGGCACACGGCATGCAGGGTGATCTCGTTCGTGCACGCAGACAGGCAGACGAGAGTTTGCGCCTTGCCGAGATCATCGGAGACGTGCGCTCGCGAGGCCTGGCCGGATGGGCCGACGGGTATGTCGACGCGTTCAATGGCGAATTCCACACTGCCACTGAGAAGTTGGAACTTGCCGTAACGCTGTTCCGATCAGCTGAGAATCTGCAGCACAAAGTGATCGGGTTGGGCACCCTCGGGCTCGCGTACGTCTTCACCGGTGCGTTGGAGCGTTCTGTGGAGTGCTTCGACGAGTCCCTCGCGATCACCGCACAGCTGCACGAAGTGATGTATCAGGCCTCGACGTTGGCCAACCTCGGGCTCGTGGATTGGCTTCGGGGTGACCTCGAGCGCGCCGGTGACCATTTGACGCGAAGTCTGCGGACCACCGACGCCTCGTTGAACTCGGCATGGTGTGTCGAACCGATGGCTTGGATTGCTGCAGCACAACGTGATTGGAAGCAAGCAGCGGTTCTGCTCGGTGCCGCATCGATGTTCTGGCAGCGGGTGGGGGGTCGACTGAGCGGGCTTTCGAGTTTGTCAACCCATCACGACCTTGCTGCCGTTTCCGCTCGAAAGGCATTGGGTGAGACTGCTTTCGAGAAGGAGTTTCGTAGAGGATTCGAGATGACCGAAGGTGAAGCTGTCGCTTACGCGCTCGACGAGCGTCGTAACGCCCCGGCCGCGTCGCCGATCGACGCACCTCACCTGACCCGTCGTGAACAGCAGGTCGCCGAATTGGTGGCTCAGGGACTGACCAACCGCGCAATCGCGGAGCACTTGGTCATCTCGTTGCGCACGGCTCAGGGGCATGTGGAGCACGTGCTGACAAAACTGGGATTCACTTCCAGAGCGCAGATCGCGGCGTGGTTCGTCTCGACCGCGCAGGAGACCGACTCCCGAGGCTGAGTCCGCGGGCAGAGGTGAGCGCTTCTCTGGGTGCTGTTCGCGGGGGTAGCGTTGATCTGTAGTGGAATCGCAGAAAGCGAGACGGTCCATGGCCCCCGCTGTGCGCTCAGATGCCGATCAGCGAGTAGTCGGCAACTTGCCGTTGGAACTGACGAGTTTTGTCGGTCGACGGCGTGAGTTGGCCGATGCCAGAAGATTGTTCGAGTCGTCCCGTTTGTTGACGCTGACCGGTGTTGGTGGTGTCGGTAAGACGCGGCTTGCGATCCGACTTGCAGGTGCGTTGCAACGGGTGTTCCGAGACGGTGCGTGGTTGGTGGAACTGGGTGAGCTGTCGGATGCGGATCTGCTCGAGGACTATGTCGCCGTGACTTTAGGCGTGCGTCCGGTTTCCTCGTCCGACCCACTGCAGGCACTGATCGACTACTGCAGTGATCGGAGTCTTCTGTTGGTGCTCGACAACTGTGAGCACCTGGTGGATTCGGTTGCCCGGTTTACCGTGTCCGTTCTACGCCGGTGCGCCGGCGTAAAGGTTCTGGCGACCAGTCGCGAATCGCTGGGCGTCGGCGGCGAGGTGGCGATGCGAGTTCCCTCCCTCACGACT
Source organism: Rhodococcus sp. NPDC057135 (assembly GCF_042670865.1). Lineage (NCBI taxonomy): Bacteria > Bacillati > Actinomycetota > Actinomycetes > Mycobacteriales > Nocardiaceae > Rhodococcus > Rhodococcus sp. NPDC057135. The sequence continues at coordinate 8,530 of NZ_JBHUUU010000003.1, forward strand.
CCGGAACTTCGGGGGCCGAGCGCTTTCGACGGACTGGCACGGTACGAGTCCGTTCTGTTGTTCGTGGAACGAGCCGCAACAGTGGTGCCGGGCTTCGTGCTGAGCGAAGAGAACCGGAATGCCGTTGCCCGTATCTGCCACGATCTGGACGGATTGCCGTTGCCGATCGAACTGGCGGCCGCTCGCCTGAGGGGAATGTCTACCGAGCAGATCATGAACCGACTCTCGGATCGGTACCGTCTCCTCACTTCCGGCGGGCGCGACGTACCCAGTCGTCAACAGACGCTCCGATTGTCGATCGATTGGAGCTACGACCTCTGCTCGCCATCCGAACAACAGTTGTGGGGGAGGCTGTCGGTGTTCTCGGGTGGGTTCGATCTCGAGGCCGCCGAAGGTGTGTGCGGGCAGGATATGGGTTCGAACGAAGTGCTCGATTTGATCACTGCGTTGGTCGAGAAATCCATCCTCATTCGTGAAGAGACCGACGGCGCCGTTCGCTACCATCTACTCGACCTACTCCGGGAGTACGGGTGTGAAAAATTGGAATCCACCGGGGAACAGCTCGAACTACATCGCCGACAACGTAATTGGTTTGAAGCTCTTGTCGTCCGTGCCGACTCCGACTGGATCAGAAGAGGGCAGGAGGCATGGGTCGCGCGACTCGGTCGTGAACAACACAATCTGAACGACGCGCTGGAATTCTCGATTTCCACCGCTGGTGAGGCGCGGTCTGCGACTCGTATGGTCGCCGCGTTGTACGGATGCTGGGTGTCCGACGGATTGATCGGCCAGGTGCGGTATTGGGCTGATCGAACACTGAGCGTCCCAGACGCTGGACCTGACATGTTTCGCGTGGATGTCCTGTGCGTAGACGCCGCGGCGCATGCGATGCAGGGCGAAGTCGTTCGCGCGCGAGAATTGGTCGACGAGGGCGGCCGCCTTGCCGAGGCCCTGGGGGATGTGCGCTCGCGGGCGTTGGCAGCTTGGGCAGGCGGATACATCGACATGTTGGCGGGCGAATTCGGCAATGCCACAGTGAAGTTGGAAACTGCAGTGTCGTTGTTTCGAATCGACGAAAATCTGCAATACGTCGTCATCAGTTTGGACACCCTCGGCCTTGCATGCATCCTTGCCGGTGAACTGGAGCGGTCGGTAGAGTGTTTCGAGGAGTGTATCGAGATCACCGAGCCACTGCACGAAGTGACATATCAGGCCCACGCGTTGGGGTTTATCGGACTCATCTCTTGGCTTCGCGGCGACTTCGAGCGCGCGAATGAGTATTTGACGCGCAGTTTGCGGACTGACAAATCTTCGATGAATGCGGCGTGGTGTATCGAACCGTTGGCGTGGACCGCGACAGCGCAACGTGATTGGAAGCATGCAGCGATTCTGCTTGGCGCTGCAGCGATGTACTGGCTGAAGATCGGGCAACCGCTCACCGGATTCCCTGGATTGGCGCGATTCCGCGACAATGCCGTGGAGGTTGTTCGAAAGGCTTTGGGTGAGAGTGCTTTCGACAAGAATTTTCACCGGGGAGCTGTGATGGCCGAGGGCGAAGCTGTGGCATATGCGCTCGACGAGCAGCATGCCGCTCAGACGGAAATGTCGACCGAGGCGATTCGACTTACTCGTCGTGAGCAGCAGGTTGCGGAACTGGTTGCTCAGGGGTTCACGAATCGCGCTGTCGCCGAACACCTCGTCATTTCGCCGCGGACGGCCCAGGGGCATGTGGAGCACGTGCTGACAAAATTGGGCTTCACCTCCAGAGCGCAGATCGCGGCGTGGGTGGTGTCGACTGCGTCGGAGCGTGATTCGCGCGGGGTCAACGGTTCAGCAGACCGGAGTTGACGTCCGATTGCAGTTCGCCCCCGTCGTCGCTGCGCAGGCAGAATACCGGGTAGCGCTTACCGACTTCTCGCCGTTGAAACGACACTCGCAGCGGTCCAGCCGCGTCCACGCGCGGGGATTCCGTGAGCAACGTGTACAGCCACGGGCCCTCGTCCAATTCGACGATGGCGAGAACGGTCGCGGGATCGCCGCGAACCGTTCGCCAGGACACGACAGTGCCGTCTCCGCAAGACCGCGTTAGGTCCAACCGGGCCCCGCGACACCTGGAGCAGACGGCACTCGCAGGGGAGAGGATGGCATCGCATTCCGCGCAATGGGGGAGCGTCAAGCATTCGGGTCGCGACGACCGTCCTGAATATCGCTGCAATACACGCCTTTTCGTCAAGCTGACCTGATACATGTCAGTAACGTCGGGAGAGGTAGTACGGCATCGAGTCCACGGGTGCGCGTTTGACCGACTCCCCTGACGTCGGGGCGTGAACGACTTGACCGCCTCCGGCATAGATCCCCACATGTTCCCCGCCGTAGTACAGGACCACGTCACCCGGCTGGAGGTCGTCCCGGGAAACCGGAGTTCCGCCGACCGCCTGGTCGTAGGTGGTTCGCGGAATCGAGACGCCCGCTTGTGAATAGGCCCACTGAACGAGGCCTGAGCAGTCGAACGAGTCCGGTCCGGTCGCGCCCCAGACGTACGGGGCGCCGATCTTGGACTCTGCGGCGGCCAAGGCACGGCCTCCATCCGAGGAAACGAAAGCTGACACTTTCTCCGGATTCGTGACAACGGAAAGACCGGCGATGTTCCGGTCCGGAAGCAAGGGTGCCTGCGCGTTTGCGGTGTCGATAGTCACGGCGAGGGTTGTCAATGAAAGAGCGCCGATGACGATGACCCTCCGGAGTGTGTTCTTCGTCGTGCGGGGGTTGGTGAATCGATGGTGCGACATTTCTCGTGTTGCCTTTGTGTCGATGCGTCCCGAAGCAGGTATTCAGCTGGGCGTGATCGGGCTTCGGCTTGTGACACACAGCCTGGTTTCGCATCGACGTGTTCGCGCCGGTCAGTTGGACGGGGTGCATACCTGTTTTTCGAGTGGCAGCACTTCGCGGCATTCCGGGAACTGTGACGCCGAAAGGAAGAAGTAGGTACCGATGTAGGTACCACGGTCGTCGCGGCGCCGGCGCGCGCTCGGCAATATCGGGTTCGATACTTCATCCGAATAGCACCACACCTGAACTGGGATTCTGGCCCGTTCGGGTGCGCCGGCGGGTGATCGCCGTGGTCGCCTCGCCCGTTGCGGCGGCACTGATGGCCGCCGACAGCGATCTCGTCGCACTGGTGCCGGAAAGACTCGCCCGATACTTTGCCGCTCGCCTCGAGGTCGCCTGGTTTGCGGTGCCGACCGAACTACCAACCGTCACCATCCACCAACAGTGGCACGGTCGGCTGGATCACGATCCTGCTCATAGGCGGCTACGCGGACATGTCCGTGAGGCAAGCGTCTAGCTGGATTCGGTGGTCGTTCTGTACTCTCGCAGTCATGCAACAGCGGAGTACGGGAACAGTGACGCGATCACTGTTGCTGCTTCTGTTGCCGTTCATCGCCCTTCTCGCAGTGCCTCCGCTTGGTTCCTCGGGTAGCGCCGCGGTGCTGGGAACTGCGATTGCCGTCTTCGTGGTCGCGGCCCTCGCAACCTCCTCGAAGTACGAACTTCTCCAACTGTGTGCGGTTTCGGCCACCGGCCCGTCAGATGACGAACGCTGCCTGCGTGGTGCTTTCCGCAGGCAGAGCAGCCCGGACGCGCCTGGCCGTCCGCAACCTCGAGCACCCGGAATCGGTCTGTAGATCGGCCGTCGGCGGGGGGTGAACTCGTCGTAGGTCGGTCAGACGTCTTGCGTCCACGACCATTCCCGCGCTCTCGATTGCCTGAGCGTGCCTCTCGGTGAGGTTCATTCGTCATGCTCGATTTTGTCTACTACCCCGTGTCCGGAATCCTCTGGTTCTGGCACAAAGTTTTCTCACTGATCTCCGGATCACCCGACAACGGCGTCGTGTGGGCGTTGTCGGTCGTATTTCTGGTCTTCACACTCAAGGCCTTGCTGTTCAAACCGTTCGTCAAGCAGGTTCGCACCCAATTGGTCATGCAAAAGCTGCAACCACAGCTGAAGGCATTGGAGAAAAAGTACGCAGGCGACCGGCAGAAACTTACTGTCGAGATGGCAAAGCTGCAGAAGGAACACAACTACAGTCCGCTGCTCGGATGCCTGCCGATGCTCGTCCAGGCACCGGTGTTCATTGGTCTCTACCACGTCCTGCGATCATTCAATCGAACCGGAGCGGCATCCCACGTCCCGTTTCTGAGCCCGACCGAACCGATGTCGGTGGCGGACAACGCGAACACGGCCAACTACTTCTTCAGTGCCTCGGACGTGCAGTCGTTTCTCGACGCCAAACTGTTCGGCGCGCCGTTGTCCGCCATGATTTCGAGTCCGGCAGCGCAGCTGGAAGCATTCGGCGATGTCAGTCGGTTCTCCATCATTCTGGTTGCCGTACCGCTGATGATTTTTGCCGCCGTCGCTACGCATTTCACGTCGCGGGCGTCCATCGCGCGTCAAGTGGACACCGGAACCGTCAACCCTCAAACGGCAATCATGAACAAACTTGCTCTGTGGGTATTTCCGGTCGGTGTGATTGTCTTCGGCGCTTTTGCACCCGTCGCGATCCTGCTCTACTTCGTGAGCAACAACTGCTGGACGCTGGGGCAACAGCATTTTGTGTACGGACGCATCGCGGCGGAGCAGAAGAAAGCCGAACTGTCGCCGACACCCGCTGTGGCCACGCCCCCGGCGCGTGGAGCGGGTGCCCCACCGGTGCCAGGAGCAAAGCCGATCCGAGCCAAGCGCAAGCGATGACCGAAAAATCGGCCCTCCCTACCGACGGGTAAGGCACGTACGCTGGAATGCATGACCAAATGGACCGCAGAAGACGTAGTCGATCAGACCGGCCGCACATTTGTCGTCACGGGGGCGAACAGCGGACTGGGTGAGGTAGTCGCACGAGCGCTGGGCAAAGCCGGGGCCGACGTCGTCCTCGCCTGTCGCGACACCACGAAGGCCGACGCCGTAGCCGCCGAGATCGGGTCCAACGCGGTTGTCCGCAAGTTGGACCTCTCGGATCTGTCGTCGGTACGAGCCTTTGCCGACGCAACGGAGAAGGTTGACGTCCTGGTGAACAACGCCGGCGTGATGGCGGTCCCGTTCCGCCGCACGGTCGACGGATTCGAAATGCAGATCGGCACAAACCATCTCGGGCACTTCGCGTTGACCGGGTTGCTGAAGGACAAGCTCACCGACCGAGTTGTGACGATGTCCAGTGCCTTGCATCAGCTCGGGACCGTCGATCTGGACGATCTCAATTTCGAGCGTCGGAAGTACAACCGCTGGTTGGCCTACGGGCAGTCCAAGCTTGCCAATCTGTTGTTCACGTACGAACTTCAGCGCAGGCTCGCGGCTTCGGGATCTCCGCTCAAGGCGCTCGCTTCGCATCCGGGATATGCGTCGACGAACCTGCAAGGGCACACCGAGTCGATCCAGGACAAGCTGATGGGAATCGGCAATCAGATCTTCGCGCAGTCCGCGGAGATGGGTGCGCTTCCCGAACTGTGGGCGGCAACCGCGCCGGATGCCTTCGGCGGCAGTTACATCGGACCGGACGGTCCGTTCGAGCAGCGCGGGTATCCGAAGGTCGTGGGGTCGAACAAGAAGTCACATGACACGAGGACCGCCGCGGGTTTGTGGACCCTGTCGGAGAAGTTGACCGGGGTGTCGTTCGGCATCTGATTCGGATACGACTGTGGCCGCGAACTCCGAGAAGTTCGCGGCCACAGTCATATCTGTTTCAGTTACAGACTGTTCGGGTTACAGCGTGACAACCATCTTGCCGGTGTTCGCGCCGCGCATCAGGTCGATGAAGGCTTGTGGTGCGTTCTCCAGGCCTTCGACGATGGTCTCGTCCCACTGAATCTTGTTGTCGGCGAGCCACGCTGCCATGTGGGTGCGGAATTCGCCGCCGAGGTGACGGTAGCCACCCACGAGGAATCCGCGCAGGGTGAGCTGCTTGCCGATCACCAGTGCCAGGTTGTGGGGCGCGGTGGGCTTGTCGGTGGTGTTGTACTGAGCGATGGCTCCGCACAGGGCAATCCGGCCACCCTGGTTCATGGCATCGATGGCGGCTTCGAGATGTTCGCCACCGACGTTGTCGAAGTACACGTCGATGCCGTCAGGGGCAGCAGCGGCAAGCAGTTCGGTGATCGGGCCGTCGTGGTAGTCGAACGCCGCGTCGAATCCGAGCTCGAGAAGCCGGGCAACTTTCGCCGGCGAACCGGCGCTACCGATTACTCGCTTCGCCCCGAGCAACTTGGCGATCTGACCGACGAGCGATCCGACGGCACCTGCTGCACCGGAGACGAATACGGTGTCGCCTTCCTTGAACTCCGCAACCGCGGTGAGGCCGGCATACGCGGTGAGACCGGTCATGCCGAGGGCGCCCAGGTAAGCCGTCGCCGGCGCGATGGACGTGTCGGCCGGAGTCACTGCGGATCCGTCGAGGATGGCGTATTCACGCCATCCGAGGCCGTGGACGACGACGTCGCCCACGGAGCGATCAGCCGACTTGGATTCGACGACCTCGCCGACAGCGCCACCGTCGAGCGCTGCACCGACCTGGAACGGCGGAAGGTAGGACTTCACGTCGTTCATCCGGCCGCGCATGTACGGGTCGACGGAGATGGCGATGTTGCGGACCAGGATCTGGCCGTCTTCGAGTTCGGGGAGTTCTACCTCGACGGTGGAGAAATTCTTCGGGGTAGGCCAACCGTTGGGGCGTGAAGCGAGATGGATTTCTCGGCTGACAGTGGTGGTGGTGCTCATTCGTCGTCCTTACTTACTTCGAGGGTGACCTCGATGTTGCCGCGAGTCGCGTTGGAGTACGGGCACACCTGGTGCGCCTTCTCCGTCAGCTCGACGGCCTGATCGTGGGGCAGATGGGGGAGAGAAACTTCCAGCGTCACAGCGAGTCCGAAACCACCTGCACCGTTGGGGCCGATGCCGACTCGCGCGCCGACTGCGGAATCGGCCACGTTGGCCTTCTCGGCGCGGGCGACCATCTGCAGTGCGGAGTGGAAGCAGGCTGCGTACCCGGCGGCAAAGAGCTGCTCAGGGTTGGTGCCTTCGCCGCTGCCACCCATTTCCTTGGGAATGGCGAGACCGAGATCGAGGCGTCCATCCGAGGTGCGAGCGTGACCGTTGCGGCCTTCGCCGGTGGCAAGTGCTTCTGCGGTGTAGACGATGTTCATGACTTCTTCTTTCCGTCGGAGTGGGCATTGGATGCTTGAAGTGACTCGCCGAGACGAGTGAGAACGTCCCGGAGCTCGGTGAGTTCGTCGTTACTCAGACCAGTGGCGCCTGCGAGCTTGGCCGGGATGTCCTCGGCCTTGCTGCGCAAGGTGGAACCCGACTCGGTCAGGTGGATCTCGACGCGACGCTCGTCGGTGGTGAGGCGTCGGCGTTCGATGAATCCCAGACCCTCGAGCCGCTTGAGCAGCGGCGACAGAGTTCCGGTATCGAGATCGAGTGCCTCGCAGATCTCTCGCACGCCGCGGCCGTCTCGTTCCCAGAGTGTCAGCAGGACGAGGTACTGGGGGTACGTGATCTCCAGGTCGTCGAGCATTGCTCGGTACGCGGCCGTAGTAGCCCGCGACGCCGAATAGAGGGCGAAGCAGACCTGGCGTTCGAGGGCGAGTGGGTTGGTCACGAGAATAACTGTAGCGCACAGTTAAGTTGTGCACAACAAAAAAGTGTCAAATAGACCTTCGGATGATCGGCAGTCCGTCTACGGCGTCGACAGAATCTCGGAGACGCACTCGAGGAAGGTATGCACTGTCCGGGCCGCGGGTGCCGGAAACCTGGTGCGCACTGCCAATCCGTCGTGAGTGCGTGAGAACCAGAACTGAACGTCGTCCGCGCTCGACACGCGACTGAGTTGCTGCGGATTGATCGGCGCAGGCTGTGATTCGCAGGACTGTGATTTGCAGGACTGTGATTTGCAGGACGGCGATTCGCTGGACTGTGATGTACGGGGGCGCGATCCACCAGGCATGCTTCGGTAGTCAGCGTAGGACACCGAGAAGATGTCTCTGCGAGTGGGCGAAACCTCGGGCCCCAAGCTTTGCAAGACTTGCCTCGACGACACGGACGACAGTGAAAGTGACTCGTGGAAAGCGAGATTGACTGCCCGAGCAGTGCTGTGAAGATTGTCCATGCTCGTCACGGTGATGGGCGCATTGGCCACCAGCCAACCGAAGGTGTGGTTGTGTCGCGGTTCCCGACGGGTGTGGACCGGGAACAGTAGGTGTGTGTCCCTCTTGCCGGTCAATTGTGTTGTGGCCAAACCGATCGACGCGAGAATCGCGCCGAACGACGAGTGTCGATGATCGGCGCAGTTCTGGTCGAACAGCTCTGCTTCGCCGGTGTCGAGGAGCATCCGGGTGTCTGTGCCCTGGGGCGACATGGTCCCGGCGGGCAGTCCCAGATCTACGGGAAAATGGGGAGTGTCACCCCCGCATGATCGGAGGAAGGACCGCCAACCCGCAATGCGGTGGTCGCCGGGCTCTGGATCCGCGGTTGCCGATTCACGGAAGCAGTAGTTGAGGAAACTCCCGGGCTCCGGCAAGAGATCCGACGCGATCGGAACACGGTTCGCCTGCGTGTATTCGCGATACAGAGTGCTGATCTCGGTAATCGCGATGCTCATGGACCAACCGTCGCAGATGGCATGGTCGAATCCGCAGATCACTGTTGACTGGTCCTCGCGGGTGATGGCACCGAGAAAGTACGCGGGAAACGCAAATGGATTGCACCAGCGATCCAAGCGCTCGCCCAAGAGTTCTCGCACCTGTTCAGGTGTTCGTGCGTCAGCCACTGTTTCCTCACGCAGGCGTAGATCGCCGACGTCGGCGACGTCGACGAACAGTGCCGAGGATCCGCCCGGTTCTTCGGCCTGGGAGAACGAGCACGACAGGGCGTCGTGACGGGACGTCCATTCCTCGAAGCTGGCCTTGAGTGCGTCCGTGTCGATGGGGCCGGGAACGTCGAAAGTGGCAGCGAGCCAAGTCGTATCGCCGCGGCTGCCGGCAAGATGCAGCTGCTGATTGGAGGTCGGAGGAACCGGATACGTCGATCCGGTGGAGATTTCGCTCGGCGTCCACTGCAGGATGCGGCCCGGCCGTGCCTCGAACCTGTCGAGAAAGGTGATGTGCATCAGGCGGTCTCCACTTCCTGACGCGCATCCGCCTGACGAACGACGCGGTAGTCGCCGGCATCAGCGACCGTTCTCAGGACGTTGCGGAGATGTCGAAGGTATCGATCCACCGATGTGTGTGCCTGCTCGGTGTCGGGAAAACTGACCATCACATACGTACGGTCTTCCTTCCTGTTGATCCACATCGACAGATCACCCGTCGTTCCAGGCCCACCCAGTGCACGCGCTTCGAGTTCGTCGTGGTGCTCGGCACCGGGAATCAGGCGCATGTCGATGTACGACACCATCGGCGGGACCGACGTTCCGCCGATGTCGGATCCGGTCAACTTCGACACCTCGGCGATCACCGAATGGATGGACACGTCCGCGAGCCCCTTCACTGCGGCGCGAGCAGCGTGGGCAAGGGGGAGTGCATCGGTGAAGCTCGTGACACCACTCAGCGTGAACGAGACCGGGACGAGATTGATGAACCAGCCTTGAGAATAGCGGTATCTCGGATCGGAGCGAGTGCCGACCGCGTTGAGCGCGAAGTAGTTCGCTCTGTTCGCGACCTCGATCTCGGTGAGGGCGAGGGCGGCGAAAATCCCCGTGGAGAAGCCGACGCCATTGGCCTTGCACAGCGCCGCGAATGCGGCCGACTCGTCGGTGTCGAGAACGTCGATATGTGTGCGCGTCGACCGGGTCTGCTCGCCCCGCGCCACACCGAGGTCGAGGGGGAACGTCGGGAGTTGTCCGGCATTGGCGGCGAGGATCGAAATCCACTGCTGCACAGGCGCTGCGGTCAGGTCGAGGTTCCCCGCTGCTGCCCGTTCTTCGCCGCTGTACTCGACATAACTTCCAGGAGCGGGAAGTTGATCGTCGATGCCGGCGCTCTCGGCGACGTACAGGGCACGAAGTTCTTCGACGCCCAGCATCAGCGACAGGCCGTCGGTATGCGAGTGATCGACGCCGTAGTAGATGGTGAAGCCGGCGCCCGTGCCATGTTCGACGGCGCCACTGATGAACGAGGGCCACTGCAGTGGGCTGGTATCGCCGGCGAAACTTCGGCTCACATGCTCACGAACCGCATCTGTCGTGTTCAGGGGACCGACGCTGTGTGGCGCGAGTTCGATCGTCGACGCATCCACCACCCGACGGTCGATGACCCCACTACCGGCGGGATCTTCGGATGGTCTGACCTCGAACCAACTGTGCAGTGTGTTGTGCCGCAGGACAAAAGCCTGCACTGCCCGCCGCAGTGCCTCCCGATCGAGGTCACCGGGCAGAGTGAAGGTGAATCCGATCCACGGTGACCAGTCGACGCCTTGTGAGCGCTTGTGGTCGGCGGTACGAATGTGTCCCTCTTGCAGGAACGAGAGTGGTTGATCGCTCCGCGGTGCCCCGGAAGCCGCCGCCAGGGATTGCTCAGTAGGCCTGAACTCGGTGAGCGTCCCGGCTTTCGGTGCCCAGAGATCGATGGGTGTCATTTCCATGGGAGTTCTCCTCGATCGTTGCAGCGGGGTTGATCGGTGCAGCGGGATTGATCGGTGCAGCGGTGTCAGTCGACGCTGCGGATGTTTCGTTCAGGAAGGCAAAGTCCTCCATCTCACGGCGTAACAGCCCGGCGAACTGATGGATGTGGCGGCTCGTGCGCGCGTTGCCCGGGTGGCGTATGGCCAGATTGAGCCCTTCCGGCGTACGCGTCAGCCAGATGTAGACGTCGGTTCCGGAATGATCGCGACTACGAAGGCCTCTGGTCTGCCAGCTCGTCCACTGCTCGGCACCGGGAACGTGACGAACGTCCATGTAGGAGAGCACGAACGGCAGGTGCTGCGGGCAGTCGATCAGCTCACACACTTTCGAATACGGCAAGGCCGCTGCGGGTCGGACGCGTCGTACCGCCGCGCCGGCAACCTGGGCCAGATCGCTCACGGTAGCGGCGGGGGCAATCGGAATCCTCACCGGCACAACACCGATGAACCATCCCAGGGATGCAGCCCATCGAAGCTCCGAACGGGTGTGTTGCGGCACGACGACGCGGAATTCGTCTGCACCGGTGAGATCGCCGGTCACCTTGGCCGCGCACGCGAGTATCGCGGCCAGGAATCCTTGGTTGTTGCGCTTGCTCGCTTCTGCCAGGCGTTCGGCTCCCCGGGCGCTCAGAAGCCAGGCGGACAGGCTTTGCTGAGGAACTCGGCGTCCGGTGACCGGTTCGGGTAACGCCGGAAAGAACGGAGCCTCACCGTGCGTGTAGAACTCACGCCACGTCTGCACCGCAGGGTGGGAGCAGTCCGCGTGTTCCACGAGATCTCGTTCCGTGGTGCCGAAGTCGATGTAGCTCCCGGTCTCCGGCGGCGAGGTAGGGCTTCCCTCGCTCAACGATCGGTAGATCGTCTGCAGTTCATGCGCGGTCAGCGCAACCGAATATCCGTCCAGCAGAGCATGATCAGCGGCGAAAACCACAGTGAAATGATGGGGACTTTCAATCGTCGCGAATTGATACGCAGGCCAGACGAGTGGATCGGTCGACCGGTCGAGCAGTTGCTGCAGGTGCGTGAAGACGGACATCGAGGACGCCAGGTGTCCGACTTCGGTGCCCAGAATCCGGACGTCTCCGGGCCCCGCGGTGCGTCGGACTATCGCTTCGCCCTCTGTGGCGACGTGTGTCCGGAGCACTTCGTGGCGATCGATCCAATGATCGAGTGCAGCCGCCCAGATCCTTCGGTCGAGTCGATCGTGGATGCGAAACGAGGTACCCAACCAGGAGGGAGTGCATCCGTCGATCTGATGGTGCACCTGCTGTTTCACCTGTTCGGCATGTTTCAAGTGTGCTTCGTGAATGTAGCTGGCGGGACGCTGGTCGACAGGCCAATGCTCGGGCGGATTCACCGCAGCGGGAGTCCACTCGGTGACGGTCCCAGGCGGTAAGGGATAGTCGGCAAGTTCCGTGAATTCCATTGGGAAACCTGATCTCTCGAGATGGCGAAAGGTGGGGATCGTGAACGGGGCGGATGTTTGTAACCGAGAGTGACAGATGATTAGTCAAGGCAAGTAGAACGCGACCCGAGGCTGCGCGCAACTGCTTCGGTCCGGGATGTGACGAGGAACATTCCGCTCGTTATTTCGGACAATTCGAATACTGGACATCCGGTTTACAGCCCTGGTCAGCTGTCAGTTTATCGATCAATCACTCTGTGGTGAAACAAATTTCATCAACCTGCTTCAAAAGCTGTGAGATCGCGACACATTCTAATATGCAAATAGTGGAATATGTTTGTGTGTAGTAAGTTTCGTAGAGATTCTGGTGTATCTCTTTCTATTGCAACATGGTTCGTGTAGGTCCGGTGAGCGCACTCGGTGCCGCGGATTGTTCACCGAGTATTGACATGCTCGGCATCTGCCGGTCGTATGCAGACGGTATCTGTAAGCGATGACTGATCCGATGGAATACGACCTGGTTGTGATCGGCTCCGGCCCGGGTGGGCAGAAGGCTGCCATCGCGGCCGCCAAGCTGGGCAAACGGGTGGCGATGGTCGAGAAAGGCAACATGCTCGGGGGAGTGTGCGTCAACACCGGCACCATTCCGTCGAAAACACTGCGCGAGGCGGTTCTCTACCTCACCGGGATGAACCAGCGTGAACTGTACGGCGCGAGTTACCGCGTCAAGGAGAACATCACTCCGGCCGACCTGCTGGCGCGAACCCAGCATGTCATCACCAAAGAGATCGAAGTCGTGCGGTCTCAACTCCTGCGCAACCGCGTCGAATTGTTGGTAGGGGTCGGCTCGTTCGTCGACGAGCACACCATCCTCGTCGAGGACGCCTCGCGCGGAGACAAGATGACGATCACTGCGAAATTCGTCGTGATCGCGACCGGAACGTTGCCTGCCCGTCCGTCCGGTGTGTCCTTCGACAGTCACCGGGTGCTCGACTCCGACGGAATCCTCGATCTGACCTCCATCCCGACCACCATGGTCGTGGTGGGTGCGGGAGTGATCGGTATCGAGTACGCGTCGATGTTCGCGGCCCTCGGCACCAAGGTCACCGTCGTCGAGAAGAGAACGTCGATGCTGGACTTCTGTGACCCCGAGGTCATCGAATCGCTGCGGTTCCATCTGCGCGATCTGGCGGTCACCTTCCGATTCGGTGAGGAAGTGACGGCCGTCGACGTCGGAGCGAACGGAACGCTCACGACGCTGCGCAGCGGCAAGCAGATTCCCGCCGAGACCGTGATGTACTCGGCTGGACGTCAAGGTCTCACAGCGCCACTAGCACTGGAGAACGCCGGGCTGGAGGCAGACGAACGAGGGCGTATCTACGTCGACGACAATTTCCGCACCAAGGTCGAACACATCTACGCCGTCGGTGACGTCATCGGATTCCCGGCATTGGCGGCGACGTCGATGGATCAGGGTCGACTCGCGGCCTACCATGCCTTCGACGAACCCGGCGCGAAGCTGATGGATCTGCAGCCGATCGGCATCTACTCGATTCCCGAGGTGTCGTACGTCGGCGCCACCGAAGTGGATCTGACCAAGGAGTCGGTGCCGTACGAAGTCGGGGTTTCCCGATACCGTGAACTCGCGCGTGGACAGATCGGCGGTGACACCTACGGAATGCTCAAGATTCTGGTGTCGACGGATGACCTCAAACTGCTCGGTGTTCATATCTTCGGCTCGGGTGCAACGGATCTCGTGCATATCGGTCAAGCGGTGATGGGGTGCGGCGGGACCGTCGAATACCTTGTCGACGCCGTCTTCAACTATCCGACGCTGTCCGAGGCGTACAAGGTGGCGGCGCTCGACGTCATGAACAAGATCAGAGCTCTCAAGCAGTTCCACTAGGGGTCGGGGTGTCCTCAGGTACCGGTCAGGGTTGGTCGGTGTACTTCTCGGGTAGCACTTGTTCGAATACCTGAGGGTGATGTCAGGACAAGGGAAATAGGGCAGGGTTTACCTCTATGACCATTGCCCTGGAACTTAGTGTGGACTTTCGATGCTGATCGGACTGATAGCCGCAATCGTGGCGTGTGTCGGATACGGCGTTGCGTCGGTGCTGCAGGCGTACGGTGCGCGCAAGTCGGCAGCTGCCGCCGAGCAGCGGGGCGAGTCCGGGCACGTGACGGCGTCGGGTGGCCCGACCTTGCGTTCGACGTTCGCAGCCGCGCTGACGGCGTCGTTCATCCTGGGTACCGTCCTCGATGCGGTCGGATTCGCCGGTAGTGCGATCTCCGCGCGGCTCATTCCATTGTTCTTGTCGCAGACCGTGGTCAGCGCCAATCTCGTCATCACAGCAGTGCTGGGGACCGTGGTCCTGGGCATCCAGTTGCATCGCCGCGACTGGTTCGCGATCGCCGCTGTGATCGGATCGCTCCTGCTGCTCGGCTTGTCGTCGGGTCACGCGGGCGGCGGGAGTTCCAATGACGTCGTCCACTGGGGCGTCCTGGTGGGCTCGGCGTTGATCCTGTCGATCGGCATCGGTTTGATCCGATGGTTGGGTTCACGCGCAGCAGTTGTGGCCGGATTGATCTCGGGTGTGCTGTTCGGCTGTCTGGCCATTGCCGTACGCGTGGTCTACGGAATCGATCCGTTCGAAATCGGCACGATGCTCCGCGATCCGGCCGGGTGGGCAATCCTCGTCTCGGGCCTGGGCGGTTTCTATCTGCACACGGTCGCGCTGCAACTGGGGTCCGTCAACGGAGCGACGGCGGCCCTTGTCGTCGGCGAGACGGTTGTTCCGGGAATCGTCGGCGTCGTGGTACTCGGTGACGCGTCGCGACCGGGCCTGGAATGGCTTGCCGTCGTCGGCTTCGTCGGAGCGATCGCCGGTGCCGTCGCCGTGGCCGTCTTCGGCGCCGCGACCCACGAGGAGAAACCGGTCGAAGAAGCGACCGTTTGATGTACCGGAAGTCGCGTGGATCGTAGTTCTTTCGAGCTAATACTTTTGGTGGATAGCGCTTTTCGCTCGAACTCTGCACGGCGTTGTTGCAACCGTTCGACGGCATCTGCAGTACCAAGTTCGCAGGAACCAGTGTCGCTGTTCGGTCAGTCCAGCGGTAACGGAAACCGGATTCTTGCAGATAGTTCTGGTGCGCGACCGATGCCTCGCATACGTCATGCGGTAACAGGCGGCGGGACGTAGACCGGAGGAAATCAATGAGCAGCTTGGACATTCAACGTTGGTCGAACGACTTCACCGCCCTCACCAAGGTCATATCGGAAGGCATCGAGCAGTTTGTTCTTCGGTTCATTTCCAGCTGAAGTGATCTGAGCTCGCTGCCTGGTGTGGATAGTTCATTGGACACTTCCGCGGTTCGGGTGCTGAATTGTGATGAAGCAGAGCTTCTTACGGAGTTTCGGAGGCCTGGGCCGGGGCGAGCACGTAGGAGAACACGTACGTCACCAGGGCGATGACCGCCAGTACGATCAAGGAAGTCGGGAATCCTCCGGCATCTCGCACCGGGTCACCCGTAGCGATGACAGCCGCCATGAACACCGTGGCCACCAGTAGCGTCACCGCCATCGTCGAATACGCAGCGAACCGATGCTTCCCGCGGCGGATTGTGCGCGCCGGCCATCTCTGGCCTGTGCTCAGCGCACAGCGCCCGCCTGCAACAGCGCTGGAGCCAACTATCAGCCCGACCAGCGCTCCGATGAAGGCGGGTATGAGCAGTCCTTCCCAGGACCAGGCTCCATCGCCGACTATCTGGATCATCACGGCGACACCTGTGACTGCGCCGGTGAGCGCAGCCAGACTCAGTTCCTTGTCGACCCAGCTCATGGATCAACTAGAACACAGGCACGATCCCGAGGCTGTGAAGTATTGCGATTCAAGGGCTGAAGAACTGGAGACGGCGGTGCAGACGCGCGATCGCCGGGTCTCCGATCGTGCGTCTGCCGTCGGTACGGGCCTGGCTCGGTGTCATACCGTAGAAGTCCTTGAACGCGCGTGCCAACTGGGACTTGGACGTGAAGCCGCAACGCTGCGCCAGTGCTTCGATCGTTTCGTTCGACATCTCGGCTCGGGTCAACTCGCGATACACGAGTTTGAGACGCTTGCGCCGTATGACGAGAGCAATTCCGCCGTCGGACGCGAATGCACGGTAGAGCTGCGCCCGGGAAACGGACATGGCCGCGCACATGGTCGTCGGCCCCAGCCAAGTCTCGGAGAGATGCTCGGCAATGTAGGCGTACGCACGATCGCGGAGAGAGTGATCGGGCCGCGGCAACAAGTCCGGCTCGGCGATGCCCAAGCTGACACGGAGAAGGGAAGCGACGACGTCCTCGTAGCCCGCCGCAGCATCGGGGTCGAGATGCGGCAGCGCCAGTACGACCGATTGCATGCACTGAGCGAGAACGAAAGCAGGAACTCCGCGCAGTACCGTCCCGTGGAGGGAACGGCCCTTGGACTCGGCCTCGACGAGAGAGCGCGGGGCGAGGAGCGTGATGGTGCGCCCTGTCACCTCGGCCTCGGCGTCCGCGGTCCAGGTGCGCCCTAGGTCGAGGAACGTGACGTCCCCTGGGTGGGCGACAAAATCCAGCCCCTCGGCATCACCACTCACCTGCCCGTCGAGGACGACCTGGATCATGTACTGATCGTCGAGTCCGCTCTCGGCGATGACGATTTTGTTTCGGGTGTACTTCTGCGCATTGAAGGTGGTTTTACCGATCAACGAGGTCCCGATGGGCAGAGCGGATATCGAGCCTTCGAGTGGGGTGTCGGCGCCCACGGGTTCGGTGACGAAGAACGGACGCGTCGCGCCGCGCCAGAAGTCGTCGGCATCTGCAGGGGCGACCGATCGGGTCGACACGCGAATGCGGGCTGAATTCATCGACACGCGGGCATGATATGTCAGATCCCGCAGGCCGCAGTCACTCTCCCGCAAATAATCGCCGATAGTGACTGAGCCCACATATTGAGACAAAACGGACGAGTTTTTGAGACGCACGGCCCTCGCGTGTCGTGCAGATTCTGTCTATGTTGTTCGTTATGGGTGGACAGGCTGTGAGTTCGGTTCTCGAACGAAATCTCGAATTCGGCGGGGCTCGGCTGCTCACTGGCCGGCAATCGTGACGTCCCCTTCGAATCGATCACAGCTATCCCGAGCAAAGCGAAACCCGCACGGAACGGGCTCGCTGCATCGGCGTCTCGCGGGGCGTGGACCCACCGCGGTCCGCCCTCGCCTCCTCGCTTTGACAGAACGCCCCGCGGGGTTGACGGTCATCGACTCGCCCCGAGGGTTCGGCAAGACCGAACTCGCGGCCTTGTGGCTGACGACTCTCGGGACGGTGCCGAGTAGACCGGTTGTGTGGGTGCCGGCACCGTCGAAACGGATGACACCCGTCGACTACTGGAACTCGGCGCACGCCCTGATTCAGGATTCGTTGGAATCGCTGAAGGCTCCGCCGAAAATACTCGACGATCCGGTAGGAGCCGTCGAATCACTGCTCCACTCCTCGGCCGTGCCGTTCGTGTTGGTGTTCAACCGCATCGACCTGGTCGAGGGAGACGAGGTGGGCCACCAACTCGTGGATCTGATCGTGCGCCTGCCCGGGTTGAAAGTGATTGTCACACTCCAGGACCGATCTGCGACGGACTTGCTCGACGGTGTACGTGTGGACGAGTACCTGTGCGCGAACGACCTCAGGTACACACTTGACGAGTCCACGATTCTGTTTGCAGACGCCGGGATTCACCTTCCGTCCGGCATCGTGCATTCGATCTGCGAACGCGTTGCTGGCGTCCCTGTTCTGATGAAGGTTGCTCTGAGTGCGGTTGCGGGGTTGAGTGAACCGAATCGTGGGCGCGAACGCGTTCAGAAGCGGGTGGACCAGGCGATCCTCGCTTACGTAAGTCGGACCGCCCCTCGATCGGGCAAGCCGCGCGAGTTGTTCGATTTCGCGACGACAATCGCCGCCGCGCGCACGGTCACGCCTGCGATCGCGGCCGTCGTGTCCGACGACCTCGACGTGACGGGCAAACTCGACGTGCTCGAGTCTTTCGGACTCATCTTCCGGGACGGTCGTGCCGGGGAGCCGGCGTGGTATTTCGCGCCGTCAGTTCGACTGGCATTCATGCAGATACGGTCTGAACAAGGGGCGAGATTCGAAGACCCCTTTCTGGCTCTCGTCGGTCACGCTCTCGCGACTTCGGATTTCGCCAGTGCAGTCCACTACGCGTTGGACGGTCGTCAGTGGCTTCGGGTGCTCGATATTCTCGAACGGCACTGGGCAGATCTCTTGGTCGATCACACTGGATTGATTCGAACGGCGCTGCAATCGATTCCCAGTGACGTCCTGGCCGAAAACCCCTCGATCCTGGTGGGGCGTGACCTACTCGAATCACGCCTTCGTCCACAGTTGATGAACGGCGATTCGCTGCCGACGGAACCTGCTGAGTTGCGCGCAATAGGCGGTAGTTCGCGAGCATGCAGTTTGTTGAACGTCGGGACCGTGCAATCCGTCGTACTGAGAACGTCCGGAAAGTACCAGCGCTCGACCGAGATCACACGCAAGTTGGCGCACGTCGTGTACGGACTCGGCGACGAGTCGTTGTGCGCGTTGGGGTCTCAACTGCCCGCCCTGCGGCTTATCTGGGGAGTCTCGCACCAGTTGACCGGTGACCTCGGTGATGCCGCGGTGGAATTGCGACTCGCGTATCACGGCGCCGTGCAGCACGGTCCGGAGTTCGTCCTACGGCACGCCGCAGGCAACGCTGCGCTCAACTCCGCGCTGATCGGCGATGTCACACATGCGACAGAGTGGCTTCAGCTCGAGAGCACGCACCCGGACGTTTCGGGATGGCTGGGACCGCCTTCGCACATGGGCGGGGCGATCGCGCGTGCACTGGTGGCGTACGACAGCGTGGACCGGAATGCGGGCGCCGTCGCGATGGACGTGCTCGCCGAGATCACGCCGCCAGGGGACCTCTGGGCATTCGCCGCCTACGCGTACACCAGATTCGCACTGCTGCAATCGGACCCGTTCTGGGGTCTGATCTCGCTGCAGCGGGCGGTGGCAACGCACGGGCACGTGGATCCGTGTGAACGATCGCTCGGTGACGCGCTACTTACCGCAGCGCGCATCGATCTTCTGTTGGCGTCCGGGGAGGGTACGAAGGCGCTGGAAGAATCAGTTGCCGCCGCGCACACGTTTGCCGTTGTCACGGTTTCTGTCGCTCGTGCGCATCTCCTGACGGGGGCTCCGTCACAGGCATTGGAATTATGTCGCGAAATCGACTGGAGCGAGCAGTATCTCACGAGGTTTCGGCTCGAGTCCCTGCTGATCGAATGTGCTGCACTGTGCGAACTGGGCAGAATCCCCGCTGCCGCGAGCCCGTGGGAGGAGGCTCGCGGACTGCTCGAAACCTCAGGTGTCCTGTCGGCGCTGGCGACCGTTCCCCGTGATCTGATCAGGCAACTGGAAGAGCGGGCCGAGGGCTCGAGCAGTGCCGTCGCAACCTTTCTCGAATCCGAAGCGCCGCAGATGTATCCGGCGGCGATCGTTCGAGTTCAATTGACGAAGCGGGAGATGGACGTTCTCGTGGAACTGGGTCTCGGCATTCCGATCGGCGAGATAGCGCGAAAGTTGTTCGTATCCAACAACACATTGAAGAGTCACTTGCGAGCCCTGTATCGCAAACTCGG
Source organism: Rhodococcus sp. NPDC057135 (assembly GCF_042670865.1). NCBI lineage: Bacteria > Bacillati > Actinomycetota > Actinomycetes > Mycobacteriales > Nocardiaceae > Rhodococcus > Rhodococcus sp. NPDC057135. Next base: position 28,311 of record NZ_JBHUUU010000003.1, read on the forward strand.
TGCGCATTCCCGCGAAGAGGCCGTCGCGGCAGCGCACCGACACAACCTGCTCGGCAGCGGGCAGGACTGATTACCGGCTAGTGCAGGTTGCGCTCGGCGTAGACCTTCATCGCATCACGGACCAGCGAAGCGGTGCCTTCGCCGTACTTGTCGTAGTTTGCAGTGAAGCGGGGATCGTCGACGTACATCTGTCCGAGTCCGGTGAAAGCGTCGGCGCTGGGAGTCCTTCCCTGCCAGCCGATCTTTATCCACTCGAACTGTCTCTGGGTAATCGACTGGACGTCGTCGCTCTCCGCGGACAGACCGGCCGTCAGTGCGGTGCCGAATGCTTCTGCGATGTCAGCTTGAGTCTGCAGATGCGCTTTCCGGTCCTGCTCGGACATCGATCGCCACCAGTTGTCGCCGCTGGTGTAGGCGTCCTTGCCCCAACGCTCGATGACCTCGTCCTTGTATCGGGTGTGGTCGAACCCGTCGAAAACATCTTCCGGCATGAGTGATTCACCTTTCTTCGTCTTGTTCAAGGTCGTGTTGACCGATTCGATCTGTCTCGAGATCCGCGTGCGCTCCTGCTCGAGAAGTTCGAGGTGGGTACGCAGCGCGGCGGCCGTGTCGCGTTCGCCGGTGAGGACTTCGGCGATGGCCGGCAATCCGAGTCCGAGTTCTCGGAGCAGCAGGATGCGTTGCAACCGCACCAGGGCGTCTTCGTCGTAGAAGCGGTAGCCGTTGGCGCCGATGCGACTCGGTTCCAGGAGCCCGAGATCGCCGTAGTGGCGCAGCGTTCTGCTGGTGGTACCGGCGGATTTGGCGAGTTCTTGGATGGACCATTCGCTCACGTGGAGTTCCTACTCTCGGATCGGTTGTGCCTATTCAGCATGCAAGTTGACGTTGCGTCAATGTCAAGGATGTTCTCGGTGTGCATTGTCGGGAACGTTTTATGTCCGTTTCGCCGTATCGCCACGAACGGGTCTCCAACTGATTGATTCGATGACCTAGGTCACGTGATTTGGCTCACAAATTGTCAATTTGAATAGTTGAACAAGCCTCTGTTGACGCTTTCACATACCTCGACCACGATCATCTGAACAGATCGAGTTACGCGGTTGTTGAAAATGCACGGTAGTTGAAATGCACTGCAGACGGAACGGTGGTCCACGATGACTGAACTGGTGTCGGGCGTAGCCCAGGCCAAGCCCTATGACCTCGATGATCGGTACCGGTCGGGATCGGGACCGGTGTTGCTGACCGGTGTTCAGGCAATTGCACGCGGCTTCGTCGAGCAGCACGTTCGCGACATTCGGGCAGGTAAGCGTATTGCCACCTTCGTGTCCGGTTACCAGGGCAGCCCCCTCGGCGGCGTCGACAAGATGCTTCACGGGATGCCCAAGGTGCTCGCGGAGCACGACATCACCTTCATCCCCGGCTTCAACGAGGAACTTGCTGCCACAGCGGTGTGGGGAAGCCAGACGGACCTCCCCGCAGGAACCGCAACCCACGACGGCGTGACCGGTGTCTGGTACGGCAAGGGCCCAGGCGTCGACCGCGCTACCGACACCATTCGCCACGCCAACATGTACGGCGTGAACCCCAAGGGTGGCGTCGTCCTCCTGGTGGGCGACGACCCGGCGTCGAAGTCATCTACGGTTCCTGCCGTCAGTGAGCGCTCGCTTGCTGCGATGGGTGTGCCGGTTCTGTTCCCGCGCAATGCCGAAGAGATCATCACGATGGGTATGCACGCTGTTGCACTCTCGCGTGTGTCCGGTTGTGTCGTGGCGCTCAAGATCGTCGCCGACGTCGCCGACGGTGCCTGGACGATCGACGGCAGCATCGCGGACTTCGACATCGTGGTTCCGGAGGTGCAGTTCGAGGGCAAGCCCTTCGTCTACAAGCAGCGTCAGATGGCCGCGCCGCCGGACAGCGTCATCGCCGAGGCCGATCTGTACGGCCCGCGATGGGATTTGGTGCACGCGTACGGAACTGCCAACAATCTCGACGTCATCGAGGTCAACCCGTCCGGTGCGAAGATCGGTATCGCGGCCACCGGTACAACTTTCGACTCCGTTCGCCAGGCGCTGGCAGACCTCGGTGTCGACGATGCCGCGCTGCACCGCGCCGGTATCCGCCTCCTCCGCATCGGCATGTGTTATCCCGTTGTGGGCGAGAAGGTTCGCGAGTTCGCCGAAGGTCTCGAGCAGATCGTCGTGGTCGAGGACAAGACCGCGTTCATCGAGGCGCAGATCCGGGAAGTCCTGTACGGCACCGACGATGCCCCACGCATCATCGGCAAGCGTGACGGCCAGGGCCGTCTGCTCATGCCCGCCAGCGGTGAGTTGACCGCAGGTCGGCTGCTGGCCCCGCTGCGTCGCGTGCTCAAGCCGCACGTCGAGCTCAAGCGCACCCTCCCGGCGCCGCTGTCGCTGAACGTGCTCTCCGCCAAGCGAACCGCGTACTTCTGCAGCGGGTGCCCCCACAACCGTTCCACCGCTATCCCTGAGGGTTCCATCGGCGGCGGCGGAATCGGTTGCCACACACTCGTCACCATGTCCGGCCGTGAGGACAGCGCCGTCACCGGTCTGACGCAGATGGGCGGCGAGGGCAGCCAGTGGATCGGGCAGGCACCGTTCACCGACGTGCCTCACCTGTTCCAGAACATCGGCGACGGCACCTTCTTCCACTCCGGTCAGTTGGCTGTCCAGGCGTGCATCGCTGCAGGCGTGAACATCACCTACAAGTTGCTCTACAACGAGGTAGTGGCGATGACCGGTGCGCAGGACGCGGAAGGTGCCCTCTCCGTTGCTCAACTCAGCCACAAGCTGACCACCGAGGGCGTCAAGCAGATCATCATCTGCGCCGACGAGCCTTCGCGTCACAACAAGCGCGCACTGGCCAAGGGCACCAAGCTCTGGCACCGCGATCGCCTCGACGAGGCCCAGAAGGAGCTTCGCGAGATCAAGGGCGTCACTGTGCTGATCTACGACCAGCACTGTGCGGCCGACGCTCGTCGTCAGCGCAAGCGCGGCACGCTGCCCACTCGCAACACTCGCGTCGTCATCAACGAGGCAGTGTGCGAGGGGTGCGGTGACTGCGGCGTCAAGTCCAACTGCCTCTCGGTCCAGCCCGTGGACACCGAGTACGGCCGCAAGACGAAGATCGATCAGACGTCCTGCAACACCGACTACACCTGTATGGACGGCGATTGCCCGTCGTTCGTGACCGTCGAACTGGTACCGGGCAAGAAGGCTCCCAAGGCTGCACGTCCCGTCCCGCCGGTCGTCGCAGATCCTGATTTCGGCCCGCTCACCACCACGCAGAACGTCTTCCTGGCAGGTATCGGCGGAACCGGCATCGTGACCGTCAACCAGGTGCTCGCCACTGCGGCATTGCGCGCCGGCCTCGAGGTGGAGAGCCTTGACCAGATCGGACTGAGCCAGAAGGCCGGGCCCGTCGTCTCGCACCTGCGTTTCAGCTCCAGCGCCCTCGAGCCGTCCAACCGCCTCACCCCGGGCAGTGCGGATTGCATCGTCGCATTCGACCTGCTGACCGCGACGGACAACAAGAACCTCGACTACGGCAACTCCGAGAAGACGGTCTCCATCGCGTCGACGTCGCAGACGCCGACCGGAGACATGGTCTACGACAAGGCTGTTCGCTACCCCGAGGAGACTTCACTCCTCGCCCGCCTCGACAAGGTATCGCGCACCCTGCGTTCGTTCGACGCCCTCGCAGCGGCGCAGGAGCTGTTCGGTAACACCGCAGCTGCCAACTTCCTGCTGATCGGTGCGGCCTACCAGAGCGGCGGACTTCGTCTGCCGGCCGAGGCCATCGAAGAAGCGATCGGCATCAACGGCGTTGCCGTGGACGCGAACATCGCAGCATTCCGTTGGGGTCGCGCAGCAATTGCCGACACCGCTGCGTTCTCGGCCGTCACCACGCCGGCCAAGTCCGTCCGCGAACCCGTTGTCGCACCGGCTCACATGTTCGCCGGAACCACCTTCACCGGTGAAACCCTGCGACTGGTGGAACTGCGTGCTGCGCAGCTCATCGAGTTCCAGTCCGTCAAGATCGCCCAGCGCTACATCGATCAGGTCCAGGCAGTCTGGATCGCCGAGCGTGCCGCAACCGAGCGGACCGACTTCAGCGAAGCGGTTGCCCGCGGCCTGTTCAAGTTCACTGCGTACAAGGACGAGTACGAAGTGGCTCGTATGCTGGTCGACCCCGCTTTCATCGAAGACGTCAAGTCGCAGGTGCCGGCAGGGGAGAACCTGACCTACAAGCTCCACCCGCCGATCCTTCGAGTGATGGGTCGCAAGAAGAAGATCGGTCTCGGACCCAAGTCGCATGTTGCACTGAAGGTTCTGGCCAAGGGCAAGAAGCTTCGCGGCACCAAGCTCGACCCCTTCGGCTACATGCACGTCCGCAAGGTCGAGCGTGAACTGCTCGCCGAGTACGAGGCCATGATCGCTGATCTCTCTCGTACTCTCGGCACCGACGGATACGATCGCGCCGTCGAGATCGCGGCGCTGCCGGACGTGGTTCGTGGCTACGAGGACATCAAGCTCGGCAACATCGAGCTGTACAAGACTCGCCTGCGTGAACTCGGCGTCGGTGAGTAGGAGCGCCGGCGAGTAGCTCGAAGAAACTGTGCCCCAGCAACCGTTGTTGCTGGGGCACAGTTGTGTTCGGAGCCGAATCGTACGTGGACAGGTTCAGGAGGGCGGGAACTGCCCGTCGGCAACCACGGCGCTTCCGTTCCACGTGAAGTTCACGATGTTCGGTCCGCCTTGGGGGCAGCAGAACGCGTCGTCGTCCAGCAACCATCGGTATTGGACGGATACGGAATCCTTGTTGCTGTCGATGACGTGTGTGTACGAGTACGGCTTACTGGTAGCAGTGCCCAGGTATGTTCCGTCACGGAAGAACAGAACGTGTGTCTGATACGTCGCATCGCCGACGCCGTCGCCGTCGACCGAAACCCAGAGCAGGTCAGGGCAATTCCCGACCTGCTCCTCGCTCGAGGATGTCGGTATCCAGTTACCTCCGTTGACGTCGGTACCCAGCGTGCTGACGGCATCGGTGACGAGCGGAGAGCCGACGTCGAGACAGGGACCCGAAGCGGGGATTGCTGTCGTGGATGCGCTTGTGCGGGTGTCCGATTGTGGCGGGGGAGAACTCGCTACCGTCGTCTCGGATTCGCTTGCAGTCGAAGACGCCGCAGTCGAACTTGCTGTCGTTGAACTCGACGCCGGTTCAGGTGTTCCTTCGGTCGACCCGCAACCGGCGACCGTCAGGGCAGTGGCCGTCACCAGTGCAATGGCCGCGGCGACGACCGAAATCGGAGCTTTCCTGCGCATGCGTCCTCCAGAGAGTATGGGTTCACGTGTTCAAGTCCCTCCTTCGTTCTGTCGCCGAGATATGCGTTTGCGTTATCGAACAACTGGTAACGATCGGCTATCGGGGTTCGGTGTTCGCGGATCCGGTGTTCGCAACTTCGGATGCGTCGTATCGCGCGGTTCCGGCAACCACGGTCATCGCGATCTCCGTGGTCAGGAGAGAATCGACCCCTTCGGTGAACGGATCTTGTTTCAGCACGACAAAATCGGCTGCTTTACCCCGAACCAGTTGGCCGGTCACATCTTCCCATCTGCACGAGTAGGCAGCGTCACGAGTTGCGTGAGCCAGCGCGTCCGCGAGGGGGAGGGCGTACTTCGGCAGATTGGGTGCCAGCGACGGATCGATTGCGGATCGGCGGGTGGTGGCGATGAACATGTTCGGCAGCGGCGGGTGAGGCGCCGTCGGAGCGTCCGAACCCAGCGCCAGAACCGCTCCGGCCTCGGTGAATTCAGGCCAGGGGTACGCGCGATTCACGCGATAGTCGCCGAGCATCGCCTGCCAGTTCTCCTGAATCGCAGGGTCAGCGTGAACTGGCTGCATCGAGGCGATGATGCCCAGGCGGGCAAGCCGTTCGACGTTGTCTCGCGTGATGGACTCCAAGTGTTCCATTCGGTGCCTGCGGGGAATGTCTCCGTTGGCGGCGATCGCGTACTCGAGTGCAGTCAATCCGATTTCCGACGCCTCGTCGCCGATCGCGTGCATGGCGATCTGCAGGCCTGCGGCGTCAGCTGCGGTCACGACCGGGATCAAGGACTCCAGATCCCAGATGGGCTCGGCGTTGGTGCCGTTCGAGTAGGGTTCTTTCATTGCGGCAGTGCAGCTGTCGATCACCCCGTCGATGATGATCTTGATTCCGGCGATGCGGAGCCACGGCCCTTGGATGCGTTTGTGGAGTTCGATGGCCTCGTGAACTTGCCGCACGTTGTCGGCCTCGTTGTCTTCTCGGGTCATCAGCCAGTGAGCCGCAACTCGTAGCGGCAGAGTGCCGTTCCCGGCATCCAAAGCTCGTTCCAGTGCGGCCAATTCGTCCGCGCCGAGAGCCATGTCCACCGCGCCGGTCACGCCGACCTCGAGATAGTGGCGGAACGTGAGCGCGAGGGCAGCGTCCCGGTCTTCGTCCGAAGCGAGTTCCGCCAGTTTCGGCCAGACGTAGAGCATCATGGCCGTCTCATACAGCATCCCGGTCGCTTCACCCGTTTCCGGGTCTCTGCCGATGCGACCGCCGATGGGGTCGGGAGTGTCGGCGTCGATGCCGAGTTCTCGCAGCGCTGCAGTGTTCACCCAGACCGAATGTACGTCGTTGGCGTCGAGGTACACCGGACGGTCGGGTACTACGGCGTCGATCATTTCTCGCGTCGGATGTTCTCCGTTCAGCGCCGAGAACAACCAACTGCGACCCAACAGGCGCGGCGTGTCCGGGTTCGATTCCGCGAATTGCCGGATGCTGGACTGAATGTCGGCAAGATCGGTGGCATCGAGAAGATCGAGCTTCTGCAGCGCGAATCCCATCATGACCAAATGTGTATGGGCGTCGACAAAACCGGGGAGCACGACCGCACCTTCGAGGTCGATCACCTCGGCGTCGGGAGCCAGGATTTCGGCATAGACGGTCTCGCCCACGAACCTGAGCTGTTGGCCCTCGACGACTATCGATTCGGCCCACCCGTCTTCGGCGGCCGTGAAGATTTTTCCGTTGCGGTAGTGAGTGATGCTGTCATTCATGACTTCTACGTGATCCTTACGCGATGACGGTAGTAGTGATGGCGGCGCTGTGGTGACGATACGCACCCTCGGTACGTGCGGAGAGCCGCGATACCAAGGCGAACGGGACCAACAAGACGAAGCTGATCCCCGAGATGATGACTCCGAAGGTCGGATAGCCGAGGCTCGCAGTCACCGAAGTGCCGAACAACGGCGCAAACGCGGAACCGATGAGATAGGTACCGAGCAGTGGGGCGGACCATCGGCCGGCGGCGTCGAGGGCCGCCGAGATGGCAACCAAGACGATGAACGTTGCCGCGTAGGTTGTGTTCCAGGCGATCGCCAGGATGAGGTAGATCGTGGAATCGGTTGCGAGGCAAGCCGACAGCTTCAGAATTGCCCCGAGTATCAGGAGTGCCGAGATCGACACTGTCCGGCTGACGCGGGAACCCAGCGCGGTCAGGACAACTGCCGCGAGGACACCACCTGCCGTTGATGCGCTCAGCGCGAGCCCCATCTGTTGGTCCGAGAGCCCGGCGTGCTCCGAGCCCATGATGCCGAGTACTGCCCACAGTGAGTCCTCGCTGATCGCCCAGACGGCGAGCATCGCGAGGAAGGCAGTCCCGGCAAAAGTGAGTCGTTTCGCGCTGACCCCGGCGGGGAGAGTTGTGGTCGCCTTGGCGGACTTCGCCGTCTCCGGCGACTCTTTCACCGGGGATGACGGCAACCAGGTCACCGTCGCGGCAGTGGCAAGCGCCAGGACCGCGACGATGCCGAAGGCGTTGGTCATATGTGTGCCGAGGATGGGAATGAGAGCGAGGACCGCTGTGACGACGACCCGATTCACAAGTCCGCTGATGCTTGATACCCGGTCCGGGTTCGTGAGCGCTGCCAATGCCGCGCCACCGACGGATGCGGCGCCACCAGCGCCGACGCCGCCGATGATGATCGCCGCACACGCGATTGCCGTGGTCGGTGCGATGGCCGCGACGCCGAATGCGGCCGCCATCGCGATCAGACTGATGCGGCCGAGCAGGTGACGACGCGGACCCGATGCGATCCGCGTGGTGGCGAGGCAGGTGCCCGCGCAGACCAGCAGCGACGCGGTCAGGACGGCACCAGCGGCAGATTCGGTGACACCGAGGTCATCGACCATTGCCACGATCATCAGTGGGATGAGGTTCGCGGTGATGAACCCCATGACGCCGATGCTGAAGACGGCAACACCGCGGTTGGTGGTGAGTGGAACCCGGTCGGACTTCGTATTCGCAGAAGCGTTGTTTGGCACTAGGGCAACCCCAAGTCCTGAAGGGGGTGGCGGAACCGACCCCTGATGGCGTGATGCGAGTCACTTAATGAATGTGATTCGTTAAGTATGAGGATGGTCGAGGGCTCGGTCAAGAGGTATAACGAATTTGATTCGTTAATTGTATGTTTCGGGATACCGACTCCCGCAAAGTGGCGTCGCCGTTCTGTTTCTTGTTGTGAGGCTTATGCTTCCGCAATGGCTGAGATCGCGGAACGAACCCGCTACTTCGAGCGCTACGTCACTTTCATCGACGCGATTGTCGCCATCGCGATCACGCTGCTCGTTCTGCCGCTGGTCGAGCTGACCAGCGACCACCACGGAACTACGTCCGAGCTGCTTCGCGAGAACGCGGCCCAGTTCTACTCCTTCGCCCTGAGCTTTCTGGTGATCTTCCGCCTGTGGTGGTCGCAGCATCGACTACTTCGTTTTGTGATCGACGGGGACAAGGTGGTCGTGCGCGGACTGGGGTTGTGGGTGCTGACCATCGTGTTCTTGCCCTTCCCGACGGCGCTGGTTGCAGCGCCGTCCCAGGACCTGGGAACCAGGGCCCTCTACATCGGGACGATGGCAATCAGCGCCGCGTGCCTGGCGGTGGTCGCGTGGGGTCTGGTCCGCAACCCGTCGTTGAGCGAAGAGAGTGCAAAGCCGCTTTTCACGGCCGAGATCGTCACCTTCCTGATAATGGCGGTGGCACTGCTCGTCAGCGTGCTTGTCCCGGCGACGTCGTACTTCCCGTTACTTCTTCTCCTGTTGTCGACCCCGATCGAGAAGCTGTGGGATCGAGTGGCGGCGAAATCGAGTGGCAGCGAAGGTGGCATGAGCTAGTCGGCACGCGCGGTCATCGCGGATTTCTTCGCCTTGTTTCCGCAGATGTTCATCGAGCACCAGCGTCGGTTGCTGCCGCGGCTGGTATCGACGTAGAGACCGGTGCACCCGTCGCCTTGGCATGCTTTGACGCGGTCGCGGTCGGGACCACCCAGTACCGCGATCGCGTCGGCTGCCACGATCGACAGGGCGTCGCGGATCGGATTGTCTCCGGTCGATTTCCAGAGGGCTCGGCCGCCGTAAAGGGTGAGGTGGGTGTTGCCGAGTTCGGATGCGGTGTTGACGATCGCGACATCGGAGCGCGAAGCCTGGCGGTTCTCGCACACGGCGGTTCCAATGCGATGAATGGACTCACGTAAATCCTGCGCGTCGCGGAGGTCGTCTGCCGTTGCTCTTGCCGCGGTGTTCATCAGATCGTTGGCGCGTAACCATAATTCGAGTCGCTGCGGGCTCGTGAGTCGCTCGAACCTCGAGCCGTTCCGGTTGGTGAGGGTGGCGGTGAAACGGAACGCGAGCGTGTCGTTGTCGAGTCGAAAGACGTCCCGAGCGGATTGATCAGCTCCTGCTTCGTTCACTTTTGCCCTCCTTCGTGGTGAACCATCTCAACCGGTTCGACAGCAACTGTACCCGTGTGACAGTCTTGAACCGTCTTAGATGGTTCAGTGCTTTCGAGAGGGAATTCCGTGACTTCTGTTTCCGTACTTGGCTTGGGCGCGATGGGTCGTCCCATCGCTCGAAATCTGATGGGCGCAGGCTTCGACGTGACGGTGTGGAATCGCAGCCCTGAAGCGGTAGCCGAACTGGTCGAGGAAGGGGCGACGGGCGCGAAAACCGTTGCCGAGGCGTTCGAGTCCGGTGTGGTGCTGTCGATGTTGGCGGATGATTCAGCCGTGTCTGCGGCCATTCTGGATCCCGCCGTACTCGCATCCGTTCCGAGTGGAACCGTGCACGTCAACATGGCCACCGTCAGCGTCGACCTTGCCAAGCGTGCCGCCGCACTGCACACCGAGCACGGCATCGGTTACATCGCGGCGCCGGTGTTCGGACGCGTTTCTGTTGCTCAGGCTGGTCAGTTGAACATCATCGCCGGCGGCGACAGTGCGCTTCTCGCGCGAGTACAGCCGTTCTTCGACGTCATCGGGGCTCGCACGTGGCCACAAGGTGAGCGTCCGGAGCGGGCCAACATCGTCAAGATCATCGGCAATTACCTCATCCTCTCCGCGATTCAATCCTTGGGTGAGGCAATCACATTGGGGGAGAGGTCAGGTGTGGACGGAAGCCAACTCGTAGAACTGCTGACCTCGACGATCTTCCCGGGGCCGGTTTACTCCAGCTACGGAAACCTCGTCGCGTCGCGTCAGTACGAGCCTGCGGGATTCACCACAGCTCTGGGCTTCAAGGATCTCAGGCTTGCGCTCGACGCCGCCGACAGCGTCAATCTGGATTTGCCGTTCGGTGGCGTACTTCGAGGCGTGCTCACTCAGGCTCTGGCGAACGGTCAGGGCGAGATGGACTGGGCGTCGATTGCAGAACTGGTTCGTTCCGGCCAGTCAGGCGAAGGCAGTCCCGAAACACCGACGAGGTGAGCGCGACTTCGGACGGGACTGTGGCTTCGGACGGGACTGTGACTTCGGACGGGAATGCGACTTCGGCACTGGCGGAGACCGATTCCGTCCGGACACTACCGCTTTCCGGGTTGTCGGCACTCGCAATGGCAGGTTTCATCGCGATCACAACCGAAACCATGCCGGCCGGACTACTGGTGCAGATCGGGTCAGGACTGTCCGTATCTGTCTCCGGCGCCGGGCAATTGGTCACTGCATACGCGTTGGGCTCTGTCGTCGGGGCTGTACCGCTGATCGCAGTGACGCGGGGATTGCGACGACGCGCAGTCCTGGTGTCGGCGATTGTAGGGTTCGGTGTCTTCAATCTGGTGACAGCGCTGTCGTCGAATCTTGTTCTCACCTTGGGTGTTCGGTTCCTGGCGGGCATGGCGGCAGGTGTGGTGTGGGGATTGCTGGCCGGGTACGCACGCAGGATGGCGCCCCCTCACCTGCAGGGGCGGGCCGTTGCGGTTGCCTCTGTCGGACAGCCGATTGCGTTGGCAATCGGCGTTCCGATGGGGGCGTGGCTCGGGACCTTGGCCGATTGGCGCGTCGTCTTCGCCTTGATGTCGGGTTCTGCGCTACTTCTGGTGGTGTGGATACTCGCAGTGATGCCGGACTTTCCCGGGCAACAAGCGGATCGGCGGCTGTCGGTGCGGAAAGTCCTGGTCTTGCCGGGCGTACGACCGATTCTCCTTGTCGCGTTCTTGTGGATCCTCGCGCACAACATTGTGTACACGTACCTGGCGGCGTTCCTGGATCGCATCGGTTTCGGCGATCGGTTGGGAATCGTCTTGTTCGTGTTCGGACTTTTCGCCTTCGTGGGCATCGGTGTGGTCGGAGTGCTCGTCGACCGGGCGCTTCGAAGCCTCACCGTGTTGAGCTTGGTGGTCTTTGCCGCAGCTTTGACGGCCTTGGGTGTCGGCGGCGAGAACTTCGCAGTGATCGCACTCAGCGTTGCAGTATGGGGTGTGGCATTCGGAGGCGCTCCCACTCTCCTTCAGACTGCGCTCGCGGAAACGACGGGTGACGCGGTGGACACTGCACAATCGGTTTTCGTGACGATCTTCAATTCGGCGATCGCAGCGGGTGGCGTCGTCGGCGGCCTGATCTTGGCGAACAGGGGTGCGGGAGCGTTGCCCTTGGTAGCGCTGGTGCTGATCGTGGTCGGTGTTCTTGTGGCCAGTATCCGACAAATCGGACATCGCTTGTGATTCACTTCACGCATGCGGAAGTCATTGTTGGTGGTTGCGCTGGTTGCTGCTTGGTTTGTCGCAGGGGTGATGCCTGCGGGGGCGGCGGATGCGAACTGGTCCGGTGATTACTCGCTCAAGCGCTTCGCCGCGACCAAGACGGGTACAAGTCTGGCCGCCGGTCAAAGGGAGCCGGATTTCTCCGATACGTACACGTTCGAGACGGACTGCTCGGGCGGAGTGTGTGTTGCCACAGTGGTGGGCGGGCCGGCTCCCGCCAATCCGACTTTGCCGCAGCCGGCGCAATACACCTGGGACGGAACCAGTTGGGTGCACCCCTATGACTGGGAGTGGGATTGCTACCAGGGTGAGGGCGTGCCCAAGGTGTGGGCGCCGGCACACTCGGACGCGTACTACACACCTCAGCCTGATGGCAGCCTGAAGGGTTCGTGGCGTACCGACATCAAGAGTGGTCCCTGCGAGGGATCGGTGATCATGCACATCGAGGCGTACCCGGTCGGTCGATCTACCGGATCTTTCGGTAGTTGAGAACGATCTTCGGCCCGAGGGTGTTGAAACAAATCTGAGCCCGCGGGAATTGATCGAGCCCCATGCACGTTAATTGAGTCAGTAACGCTCAACTTTCTGCAAGGAGGCTTCGGAATGCCAGCATTCTTCGGGCCCGAGGGTCCCGGTCGCATCGATATTTCCCGGCTCATGAGCAGGGCCACCCAGCAACTCATGGCTGACGCTGCACGTGTAGCGGCTGCTCGCGGTGATTCGGATCTCGATGCACTGCACGTTCTCCGCGTCATGGCGGAGCAGGATCCGGTCCGCACGCTCATGCAGCGCGCCGGAGCCGACCCGAAATCCGTGGTCGACGCCGTCGACCTGCGACTGCCACAAGGCCGTGAGCAGGGTGCATACTCAGCTCCCGCGCTCAGCAGCGCCGTCAAAACTGCTTTACTCGAGGCACATCAACTGGCCCGAGCCCTGGGATCGACGTACATCGACCCCGAACATCTCTTCATCGCACTGGCCGGTGACCCCGATCATGTCCCGGGTCGCCTGCTCGCTTCCGCCGGTATCACGCCGGAGAAGCTGCAGGCCGCTGTTCAGAATCCCGCGGCCGGTCCAGTGGAGGACGAGTCCACCACTCCGACGCTCGACAAGTACGGCGTCGATCTCACCGATCGGGCCCGCAACGGCGGCGTCGATCCGGTGATCGGCCGCGCCGACGAGATCGAACAGACCATCGAGATCCTCTCCCGCCGTACCAAGAACAACCCGGTCCTGGTGGGTGAGGCCGGTGTCGGCAAGACTGCCATTGTCGAAGGGCTGGCCCAGCGCATCGTCGACGGGGACGTCCCGGAATCGTTGGTGGGCAAGAAGATCGTCCAGCTCGAACTGTCGAGCATGGTCTCGGGTACCCGCTACCGCGGTGACTTCGAGGAACGGCTCACCAAGGTGATCGACGAGATCACCGCACACAAGGACGAGCTGATCGTCTTCATCGACGAGATGCACACCATCGCCGGTGCAGGCGGCGGTGCCGAAGGCGCGATGGACGCCGGAAACATCCTCAAGCCCAAGCTTGCTCGCGGTGAACTGCACATCGTCGGCGCCACCACGCTCGACGAATACCGCAAGAACATCGAGAAGGATCCCGCGCTCGAGCGGCGCTTCCAGCCCGTACAGGTCGGAGAGCCGTCGATCGAGGACGCGATCGCCATCTTGAGCGGACTGCGCAGTCGCTACGAGGATCACCACAAGGTGCACTACACCGACGAGGCGATCACCGCTGCGGTGGAGCTGTCGGCACGGTACATCGGCGACAGGTTCTTGCCGGACAAGGCAATCGACCTGATCGACCAGGCCGGCGCCAGGCTCCGTTTGAGGACGGCCACGGTAGACACCGCTGCCCTGCAGCAGCGTCTCGAGCAACTCGAGAACGACAAGGAAAAAGCCGTCGCCGACGAGTTGTACGAGAAGGCGTCGACCCTTCGTGACGAGATCAACGGCGTCGCAAAGCGTCTCGAGAAGGCAGGATCCTCGGTTCCTTCCGAGGAAACTCCGGACGTGACCGCTCAGCAGATCGCCGAAGTTGTCGCTCGCGCCACGGGTATTCCGGCCAGCCAGATGACTCAGGCAGAGAAGGATCGCCTGCGCCGTCTGGAGGAGGAACTGCACGGTCGTGTCATCGGTCAGGATGATGCGGTTCGCGCCATCGCTCGTGCGGTGCGTCGTAGCCGGACAGGTATGAGCGATCCGGATCGCCCCGTCGGCAGCTTCCTGTTCCTCGGGCCTACCGGTGTCGGTAAGACGGAGCTCGCAAAAGCTTTGGCTGCCACACTCTTCGGTGACGAGAACAAGATGTTGCGCTTCGACATGAGTGAGTTCGGGGAACGCCACACGGTCAGCCGATTGGTCGGTGCTCCTCCCGGATATGTCGGCTACGGCGAGGCCGGACAGCTCACGGAGCAGGTGCGTCGTAACCCGTACTCGGTGATCCTTCTCGACGAGATCGAAAAGGCGCACCCGGACGTGTTCAACACCTTGCTCCAGGTGCTCGACGACGGGCGCCTGACCGACGGTCAGGGTCGCACGGTGGACTTCAAGAACACCGTCGTGATCATGACCAGCAACCTCGGCTCCGACATCATCTCGAGTAAGTCCGGTGGACTCGGCTTCACCACAGGTGATGCAGAGTCGGCGGAGAAGCCACTGCGCGACCGCGTGATGGCGAGATTGCGCGAATCGATGCGGCCGGAGTTCCTCAACCGCATCGACGAGATCGTGATCTTCCGCAAGCTCGACACCGAGCAACTGCACCGGATCACTGATCTGTTGCTCGACGACAGCCGGAAGCGGTTGCAGTCGAAGGGCATCGATATCGAGTTCACCGCCGACGCCGTGGACTGGATCGCCGAGCACGGGCATCAGCCCGAGTTCGGGGCTCGCCCGTTGCGCCGTTCGATCCAGCGGGTCGTCGACGACAAGATCGCCGACATGCTGCTCGACGATCTCCTCGAAGAGGGAGGCAGCATCACCGTCGCGGTTGACGAGGGTGAGTTGGTGTTCAGCTAGGGGCACAGCCCCCGTGAGCGGTTAGGGAGTCCAGGGACTCCCTAACCGCTCACAGGCGCGTAGCGCCCAAAATCTCTGCAGCGAGAGCGTCGTTGTGCCGGAAGAACCCTGCATTGGTGCGCGGGCGAGGGAACGCCGCCGACCAGTTGTGTCCGGCAACCCACGGCCCGGCAGCGAAGCGGCGAGGATGAGCAGTGTTGTCCTGATGAAGAATTCGTGACGTGCCGTCGACCGCGAGCTTCGCAGCACTGTCGGCGGTGGCACGTAGTTCGACTGCCTCGCCCCGACCGTGAAGTGTCCGCAGGAGCGAGTCACCGCTCGCGCTGATGGAAGCGACCGGCAAGCGCGCCTCGACGAGGGTGTTCGCGGCCACGATGTCGGTGTGCGACGCACTGCGAGCGACAAAGATCCCCGCTCCCGTTGCCGGGTCGATCTCGGTGGAGAACACCGAATCCGGCCCGAGGAACTGGACGATGCCGGCCTCGTTGAGGGCGACCAACTGTTCCAGACGCTCAGGCGGCGGACCACTGGCAATGAAGCTGAAGAACGAATGAAGCCACCCCTCGACGTCCTTGGCGACGGATTCGGCCGGGATTCTGCCGCGCCGCAACAATTCTCCGACGGTCATGTACGTCGACAGCAGTGCTGAGAAGACAGCTGCGTCGGCGCTGAAATACGAGTCCGACCGGCGTGCGACGTCTGCCGAAATGTATTCGGTGATCCGGGATTGGACCTCGGCAAGCCCGTCGTAGCGCTCACCGCCGAGTGGGCGGTTGAGCCGTTCGAGATCGATACGGTCTTCCGGCTTCGGGACCGCGTTCTCGACCAGTTCCTGCAATCGAGGCGATCCCCAAGCCAGCGCTGCGAATTCGGCGTCGAACTCCTCCCAGGTGCCCACCGTCCGGTCCGGGTGCGAGGCGAACAGCTCGTGATAGTGGGCGCCTGCCAGTTCTTTCGACGCCAGGGGCCAGATGTCGTTTCGGAAATCCAAAGGCCCGTCGCCGGGAACAAGATCAGCGGTGAAGAACCGCGGTAGCGGTGGCCGGGCGTCAGTGATCGAGTAAGAGATCTTGGAGTGATACGGCACGCCGCGACGAGATCCGGCATACAACAGTGGTTCCCGACCCGAGGGAGCGTAGGTGAGGGCGCCGTCGTCACCGCGTTCGAAAACACCGCCGCGGCTCTCGGCGAGCAGAACCATCCAGTCGATGAAAGCCAACCCGAGTCCGGCGATCAATACCGGCTCGTCTGCTGGAATGACATCGGCGTCGAGGTCGGCGGTGTATCCCGGACCCACATAGGTCAACCCGTGTTCGGACGCGAACCCGCTCAGTGCGGATTCGCGCGGGGCAGCCAACGCATCCGGGTGCCCCTGTGCAAGAAGGACGGCCGCCGCCTTTATGACAACGCCGTCGTCCAGATGAACATTCTGTATTTCGCCGACGTTCACGATGTCGACCACGGATCGTCGATGAACCCGAACATCGACGTGCGCTGGTGCAGAGTCGACCGCGGTCTGGAACACCCAGTTCAGGTATCGGCTTTGCAGTGACCTCGATGCAAACGACGACGGCGTGACGGTCGGCACTTCTGCCGTGATTTCGGGGAAGTGGGCAAGCTCAGCCGAGTTCTCGGCGACCCATTCCGCGAGCGTCGGACCCGGCAGTACCGGACCGGTGACTGCGGTGGTCTCGTCGGTGAACATCGTGACGTCCGCGGTTGTCGAATTCATCCACAGGAGCGGCGCTTGGTTGCCTCGCCAAATACGGCCGGCACCTGCCGGATACGGGTCGACGACGTGAATGTCGATCGGTGTGGGATCGGCATTCACCGATTCGTGAGCGAGGATCCGCTCGAGTACACCGGTACCGCGGGGTCCACCGCCCACGATCACGATGACAGTTGCTGTCCCCACTGAGGTACGGGGTCGATCGCCGGGCACGAGTCCTCCATCGGACCTGGCAGAAAGCACCCGCACCTCAGCTGAGGGGGTTGCTGCGACGTCACGGAGCCAGGACTCTCGATCGCTCTGGATGGTTAGTCCAGCTTATCTTCGGAGAATCGTGAGGCAAGGAATTCCGGACATCAGATCAGCGTGAATCAAACAGTTGTCAATCGATCTCCCGAGTCGACAGATCGACGGCTACCTTTCGGTCTGTGTCGCCGGCAGAATACGGGCTTGAACATCCCCGAAGCCGATTCGTGAACCGCCGATGCCGGGAGCGGTGGCTGAGATGGAGATGGTGTCGCCGTCTTCGAGGAAGGTGCGAGTCTCGGTGCCGACTGCGACGGGTTCTTCGCCGCCCCAAGTCAGTTCGATGAAGGCGCCGCGCTGATCCTTGTCCGGTCCGGAAATGGTTCCGGACGCAAAGAGATCGCCGGTACTGGCCGCTGCGCCGTTGATGGTGGTGTGCGCAAGCATCTGTGCAGGCGACCAGTACATCTGCGCGTAGGGCGGTCGCGAGACGACGTGACCGTTCCATTCGACGGCCAAATCGATGTCCAGCCCCCACTTCTCCTCACCGCGCAGGTAGGAGAGCGGTTCGGGGTCCTGCACCGGGGTGTCGATTCGGGCTGCGTCGAGGGCGAGCAACGGTACGACCCACGGTGAGATGGACGTCGCGAAGCTCTTCCCCAGGTTCGGGCCGAGGGGGACGTACTCCCACGCTTGGATGTCTCGGGCAGTCCAGTCGTTCACGACGACAGCGCCGAAGACGTGCTCGGCGAATTCGTCCGGGGTGATGGAATCACCCATCTTCGAGGGCGTTCCGACGATGAACCCCATCTCCGCTTCGATGTCGAGGCGACGCGACGATCCGAAGTCCGGGTTCTCCTGATCGGGTGACTTGCGCTGTCCGCAGGGGCGAATGATATCGGTGCCGGAGACGACGATGGTGCTCGAGCGTCCGTGGTATCCGACGGGAAGGTGCTTCCAGTTCGGCATCAAGGGAGCAGCGTCCGGGCGGAATAGCCTTCCGAGGTTGGTTGCGTGATTCTCCGAGGCATAGAAGTCGACGTAGTCGGCCACGGCGATGGGCAAGTGCAGCTTTACCGAGTCGACGGAAAATACTGCATCCGAGTCTATTTCACCGGTCACGAGTTCCGAGATCCGGTTTCGCACAGATATCCACTGATCTCGGCCCTGGGCCATGAATGCGTTCAGGGTCGGTTCGGAGAAGACGGAATCACCCAGTGTGGCTGCGAGATCGACCACCGAGTCGGCGACCCGTACACCGATGCGCGGCGACTCTCCCTCGGGGGAGAAGACACCGTACGGCAGATTGTCGAGACCGAACAGTGAGTCGGCGGGAATGTCGATGGTCGTGACGGTCATACGAATGTTCCTTCGGTGTTGTCGGAGCGGACGATCAATCCGAGCCCTTCGAGCTCGGTGAGGGGGTCCGAGATGCTGCAGGTACCGAACGAGAGGAATCGGCGACGCACCTCGCCGGCCTCGGCCTCGGTCAATCCGGACAGGGTTCGCGCAATCGATTCGTCGTTGCGCTGCGCCAGTGCAGCAACAACTTCCGAACGATCGGCGCCCCTCCTCGCAGCGTCGACGGCCACCATGATGTTGAGGAAGCCGTGTTGCTCGAAGCCTGTTTCCGGATCGGTGTTGCGCACGCCGTGGTGCAGTCCCGCGGTTGCCTTGAACGGGATATTCGCTCGGACAACGGATATCACCGCATCGGCGAGCTCTTCCTCGTCCGGGTACGCCTCGGCGACAATCCCGCCGGTGCGAAACTTTGCGGAGTACCCGGCAGTTTCGAGAGCTGTCAGATAGTCCGCGCGCCGATCACCGCGGGGTACCTCGACGAAAATATCGACGTCGGGATGAGCGGCATGGACACGAGCGAGTTCCTCGAAGGCCGCATCAGCGTCAAGCCCGTCAGGAATTCCCACCTCGACGGCGGCGACGTGAACACCAGGGATGGCGAGCGCGTTCGACAGTGCGGCCGCCGTATCGGCTGGGCCGGCCGGTACGGTCAGACTCAGCGTCACCGGGTTGTCTGCCGAAACGTACGCGGCCAGTTCGCTCAATCGCGGCGCGGGAAAGACGAAGGGCCCGACCAGTGCGTCGTAGTCCGCCTGCAGGTAGGCGGCGTGGGCCGGAACTGCCTCGGCGAGAGGAGCATTGCCGGGTGGGAAGAGTGCTGCGTCGTCACACAGGGCGCGGAGGAGGGGAGAGATGATCGTCATTACTGCGGCCCCCGCCCTGCCCAACTCCAGGCGTAGGCTTCGTCTTCGCAAGCCAAGGCTCCCTCACCCAATTCGAGCGGACGGAACGTATCGACCATCACGGCCAGTTCGTCGAAGAACTCCGCGCCGATGCTTCGTTCGTACGCGCCGGGTTGTGGGCCATGAGCGTGGCCACCGGGATGAATCGATATCGAACCCTGCCCGATACCGGAACCCTTGCGTGCCTCGTAGTCACCGCCGCAGTAGAACATGATCTCGTCCGAGTCGACGTTGGAGTGGTAGTACGGCACCGGGATCGAGAGCGGGTGGTAGTCGACCTTGCGCGGTACGAAGTTGCAGATCACGAAGTTGTTCCCCTCGAACGCCTGATGTGCCGGCGGCGGCTGGTGAACGCGGCCGGTGATCGGCTCGTAGTCCGAGATGTTGAAGGTGTACGGGTACAGGCAGCCGTCCCAACCGACGACGTCGAAAGGATGAGTGGGGTACACCATTCGGGTTCCGACGATGCCTGCCGACGTACGGTGCTTGACCAGTACCTCGACATCGGTGCCTTCGGCGACCATGGGCGCGGTCGGTCCGTGCAGATCTCGCTCACAGAACGGCGCGTTCTCGAGCAGTTGGCCGAAGCGGGAGAGATAACGCTTGGGTGGGACGATGTGACTGTTCGCCTCGATGGTGTAAGCGCGAAGTGGCTTGTCGCCCTTGGGGATCCACCGATGGGTCGTGGACATCGGGATCAGGACGTAGTCACCCTCGCGGGCGTCGAGCGCGCCGAAGACGGTCTCGACGGTAGCATCGCCAGACTCGACGTAGACCATCTCGTCACCGATTGCGTTGCGGTACAGGGGGGATGGTGCGGAAGCGACCACGTAGGAGAGCCGGACATCGGCATTGCCGAGTACGAGACGACGGCCGGTGACCACGTCGGTCTCGTTCCAGATGCTGTCAGGGAACAGCGCATGGAGTTTCAGATGGCGCGGTTTGAGGGGGTGGTTGGGTGTGGTGCTCTGGTCGCGCAGTTCCCAGACCGTTGCGTCGACGATGGCCGACGGAATCTCGCGGTGGTAGAGCAGCGACGAATCGGAGGAGAAACCTTCCTCGCCCATCAGTTCTTCGTAGTAGAGGTTGCCCGACTCGTCACGGTGTTGGGTGTGACGCTTCGGTGGAATATTGCCGAGTTGTCGATAGAACGCCATGACGGGGCTCCTTCTGTGCTGTTCTGCCTGGCTCACCTCCACCAGATAGTAAATACATTAACTAAAATGATGTGATGGGCGCAACCTTCGACGCGGTGTTGATCTGCGTCAGTTACGTCCGCGTACGTCGAATTGGCTGCGGTTGGTGATCAGTTTGTCCAGGAGCATGACAAGGATGCGCTGTTCGGCTTCGCTCAGGACGCTGACCCAGGCATGCTCGCGTTCGTTTTGCTCGCGAAATGCTTCGACCATGGCTTCTCGGCCCTTGTCGGTCAGGTACAGCTGGACCGAGCGTCCGTCGTTCTCGGTAGGGCGGCGATCGATCAGTCCGTCTGCCAGCAGGGTCTTGGACAGGTTGGAGACCGCAGCTCGACTCATTCCGGTGAGCTCGGCGGCAGCCTTCGGCTCGATCGGTCCGGCAAGCCAGGTGACGAACAGCAGCCGGAACGAGGACCATGACCAGCCGCGCGGGCGGTGGATCGACGATTCGAGGTCGTAGGTGACCACATTGGAGGCTCGATTGAGCGTCAGGAGTACCTCGGTGGCCAACTGATCGCGAAAGCCGTGTTCAGCGGCCAGTCGCTTGTTGGCCAGTTCGATGAACGACCAGAAGTTGAGTTCGCCGACAGTTGCCTGGTCATCGGTTGCCTGGTTGTCGGTCATCGGGTCATTCATGGCCTAACCCTAGCGTGATCGCATAGTTCAACACTTAATTAATGTGTGTATTAGTTTCCTGGACTGTGATGAACCTTGGTGACTCGGCAATTCGACCAGTCATCTGAACTGTCGTGACGCGAGTGACTGCGCGAAGCGACGAGTTTCCCCTGGCTACGGACCTCAATTCGACGGGGCAACTGGAGCGGCGACGGTGCTTGACCACGGCAGTCCATTCGTCCTCGGATCAGTTCGTGATCGAGTCGACGGATCAGCGCGCGGTGGCACATCGGAGAATGCTGTTCGAATTGATGGACGGTGTTCCGGCAGATAGGCGGCACGATGTTGACGGCCCTCGAACTGTGGACGTGTGGCCGGATTGGATTCGCGGAGGCTCGGCGGAACGTCGACGACGTCGTCGGATTTGTGTTCCGAGGAATGGTAGTCAGCTAGAATTCAATTTCGCTTTCTGTCGCCGCGGATGCGGATTGGCTTCTCGGCTTTGCGAAAACGAAGACGCAGGATGAGTGCTTACCTAGAATTCACTTACAAATCTGTCGGGTATCGGATCCAAGGATCGACGTATCCGTGAACTGTGAAAGTGAGTCGCAATGAAGCGCTCGTACCGAGCTCGCGCTCGAATCTGGATGGTTGTCCTGGCGTCGGCGACACTGGTGGTGACCGGGTGTGCGAGTAGTGGCCAAGGTACGACCACGGATGCATCGGACGTGACGGTCGGAGTTGTCGGCGACCAGAACGACGGGGGAGAACCACGCTCGGGTGGAACGGTGTCGTTTGCGACGTACAACGGAATCAGCAGTCTCGACCCAGCTGACCGTCAGGACGGCGGCGCTACCGGTGGTAGCGAAATGGCAGCCATCTACGACCTTTTGATGCGCTTCGACACCGCTGCGGGCGAATATGTTCCCCACTTGGCGCAGTCCTTGTCGGCTAACGACGACAACACGGTGTGGACACTGAAATTGCGCGAGGGCGTCACCTTCAGCGACGGCACCGCGATGGACAGTGCGGCAGTGTTGTGGAGCATCGATCACTATCTGCAGAAGAAGGGAACTCACGCGCTGGTGTGGAAGACCGCTGTGCGCGAGATGAATTCACCGGATCCGAGTACGGTCGTCTTCACCTTGGCGCAGCCGTGGGACGAGTTCCCGATCATGTTCACCACCGGTCCCGGCATGATCGTCGCACCCTCGTCGATGGCAACCGGCACGTTCGCCCCGGTCGGAGCAGGCCCGTTCACCGTCGAGAAGTTCGCTTCCCAGGACGAATTGGTGCTCGCTGCCCGTCCGACGTACTGGGACGGAGCGCCGTATCTGGAGAAGTTGCGCTTCCCGGCGATTGTCAACGAGAAGAGCAAACTGGAGGGCCTACACACCGACGGAATTCAGGTTGCCTATCTGAAGTCTCCCGATTTCATTCACGAGGCTTTCGAAGCCGGTGATCCTGGATTTGTGTACTCGGCCAGCATGGCCGGAGTCCTGGCGATCAATCAGCGCGACGATCGGGCCGCGAAGGACGAGCGAGTGCGTAAGGCGATTGTCGCTGCGGTGGATCCGAATACGTTCAACGAGCGGGTTCAAGGTGGCTTCGGCGAACCTGGCACCGATATGTTCGCGTCGTGGTCGCAGTGGCACGGTTCGGTGGCGGGGAACGGCTTCGATCCCGAGGCCGCGAAGAAGTATCTGGCCGAGGCGAAGGCCGACGGTTACGACGGAAAACTGACCTACGTCGGAATGAACGATCCGGCGACGCAACGCAGCGCGCTGACGTTTCAGTCGCTCTTGCAGGCAGTGGGTTTCACGGTCGACATCACCTACGCAACCAGCATCAACGATTTGATCTCCATGCTGTACGCCAAGCACGACTACGACGTGTCCTACTTCGCGTTCAACGTTCTCGAAGAGTCACCGTTCGTACGCATGTACGGCAATCTGTTCAGTGAGTCGCCGTCGAATATCCTCGGCTACAAGAACGCTCGGATGGACGAGTTGCTCGGCAAGTTGCAGACGGCTTCGGGCGAGGAAGAGCGTCGAGCAGTGATCGACGACATCCAGACAGTAGTCAACGAGACGGCGCCGATGGCCGTGGTCAACTCCGGCAAGGTCTTCATCCCGTGGCGCGAGAACGTGCACGGAGTGACGCCGAGCGCAGACGGGATTCTGCTCTTCGGCAATACGTGGTTGAGCTGACCTCTGCGCCGCTATCTCTCACTCTCGTAATCGATTTTGTTACGGTGCGGAAAGGAAGAAGTCATGAAGGCCATCGCTACGACCATGATGAGGATCGCGACCAATCCGTCCATCCAGTAGTGATTTGCGGTGGCGATCACCACAAGTGTGGTCACCACCGGATGGGCGAGAACTACCCAACGCCACCGTGACCGGATAGCAAGGAACAGCGCGATGGAGAGCAACAGTGCCCATCCGATGTGCAGCGACGGCATCGCGGCGAATTGGTTCGAGAGGGTATCGGTGGCGGGAGGCCCGTAGACCGATTGGCCGTATCTGGCGGCTAGATCGACGAAACCGAGGTCGGGCAACATTCGCGGGGGTGCAAGCGGGACCAGTACGTGTATGACAACCGCGGTTGCGGTCAACGCGGCCATGACATTTCTGACCCATTTGTAGTACTGCGCGCGATATATCCACAGCCATAACAGCGTTGCGATTGCAAAAGGGAAGTGCACGCTCGCGTAGTAGGCGTTCGCAAATCTGGCGAGGGTATCGGAATGCATGAGGAAGGCATTCAGTGATGCCTCGTTGGGTAGGTGCAAGCCGCGCTCGAAGTCCACGAGAGCGTGGGCGTTGGAAAATGCTCGTGACTCCTGACCGGTGGCAAAGATCCTTCCGGCACGATAGCCGACATAGAGCACCGTGATCAGCGCCAACTGTGTTGTCGCTTCTCGCCCGCGCCCTCGAACTTTCGCCTGCAGAGATCGAAACCACAAGGGTCCCAGTATCTGTCGAGGGGTCGATACTCCAGCAACACCCATTACGTGCGCTCGTGTCCTTCAGGCGGTGTGAGAGAGCCACCGCAATCTGCTCGGCTGTCTTCGGTCTTTGTCATATTGCTCAGTGGCATTCTCTTGTTGTCCGATCTTTTGTTACTCCCACCTGCCGAGGACCCGGCCGGAGTGCGCAGGTCAGGTCCCCGACAGTCGCAGTGCTCGAACCCACCGTGCTAGGCGTGAATCCCTGTCCTTCAAGAAGTTCCGGTGGTCACGCGGAGGCGAGGTCGGGACCAGAAGGAAGTTCCGCCAACTCTTCGTGGCGAGACTTGTCTGTGCGAACTTTGTCGATGAGCATCACGCACAGCAGAGAGATAACGCCCCAGACCCCGAAGGTGATCAGCTGGGTGCCGACAGTGTCTGCGCCGAAGTACAGGATCGATCGGACGGACTCCACCGCCGCGGGCATCGGGAGGATGTCGTGTAGGACGCGGAAGATCTCTGGTTCCAGGTAGACCGACATCGCGCCCCCCGAAGCCGGTACCCCGAGAAACATCAGAATTCCGACGGCCGGGATGACGGCAAGAAGTCCGAGTAGTCGAATCAACACGGTGGTGAACAGGGCGGTACTGAAGATCGCGATGACGCCGGTTCCGAAAAGCTGCCAGAAATGCCCGTCGATCGTGCCCACAATGGGTCCGGCGATCAGCCAGATCACGGCCGACATGAAGACCGACCAGCCTGCGAGAACGGGAAGTAGAGTCCGCAACCTCATCACTGTCGGTGCTGCGCTACTACCGACGACGATGAATATGAAGCCGGACAAGATCCAGCCCATCGCCACGTACATGCTGACCGTGCCGCTGGAATCGGAGTGTGCGAGCGGCGCGAGATCCTCCGTGGTCAGTTGCACCTGTTGGCCGGCCGACACTTGCTTGAAGACCGATTGCACAGCCTGCTGCTGGCTGGTTCCGGCGGCTTGACTGGTGATCAGCGTCGCGGCAGGCGATTCTGCGGAAGGCAAGACGAACGCGGCGGTGACCGTGCGGTCCTGAACGAGGGCGCGGGCTTCGTCCACCGAGTCGACTGCCCGCAGATCGAACAGGCCGCCTAGGTTTTGTTCGAGGCCGCTGACAGCTTGTTCTGCTTGTTCCGTCGTGGAGGCGGCAACCGCGACCGGCATGTCGCGCGGAGTGGGCTGATACATCGAGCCGAGCAGAACCGAGAGCATCAACGTGACCATCGCGAAGGGGAAGAACGCCAAGGTGGCATATCGAACCTTGTTGCTGGTGGGGCGCGGACCTGCTGTCAGTGACTCCAACGAAGGAACGGGCGTCGCCGCATCAGGCTTGCGGCGCCGTTTGAGTTCATCGACACCCAGGGTGGCGAGGAGTGCAATCGCTGCGCCGAGGGCCAAGACGAGCAGGTGAGTGCCCAGTCCGTCGCCACCGAAGTAGAGCACCGAGCGCAGGGCCTCACCGGTGGCCGCAGTCGGCAGGAAACTGTGCAATGTCGCATAGATCGACGGCATGGTGAATACCGACATGCCCATGTTGGAAGCCGGGACACCGAGCACCATCACGAACAACAGGCCGACCAACACGGCTAGCGGCCCGAATATCCGTGTGAAGAACAACTGCACGGAACCGACAGCGAATACTGCGAGCCAGGAGATTCCCAGGACTGCCGCTGTGTGCCCCTCGACTGCGCCGAGGATCGGGCCCGCGACTAACCACACCAGGGCTGCGATCAGCGCTGACCATCCGGCGAGAAGTGGCACGACTCTTCGGAATTTCAACAATTCGGGTGAGTTGGACAGCGTGATGCTCAGCGGCATGTAGCCGGCCAGCATCAATGCGGTGGCCATGAACATCGCCGCCATGCCCGCAGTGTCGTGCGCCGGCAGTGGTGCCAGATCCTCGACGGTGAGATCGAGTCCCTGCGCGAGTATCTGGGGAGCAAGGAGTCCGGTGACTGTGGACACCTGAGCAGCTCCGGCCGCACTCGCGGTGTATATCGTGGCGTTGTTGTCCGTCCCGTCGTTGTCTGTCCCGTTGTTGTCCGGGGTGTGCAGCGATACGACGCCGGACACCTCGCGGTCGAGGAGGAGTTGACGTGCCTCCTCGTCGCTCGTGACGACTCGTACGTCCACGGCCGAAGGATTGGATGCTTCGAGTGCCCCTGCGAACTGCTCTGCCTGCAGCGTCTGTCCGGCAATCGCGATAGGCATGTTGTTCGGAGCAGGCGCGTGCATGGTAGCCAAGTAGCCCGTGATCATCATTGCGACCATCAAGAAGGGCAGCAAGATCATCGCCACGTAGCGGCCGATCTGCTCCTTTCGGGCGCGAGCGGCGTCGGCCACTGCGTCCTCCTCTGGCGGATTGTCGGCATCAGAAAAAGCAGTGGTGGGCATCGTGGAACTCCTCGAAACTTGGGCAGGTTGTTGCTCGATCCAGTGGCGACAGGCAGGGCGGATCCGCGGTATGGCCGTGAGGGTCGCGCTCACCTACGAGCAGCAAATTACGCAGGCTGTCTTAAATAAAGTTACGCCGCATGTCTTAAAATTTGAACCGGCAGGGTAGTGATATCCGTCCTATCGGTGAGGCGGAGTATCGAACGGCCCGGCAGACGAAGTCGACGAGGAGCAGGTATGGGACAACACGGTGAACGGGTAAAGCAGGCCTTGCTGGACGCGGCTGAGGAACTCATTGCCAGGAAAGGGGTTGATGCTGTCTCGAACCGGCACATAGCCGAGCGCACTGGTAGTGCCAATCACTCCGCTGTGGCCTATCACTTCGGTGGGCGTGACGAGCTCATCCGAGCGCTGATCGAGCGTCATACCGACGACACCCGTCGCCGGCGCCGTGAACTCGCAAACTTACTCGGCGAGGAACCGGATCTCCGGGACCTGTTGGGCTGCCTCATCCTCCCGTGGACCGACCAACTGGCGTCCCTGCCTCGTCCGAGTTGGCGTGCACGGCTCGTACAACAATTGAAGGTGGCGCCGTCGGGAGTCGAACTCATTGCCGCACTGTCGGATCCGCTGGTCGACGAACTGTTTCAGCAGGCGATGGAGCTCCTCTCGGATATCCCCGTACCAGTGCTCGTTGCCAGGTCATGGATCATGGGACGAATGGTCGCCGAGGCCTGTGCTCAGTACGAAGCTCGCCTCGAGCAGGACACTATGGAGCCCGACTGGAACGGGCTGGCCTACTTCCTCATCGATGCTTGCGCGGGAATGTTCGTGGCGCCGGTGACCAGCGTCGGTGACTTCCTCAGCTCACGCGCGGCCGGCACGCTCTCGTAGAAACAAACATCCCCCGTGCGCCTTTTTGGTAGTGCCCACTACCAAAAAGGCGCACAGGGGCTTTGCCCCTAAAGCTCCGCTCGTACCAACTTCGCGGCCTCGACGAGGTTACGCAGCGATGCTTCGACCTCGACCGGGCCGCGTGTTTTCAGGCCGCAGTCCGGATTGACCCACAACCGTTCGACCGGAACAGCTTTGAGCGCTTCGCGTAGCGACTCGGCGATCTCGTCGACACTCGGCACACGCGGTGAGTGGATGTCGTAGACGCCCGGGCCGACGCCGAGGTCGAACCCGACCGAACTGAGATCGTCGAGGACCTCCATGTGTGATCGCGCTGCTTCGATGGACGTGACGTCCGCGTCGAGACCGGCAATGGCACCGATCACCGCTCCGAACTCGGAATAGCACAGGTGCGTGTGGATGGCTGTGGAATCTGCGACGCCCGAGGTGGCCAACCGGAAGGCACCGACGGACCAGTCCAGATATGCGGGCTGGTCTGCCGCACGCAGTGGGAGTAGCTCACGCAGTGCGGGTTCGTCGACCTGGATGATTCCGATACCGGCGGCCTGCAGATCGACCGTCTCGTCTCGAATAGCCAGTGCGACTTGATTTGCCGAGTCGGCGAGCGGTTGGTCGTCGCGGACGAAGGACCAGGCAAGGATGGTGACGGGCCCGGTGAGCATGCCCTTGACCGGCTTGTCGGTCAGAGACTGTGCGTACGTAATCCAGTCGACGGTCATCTGCTTCGGACGCGAGACGTCACCGTACAGAATCGGCGGACGCACGCAGCGGGTGCCGTACGACTGGACCCACCCGTTGGCGGTGGCGAAGAATCCGTCCAACTGCTCCGCGAAGTACTGGACCATGTCGTTGCGCTCCGGCTCACCGTGAACAAGTACGTCGAGGTCCAACTTTTCTTGGAGCGCAACAACTTCGGCGATCTCGGCGCGCATACGGTTGACGTACTCGGCTTCGTCGATCTCACCCTTGCGCAATGCCGCGCGAGCGATGCGGATCTTCGACGTTTGCGGGTACGAGCCGATGGTCGTCGTGGGGAGCGGCGGAAGAGAGAGCAACTCTTCCTGGGCAGCGCGACGCTCGGCGGCGGGCGCGCGACCGGTCGCCGAGTTCAGAACGGCATCGAGACGGCCTCGAACACTCGCGTCGTTGAGTCTGCGATCGTCCTTGCGGGTCGACGCGGCCGCTCGTGCCAGAGCGAACTCGTCTTCCACCGACTCTCGGCCCTTTGTGAGAGCGGTTGCGAGAGTGACTACTTCCTTGACCTTCTCGGTGCCGAACGCGAGCCACGAGCGCAGTGCCTTGTCGACCCCGGCTTCCGCGTCGAGCGTGTACGGAACGTGCAGCAGAGAGCACGACGTGGAGACGGCAAGCGTATCGACGCTACCCAGTAGGGCGCCCAACGTGCTCAGTGCCGAGTCCAGATCCGATCGCCAGATGTTCCGTCCGTCGACCACTCCGGCGACAACCAGCTTGCGGGCGAGTTCGGGGACGGAGCCGATCGAATCTTGACCGGCCACCAGATCGACGGCAAATCCTTCGACGCCGGTCGAAGCAAGTGCGGGCAACGCGTCACGCAACGAACCGAAGTACGACGCCAACAGAATCGACGGTCGCTCCGAAAGTGCCGAAAGCTGTTCGTACGCAGCGCGTGCCGCTTCGATCTCCTCGTCGGTGCGATCGCCCACGAGCGCCGGTTCGTCGAGTTGGACCCACCCTGCGCCGGCCTTCGCGAGCCGACCGAGCAGATCCGCATAGAGGGGGAGTAGTTCGTCGAGCCGTGAGAGCAGCGGCTCGTCGGTGCCGACAGCTTTCGAGAGCAGCAGGAAGGTGACCGGTCCGATGACGACCGGGCGGGCTGCAATGCCGTCGGAAAGTGCTTCTGCCAGTTCGGACAAGACCTTGGACGGGTCGAGTTCGAAAGTGGTGGACGGTGAGATCTCCGGCACCAGGTAGTGGTAGTTGGTGTCGAACCACTTCGTCATTTCCAGCGGCGCAATGGTGTCCGTCCCACGGGCAGCTGCAAAGTAGCGGTCCAACGGATCGGTGACCGACGCGACGCGATCGGGCAGTGCGCCGAGAAGGACTGCGGTGTCGAGCATCTGATCGTAGAAGGAGAAGGTGTTGACCGGGATGGAGTCGAGGCCCAGGTCATGGAGGTCGGCCAAGCCCTGCCGACGGAGGTCACGGGCCACGCTCTGCAAGGCGTCGGCGTCGATGCGCCCCGCCCAGTAGCTTTCGGTTGCCCGCTTGAGTTCTCGATGAGGACCGATGCGCGGTGAGCCCAGCACGGTCGAAGTGAATGTTGTTGTCACGGAGTTTCTCCAGATTGCCAATGCATTGATGGCCACTGCCGGCAGACGGGTACACCTCACGAGACCTCGAGTTTCTGCGGGCAGCACTGCCCGCACCGCACACGAGGTCCGATGGAGATCTACACGCCCATTCCACGAGGCGGTGGACCGTCGGGCACGGCGTGCCCGACACAGTCGGCAGGTCTTCGGACTCGCGGGCACTCGATCGAGTTGGATCGAACCTACTGGCCGTCGCTTCCCAGGCGGATGCCCAGTGCACATAAACGGCGGTCGTTCCTGCTTACCGCTGCGGGACAGTCCCGGATTTTCACCGGGTTCCCTCTCACTCCGTCAGCTTGCGCTGACGGGGCTTCGACGCCGGGAACGGTCTTCGGGGCTCCTCATGACCGTGCCGGGCGAACCAGCTGCATCGACCAGCATAAGGCCAACCCTCCCTGAGCAGTCAAGGAGAGTCGACGAAGCACTAGGCGCGTGACATGTAGGAATTCGAGTCGGGTGGTACGCGCGGAAGATTCTCCGAGGACCGCAGATTTTCCGCCATTTCCACGAGCAGATCCTGTGAAGACGGTGAGAGGTCGACGACTCGGGAGGTGAGGTTTCGCAGCCGCACGTTGTGCAACTGTTCGAGTAGCGACAGGTCTGCTTCGCCACCGGAGATGGCGGGCGGAGTGTGGTCGGACGGGGCGTAGAAGTAGTCCGGATGGACGTTGAAGAAGTGCGCGAGGGCGGCAACCACTTCGGGTGACGGGTTGGTTCGGACGCCGGTGCGCAGTTGTGACAGATACGGAGTCGAAATGCGGCATCCGAACTCCGTCATGCCGCGAACGACCATCGCATTGGTGACGTGAAAGTCGGCAGTCTCGAACAGCGAGTTCAATCGATCGTTGAACTGGTTCGACATGAGACGCCCCTTCCCCCGTTACGCAGGCTCAGTCAATTCAATTAACTGCAGCATAGCCAGTTATCGAACGATTAGCTGTTTTGGGTTTGCATGACCGGGTAGTTTTCCGGGCAAATCCCTAGGGTAGAAGGTCCTTACTTTGAGCGATCTGGACAAATTGCCACTATTTAGCGTGCGGTGAACTATTTGCCGCGGATGCGGGTTCCGGTCTGCGCTGATCAGAGCCAGCCGTTCGACTCGGCAATCCTGACGGCTTCGGCACGTGTCGTGGCACCGGTTTTACCCATCGCGGCCGACAGGTGATTTCGAACGGTCCCCGGGGAGAGGAAGAGTTCCGCCGCGATGGCCGCCACGGGCGCGCCGTCGTGTGCAGCCCGGAGGACTTGGGTCTCACGTTCCGTGAGGGGTGACTCGCCGCTGACAAGGCTGTCGGCCGCAAGGGTGGGATCGACGACGCGCAGTCCGGCGTGGACACGTCTGACGGCATCGGCAAGTTGCCTGGCGGGTGTGTCCTTGACGACGAACCCGCCGGCCCCGGCGTGCAGGGCTTTGCGAAGAAATCCGGGACGTCCGAACGTGGTGACGATCAGGACTCGGGTGTCGGGTGCTGCCTCGCGAAGAGCTGCTGTCGCGGCGATCCCGTCCATGCCAGGCATCTCGACATCGAGAAGCGCGACATCCGGGCGGTGCTCGAGAACGGCGGCCACTACCTCGTCACCGCGGCCGACCTCGGCCACCACGGACAGGTCGGATTCCAGATCGAGCAGCGCGGCCAGCGCTCCTCGCACGAGTGCCTGGTCGTCCGCCAAGAGCAGCCGTATGGATGCCCGCTCGCCCTGGTTGCTCACACTTTCTCCTGTTCGACTACCTGAAGTGCAAACCCCTGCGGCTGGTGATGAGTGATGATCACGCGTGCGCCCGACGCACCGGCTCGCTCTCGCAATCCGATCAGACCGTTGCCGGAAGACACCGACCCGGCCCCGTGTCCGTCGTCGACGACAGTCGCGCTTTTCTCGTCGACCGTGATCCGGCAGTGTGTTGCCCCGCTGTGTCGAACCACGTTGGTCACGCCCTCACGGATCGTCCATGCAAAGAGTTCACGAAGGCGAGTAGGAACCATGTCGGTACTGCTCGGCACCTCGTCTTCGATCCCTGCAGCACGCAATGCCTCTCGCGCACGGGCTATCTCGACGGGTAGCGAAATCCCACGAAATCCTTCGACTGCCGAGCGCACGTCTGCCAACGCGTCACGAGAGAGTCTTTCGAGGTCGTCGAGTTCGCTGCGCGCGCGTTCGATGTCCACGTCCAGTAGGCGGTTGGCCAATTCGGCTTTGATCGTGATGACGGTCAGGGAGTGCCCGAGTATGTCGTGCAGATCGCGCGCCATCCTCGTTCGCTCCTCCATGATCGCTCGCTGCTCCTGCTCTTCGCGCTCATGGAGCATGGCGAAGTTACGGCTGATCAGCGACATGATGCCCCATGTCGCAAATGCGGCCGCGCAGACACCGAGTGAGAGTCCGGAGTAATTCCCCCACCCCGACGAAAGGCTCACTATCTCCACGGAGGCCGCGAACACCAAGGCGAGAATGCCGCCCGCGACGGTCGGCAGCAGCGTCACCGCTGTCACCGCGAGATACGGTGCCGCTGCCAATCCCGTCGGCCCCACGCTGACGATCATCACAGCGGCCAATGCGGTCAAGGCGGCCAGAGCCAGTGCAGCTTCGCGAATCGTCGGCCGAGTCATCGTCATTCGTCGCCGCTGCTGCGTTGTGGCGAAGGTGTAGAGGTAGAGGGCACTGAAGGCGATCGTCGCGAGAATCCCTGTCCAGCCGCGCAGTTCGTCGCGCAGATTCCATCCCTCGATCAGCGGCCCGCCGAGAAATACCATCCAGACCGCCGCGAAGAGAACGCCGAAACGATTCCGTCGCGGCAATGCGACGGAATCGGTTCGGTCAGTCGTTTCCGACAACTACACACGCTCCGTATCTCGTTGGAACCGCCAGATCGCTCCGCCGGCGAAGATGGCGAACCACACCAGGATATTGACGATCCAGGTCCAGTGAATGCTATTGCCCGTCAGCGGCGCGTGGGCGAGGGCATTGATGCCGAACATCGGTGTGAACTGCGCGATGCTCGCCCATACCGAACCGTCTTCGAGTGGCACGAAGAGTCCGCCGCCGAAGGCGAGCAGGGCCAGTCCTGGTCCGAGCAACTGCATGACGTTCTCGCTGGGCAGCAGATACCCCATGAACAGGCCGAACGCCGCGAAGATCGACGATCCCAGCCAGGCGATCAATGCCGTTGTGAACCACAGTGATCCGTCCATCTGCGCGGAGGTGAACGAGCCGACGGCGTAGACCACGAGAATCGAGACGAGACCGAGCAGCATCGCCATGATCAGTTTGACGGCGATGTAGGCCACCGGCGTCAGGGGAGTCAGCCGAAGTTGCCGGCTCCATCCCGACGCCCGTTCGATCGAGACCATCGCTCCGCCACTGGTAGTAGCCAGCATCGCACCGTACAGCGCCATGCTGATCATGATGTACGCGGCGACATTGCCGTGCCCGATCCCGTGATCGTCGTCGCCTTGACCGAGCCCGAAGACGAGGAAGAAGACAACCGGCATGACGAGCGTGAAGATCATCGTGCGCCGATTGCGTGTCAGGCGACGAAATTCCAGTCGCAGAAGGGTTGTGTTGAATCCGCCGAGCGGTACGACGGTTCGCTCGGCTCCGTAGGTGTTCGGTTCGGTTGCAGTGGTCATCACTTCTGTCCTTCGGAGTTGTTCGACGTGAGTGCGATGAATGCGTCTTCGAGACCGCGCGAGACGATTTCGAGATCGCGAGCCTGCGTGTTGGTCAACAGGAACCGTGCAACGGCGTCGGTGTCGCCCGAGTGCACGAGCAGTGATTCGCCACGCACCTCGACGGCGTCCGAGTTCGGTAGCGCGCGCAGGAGTTCGTCGGTGATGCCGGGGACTGTCGCGCGCAGGGTCCGTCCGGACGCCATGGACTTGACCTCGGCTGTGGTTCCGTCTGCGACCACGGTGCCTTGCCGGACCAGGATGATGCGGTCGGCGTAGACATCGGCCTCTTCGAGGTAATGCGTCGCGAAGAGCACAGTGCGACCGTGATCTGCGTCGTTGCGGATGGCGGACCAAAAGTCCCGTCGCCCTTCGACGTCCATGCCGGTGGTCGGCTCGTCGAGAATGAGCAATTGCGGGTCCGACAGCAACGCCATCGCAAATCGCAGGCGTTGTTGTTGTCCGCCCGAGCATTTGCTGACGAGGCGATCGGAGATGTCGAGTATCCCGGCTCGCCGCAGCACCTCGTCGACCGGACGGGAGTGGGCGTACAGACTGGCGGTCAGCTGTACGGTCTCGGTCACTGTCAGTTCTTTGAGCAGCCCGCCGGTCTGCATGACTGCGGACACGAGTCCGCGCGCGATCGCAGATCGAGGTGACATTCCGAAGACGCTCACCTCGCCCGACGTCGGCCGGGACAGGCCGAGAATCATGTCGATGGTCGTGGTCTTGCCTGCGCCGTTCGGGCCGAGGAACGCGACAATCTCGCCGGGGCGGATGCTCAGGTCGATTCCCTTGACTGCGTCGACGGAGCCGAAGCTCTTGCGAAGTCCGGTCAACCGGACGGCGTCGTGTGTCGATCCTTCACTGAGTGGATGCAGTGCCTGTGCTGAGGTCATACATAGAATCTGCTCGCTTCGAGGACGCGAGCCCTCGTCCGTCCGTCATTCTTCTGCCATGACATTTGTCATCGGGTCGGCCGGTATCTGTTTCGGTGCAACCTGGCCGAGTCGGGCGAGGACCAAACCGGCGATGATCGCTGCACCGCCCGCAGCTTGCAGTGCGGTGACGGACTCCCCGACCAGGATCCAGGCGGCGACAACCGCACACAGCACTTCGGTCAGCGCTACCAGGGATCCGATGGTTGGTCCCAGGAGCGTGATCGCGGCGATGCCGGTGAGATAGGCGATGACGGTGCTGACCAGGACGAGAACCGTCACCGGCAGCCACACACCCACCGAGTGTTCTGCCACGACGGTGTTCGAGGCCGAAAACTGGAAGGGGAGGATGCCGACGAGTCCGAGGGTGCCGATGACCAGTGCGCTGACGGTGAGCCCGGACGCCGCGAGTACAACGGGATGGAGGTCGCCGTCCGCGCGCTCGGAAATGACGAAATAGACTGCAAGACAAGCCGCTGCCGCCAATCCCCAGGCGACGCCGGCGGCACTGATCTCCGCCGATCCGAAGACGTCGATCACCACGGCGGCGCCGATCAGGGCAACCGCTGCACCGAGAAGTGTCTGCACACTCGGGCGTGTGCCTTTGGTGATCCACACCCACCCGATGACGATGATCGGTGCAAGGTATTCGAGAAGCAGTGCGACTCCGACCGAAAGATGTTGCACGGCATTGAAGAAGCACAGTTGAACGCCCGAGATCGCGAACACCCCGTACAGCAGTACCGTTCGCATGTGGGTGCTCACCTGTCGTAGGCGATTCCACTGGGTGGCTACTGCGATCACCATCATCACCAGTGCGCCGCCGGCAACGCGCGCGAACACTGCGCCGCCGGGGGACCACCCTGATTCGATGAGAGATTTCGCGAACGGGCCCGATACGCCGAACGTTGCCGCGGACAGCAGAGCGAAGATCAAGCCGTTGCGAGAGTTCACGTCGTCACCCGTCAGGAGTAAAAGCGATTATGATGCTGACACTAGGTTGATACGGCTCAGGAGTCAAAGTGCATTTTGCTGGTGACACGGAATCGGCGCTCGTCTTCGCTGCCTCGTTGGTCAACACGGCCCGCGGCGGGGCCGAACTGCTTCCGGATCAAGAGGAACTGACACGGTTTCTCGACGCAGATCACTGGACCGGCAGGCGGGACGGCACGCTGAAGGAATTGGCGGCGGTTCGTGCACTGCGTCCCAGGCTGCGACAGTTCTGGGAAGTTGCGGGAGTGGACGACGCCGTCGAGTTGGTGAACACACTGTTGGTCGAATCGGGTGCGCGGCCGCGGCTCACCAGGCACGACGACCTCGGTTGGCATCTGCACGTCACCGCCGACGATTCGCCCCTGGCGGACCGGATGGCCGCAGAAGCGGCGATGGGTGTGCTCGATCTGATCCGAACCGACGAATTCTCGAGACTGCGATGGTGTGAGGCCCCGGATTGCGAAGCGGTCTTCGTGGATCTGTCGCGCAATCGTTCGAAACGATACTGCGACACCGGAAACTGTGGGAACAGGGCGCACGTCGCCGCCTATCGTGCCCGCAGATCCGGGGCGTAACCGAGTGGTGGAGGGTTAAGACCAGGCTGAGTGAATACCTTGTCGGGAGCCAGGATCGGTCTAGCGTTGTGAATTCGGAACAGATTTCGCGAAGCCAGGAGGATATTCGGTGGCCGATCGTAGGCGTCCGCTCAAAACGGTGACCGGTGTCAGCGGGGCGGCGAGTATCTACGACGCCGCGATCGATCCGACGACTTCGACGCTCGCGTCCGCGATCGAAATCGCGAAGACGGCCGAGGCGAACAAGATCGACGGACTGTTTGCTGCCGACCTGTTGAGCTTCGGTGCGCAGGGCGCGATCGGCGCGCAGGAACCGCTGATCTTTCTTGCCGCGCTGAGTGCGGTCACCACCCACGTGGGCCTCATCGCGACCGTCACGACGACGTTTCATCACCCCTTCAACCTGGCGCGGTTGTTCGGCACCCTCGACCATGTCAGCAATGGTAGGGCTGCGTGGAATGCGGTTACTTCCTCACTCGGAGAAGAGAACTACAGTGACCTGACGCTGCCGAGTCCGGAAGAGCGGTACGCCCGAGCGGCAGAGTCGCTCGAGGTCGTCAACGCACTGTTCGACAGCTGGAAGCCCGGTGCCCTGGTACCGGGAGAGGGGTCTGCGGTGCTGGATCCGTCGCGGGTGGTCCCCATCGAGCACCGAGGCAAGTATTTCACCGTGCAGGGGCCGTTGAACATTCCCTCACTGCCGCAGCGTCGTCCGGTTCAATTCCAGGCAGGACAGTCTGCCGGAGGTATCGAACTTGGTGCTCGCTTCGCAGAGGTCGTATTCACCTCTCTCCCAACCTTCGAGGACGCGGTCACCTACACGAAGACCATTCGCGCAAGGGCGGCAGAGTTGGGGCGTGGGGACCAACTGCCACTGATTTTCAGCTCGTTCCACGCAACGTACGGCGCCACCGAAGCCGAAGTCGACCGATTGGTCAGAGAGGCCGAGGAATCGACGGACTTCGACGCCGGACGCACGCGGCTTGCCGACATGTTCGGCGGCGACGTGGATTTCTCGGAATTACCGTTGGACCGGCCGATCCCGGAGTCGTTGATTCCGGACCCGTCGTCGGTGAATCGACGACGGGGTCGGGTCGAGATCTTCGGCAAGCTCGCCGCGCAAGGAAAGACGCTGCGTGAGTTGATCATCGCCTCCAAGGACACCGGCCACTGGGCAGCGGCAGGTACCCCGGAACAGCTCTCGGACGCGATCGCGGAGCGTTACGACGCGGGAGTTCTCGACGTCATCACGCTCGGTGACCTTGCTGATCCGCGCACACGCGATTTCGTCACGAACGGCCTGTTGCCGGAACTACGTAAGCGCGGAATCGTGGGAACGGACTACGTCGGCGGTACTTTCCGCGAGAACCTCGAGTTGCCGCCGCTGCCACAGTTTCCGGCGCCCTAGTTGTTGGAGGCGAGTGAGCGCATGAAGAACATCAGGTTGGCCGGTCGTTCCGCGAGGCGACGCATGAAGTAGCCGTACCACTGGCTGCCGTACGGAACGTAGACCCGTAGGTGATTGCCTTCGGCCACCAATCTGCGTTGTTCGCCGTCGCGGATGCCGTAGAGCATCTGGAACTCGAAATGCTCGGGTGTCCGCTCGGTGAGTGCGGCGAGTTCGAGTGCGGCGTCGATCATCGTGGGATCGTGGGAGGCGACCATCGGGTATCCGTCACCCTCCATCAAGACCTTCAGGCAACGCAGGTACGACGCGTCGACGTCGGCGGCCTTTTGAAAGGCGACTCCGGCTGGTTCCTTGTATGCGCCCTTGCACAGGCGAATTCGCGAACCTGGTCCGGAGAAGTGGCGGCAGTCGGCCTCGGTGCGATGCAGATATGCCTGCAGGACCGTGCCGAGCGTCGGGAAGTCGCGGCGCAACTCCTCGACTATGGACAGTGTCGAGTCGGTGGTGGTGTGATCCTCGGCGTCGACGGTGACCCACGCACCCACTTCGTCTGCCGCTGTGACAATTCGGTGTGCGTTCGCCAGTGCGATCTTCTCGCCGTCACCGGGGAGTGAGTGCCCCAACGCGGAGAGTTTGAGTGAAACCTCGAAGGGGTGTTGCGCCCCGGCAGCTTCGGAAAGCGTTGCATATGAACGGAGAAGAGAGAGATAGGCGTCGACGGTTGCGGTTGCCTGAGCTGGATCGGTGGTGTCCTCGCCGAGGTAGTCCACCGTCGCGAACCGGCCACTGGCGAGGATGTCGCGTACGGCAGAGACCGCTGCGGGTTCCGCGTCGCCGGCGACAAACCTGTCTACCAGCTTGCGAGTCACGGTCATCCCGGAGACCGTCTTCTCCAGTCGAGGCGAGCGCGCCGCCGCCAGAAGTACCGGGCGCAGCGGGTTGCTCAGGGACACGGCGCTCATCAACGGTTCTCGCTCTCGGCTGGATCGACGTCCTGGTGGGGGTAACGATGATCGGTGGGAGGAACGAAGGTTTCCTTCACGGTTCGCGTCGACGCCCAACGAAGCAGATTCTGCGGCGAACCGGCCTTGTCGTTGGTGCCCGAAGCCCGCGCACCTCCGAAGGGTTGCTGTCCGACAACCGCTCCCGTGGGCTTGTCGTTGACGTAGAAGTTTCCGGCGGCGAACCGCAGACCATGATGAGCCTGATCGACGGCGGCACGGTCGGTGGCGATCACGGCGCCGGTCAGAGCGTAGGCGGACCCGCTGTCGATACGAGCGAGGGTGTCGGCGTAGGCATTCGGTGAAGAGTCGTCGTAGACGTGCAACGAGAGTATGGGACCGAAGTATTCGGTGCTGAATGCCTCGTCACTAGGATCGTCGCCGAGCAGGACGGTCGGCGAGATGAAAAACCCTTCGCGGTCGTCGTAGTCGCCGCCTGCTGCGATGGTGAGGCTGCTGGTCGACTTGGCGCGGACGATCGCGGCGGCGTTGCGGTCGAAGGACCGTTGGTCGATGACGGCGCCGCCGAAGTTCGTCAGGTCGGTGACGTCGCCGTACTTCAGTGACGACACCGTGTCGATGAACGTGTCGCCCATCTTGGCCCACACCGACTTCGGGACGAATGCGCGTGATGCGGCCGAGCATTTCTGTCCCTGGTAGTCGAAGGCCCCGCGGATCAACGCCGTCGTGAGTACGTCCGGGTCCGCGGAACTGTGTGCGAGCACGAAGTCTTTGCCGCCGGTCTCGCCAACGAGACGCGGATACGTCCGGTAGTTCGAGATGTTGGCACCGACTTCCCGCCACAAACGCTGAAACGTTGCAGTCGATCCGGTGAAGTGGATGCCGGCCAGTCGGGGGTCCGCAAGCGCGACCTCGGACACCATGGGGCCGTCACCGAGAACAAGATTGATCACTCCGGGTGGTAGGCCCGCGGCTTCGAGTAGTTGCATCGTCAGGTATGCCGCGACGGCCTGCGTCGGTGACGGCTTCCAGATCACGGTGTTGCCCATCAGGGCCGGTGCGGTGGGTAGATTTCCGGCGATGGCGGTGAAATTGAAGGGCGTGATCGCGTAGACAAAGCCTTCGAGCGGCCGATATTCGACGCGATTCCACACTCCCGGAGCGGAAACGGGCTGGTCGGCGAGTATCTGACGAGCGAACGCGACGTTGAATCGCCAGAAGTCGATCAGTTCGCACGGTGCGTCGATCTCGGCCTGATATGCGGTCTTGGACTGCCCGAGCATTGTTGCGGCGGCGATGGTTTCACGCCATGGTCCGGAGAGCAGGTCGGCAGCTCTCAGGAAGACTGCAGCCCGGTCGTCGAACGAGAGGTCGCGCCAGGCGGGGGCAGCGAGGGTGGCGGCGTCGATTGCGTCTCGAACGTCCGAGTGCGTTGCGCTCGCAAATGATCCGATCACGGAACTGTGACGGTGTGGTTGAACCACGTTCTCCCGCTTACCTTCCGCGGTTCGGTGGACACCACCGATGACCTGTCTGATGTCGGTCGGTGTTTCGGCCAGTTCGGTCAGCTTCGTGCGCAGTCGAGATCGTTCCGGGCTTCCCGGCGCGTAATTGTTGACCGGTTCGTTGGAGGGATGGGGAACATTGGTGACGGCGTCCATGACGATCCTTCGGCAGACTCAGGAGTGGGCAGTTGTCGTGTTGTTCACCAGTCAAGTCGAAAGATCTCGGTGAGTAATCCGCTGACCGGCCAAACATCGGCGGCCGTGTTTGTCCGATCGGCTGAACTGTTTTCGCAGGAAAATGCACTATTCTCGAAATCAAGGCGTAGGAACGGTCCGGAAAGTTGGTGGTACGTGTCTATCCGTGGGGTCAGGCTCGACGCGGTCCTTGGGGCGCTGGGTGGAGCCTTTGTCGAGCTCGTCCTCGCGCCGCCAGGCGACGACTTCTTCGTCGACTCCGTGGTGTTCGTGGAGGTCGGGGACCTCGTACGCCCCAGAACTGCAGACGTCGAATCCTCTGAGCTCTGGCTCACTGTCGGTGTCGGTGCAGCCGAACTGGTGGCCTGGTTGAACCGCCTCGATCAGAGGGGCTCAGCGCCTCGGGCTGTCATGTCGAAGGAGGCCTCGGACACGTCGGTGCAGGAGGCGGCAAAGCGCGCCGGGATCGCTTTGATAGCGGTCCATCCGGACGCTCGGTGGGACCGATTGTTCACCACGATCCGCGGCGTGCTCGATCATTCGGTATCCCGACAGGATTCGGACGACATCGTATTCGGCAGTGACACAGACTTGTTCGAGTTGGCGCAGAACGTCGCAGCACTTACGCGGGGAATGGTCAGTATCGAGGACGAGCGTTCTCATGTCTTGGCCTACTCGGCATCGGGGGATGCTGCGGACGAGCTACGCAAACAGTCCATTCTCGGGCGCGAAGGACCTCACGAATACCTCCGAAAGCTGCAGGAGTGGGGCGTCTTCGAAAGCCTGCGGCGCAGCGACGACGTGGTCGAGGTGCCTGCCCACGAAGACCTCGCGATCAGGCGACGGTTGGTGGTTCCGATACGCAGGATCTCCGAGAACATCAAGGGGGAGAGTGGTTTCAGTTCTGGCCTGCTCGGCACCATCTGGGTTCAGGAAGGCCCGCTCCCCATTGCCGGCGATGCCGACAGCGTCCTCCGCGGCGCCGCTGCCGTTGCTGCTCGGCTGATTTCGCGTATTCGGGATGCGCCGAGTAACGAGGCGATACAGATTCAGCGGTTGCTCGGGGTTCGGGGCGGGGGTGTCGACGTTCCTTCCCTGGCGGCCTCGTTGTCCATTCCGATGTCCGGACCGGCGATGGTGATCGGCGTGGCGAGTGTCGGTGGCGGTGGGCTGCCGTCTTCGGGTGAACTCGTTTCTTCTTTGCGCCTGCACGCCAGCGCCTTTCAGCGTGAATCGCTGGTGTGCGCCGTCGGCACCCGGATCTATGTGCTGTTTCCGCGAACCTATTCCGTGAAATCCACAGTCTCGTGGACCCGCGACGTTATCGCGCGTTTGGACAAGGTGTCGCCCTCGGGTTTACGCGCCGCGGTGTCGTCTCCGGTTTCGACGCTCGCCGACGTGGCGCAGGCTCGGGCCGAAGTGGATCGGGTACTGGACGGAACGTCGGGGGATGTTCGTGTGACCACTCTCGCTGACTCGCGCACCCCGGTGCTGCTGCGCGAAATCATGAACACGATCGCGGCCGACGAGGAACTGCACGATCCGAGAATCGACGCCCTGGACGTCTACGACAAACGTAACGGGTCGAACATGCGGGAAAGCGTCAGCATCTATCTTGCGCTCTCGGGAGACGTCCGACGCGCATCCGAGCAGCTTCGCATTCACCCGAACACACTTCGGTATCGGATCAAGAGGGTCGAGGAGATCACAGATACCGACCTCTCCGAGCCGTCGGCGAGGCTGTTGATGGAGATTCAGCTGGCGGCCTCCGCTCGCGCAGTGAGGTCGCCGAACCTGTCGGACCCCAGCAGTACTCTTCGCGAATGATCGACTCAGCGAATGTGCCCGGCGCAGCGCGTGCGTACTTCGACGGCGGCGACGTCCGCAACGTGTTCACCGAAGACGCGGTGGTGCGTGACGACGGCCGGACGTATCTCGGCATCGAAGAAATCGCGGCATGGAAGTCCGCCGTGTCGACTGCGTTCACCTTCACCCAGAAGATCGAGTCGGTGCACACGCCTGGCTCGGCC
The DNA here is from genome assembly GCF_042670865.1 of Rhodococcus sp. NPDC057135. Taxonomy (NCBI): domain Bacteria; kingdom Bacillati; phylum Actinomycetota; class Actinomycetes; order Mycobacteriales; family Nocardiaceae; genus Rhodococcus; species Rhodococcus sp. NPDC057135. Next base: position 70,386 of record NZ_JBHUUU010000003.1, read on the forward strand.
GTTGTCGTGTCTGTGAAGGTCGAGGGCGATTTTCCGGGAAGCCCGGTCCAGTTACATCACCATTTCACTCTCGACGGTGATCGGGTTTCCGCTCTCACGGTGTGCCCCTGATGCCCACAGCTGACGAACTTCTCGGGGTATCCGTCGTGGCCGATCTGGCAGGCTGCCTCGAGCGTGCGACTGGTGATACGCGCCTTTCCCTCGTTCGAGGTAGTTCATCCGAATTCGACGGAATGAGTCTCGGTGAGCGCACACGCGTCGTACGGGATGCGATGATTGCCGAACTGCCCGAGGACTTTCCGGTTTTCGCGGAGATCATCCGTCGTGCGCTCGAAGAGGAGACCTTCACGGGGTGGATGATCTGGCCGGTCACCGAAGCAGTTGCCGTCACGGCAACACGGAGTGGCTCCGAGTCGGATTTCGACGGTGGAATGGCACTCCTCGCTGAGCTGACTTCGCGTCTGACTGGTGAATTCGCGATTCGAACCTTCCTTGAAACGGACCTTCACCGTTCTCTGGCGATTGCACTCGCCTGGACCAAGCACGAAGACGAACACGTCCGGCGCTTGGCTACCGAAGGCACTCGTGCACGCTTGCCTTGGGGTAGGCGAGTGAAAGAGTTGACGGCGCGTCCCGAGTCGACAATCTCCATTCTCGACGAGCTGTACCGGGATGATTCCGAATATGTACGCCGTTCGGTCGCAAACCATCTCAACGATCTCAGTCGTGCCGACGCGGCGCTCGCAGTGTCGACCGCGAAGCGTTGGTTGCAGACACCGGATCCCAACACACTGAAAATCGTCAAACATGCATTGCGGACGTTGATCAAGGCCGGCGACCCAGATGCTCTGTCTCTCTTGGGGTTCACACCGCCCACCGACGTCGTGGTCGAGGGGTTCGTCATCGACCGCGAAACAGTTGATGCGGGTGGAGAACTCACCTTCGACTTCGCCGTCACGAACAACGGCAGCGAGTCCGTCACCGTCGTGATCGATTACATCGTCCACCACGTGAAGGCCAACGGGCAGACCACGCCCAAGGTCTTCAAACTGACAACACGAACGCTGGAGCCCGGGGTGCCCGCCCGCATCGCGAAGAGGCATTCCTTCAAACCGATCAGTACCCGGAAGTACTACGCAGGCGACCACGCCGTCGAGGTACAGATCAACGGCGTACGCCAGGTGCGAGGCGTATTCCGCTTGGAGGCGTGAGGAGATCTGGCCTAGACGCGGAGACCGGCAAATATCGGGATCGGGGCTATGCGGACCGCCGTCCAGATCAACACGAGGGACAAGATCACAGCTGGTGACCAGCGCAACTGATGCCAAAGCACGACCGGTCTTCCACGGGTGCGGGCCGTCGTCCACGAGACGTACGTGAACGCTAGTGCAAGCAGTATCACGAGGCCGAAGGCATTGAAACGCATCGCCGCACCGATATCGCCGTGAATGAGGCTGTACACCATCCGAGTGCTACCGCAACCGGGGCAATTGACGTTGAACAGCGCTTTGGTCGGACAGACGGGAATGACCCCACCGGGTGTGGTGGGGTCACTCCAAGAGATGAAGGCGCACAGCGCAATTGCCGTGACCGCAACTGCCGCTGGCGCCTTCAGTGCGGCGAGTCGTGATTTGTCATCGTTCACGGTGTCATTGCAGATCGGTGTCATCACAGTTCGGCGTTTGTCCGTCAATCAGCGTCGCCGGTCAGCGTCGGTGGTCACAGGGAACTTGATCCGGCAAGGACGACGACAAAAAGGAAGTACAGAACAGCGACGGCAACACCAGCGCCGACCGACCACAGGGCGAACTTCTTGGCATCGTCAGCTGATTTTCGCGCAGCGTCGTACTGACCTTGCGCCCACAAAGTGTTGACCTGGCTTGATTTGACGATCGAGACGATGCCGAGCGGGAGGCAGCAGAACACTGTCACGAGAATCGCCCAGACCAGATTGTTGTCCGGCGGAGGGCCGACCGGTTGTTGCTGGCCGTAGTACGGGTTCTGCGTCATTGGTCACCTAGCGTTCGGAGAGACAGGGTGTTCGGAGAAACAGCTTCTGACGTGCGAAGTGCACGGGCAGCTGACAACCTAATGTGGTTTCGGTGGACGCAGTATCGATTGTTCGTATGACAAGAGAAGGCGCTCCATGTCGATGGAAGGGCTCTTGTCAGGCGCCAGAACGAGTGACAGCGCGTTCAGCGTCGACGGCCTTCGGCGACTGCGGGGGTGTGGCACGGACGGAAGGGGAGACCGTTAAATCGGCAGGGCCTCATCAACCTATTCGGCTGTGACAGTTGACGCCTTACTCGAAAATGCCAACCGCTCACCCGGTTCGGCCAGGCCTCGATGGTGAGCGTCGCGGATTAAGGTCACCGAATCCGGCTCGGAGTGGAGGGGCACGCCCATCCCATCCGAACTCGAGGTATCGTGACCGACATGCAGCGCGTCTATTTCTGGTTTAGCAGGCCGGCCCCGGGTGGGCCTGCCGGCGTAACCACGCGCTGACAACCTCCACCCAAGAGCCGGACTACAGACCGGCTCGCTGGAGTTTCTCTTCATCTCTGGGGTCGGCCTGAGAACAGGAAACCGAAAACCCCATGACTGTCACCATCGACACCACCGCAGCTTCGGACAGCCTCGACGATCAGCGCACTGTGAGTATCAGTCCGCTCGTGTCACCGGCAACTGTCCGTGCTCAGCACGCTCCGGACGAGGTCGCGGCTGCAACCGTGCGCACCGGTCGTGCAGACACCATCAACATCCTCAACGGTGACGACGACCGTTTGATCGTCGTTGTCGGTCCGTGCTCCGTGCACGATCCGGAAGCCGCGATGGACTACGCCCGCCGGTTGGCCGCCAAGGCAGAGGAGTTGCGGGACGATCTGCACATCGTCATGCGCGTTTACTTCGAGAAGCCGCGCACCACGCTCGGGTGGAAGGGACTGCTCAACGATCCGCACCTCGACGGAACTTTCGACATCAACACCGGGCTCGGTATCGGTCGCAAACTGCTTCTCGACGTGTCGAGTCTGGGTCTGCCTGTCGGTTGTGAATTCCTCGACCCGATCATGCCTCAGTACATTGCGGACCTGGTCAGCTACGGTGCGATCGGTGCTCGGACCGCTGCGAGCCAGGTGCATCGCCAGCTGTGCAGCGCACTGTCCATGCCCGTCGGCATCAAGAACTCCACCGAGGGCGACGTGCAGGTAGCAGTCGACGGTACCCGCGCTGCCGCCGCGAGCCATGTGTTCCCCGGAACCGACCTGGACGGTCAGGCAGCCTTGATTCGCACCGCCGGCAACCCCGACTGCCATGTCATTCTTCGCGGCGGCAGCGACGGACCGAATTACGATGCCGAGACGGTCGCAGACACTCTTGCCCGCCTGCGCAAGTCGAACCTGCCCGAGCGCGTGGTCATCGACGCGAGCCACGGCAACAGCAGCAAGGACCACGAGCGTCAGGTCATCGTCCTGGACGACATTGCCCGTCGTCTGACCGAGGGTGAGCAGGGAATTGCCGGCGTCATGTTGGAGAGCTTCATCGAGGCCGGACGTCAGGACCTGATCTTGGGCAAGGCGGACGAGCTCACTTACGGTCAGTCGATCACCGACGCGTGCATCGACTGGTCCACCACGGCAGCGCAGTTGGATCGTTTGGCGCAGGCCGTTGCGGCTCGGAGGGGCTGACGCCCCCGTGCGCGTTTAGGGAGTGCCTGGACTCGCTAAACGCGCACAGGGCCGCTAGGCCAACACCGCTCGCGTGGCCGTGACCAGGCGTTCCAGCCAAGCGTCCGTGCCGACGGCGCGGCGCAGCGGTTCGTTGGGCAATTCGATGCTGACCGGCAACCCGGCGGGCAACGTCGACCAGATGTCGGCCAGGGCGATGCCGCCGGTGCCGGGCACCAGACGCTCTTCGCGGGCGTGGCGGATCAGTTCTGCTTCATCGGTGGGAGCAGGGGTCGAACCGTCGCACATCTGGGCGTAGTGCAGCCACTCACGCGGGATCGACTCGAGATCCTCGAGCGTTGTTGCCGAGCGGTCGGTGTGCAATGCGTCGACGAGAACACTGCGAGCCGGACCGTCTGCCGCCGAGACGATCTCGATGGCTGCACGCGCATCGGGCACCGCGGTCCACGGCATGAACTCGAGGGAGGCGACGATGCCGTAGTTTGCGCACAGGTCAGCGAGCCGGGCATAGGAGTCCGTGAGTCGAGCACGGTCACGGTCGTCGCCACCGACCAGAACGGCCTTGGCGCCGAGCTGCGCTCCCGCTTCGAGAAGCGGAATGTAGTCGGCGGGGTCGAAGTCAGCTGCAAGGCGGATGATTTCGAGATCGAATACCTCCACCGGTGAATCCTTCAGTCGACGCACCAGTTCGTTCAACCCTTGCTTGTCCTCGTGCAAGGGGTAAGCCGTCGTACCCGGTGCCGCGGGCATCAGACGGATACCGATGGTGTCGAAGCCGTGCTTTTCGGCCAAGTCGACATGCTCCATCGGTGCGGTATCGAGCACGGTGAGGGCCGCCAGCCCGAGTGAGAGTGTCATGCGTGCGCTCCAACTGTTTTGGCGCCGGCCAGTTCCCGCCCGGCCAGGTAACCGAACGTCATGGCCGGACCGAGGTTGATACCGCCGGACGGGTAATGCCCACCCATCACGCTGGCCTGATCGACACCCACTGCAAGCAATCCCTCGATGGGGCGGTCGTTGTCGTCGAGCACTTGCGACGACGAGTCGGTGACAAGCCCGGCGAAGGTACCGAAGCTACCCGGTACAACTTTCACCGCGTAGTACGGACCCTTCTGCAAGGGTGCGAGTGACGGGTTCGGCCAGGGATTGGCGGTATCACCGGATCCCCGGTTGAACGGTGTTGTGCCGCGACCGAACTCGGGGTCGTCGCCACTGCGAGCTCCGGCGTTGAACGCCGAGACGGTCTTTTCCAACTGCGCCGGATCAACACCGATCTTCTCGGCCAAGTCCCGAACAGTGCGCCCCCGCGTGAGGTATCCCGAGCGCAGATACGGCTGGATCGGGATCGGTAGTGGCTTGGCCATGCCGAGCGGGAGGTAGCGCACGTACTGCTGATCGGCGATCAGCCACGAGCACACCTCATCGCCCTCGGGAACCTGCTCGACCATCGCAAGCGTGTAGTCGTGGTAGCCGAGTGCTTCGTTGACAAACCGCTTGCCGTTCGCGAGAACCCCGATGACGCCCGGCTTTCCGCGGTCGAGGATGTGGGGGAACACACCTTCCTTGCCGTTGCGGTACCGAACGATGGAGACGGGGCAGTACGCGACGGGGGAGGCGAGCGTGCGGTCGAGTCGTCCGCCCACGGATTCGCCGAGGGTGATGCCGTCGCCGGTGGTTGTCTTCGGGGTGAGCGACCAGTGCTCGTGTCCGGTTGGGGTGCGCGGGAACAATTCGCGTCGTCGGTCGATGTCCTGTGCAAAGCCGCCGGTGGCGAGTACGACGCCACGCGTGGCTGTTACCGAGTACGCACCGTCCGGACCTTCGAGACGGACGCCGACAACGCGGCCGTCGTCATCGGTCTGCAATGCGGTCGCGGACGTCTTGACCCGAAACTCGACGCCCAGATCGAGCGCTGAACGCAGCATCATGCCGACCAGGGCAGTACCGTTGACGAGTTGCTGACCGCGACGCTTGGTGGCGAGGTCGAACATGTGCTTGGTGACACGTACACCGCAGTGCACGAGCGCTTTCGGTGACCGCGTCGAGTGCAGGAACGCCTGCAGATCGGGGCCGGCCATGATGCCCATTCCGAGGAACGACGTCTCGTACAACTGCCGACGCAGTAGCGCCGCAACATCTGGTCCGAGCTTTCGCAGACTCACCGGTTTCGGCCCGACGGACCGGTGACCTGTGCCGGCACCCGGTGTGTCGCCGTGAATATCGGCGATCTTGGCTCCGGGAACGAACTTCAGAGCAGTCTTGCGTTCGAAGAACTCGACCATCTCCGGTGCGCCGTCGAGGAGTGCATCGACTTTGGCGGCGTCGAAGTTGTCTCCGAGTCGGTTCTCGAGATAGGTACGGGGTGCCGAGCGATCCTCGACAACACCGTCGGCGATGGCAAACATGTTGCGCGGGGTCCACATCCACCCGCCCGACCATGCCGTTGCGCCGCCGCAGGTGTCGGCCTTCTCCACAACGAGTACGGACGCGCCACCATGCGCTGCGGCAATTGCTGTCGAAAGCCCGCCTGCACCGGAGCCCACGACAACCACGTCGTAGGGGAGGGGGGTACTGCTACTCATTGCTGCTCCTTGGCAGTTGTTGCGAGGGTCGGCGTCGGCGTCAGTTCGACGACCTTCCCGGTTCGTGACGATTCGTAGACTGCGGCGATGATGGCCAGCGAGGCGCGGGCGTCGCGTCCGGTGACAGCGGGTTCGCGCCCGCTCAGGACGGCGTCGGCGAAGTCTTGCACCTGCAGGGTGTGGAAGTCCGTCAGTGCCGCATTGACCGCGCCCACATCAAGATTCGCATCAATGTCCGCCGAGTACGGCGACCGGAACTCCACTTCGCCCGGCACGGTCCAGATTTCGTTGACACCCTCGTGCCCTTCGGGGAACTCGAGGACACTGGCGATTGCGCCGGTGCGCCCGATCACCGTGACGCGGTTGCCCAAATTGTGATTGGCACCCGTGGTCGCGGTGACGGTGGCGGTGCCGCCGGAGGCAAAGGAAATCACCGCCGACGCGCTGTCCTCGGTCTCGATGTGCTCACCGTGAGTATGGGTGCGGATGAAGCCACTGACCGAGACGGCCTCGCCCATGAACCAGGCCAGCATGTCGATCTGGTGCACGGCCTGCGTCATGAGCACGCCGCCGCCGTCGGTGTCCCAGCGCCCGCGCCACGCGTCGGCCGAGTAGTAACTCGATGGGCGATGCAGGATCACCGACGCTTCACCGAGCGTGGGAAGCCCGATCCGGCCGTCGTCGATCGCGTCCCGGATACGACGCGCTGCCGGCCAGAAGCGTCGTTGGAAGAGGACGCCGAAGGTGATACCGGCTCGGTCGGCGGCCTCGATCATGCGGTCGGCTGCAGCAACATCCACCGCGATGGGCTTCTCGCACAACACATGTACACCGGCCTCGGCCGCGGCAACGACTACCTCTTCGTGTACCGGGTGAGGCGTGCAGACGGTGCAGGCATCGAGACCGAGAGCAAGCAGTTCGTCAACGGAACTTACGGCTGCGGGAATGCCGTGAAGTGCCGCGAACTCCTGGGCGCGCCCAAGATCGGGATCGCAGCAACCGATCACCTCGACGCCGGGTACTTGTTGCAGAGCACGGGCATGGTTGCCGGCGATCTTGCCGCAGCCGACGATTCCGACTTTCAACGTCATCAGAAATGCTCCTCTGCTTCGACGTCCCGCGCCGCGGACTCGCCGCGGTCGAGACTGTTCAGGGCGGTGACGTCTTCGGCGGTAAGTGTCACGTCGAGGGCCGCCAGATTCTCGGCCTGGCGGGTCGGGTTAGCTGACCTCGCGACCGGGACCACGCCCTGCGACGAATGCCACGCGAGGACCACCTGCGCTGGGGTGCAACCGATTCGACCGGCAATCTCCCCGACGACGGCGTTGTCGAGCACGTCACCCCGGCCGAGGGGGCTCCACGACTGGGTGAAAACGCCGAGCTCGTCGTTTGCCCGGCGCACCGGAATGCGAGCGAGCGACGGGTCCATCTGAATCTGGTTGACTGCCGGTGCCTCACCGGTTTCGGTGACGAGTCGGCGCAAGTGGTGCTCCAGGAAGTTCGACACACCGACGTACCTGACCAGTCCGGCATCGCGGCAGGCCAGCATCGCCTCGAACGACGCAACGTAGCGATCGATTCGCGGGAGCGGCCAGTGGATCAGGAAAAGATCCAGCCGGTCGAGCCCCAGTCGTTCCAGGCTCTGCTCGAGGGCGCCCCGGATGTCACCGGAAACCTGGTCGTTGCCACGAAGTTTGGTGGTGACAAACAGTTCTTCTCGCTGCAGACCAGATTCTGCCAGCGCCACTCCGACAGCATCCTCGTTGCCGTAGATCGCGGCGGTGTCGATGAGGCGGTATCCAGCCTCGATACCGGAGAGAACGGACGTCGTGGCGTCCGCGCCGACGAGGGGCCAGGTTCCGAGTCCGATGGGCGGCAATGCAGTTGCGACCGGTGCGGCTGCCTGTGTAGTCATGCGTGAATCTCCTGACGGGCCGCAGCGGCGGCCGTGATCGTGACGGCGACTTCGGCTGCGGTGACGAGTGCAGCGTGAATGGACCCGCCGTCTCCGCTCGCATCGCCGACGGTATGGACACCGAGGCGCGGCGCCAGTGAACGTAGTTCGGTCAGAAGCTCCGAGCGTGGCTCGACGCCCTGTGAGATCAGCAGTTCACCGGGAGCGTCGACCTCGCTCAGCACACCGGCCGTCGAGATCGTGACCGAGTCGGTGTCGACCTTGGTGATGATCGAGCTCAGGTAGGTCGTGAGGTTCTCACTTGCGGCCAGGCGCGGCAGCAGCACGATCTTGCCGCGACGTCCGACGTCGTGCGCGATGGTTTCCTGTGGGCCGATCATCACGACTCGGGTGCCCTTCTGGAGGAGATCGTCGGCGACAGCCGCAGCCTCGCGATCTGCACCGAAGATCGTGATCGCATCGGGGGCAGGATCTTCGGAGACGAGGAATTCGCGGATGTCACGAACGGTGCGCGTTGCTGCTCGGGGGAGATCGACCGTGGGGCCTACGCCGCCGGCGGCCAGGACTATCGCGTCGAAGTCACGGCCGGCGAGTGAAGCGGCATCTGCCCTGGTCGACGTGTGGCACTGCACTCCGAGATCAGCCAGCTCGTCGAGATACCACTCCACGATCCGCCCGTACTCGGGATACTCGTGCAACTTTGACGCCAAGGCGAAGTCGCCACCGAGACGGGGGCGTTCGTCGTACAGGTCGACGCGGTGGCCGGCGAGTGCGAGGTCGCGGGCAGCAGCCATTCCGGAGGGTCCGGCGCCGATGACGGCGACCCGCGCGGAGGCATCAGCCGGCGTCGTGGGCTGGTCCAATTCACGGCCGACCCATGGGTTGACGGAACACGGGATCGGCCCAGCGGCCAGGCTGTCGATGCAATAGTTACAGGCGATGCACGGGCGGTAGCGGCCGCCGTCGATCGCGCGCTTGGGGAAGTCGGGATCAGCGTGCAGAGTCCGTGCCATGCTGACGAAGTTCGCTTGCCCGGATTCGATGATCTGCGCGGCGATTTCGGGTGATGTGATGCGCCCGGCCACACCCACCGGGATGTCGAAGTCGCGCTGGTACTGCTCGGAGTACGGCGCGAGGAGGCCACGCGACCATTCGCCGGGCTGGATGATCCACTGTCCCGCTTCGTAGTTGCCCGCCGAGACGTCGAGGAAATCGAGGCGGTCCGTGTCGATGGCGTCGATGCGGGCACGGGTCGTCTCGGCGTCGAGCCCGCCGTCGATTCCCTCGAAGGCTGAGAATCGAAGTCCCAGAGTGATTCCCGGAGCATGCTCGTGTACGGCGGCGATGACCTTGTTGACGAAGAGAGTCGGGTCCGCCCACTCGTCGTCACGATGGTTGTAAGCGGGGGAGAGGAACTGGTGGATCAGGTACCCGTGCCCGCCGTGCAGGGAGATGACGTCGACGCCGGCCTTCTGGCATCGTGCAGCAGCCTCACCGAAGCATTCGATGATGTGCTCGATGTCGTCGCCGTCGAGTTGTTCGGGCATCTCGCCGCCGACCACCAAGCACGGAATCGGAGTCGGGGCAACGGGAACGAAACCGCTGACCGAACCCTGCGCTGTGCGACCACCGTGGTTGAGTTCGACTCCGACGAGTGCACCGTTAGCATGGATCGCGTCGACCATCTTCTTGATGCCGGGGATCCGCTCGTCGACGTCGACACCCATCTGCCGGATGCGCCCCTTGCCGTCGGCGCGCACGTAGCTCGCCTCGGTGAAGATCAGTGCTGCACCACCTTCGGCGCGGCGTGCGAGGTACGCGATGTACTCGTCCGTCATGGTTCCGTCGACCTCGCAGTAATTGCGCTCCATCGGAGCCGACACGAATCGGTTTCGGAGGCGGACGGTGCCCATGTCGAGAGGTTCGGCGAACGGCGCAGTCACGTTCATCAGCGCTCCTGGTACTTCGCGAGAAAGTAGGTGCTCGGTTGTGCTCATGCGTGTGCCGCCTCGGAGAGCAGATCGCGCAGATGACTGCGCATGCGGTCCGTATCGGCTTCGACACCGGTCAGGAGAGTGAAGGTGTCCGAGGCTTGTGCCACCAGCATCTGACCACCGTCGAGAACCGAGCATCCGAGAGTGAGTGCAGCGTCGAGTAATTCGGTGCGCATCGGCCGATAAACGATGTCCGCGACCCACAACTCGGAGTGCAGTGCCGCGGGGTCGAAGGGGGTTCCGGGATGACCGACCATGCCGATCGGCGACGCATTGACGACTCCGTCGCACGTAGCCAGATTGTCGCCGATCTGATCGATCGTCAAAGCCGTTGTGCGCGTTGTGGGGAAGGCCGAGGACACGCGCGAGCACACATCGGCAGCACGTTCGGGATCGACGTCGGCGATGCGGAGGTCCGTCGTACCGGCCGCGGCGAGTGCGTACGCCACCGCGGAACCCGCGCCGCCTGCGCCGGCGAGTACCACTCGGTCCAAGGTGGCGTCGGGTAAACCGCGTTGCAGTGCGGTGAGGAATCCGCTGTGATCGGTGTTGTGGCCGATCAGACGGCCGTTGTCGACGACAACCGTGTTGACGGCACCGAGCAATCGGGCATTGTCGGACAGTTCGTCGAGTGCGTCCACGACAACCTGCTTGCACGGGTGGGTGATGTTCAGCCCGGTGAAACCGCCTGCGACGGCGCTCCGCACCACCTCGCCGGTCTTCTCGACCGAGACCGTCAGGTTCTCGAGATCGATCAGTTCGTAGCTGTAGTCGACGAGTGCGAGTGCTGATGCTTCGTGCGAGTGCAGCGCCGGCGAGAGGGAGGTCGAGATCCCCGCTCCGACAAGGCCGATTCGGTGACGTGTGAATTCGGTAGTCATGACATTCTCCTGCATAAGTGGGGACGGCCCCTCGCGGAAATTCAACGCGAGGGGCCGGTCCGGTCAAGCGTTGTTGCTGGTGAGCTCTGAGTCCTGCTTGGTCGGCAGGCTCGGCTTCGGTTGGCCCAGTTCAGCTGTGGGCGTCCGGTATGTCTCCGGCCCGGTCATGGCGGCGATGGCTGACACGACTGCAAAACCGAGGCACATCCAGGCAACCGGCGTCCAGTTGCTCTTGTCTCCAGCCGAAATCGCCTGGGCGATAGCGGGTGTGAAGCCGGCGACGAGTAGACCGAGCATGAGGCTCACAGCCATACCGGTGTATCGGACCTTCGCGGGGAACTGCTCCGGGAAGTACGCCGGGTAGGTACCATTGGGCATCGCGTAGAAGATGCCGATCATGACGATTCCCGAAGCGAAGACCATGGGGACGCTCTGGGTTCCGATGGAATGGAAGAACACGAAGATCATCAGCCCCGCTCCGATCGCACCGATGACGAAGATCGGCTTGCGTCCGTAGCGATCGGAGAGAATGCCGAACAGTGGCTGCGTCAGTACGGCAACAAAATTGGCGGTCGCGATGGCCCACAGCATCGTGGAGCGTTCGAATCCGGATTCGACGGCGTACGCCAGCGCGAAGACGTTGACGATGGTGTTGATCATCGCGAAGGTCGAGCTCATGCTGATACGGATCACGGTGCGCCAGTGCGAGCGGAACATCTCGACGACGGGGATTCCCGCTGTCTCGTCCTGCTCTTTGAGTTCTTCGAACACTTCGGGCTCGTCGAGGGTGCGACGCAACCAGAGCGCGACCACGGTCACGATGATGCTGAGCCAGAAGGGAACTCGCCAACCCCATGAGTAGAGGTCTTCGTCGGGCAGGCTTGCCACCGGGATGAATACCAGGCTGGAGATGACGATGCCGAACATGATCCCGCTCATGGTGAACGAGGTGAAGAACGAGCGACGGTGATCAGGTGCGTGTTCGAGTGTCAGCGCCGACGAGCCGGGGGATTCACCGCCGGCGGAGAGCCCTTGAAGGAGACGGAGCAAGACGAGGATGATCGGTGCGGCTATGCCGATCTGGTCGTAGGTCGGCAGGCAACCGACGATGACGGTCGCGACTCCCATGAGGAGAAGACACGCGAGAAGTGCGTTCTTACGTCCGTACCGATCGCCGAGGTGACCCCACAGCACCGCGCCGAGCGGGCGGGCGACGTAGGCAACACCCAGGGTGCTGATCGAGAGCAGGGTTGCCGTTGATCCGCCGCCGGGGAAGAAGATCTTGGGGAACACCAGCGCGGCCGCGGAGCCGTAGATGAAGAAGTCGTAGTACTCGAGGGTGCTGCCGAGGAAGCCCGAAACGGCGGCGCGGCGCGCGTTCGCATTCGGATGTTCCTCGGTCGAGTTCGTGGAACCGGTGGAGGTAATCGGAGGTGCCATGTGAAGTCCTTTCGTCCCGATGGGCCGGCCGTGGTGGCACGTGTGGAGATGCACCACGCATCGGTGACGTCCCTCACCTTTCGGCGGCTGAGACGACAGTGCCACGAAGGACTATGGCGCGTCCAACACTAAATGAGTCTCAGATAATGACGTTATTGGTCTCAATGTCTGGGGTAGGCAGAATCTCCTCCGACGTCTCCAGCGCGACGGCGAGCGCATCGGTCATGTGCCGTGGTGACCAGGCAATTCCGTGATTCATGTACGTCGGCTCGCCGGTGAGCGGGACGAACACACTGCCAGGGGGCGTGATCGCAGCCATGCCCGACGTCATCAGGGCTACGCCGACGCCGGCAGCAACAAGCATCAGGATCATGTACGGATCGGTGATCTCCTGAACTACGCGAGGTCTGAAGTCGGCGTTCATGCAAGCCCGCATCGCGGTCTCCTGCAGTGCCGAGCCGGCCGAGAGCGGGGTGGTCACGAATCCGTCGCCGGCCAATTCGCGGAGATCGATCGCGTCCCTCTCGGCAAGGGGATGGTCGATCGGAAGCACGGCGCCGAACGCCTCCCGTCGAATAAGTCGGGTAGAGAGCGATGCGGATTCCACGGGTAGTCCGACGAAGGCGAGATCGAGGGCGCCGCTCTCGAGTTGAATGACCGCGTCGCGCGTCATGATCCGGCCGAGGAGTGTCAGTTCGACTTCGGGATAGCGCTGACGCAACGCGCGGGTGAGTGGCGGAAGTGCTTGATAATTGAGCACTCCGGTGAATCCGATCGTGACTCGCCCGTAGACGCCTCCCGACGACGCACGCGTAGCGTGCCGTGCGGTCTCCATGTTCTCGATGACGCGATAGGCGTGGGGGAGAAAGGCATGACCGCCGGACGTGAGTGCGACGCTGCGGGTGCTCCGTTCGAACAACTTGACGCCGATATCTTTTTCGAGCTTTCGGATCATCTGGCTGAGCGGCGACTGCGCCATCTGGAGCCGAGACGCGGCCCGTCCGAAGTGAAGTTCTTCCGCAACCGCGACGAACGCGTGCAACCAGCGGGTTTCCATCGACAACGCCTCCAGGTATTTGACGTCGAGGACAAACGCCATATATTCAGAATTTCTACACAGTGTGACGGCAATTATGCCTATTTGCAACATAAATTGAGTGCGTAACGCACAGAAACTCAGGAGTGAAGAGGATGCAGAGTTATCCGGAAGGTGTCACCGCGCTCATCACCGGCGGTGCGAGCGGAATCGGCGCCGCCAGCGCAAAGTTGCTGACGGAGAGGGGAGTTCGGGTGATAACGGCAGATCTTGCCGAGGGTGCGCACGAACAACTCGACGTGAGTGACCCGGTCGCCGTCGACGCGCTTCGTGCCCGAGTCGGCAGTGTCGACATCTTGATCAACAGCGCGGGAATTGTCGGGCCGTCAGCGCCGCTGGTCGAGGTTGATCTTGCGGCCTGGCAGCGTACGTTCCGCATCAACGTCGAGGGAACATTCCTCATGTGCCGGGCATTCGTACCGGGGATGGTCGCGTCGGGGTGGGGACGGGTCGTCAATCTCGCGAGTATTGCTGCCAAGGACGGAAACCCGAATCAGAGTGCGTATTCGGCGTCCAAAGCGGCCGTTGTCGCGCTGACGAAATCACTCGGCAAAGAGGTCGCCACCACCGGAGTGCTGGTCAATGCGATAGCGCCGGCGGCGGTGGAAAGCCCCATGAATGCCGGCACCGATCCTGCCATTCTCGCCCGTTCGCAATCTTTGACGCCGATGGCGCGGATGGGGAAGGCGGACGAGATCGCCGAACTGATCTCCTGGCTGTCGTCGTCTGCGGTGAGTTACTCGACCGGTGCCGTGTACGACGCCAGCGGTGGCCGCGCAACGTATTGAAATACCTTCTGGAGGAAGCCGATCAGAATTGGAGCAGTGACTGCCACAGTTCACGAGATGCATCCTGGTACTCGAGCATGTGCGAGATCAGGTCTCGCAGTGGCTGCGTTGGTTCGAGCTCTTCCGGAAGTAGTGGATTGCGGACGATGACCGCGATGATCGCGCTGCCCAGGGCAAGTGATTCGCGGGCGGCTTCCTCGCGGCTGATTGCCGCCAGGCGGGTTTGCGCCTGTGTGAGTGCTTCGCGAGCCTCGGCGATGTCGGCCAACAGCGCCTCCGAGTTCCAGAGCGTACGGATTGTCGAATCATCCTCGGGGGTAAGGTGATCAACCTCCATCAGCGACGATTCGGGAGCGGCGCCGAGTCGGCGGAGAGTGCGGCGAGCGCTGTCGATTCCGCCGTCGAGATTGTTCGGACGGACGGCGAGTGTGGGCTTCCAGTCCTCGTAGCCCGCCAGGCGCAACGCTTGATCGTGCCGGCGGGCGGCGGTGCGGTCGCTTCGTTTGAGCCCTGAGTGCTCGACGGCGATCCAGGTGCCGTCCCAGGGGCGTATGCGATCGGTACGAGTTCGCCACCCCTCGACCTCACTGTAGGTGGGGATGCCGTCCGGGTTGAGGACGTACGTTCCCCGGGCGGTGCGACGCAGTTTGTCCTCGCGGCACAGACGGCCCGCTGCCACGCGAATGCTCGATGCGCTGACGCCGACAATCTCGCCGGCCCGGGTCAGCACAGCGGTGCTGAACTCGGTGTCCGGGCTTGCCGTTGCGAGGTCCAGCACAACTCGGGTTGCGGACATTCCTCGATCAGTTTGTAACAACTTTTGAACAACTCCTGACAAATTCTGTTACAAGTGGCATGGTGGGTACCGGGAAACCTTATCCGCGAGCAGTGAGGAAATATCGTGACCGACTCCGATCGACCAGGTGGCGATGTCTATGTGGAGCGTGACGGTGGCGTCACCGTCGTCGTGATGAATCGCCCCGATCGCAAGAACGCGGTTGACGGACCGATGGCGGCGCAGTTGCGTGATGCCTTCCTGGAGTTCGAGTCGGACGAGAGCCAGAAGGTGGCGATTCTGTGGGGTGCGGGCGGCACATTTTGTGCCGGTGCGGATTTGACCGCAGTCTCCGACCCCGCCCGCGTGCACGAGTTGCACCCGGAAGGCGGCACCGGTCCGATGGGGCCGAGTCGGTTGGTGTTGTCCAAACCGCTGATCGCCGCGGTCAGCGGATACGCGGTGGCCGGAGGGCTCGAACTTTCGTTGCTCGCGGACCTGAGGATCTGCGAGGAAGATTCCGTGTTCGGAGTCTTCTGCCGACGCTGGGGAGTTCCTCTCATCGACGGAGGGACCGTGCGACTGCCTCGAATTGTCGGGCAGGGGCGAGCACTCGACATGATCTTGACCGGTCGTCCGGTCGACGCTCCGGAGGCGCTGTCCTTCGGTCTGGCCAATCGTGTTGTTCCAGTGGGGCAATCACTCCAGGCAGCCAAGGAACTTGCACACCAGTTGACCGCGTTTCCGCAACTTTGCATGCTCGCGGATCGCGCGTCGGCCTACCGATCGTTTGATCTACCACTTGCCGAAGCGCTGCGCGCCGAGGGCGTTGCAGGAAATCCCATTGTCATCGCTGAAGGTGTACGCGGCGCTGCTGCGTTCGCCGCGGGCGCCGGCCGGCACGGCCGATTCGAGAACAACCGGAATTCGAACGAGGAAACTGAACCATGATGCCCATAACCAGAGACCTGATCGTCCGTGGCGCGCGACAGCACGGGGCGCGAACGGCCGTCGTCTTCGGCGATCGATCGATGACGTTCGCGGAAGTGGACGAACTCAGCAGCCGATTGGCACACGCGTTCATCGCGCTCGGTATCGGGCATGGCGCACGGGTTGCGTTGCTGGTCAACAACTCTCTTGTCAGCGTGCCCGTCGATTTTGCCTGCGTCAAAGCCGGAATCAATCGGGTTCCGCTCAACTCGCGACTCTCGGTCGACGAGCACGCGAGGATGCTCGAGGACACCGACAGTTCCCACGTCGTCTTCGGTCATGACCTCGCGGACCGAGCCGCTGAACTCTCAGCCAGGTTTCCCGAGCGGACATTCATCGGGCTGGAAACGAACTCGGAGGGACAGAGTTCTCTGCTCGACCAAGCACAGAGCATGCCTTCGGACATGCCTGACATCGAGGTGGCTCCCGACGATGTGATCCTGACTCTGTTCACGTCCGGCACTACGGGAACGTTGAAGGCCGCGCAGCACACCCAGCGCAGCTACGCCGCCATCTGCCGCAATGTGCTGCTCAATTTGCTTCCGGCGACTCAGGACGACACGATGCTGCATGCGGCATCGCTGATCCATGCCAGCGGTGTGTTCGTGCTTCCGTTCTGGCTCCGCGGCGGAAAGACCGTCGTCCTTCCCGGATTCGACCCGTCGACGTTCCTGAACTCGATAACCGAGCATCGTGCCACCGCAATCAATTTGGTGCCGACGATGATTCAGATGCTCCTCGAACGCCCTGATTTCGCGAGCGCAGACATCTCGAGTCTGAAATCCGTGATCTACGGTGCCTCGCCGATGCCGCTGGACACCATCGAGCGGGCAATGCAGGCATGGGGGAAACACCGCTTTCTGCAGTACTACGGGCAGACCGAGGAGCCTCTGTGTATCGCAGTCCTTCGGCCCGAAGACCACACAGAGGATCGACTACTGTCCTGTGGTCAGCCCGCCATCGACGTCGAGATCAGGCTGCTCGACGGCGAGGGACACGAAGTGCCGCAGGGGGAACCGGGCGAAATCGTGATCCGTTCGCCATCTGCGATCGCCGGATACTTCAACGCACCGGAACTGAATGCGGACACCTTCACCGAAGACGGTTGGGTCCACACGCGCGACATCGGCCAGTTCGACGCCGACGGATTCCTGTTCCTGAAGGACCGGGCTTCGGACATGATCATCAGCGGCGGATACAACGTCTACCCCCGTGAAGTCGAAGATGCGCTCCTGACGCATCCGGCTGTTCGTGAGGTTGCCGTGGTCGGCACCGCCGACGTCAAGTGGGTGGAGGCGGTCACCGCCGTCGTTGTCCTCGCGGAAGGAACCGTCGAAAACGACGCACTGCAAGCATCATTGGTCGCTCATGTCGGCGAGCGACTGGCGTCGTACAAGAAGCCGCGCCGGGTGGTTTTTGCCGAATCGGTTCCGAAGACGGCCGTCGGCAAGCTCAATCGGAAGGCGCTGCGAGATGAACTTCGCGACGCTATCTGACTCCGCGAGTACGGAATTGAACGCTGATTCTCGGCCCGAGTGCCCTCGCACTCTTGGGGACGCAGTGTTCCCAGGTGCGTTGGCAGGATCCGCCCATCACGAGTAGATCGCCGTGACCGAGATTGAACCGGATCGATTCGCCACCCCCGCGGGGGCGCAGTAGGAGCGGGCGAGCGGCACCGAGAGACAGAATGGCAACCATTGTGTCCTCGGTGCGACTTCGTCCTGTGTCGTCCCCGTGCCAGGCAACGCTGTCGGAACCGTCACGATAGAAACACAGCCCCGACGTCGCGAAGGGCTCGCCGAGTTCGTCGAAGTAGTGGCTGCTCAGTACGTCTTTGGCTTCGGTGAGAAGCGCGTCCGGCAGCGGCTGATTCTCCGCGTAGAAACACACCAGACGAGGTACGTCGACAACGCGGTCATACATCTGGCGCCGTTCTGATCGCCACGGAACCGTAGCTTCCAGGTTGTCGAACACGGCTTCCGATCCCGTCAGCCAGGCTGGGCGATGGTCGACCCATGCGCCGGCGGTGAGAATGCGTCGCTGCACCGTGCCGTCGAGATCGGCCAAAGAAACGCCGAGGTCACCGTTGTCGAAGAGAGACGGTTGCATCGTGGCGGTCATAGGGACCACAGTACACCGAAATCGAACATATGTTCCCATGAATTTCAATTGCGGTGCTGGACGGCTGTTCATCCTTGCTGGGTGATGTTCGTCGGCGCGAACCTTTGAATACTGTTCTCACGCTATTTCGCCGATGAAGGGGATGTCATGACTGCTCCGCACCAATCTCATGCGAACCATCCTGTCCGACAAGGCTTTGCCATCGGGACCACGGTGGCGGCAGCCTGCCTGCTCTTCGTAGCGGGAATTGTCGCGCTGCTGCAAGGCATTGCCGCTCTCGCAGACAACGATCTTCTGATCGTCGGAGTCAATTACACCTTCGAATTCGACGTCACGACGTGGGGTTGGATTCACATCGTGCTCGGAATCATCGGCATCGCGGTGTCGCTGGGATTGTTCGTGGGAATGACGTGGGCTCGCGGGATGGCCTTCGTGATCGCAGCTCTCTCGATCGTGGCCAATTTCTTGTGGTTGCCGTACTACCCGCTGTGGTCGATCGTGATCATCGCTCTCGACGTCGCTGTGATCTGGGCCGTCGCGACATGGCGACCCGACGAAGTCTGATCAACTGACCGGAGTGAGTGGTTCACCTGCGACAGGCGAACCACTCACTCCGCTGTGTCCGGGCCTCCACGGTTGGCCACATCACTGCACGGCGTCAACGGCGCCTCGGTGATTCGCGATCCTGGTCCTCGCGCGGACGCATGTCCTTTGTCGATCGGTGTGGGAAGCCGTGGATCATCGAGCAAGAAATCCAGCAGATCACGACCGTTACTACTCCGAGTCCGATCGACGCGAATGGTTCCTGTGTGGCCAGCCACACGCTCAGTCCGATTGCCGTCCCGACGATCAGAATCAGGATGGTGTCGATTCGTGTCGTTTGCATCGAAATCATCGCCTGGCGCAGATTGTTTTCGGCGGCCCACTTGTTTTGGCGGCCCGCCACCCGGCGAGTGACAGCCGGGGGCAGACCTTGCGCGGCTGACCCCTCGCTCTGGAAATCGCCGCCGCAAGTGATCAATACCCGCCACATTCGTCTGCGAAACTCCTCGCACGAAGAACAGGACCTTTGGCCGGTCAGATCGATTCCGCGCGGTTGGCCGCCTCGATGAATCGGGACCAGAACGGTACGCGGATGCTACTGGGAGTGAGTGTCTTTCGGCCCTGTCCGAGGGGGAACTCATTGGCGAGATATTCGAGGAGGTTTGCCCCGTAGTAGACGATGTCGGTCTGCCACGCGGAGATCACCGGCGATCCCGAGGGGGAGGGTGCGGCGGGCGTGAAGCGGTGTCCGAAGACCGGGACAAGGCGCGGCCACGCTCCGATCTGTTGACGCACGATTGTGGCGACGTCCTCGGGTGAGGCGGGCATTGTGCCCCACGATGCCGGCCAGAACGGTGGTTGTTGATGCAGTGCATCCCAAATGAAACCTTCAGTGACTGTATCCAGCCAAGTTCTCAACTCGAGGTCGTCGGCGCTACGCCAGTTCGGCCAACGGTCGCCAAGTGGCAGCGCAGTAGCGAGAAGGCTCCGGTGGTCCGGGTTGAAGTGAAATCCAAAGCGTTCGTGGACGGAATCGAATTCAGCGTCGGTCAAGCCCTCGCCGAGTTCTATCCCGGCTCCGTGGAGCAGTGCCGCTGCTTCGTGCCCGACGTGCGTCATTTCAGGAGTCTTGCAGATGCTGCGTCCAGAACGGCAACGATGCTCTGGTCGATCACCGCACAATTGCCCGGCTGATCTGTTGGTCGAACCTCCATTGATGTTGTACATACTAGTTGTTACAGTCATTTCGTGAACTCAAAGGACCAGCTGACAGGCGCGATGGCAGAGTTGTTGTGGGAGCGCGGCTATGCAGCGACGAGCCCACGTGACGTCATGGCACGTGCCGGGGTTGGTCAGGGCAGCATGTATCACCATTTCAGTGGGAAGCACGAGCTCGCGGTCGAAGCGCTGTCTGCAGTTACCGGAGAAATGACAGGCGAGTCATCTCTCTTGGACGGAGAGGGCTCTCCGCTCGAGCAGATCAAGCGCTATCTCTTGTTACCGCGGCCGGGCACGCGGGGATGTCGGGTGGGTCGGATGACCCAGGACCCGCAGGTTGTCACAGACGTGGAACTCATCGCAGTCGTTGCGAATGCCTTCGACACGACGCTGGTCCGCTGGGAGCGGGCGATCACTGCCGCGATTGCCGCAGGAGAGCTTCCTACGAGCGTTGTCCCGGCCGATCTCGCACGAACGCTGGCGGCTGTCCTGCAGGGCGGCTATGTACTTGCCCGCGCGAAGGGTGAACAGGGGCCGATGGACGCGGCGGTTAGGGGAGCCGTTTCCTTGCTCGACGCCGCCCGGTCCGCTGTCTGCACCGATCACTGACCAACTCGAGAAAGAGAAACCAATGTCCGTTCGAATCGGAATCAACGGCTTCGGTCGCATCGGTCGCAGCTACCTGCGGGCCGCGCTAAGCAGTGATGCGGATGTCGAGATCGTCGCGATCAACGATATCGCCGACGCCGCCACACTCGCGTCGCTCCTGGAGTGGGACTCGCTGTCCGGGCATTTGGATGGTGTCCAGGTCGACGGGGACACGATTCTCGTTGCAGGAAAACGCATTCGCGTTACCTCGGAGCGCGAGCCGTCCCTCATTCCTTGGAGCGCCGAACGCGTCGATGTCGTCATAGAGTCGACGGGCCGATTCGCGGACTCGGTCAACGCTCGTAAACACCTGACCGCGGGAGCGCGAAAGGTGATCATCTCGGCTCCCGCCGACAGTGATGTCCCTGCAGTTGTACTCGGGGTAAACGACGACGTCCTCGACATGGCGGAGGACGTATTCTCGAACGGATCCTGCACGACCAACTGCCTCGCCCCAATGGCGAAGGTGCTGCACGAGGCGTTCGGCGTCGAGTCCGGACTTATGACGACGATCCACGCCTACACCAGCGACCAGCGCCTCCACGATGCTCCTCACAGCGATCTCCGGCGCGCCCGCGCCGCCGCATTGTCCACGATCCCGACTTCCTCCGGCGCCGCCGCCACCATCGGGCGGATCATCCCAGAGTTGGACGGAAAACTGACCGGTCTCTCGCTGCGCGTCCCTGTGCCAGTCGGGTCTATCACGGACCTCACCGCCCATCTCTTGCGACCGGCGACCGTCGAGGAAATTAACGAAGCGTTCCGCGCAGCAGCACAGACTCCCGAACTCTCGTCCTACCTTGCTTACTCGGAGGCGCCACTTGTCTCTGCCGACATCGTCGGCAATCCTCATTCGGCTATCTTCGATGCGCCCCTCACTCAGGTCGTCGGCGAACAAGTGAAGGTCTTCGCCTGGTACGACAACGAATGGGGATTCTCGAACCGGCTCGTCGAGCTCTCACAGCGGGTTGGCTCATAGAGACCAGACGCAGGGGTGGAGGCTGTGCGATGGGAACTGATGTCCCATGGGAAAACCCTGGCATGGACCGCACTAGTGCGTGGCGCCCGCAATGATGAGCGGCGATGTGCCCTCACCTGTGAAAGCGGGGCGCGGAGTTGTCGAGACCGGTCGCCGGCGATCTCACCGTTCTCGACGGAAGGAGGGCTGGGTTCGAGGAAATCGGGGGTGCGGCCCGGCCTTTCATGGGCTTTGCGACCTTCCTCGACGCAGATCATGTAGTTCGATTCCGCGCATCCGCCTGCGACGTACGATGACGAAATGGCTATGGGCGGAATCAATTCGGGTGACGATCTTCCGATCTGTGTCACCTGTGGAATCCAGTACGGACCGGTTGCCGCTGGTGTTCCTCCGGTACATTGCAAAATCTGCGAAGACGAGCGGCAGTATGTCGGCTACGAAGGCCAGCAGTGGACTTCTTTGGCAGTTTTGCGGCGGCAGGGTCGCACTGTCGACTTCCGCGAGGAAGCACCTGGTCTGTGGGGGCTCGCGACATCGCCCGTGATGGGGATCGGGCAACGTGCGCTATTGGTACCGGGTAACGGCGGTACCGTCATGTGGGATTCGATCAGCGTCATCGACGAAGCCTCGGTCACTCGAGTCGCCGAACTGGGTGGCATTTCGGCGATCGCTCTCTCACACCCTCACTTCTTGGGTTCGGTGGTCGAATGGTCTCGTGCGTTCGGCGATGTGCCTATCTACGTGCATGAGCGCGATGCGCCGTGGCTGTGCAGGGACGAGAATGTCGTCCTCTGGTCGGGTGAGACGACCGAGATTCTGCCGGGACGCACATTGATCAACGTGGGAGTGCATTTCGCCGGTGGAACCGTGATGCACTGGGACGGCACGGATGGAAGGGGAGCGCTGTGTGCCGGCGATATCTTCCACGTCGTTTCCGACCGGAGATGGGTTGGGTTCATGCACAGCTATCCGAACATGATCCCCGAACATCCCGACACCATTCGTCGAGCACTCGAACTGATCGAGCCATACCACTTCGAGTCTCTCTATGGAGGCTGGTGGGACCGGGTAATTTCCGACGATGCGCACAATCGCGTCATCGCTTCGGCGCAGCGGTACTTCCACCACATCGGCAGTCGGTAGCGGTCGCTGCCTAATACCGGAACGCCTGTACCGCGGTGACTCGCACCCGCGCCTTGTCATTCGTCGAAACCAATTGATACCCAAATGAGAAGCTGCGTGATGCCTTCCCCTCGACTTCGAAAGTGCGACCTGGTTGAGCGCCGGGGTGGCCGTCGACAATTGCTGGGTATTGCGAGGTGGTCGCACTCCTGAATCGGAGGCGCCGGATGCTGCCGACCCGGATCAGATCGGGACGCAGTCGTTGTACCGTGAGCCGTGTCGAAACAACTTCGTCGTGCGTTCAAGATCAGCGTGGTGGCGCTGGCTACCGTCGTGGCGGTGGCCTACCTGTATCTGGCATTCACCTATCGCAGTGCTGATGTTTTTTCGCCGCCAGAACGCATCGAGTCTCTCGGCCGAACATATCTGATCAGCAATTTCCCGCCGCGCAGTCGCGAGGATCTCGAACAGCGATACACGCAGGAACATCGTGAGCACTACACCTTTGAACAAGTGAGTTCCGTACTTCCGTGGCGTGCTGTCTACCAGTGGCAGAACGACCAGATCCGCGGCCAGGCGACGTCGAGTGCGTATCTGAAGTGGGGAGACACGTACATCAGCTATTCGCTTTCGGGCGGCCCATGATGCCGCGAAGGCCGAGCCGAACTCACATCGCGTCGTCTGCTGTCGCTCGTCGTGCGACTGCTGCACCGGACTGCGCCTGCCACCGTTCTTCGATGCGGCCGTACCGCCACACGAGGAGGGCGATCATCCAGGTGACGACGAAGAGTCCGACGATGATGAAGCCCATCGCGCCGAGATCCAGGTTCCCGATTGCGCCGAGAATTCCGTCGTGGATGTCGAGTTTGTCGGTGAAGATCGAGATGATTTCCTGGGTCCCGATCAGTAGGGCCACTGCCACCGAGAGTCCCGTGATCACCATGTTGTAGTAGATCTTTCGTACCGGTTGGGCAAACGCCCAGCCGTACGCGAAGTTCATGAACGATCCGTCGATCGAGTCGAACAGCGACATCCCGGCGCAGAAGAGGATCGGTAGGACGAGGATCGAATACCACGGGAGCCCTGTCGCCGCCGCGCCGCCGGCGATCACCAACAGTCCTACCTCGGTGACGGTGTCGAACCCCAGTCCGAACAGGAGACCGACCGGGTACATGTGCCAGGGCTTTCGGACCATCTTCATCACCGGTCCCAGGATCTTGTTCAGGGCGCCGCGATTGTCGAGTTCCTTTTCGAGTTGTTCCTCGTCGAAGGTCCCGGCCTTGTACTTCGTGTACACCCGATGAATCCCGATGAGAGAGAAAAGGTTCAGGATTCCGATCAAAATCAGGAACGTGCCGGAAATGGTGGTGCCGAACAAGCCGGTCCATTTCTCCAGATCGGAATTGTCGTCGGAAAGGCTGGTGGCCAGTTGCCGCACACCCAACGCCAGAAGTGCGACGAGAACGAAGACGATCGTGGAGTGTCCGAGTGAAAACCAGAACCCGACGGACATCGGTTTCTTGCCGTCCGCCACCAACTTCCGAGTGGTGTTGTCGATGGCGGCGATATGATCGGCGTCGAAAGCATGGCGCATGCCGAGCGTGTACGCCGTGACGCCGAGTCCGATACCGAAGACACTGCCTTCGATCGTGTAGTGGCCGGGCACGACCAGACCGAGCAGAACCGCCCAACCGACGACGTTGAGTGCAACGACGGTGACGGTCATTCCGATGATGCTCCGACGCTGGCCTCGATCCAGACTGTGCCAGGCTCCGGCGATTCGGGTGCCCGTCGTCGTACTCGTCGTCGTGGACATCGAACCTCACCGATCTTTCAGTCGCGGCCGGCGGCCACACTACTGAAATCGTATAAGTGTTCAACTGTTCAGATAAGCGCCTGGAGGTTACAAATCACCCATCCAGGAGTAAAGATGCTTTGCTCCCGGATGAGAAATCCTCAGGCGAACACGGTATTGACCAGGGCGACGTAGATCGTCGTTCCGACGACGATGCTCAGGACGGCATTCTTTCGCCACAGATGCGCGGCAACCGTGGCGCACACTGCGATCAGTTCGGGTATGCCGTGCGACGGCGCGGTGATCGACACGCCTTTGAGCGAATACATCACGAGGATCAGCATGACGCCGGCCGGCATGTAGATGCCCAGGTAGCCGACCAGAGTGGAGGAGCGCAGCGGCATGAGCGCGGCAAACGGGATCGCCCGCAACGCGAATGTCACCACGGCCATGACGGCGACCGCCGCAAAAATGTACGAGGTGTCAGGCATCGATCTTCGCCTTCCGTGAGTCGTAGGCAAAGCGGCCGATCAGGAAGAGTACGAAGGCGCCCATCGCAATTGGCAGCATGTGGTCCGGCGCTGCGAGCCGGGCGACCAGAGCACAGGTAACCGCGGCGACCGGCACCGCGAATCCGTTCTGTGCACGAATAGCTTCGATCGAGAGCACGACGAACAGCGCGGTCAGGGCGAAGTCGAGACCGACGATCGAGTCCGGAATCCACTGTCCTGCTGTCGCGCCCAGGATTGCGCCACCGATCCAGTAGGCGTGCAGGTACAGCTGCGAGTAGACGATGGTGCGGCCGGTGAGTGCCTTGGGATCGGCAGTCACCGACATCGCGTACGCCTCGTCGGTCAGCGCGAACATGCTGTAGAAGCGAGCGAAGGGATTTCGAATCTTTTCCAGCGGAAAGCTCAAGGCGTAGAACACATGTCGAAAGTTGACCAACAGTGCGGTCAGTGCGACGTACGGCAGTGGCGTCATGGCCGCGACCATTCCGACGGCGAGGAACTCCAGGGATCCTGCGTAGATCAGCGACGTGAAAACAACTGCCCACCAAGGATTGAGCCCCTGTTGGACCACGAGAACTCCGAGAGCTATCCCGAGTGGGAGCAGGCCGAACCCGACCGGCAGCGACAGCTGGAAGGCGTGCCGCCACGCCGGGGTTCGCGGCGGGGATTCGACGGCGGGTGCGGCCGTCGACGATGCTGGTTCGATCACGACGCAAATCTATAACAAAGATCGAGGTGATCGATTGCTCAGAATGCCCACATATTGAACAGTGCGCAATAATAGTGCGATGGATGCCATGGATGACGCAATTTTGTTTCACCTTCGCCAAGACTCGAGTTTGACCAACACCGAGTTGGCGGATCTGGTGGGGCTGACGCCCTCTCCTTGCCTGCGTCGGGTGAAGAAGCTCGAGGCCGACGGGATCATCACCGGGTACCGCGCGATCGTCAGTCAGGAAGCGCTCGGTCGAGGATTTCAGGTGATTGTCACTGCCGAGATCGGAGTCAACGACCAGGCGACCATCGAGGACTTCGAATCTCAGGTAGCCGCCTTCGACGAAGTGATCGAATGCCGGCGACTGTTCGGAATTCCCGACTACTTCATCCGTGTCGCGGTGAAAGACCTCGCGACGTACGAGAACTTCATGGTCACCAAGCTCAGTGGGCTTCCAGCCGTCTCGCGGGTGACATCGCTGATCACCATGAAGACGATCAAGAGCGTCGACTGACTCCCAGCCCCGGTCTGAATCTGCTCTTTCGTGTCGGTGGTCGGCGTTAACGTCGGAACATGGGATACGAATTTCAAGTCACAGTAGATTCGGCGCACCCGCACGAACAGGCGAAGTGGTGGGCCGCGGCACTCGGGTGGGCAGCGGAGCCTAGCGACGAAGACTTCATCAGAGGCCTCGTCGCTGCTGGTCACGCCAAGGAATCCGACACCACGACCTTCGAAGGAGTTCTCGTCTGGCGTGAAGGTGCGGCCATCAGCGATCCGGAGCATCCCGAACGCCCCCGCGTTCTGTTCCAACTGGTTCCGGAATCGAAAACGGTGAAGAACCGTCTCCACTTCGACATACGAGTGGGCGACAAGCGCGAGGATGTTGCAGCGCAACTCGAGAAGGTGGGAGCGACGATCCTGCACCGAGGAGCACAGGGGCCGAGCGTGTGGATCACGATGACCGATCCCGAAGGTAACGAGTTCTGCGTCAGCTAGCGGTAGGAACTCGGCGTATCGCCGGTCCATCGTTTGAAGGCACGACGGAAGGCGCTGGGCTCGGAGAATCCCAATCGCGCCGAGAGCACTTCGACGGATTCTCCGCGTCGCAAACCGGCGATGGCTACGTCGCGGAGCACTTCCTCGCGTAGTTGATTCAGTGAGGTGCCGTCACGCCGCAGTAGTCGACGCAGATGGGGAACGCTGATCGAGAGCATCTCGGCGATCTCCTCGGCCGTGGAGGTTCGTCCCTTCACTCCGAGTTCGAGTACCCGTCGCACCTGCGCCGACGCAGTGCTGTCGTAGTCGCGTTCGGACATGAGCTGAATCGGAGATTCTCGGAGGTATTCCTCCAGTGTCTCTTCGGTCTGGATGATCGGTGCACGCATTGCCGAGTTGTCGAACTCCAGAGCCGCTCGCTGCGCGCCGAAGGTGACGGGCGCTCCGAAGATGTAGTCGTAGTCCTGGGCCAACCGCGCATCCGGTGCAGAGTACGGAAATTCGACGGCCCGTAGCCGGACGCGCTTTCCGATCAACCACGCGGAAAAGCGGTGCAGCAAGATCAGGACAAAATCGGTCGTGACACGTTCTGCGACATCACGTTCGGCGACACCTTCGCGTGCTCGGACAGCGAAACTCACCCGAGTGCTTTCTTCGCCCTTCTCGATCGACAGTGGGGCCAGGGCCGGTAGTGCACGGATCACGTCGGACATTCGGACAAAGGCCGATCCGAGGTCAGGGCAATGGATCAACGTCAGGCAGATCAATCGGAAAGTGCCACGGGGCACCGGGGCGGATCCGAGGCCGAACAATTCGTCTTCGGTGATCTGCCAGGTGGATTGGATGAACGTGGTGACCTGAGTCGGAGTCAGCCGGGCGCGAGGGTCGGACAATGTCTCGAGGTCGATCCCAGCAGCGCGCAGTGCGCCGGACAAATCGACGTTGTTGTCCGGTGAGAACGCGAGGTAACGGTGGACGAAGGCGGTCGGGATGGTCCGCGCTGTCATGGGTGCGCTTCTCCTTGGAGCAGGTGGAGACGGCGTGCCGCTTCGGACAGAATGTGGTCCTGCTTGCAGAAGGCGAAGCGCACCAAGTGCTTCCAGTCGTCGCGGTTGTCCGCGAACACGTCGACCGGTACGGCCGCGACGCCGATACGCTCGGGCAGCGCGCGGCAGAACTCTCCCGCGTCGGTCTCACCCAACGGTCTGATGTCGGCAAGGAGGAAGTACGTGCCGCCGCCGGAATACACAGTGAAACCGGCTTCGGTCAGTGCTTTGCCGAGCACGTCCCGTTTGCCTTGCAAGCTCTCTCGAAGTTCGACCACCCACGGCTGTTCGTTGGTCAGCGCATACGCAACGGCAGGTTGGAATGGTGCGCCGGCGACAAATGACATGAACTGTTTGGCAGCACGAACGCCGTCGATGAGTTCGCGAGGGCCGATCGCCCATCCGGTTTTCCAGCCGGTGACGTTGAAAGTCTTTGCGGCACTGGACACCGTGACGGTGCGCTCACGCATACCCGGAAGAGACGCCATCGGGGTGTGTGTGAGACCGTCGAACACCAAGTGCTCGTAGACCTCGTCACTCAACACGATCAGGTCGCGTTCGGACGCGAGTTCGGCGATCGCTCGAAGTTCGTGATCGGTGAACACGGTGCCGGTGGGGTTGTGAGGACTGTTGACGATCAGCATCTTCGTCTTGGCGGTGATCGCACTGCGCAATGCATCGAGATCGACCGCGAATCCGTCTCCCGAGGCGACCAGAGGAACAGTGCGACGCACCGCGCCGGCCAATGCGACGGATGCTGCGTAGGAGTCGTAATACGGTTCGATCAGCACTACTTCTTCGCCGGGTTCGACCAGCCCGAGGATCGCAGCACTGATCGCCTCGGTGGCGCCGACGGTGACCAGAACTTCGGAGTCGGGATCACTGTCGAGCCCGTAGCGGATGCGCCGATCCTCCGCGATGGCCTGACGCAAGACGGGCATGCCCGGCCCGGGTGGGTATTGGTTGACGCCTTCGGCGATGGCCCGACGCGCTACTTCGAGCATGGCCGCAGGACCGTCGGTATCCGGAAAGCCCTGACCGAGGTTGACCGCGTCGTGAAGTGTGGCCAACGCTGTCATCTCGGCGAAGATCGTGGATGCGAACGGCTGCAGACGCGAGACGGTGCGGTTGCGGGGCGTCGAAGGCATCTTTGCAGCTTAGTCGGCTGAGACCGCATCCTCACATCTGCTCGGGCGCGGTGCTTGTCACGTTTGGATCGCCGCCCTCGTCCTACTCTGTAGAGAGCATCGAATCCGGTGCCGCAGAACATACGGAGGCTTGCCATGACTCGCATTCCCGCAGTGACACCGTCAGAAGCCAGTCCGTTGATCAAGGTGGCATACAAATTCGCAGCCAGGCAGTACGACGAAGTTCCCGAGCCTTTTGCCGTCCTGGCCAATCATCGGAAATTGTTCGTCGCCGCTGCCCGTCACGAGATGGCCGTGCAGAAGGCGTCGAAGGTGCTGCCGTCGAACATTCGTGAATTGGCCGTCTATCGCGTCGCCTGGACGGTCGGCTGCTCGTGGTGTGTCGACTTCGGGACGATGCTGTCACGCCTGGACGGTTTGGACATCGACAAGCTGAAAGAGATCGCGAACTACCGGGATTCACCGAAGTACAGCGAAGACGAGCGGGCCGCGATCGCCTACGCCGACGCGATGACCGGCGACCCACACGGCGAGCATGGCGTGACGGACGAGCAGGTCGCAGACCTCGAGCGCAGGTTCGGACGCGCGGGCGTCGTGGAACTGACCTATCAGATCGGGCTCGAAAACATGCGCGCCCGGATGTACTCGGCGTTGGGGATCACCGAGCAAGGGTTCAGTACCGACTCGTGCCGCGTGCCCTGGGCGGAAGAATGATGCGGTAGCGCGTCTACGGCAACTATCGACAATGCTCCGCAGATACGTGATCAGGATTGACTAGTTCACGCATCTGCGGAGCATTTCGGCTTGTTAGGTCCGCACTTGCGACCTACGATCACCTCGTGCCCAACATTCGAATCCGCGAAGCTGCCGGTCTGCTCGGTGTCAGTGACGACACTGTTCGGCGGTGGGTCGACGGTGGGCTTCTCGAAGCGACGACGGACGACTCCGGCCGCAAGGTCATCGACGGCGCCGAGTTGGCAGGCTTCGCCAGGTCCAATGCCGGACCCGCACCGGCCGATCCGCTCACCGGTGCAAGTTCGGCCCGCAACCGGTTCGCCGGCCTCGTCACCAAGGTCGTCACCGACAAGGTGATGGCACAGGTCGAAATGCAGTGTGGGCCCTTCACCGTCGTCTCTTTGATGAGCACCGACGCGGTTAGGGAACTCGGACTCGAAGTCGGAAGCATCGCCGTCGCGATAGTGAAGGCCACCACGGTCATAGTGGAAACCCCGTAACTCTGAAAACGCCGTAGTTCTGAACATATTGGAGGATATTCGTGAAACGCGTACTCGGACTTGTTGCAGCAGGCGCATTTTCGCTTGCTCTGGTGTCAGGTTGTAGTTCCTCCGACAACTCTTCGTCGGAGACGTCGTCGGCTGCTCCGACCACAACCACTTCGAGCGAGAGTGCCACGGGAAGCATCACCGTCTTCGCTGCGGCGTCACTCAAGAACACCTTCACCGAACTCGGCAAGGAGTTCGAGTCCGAGAACCCCGGCTCCGAAGTCACTTTCAGCTTTGCGGGATCTTCGGACCTCGTCGCCCAGATCACCCAAGGTGCGCCCGCAGATGTGTTCGCTTCGGCTGACGCCGCCAACATGACCAAGGCCACCGATGCCGGTGTCGTCGCAGGGTCAGCCTCGGACTTTGCGAGCAATACCTTGACGATTGTTGTGCCTCCGGGCAATCCGAAGGGCATCGCGTCGTTCGCCGACCTGGCGAAGGAGGGGACGCAATTGGTGATCTGCGCTCCACAGGTTCCGTGTGGCGCGGCCACGAAGAAGGTCGAGACAGCCACCGGTGAGACCCTCACGCCCGTCAGTGAGGAATCGTCGGTGACCGACGTTCTCAACAAGGTGACATCCGGCCAGGCCGATGCCGGCATCGTCTACGTCACCGACGCGAAGTCCGCCGGTGACAAGGTGCAGACCGTCGCGTTCCCGGAAGCAACCACGGTGGTCAACCTGTACCAGATTGCGGTGCTGAAGGATTCGAAGAATTCGGAAACGGCAACCAAGTTCGTCGAACTCGTGAAGGGGCCGAAGGGCCTGGCAGTTCTGAGTGACGCGGGATTCGCTGCTCCGTGACACGCCTACGACCGGCAACCCGCGCGCCGCTCGGGTTGCCGGTGTGGATTTACCTTCCCGCGCTGATCGGCGGGGCGTTTGTCATAGCTCCCTTGGCCGCGATGCTGGCCACCGTGCAGTGGTCGCAGTTCTGGCAACTCGTGACCTCCGAATCATCGGTCGCTGCACTGAAACTGAGTTTGAAGACTGCGGCGATGAGCACGGTGCTGTGCATCCTGTTCGGGGTACCGATGGCCGCGGTGTTGGCGCGCAGTCACTTTCGGGGACTGTCCGTTCTCCGGTCCCTGATTCTGCTCCCGCTCGTTCTGCCGCCGGTCGTGGGCGGCATCGCGTTGCTGTACACCTTCGGCCGCAAGGGGTTGATCGGTGAGCAGTTGGAAGTGCTCGGCATCCAGATAGCCTTCTCGACAACTGCGGTCGTCCTGGCGCAGACGTTTGTTGCCCTGCCGTTCCTTGTCGTCAGTCTCGAAGGTGCGCTACGCACTGCAGGCACGCGATACGAGGCAGTGGCCTCGACGCTCGGTGCTCGCCCTACCACCGTGCTTCGCCGGGTGACGCTGCCGTTGGTTCTTCCCGGTCTGGTGTCAGGGGCAGTTCTGGCTTTCGCTCGTGCGCTGGGAGAATTCGGTGCGACGCTGACGTTCGCGGGAAGTCTGCAAGGGGTGACGCGCACCCTGCCGCTGGAAATCTATCTCCAGCGTGAGACCGATCCGGATGCCGCGGTGGCGCTTTCGCTGGTGCTGGTAGTCGTCGCGGTCGTCATTGTGGTTGCGGTGCGTGGACGCGGATCGGCGGGTTCGTTGTGAATGGCCTCCACGTCGACATCGAGATTCCTGAGCGCGACGTCGTCGCGGCGTTCGACGTCGCGGCCGGTGAGGTGACCGCCATCCTCGGACCCAACGGCGCAGGCAAGTCGACGGTTCTGGCGGCAGTTGCCGGACTGCATCATCCGCGGCGCGGGTTGATCGAACTCAATTCCCGCGTTCTCACCGATACCAGCAGGGGAGTCGCATTGGCGCCGCATCGGCGCGGCACCGCCCTACTCGCGCAAGAGGCACTGCTCTTTCCACATCTCAGCGCGGCTGCGAACGTGGCGTTCGCGCCGCGCAGCGCAGGACGGTCGCGTCGCGATTCCGCCGAGTCTGCGCGCCATTGGCTCGACGCAGTCGACGCCGGCGAATTGGCTGACCGCAAGCCTTCACAGCTCTCCGGCGGCCAAGCACAACGCATCGCAGTGGCGAGGGCATTGGCGGCAGAACCCGAACTGCTGCTGCTCGACGAACCGATGTCCGCGCTCGACGTCGCGTCGGCCCCGGCGCTGCGGTCGTTACTGCGCAGGGTGCTCCGGACCGGGGATCGCACAGCCGTACTCGTGACGCACGACGCTCTGGATGCGCTGGCCCTTGCCGACACCGTTGTCGTTGTGGACGGTGGCCGGGTTGTCGAACGTGGTGACGTGCGAACAGTTCTGACTCGCCCGCGAAGTGCGTTCGCCGCACGCATCGCCGGGATCAACTTGCGCAGTGGCACGATGGCCGGCGACGGTGTTCTCAGGAGCCCGACCGGAGTGGACATCGCAGGTCAGACCGAGTCCGAATTACTCGCCGGCAGTGCCGCCGTGGCGGTCTTCGAACCGCGAGCGGTGTCGGTCTACCTGGAACCGCCACACGGCAGCCCACGAAACGCGTTTGCAGTCACGGTCGCCGAGATCGAAAACCGAGGCGATGTCGTCAGAGTCCGAGCCGAGGACGACGCCGGCCAGCCTGGTTTGTCTGCCGACATCACGGCCAGTGCAGCGGCCGAACTCGATCTGGTTCCGGGAACGGCCGCTACGTTTGTGGTCAAGGCCACCGAAACACTGATCTACGCTCAGGGCGCCGGCTCATAGACGTCCTCTGCGATCGAATCCGCATAGAGAGCAACGATTTCGGAAACATACTTCTCGGCTATCGGCTTGCGCCTGAGTTTCATCGTCGGTGTCAGCTCCTCGCCGCCAGGCTCCCAGAACGTGGTGAGCACGTGAAACCGCTTGATCTGCTCGGCCCTCGAAAGACGCGAGTTTCCCTCGGCGACAGCAGCTGCAACGATGTCGACGATCCGAGCGTCCTTGGCGAGCACCGCGGCGTCGACCGCAAGTCCCAGTGAGCGTGCCGCTCCGACCGCGGCGTCGGCGCTCAGAGTGATCAATGCTGTGTTGAACTTCCGGCCGTCACCGATCGTCACTACTTCACCGATCAACGACGACGACGTCTTCACCGCCGTCTCGATGGCTGCGGGTGACATGTTCTTTCCCGACGCATTGATGATCAGCTCCTTCTTGCGATCGATCACCGTGAGGTACCCGTCCGCGTCGGCGGTGACGATGTCTCCGGTCGAGAGCCAACCGTCTGCGCTGATCGCCTCTGCCGTCTTCGCGGGTTCGCCGCGATACCCCTTCATGACCAGCGGTCCTCGAACCAGTAGCTCGCCATCGGCCTCGATGCGCATTTCCATGCCCGGGAGCAACTTTCCGACCGTTCCGAGCTTGGTCGGCTCGGCCGGCGCTGTACTCGCAATGCATGTCAGTTCCGACATTCCCCAGATCTCCGAGATCGGAACTCCGAGGGCCGCAAAGAATGCCAAGGTGTCCGGCGGAATGGGCGCTGCGCCGGAGATGGCCCACTTCAATTCGGCAAAGCCCAGTTTCGCACGCAGAGCGGAGAGGACCATCGCATCGGCTCGGGCGTACTCCGCCTCCAACTCAGCGGGGACGGATTGACCGGCCCGTAAATGTGCGAGACGAGTTCGACCGACGTCGAGTGCCCACTGCAACGCCCCCCGACGCGCGTCGTCCGGTTCGTTGGCAACGGCTGATTCGACGGCAACCTTCAGCTTTTCCCACACACGGGGAACGCTGCCCCAGATCGTCGGGCGACAGTCGGGAAGCGCAGCCGCTACCTGGCCGGGATCCGGTACGACGGTGATCTGGGTGCCGAACACCATTTGCATATACAGGCACGTGAGCCGATCGGCGATGTGCGCCGACGGCATGTACGACGTGATGCGGTCACCGAATTCGACTGGTAGTACCGCGCTGACGGCGTTGGTCTCGAACAACAGGCACGCATGGGTCGTCTCGACGCCTTTGGGGTTGCCGGTCGTGCCGGAGGTGTAGATCAGCGTGGCGACATCGTTCGGCTTCACCGCACGCCAGGTGCTCTCGAAATCGAAATCGGCGGCAGCAGAGGACTTCATCTGCTCCAACGTCAGGGTGCCGGACTGCTGGGCGTGCGGCTGCGCATCGACGACCACGATCGTGTCGAGTGCGGCACCGGATCGGCGAACGGTGTGCACGTACTGGGCCTCGCAGACGAGAACTCGCGCACCGGAATTGGCGAGGATGTAACGGATGGCTTCGGGCGCCGACGTGTTGTAGATGGAGAAGGACGTCGCGCCGAGGTGTTGGGCGCCGACGTCGATCGGGTAGAACTCGATGCGGTTACTCATCATCAAGGCAACCGTATCGCCATGTCCCACGCCGATTCCGGCCAATCCTGCGGCAACCTCGCGGACCTGTTCGCCGTACTCGCGCCACGTCAGTGTTCGCGCATCGGCGATATCTCGTAGGGCCACCGCGTCGGGCGCCACTGCCGACACTCGTTGGAAGGCTGCACACAACGTGGTCATGACGTTCTCCTGGATGCATTCGTCGGGGCTGCTGTGTTTTTCGGTACTGCTGTGTTTTTCGATACTGCTGCTGTGGTTCTGGCTTCGAGTTCGCGGATCAGGTCGTGTGCCTGCTTGTCCCTGGCCAGGTAGCCGTCGGCCAGGACGTTGACGAAACCGCGTCCCCACGCCCAAGGCTCCCAGGCCGCGGGGGCAAGGGTCCGGCCGGCGCGGCGCGCGATCGCGTCGGCGATCACTGCCGCGGCACGGTCAGGGGAGATTCGATGGCGGAGGGGTCCAGGCAGTCTAGCGTCGAGTTTGCGCCCGATCTCGTCGTCGTCGAGAGTTGCGCGCGCAAGTTGTGTGTCCACCATCCCGAAGTACGCGACTCCGGCAGTGGCGCCGTAGCCGGCAACCTCCAAACGCAATGCCCGCCCGAGCGCTTCGACGCCGGCCTTGCTGATCATGTACGACGCTCCGCCCAAACCGGGGGCGAACGACGCGGCCGAGGACACGACGACGATGTGCCCACTGTTGCGGATCACCTCGTCGATGGTCGGATGCACGGTGTTGAAGACACCGGTGAGATTGACGTCGACAACTCGATCGAAGGCTTCGGGATCGATTTGGCGCAATGTCGCCGGGGGAGGGGTGATTCCGGCGTTGGCCACCACGACGTCGATTCTGCCCAGCTGATCGACAATCGTGCGCGCGGCTGCTTTCATACCGTCCCGATCGCGGACGTCGGCCGTCACCGTCACGACTCGCCGTGACTCGAATGCGCGCTCGGCTGCTGCCAGCGAACTCTGGTTGACATCGACCAGCGCCACCGTCGCCCCACGTCGGTGGAGAGTGCGCGCCAACGCCGCACCGATACCGTCGCCTCCGCCGGTGATCAGTACGACCTTACCGGCGACGTCGAAGTCGATCCGGCGTCCGGGCAGTGGAATGCCCAGATCGCGGACTGTTCCTGCAAGCGCGGACAAGCGTCCCGTCATGGCTTCAGTGCCTTCCGTGTAGAGCGCGTATGAGAACTTTGACCAGCCAGTCGATTCGGGCGGTCCGTCGAAACGTCGTCAGCGGTAATGGCGAACGGAACCGTTGCCTGGTCATCGAACGGGCATAGGTGAACTCTTTCAGTCCGTCGGGGCCGTGAACGCGTCCGAAACCGGATGCTCCGACCCCACCCAGCGGCAGGTTGGGAACTGCGGCATACATCACGTAGGAGTTCACCGACGCTCCTCCCGATCGGAGTCGACCTGCAATTGATACTCCGTCCTTGCCGAACACGCTTGCTCCCAAGGCGTATGGCGACGCATTGACCAACTCCACCGCCTCGTCCATCGAGCTGACTTTGGTGATGGTCATCGTCGGGCCGAAGGTCTCCTCCGTGACGGCGAGGCTGTCTTCGGGCACGTCGACCATGATGGTCGGTTGCACGTACTGACCGGAGATCGTGCCGAGCCCGCCGAGAACGACACATCCACCCCGCGATACCGCGTCGTCTATGTGACGCCGGATGATGGCGACTTGCGAGGGCATGGTGATCGGACCGATCTTGGCGTCGGCATCAGAACCTGCATGAATTCGAGCGGCCAGAGTGGTTGTCTTGTCGAGGAACTCGTCGTAGACGTGTTCGTGCACGTACACACGCTCGACGCCCAGACAGGTCTGACCGGAGTTGGACAACGCTCCCCACACCGCAGCATCCGCGGCGGCGCCGACATCTCCGTCGGCATCGAGGACGAGTGCGTCCTTGCCGCCGCATTCCATCAACACCGGTGTGAGGGTCTCGGCGCAGGCTGCCATGACCTTCTTGCCAGTAGCAGTGGACCCGGTGAACCCGATCTTGTCGACGCCGGCCAGGCACAGCGCCGCGCCGACCGCACCGTCACCTGTGACAACTTGCAGCACAGGATGTTCAGGGACGACCTCGGCAAATGCTCGGCCCAACCATTCACCGACACCTGGTGCGAACTCACTCGGCTTGTAGACAACAGCGTTGCCGGCAGCCAGGGCAAACGAGAGCGAACCGAGTGGGGTGAAGACCGGATAGTTCCACGGACCGATCACGCCGACCACTCCGAGAGGCCGATACTCCACCGAGGCGGCCTGATTGATCGTCAACAGACTGGAACCGACGGTGCGCCTGCCCAACACCTTTCGAGCATTCTTCGACGCCCACGCGAGGTGTTCGAGCGCCATGGCAATTTCGAGCATTGCGTCGGGGTGAGGCTTGCCCATGTCCCGGTGAACGACGTCGGCGAGTTCGGATGCTCGACGAGCGATGATTCCTCGCCACCGATCCAGTCGGCGGGCGCGTTGCTCGAATGTCAGTTCCGCCCACCACGCGGCGGCGACTCGAGCTTCGCGCACTGCCTGCGTCACCGTGACGTCGGTCGCCTGCGCGGTCGTGTCGATCTCGGTTGTTGTCATCGCGGAGTCCCCTGAAGTGTGTGGTGGACGGCGCCGTCGGCCCAGTTGCGGGTCACGCGGTCGAGGATCGGTCTGGCCGGAGACAGAATCGGGGCGAACCACGGCTGCGCCTGCACAGCGAACGTCCAGGTGAGAAGGCTTCCAGTCGAAGTCGGTTCCAGCACCAGATCTTCGGCGAAACGCTTGAATCCCGGAAGTGACGCCGACTCCACGTAGAACGACATCCGGTTGCCCTCGTCCCAGCGAAAGAACCTCTCGTCCAGTGCGGCGAAGGCGCCGGCCCGCACAGTTCGCGTCGTCCCGATGCCGAATGGTCTGGCCGAGGTCCAGTCGGATCCGGTGATGCCGCGCGCCCACGACGCGAGCGCACCGTCCGAGGTCAACGTCCGCCACAAGCTTTCGCACGTCGCTTCGGACTCGATCCGGTGAGTGATCACCAGCGGCGCGGATCGGATGAAGTCTGCGTCGGCCGCCGCGAGCGGGAATTTTCGCTTCACAGGTCCACCACCAAAGATTTACCCGTGGAACGTGATCGACAGGTCAACATCGAATCGGTGCGTTCCGATTCGGTGAGAAGGGTGTCCCGATGATCGACGGTCCCGGCGAGCACCCGGACCTTGCACGTACCGCAGAAGCCCTGTTGGCAGGAATACGCGACGCCGGGAAGTGCGCGTCGTATTGCCGCCAAGGCACTTTCGGACTCGCCGACATCGACGGTGAGGCCGGTGCGCGCCAGGTGCACAGTGAATTCGTTGCCGTCGACTACCGGTAGCGGCGAGAAGCGCTCACTGTGCACCGATCCGGTCGGGTTGCTCGTGAAGGCTGCTGCGCGCACCATGTTCATCAGCGGCGCCGGTCCGCACGTGTACACCGCGGCGCCGGGATCCGCAGCGGAGAGCAGTTTTTCGACATCCGGCGAGCCCAACTCGTCGTCCGGTCGGATGGTTACCTGCCCGCTGGAATACTCCTCGATCTCGTTCAGAAATGGCATGGTTGCGCGAGTTCGTCCGAGATAGTCCAATCGCCAGGGGATTCCCCGACGGTGACAACGCTGCACCATGGGAAGGAGCGGAGTGATTCCGATTCCGCCCGCAACAAAGAGATACGACGGAGCCGCGACAAACGGAAACGCATTCCGCGGTCCTCTGACGTCCACGACCATTCCAGGTTTCAGCGACTCATGGATCTCGCGTGAGCCGCCACCGCCCTCGTCTATCCTTCGGACGGCGATCCGATACGAGGTCAAATCCTCGGGGTCGCCGCACAGCGAATACAGTCGTTGCCTTCCCGAGGGGAGAAAGACGTCGAGGTGGGCGCCGGGAATCCACGACGGGAGGGCGATGCCTTCCCTCGGAGTCAAGGTGACACTCAGGACGTCGTCACACTCCAACCGGACGGACTTCACGTCCAGTGTCATGTCGAACCCGCTGTAGCGGACCGGGTTGGGACGCGAAAGTATCTGCGCTGCAGGACTGGTTGCAAAGATCCGACGGTATGCGCCCGTGGCCTGCGCGGCAAACCTCAACGACCGAGTCGGCGTGAAGGCGGGTGCGTCGTGGGGGCTGTCGGCAGTCGTCTTGCTCATCTTTCACTCACTTCGGAGGAACGATTGGCGGCAGGCGAGCGAGCGAGGTAGCGCATCGCGACGTCCATGTCCCCGATCTGGGAAGGGTGGAAACTCGGCCGCAGATACGGAGGAATCTCGGTGATCAGGAATTTCATGTTCGGTACCAGTCCACGACGAGTGGCACTGATCAGTTGCAGAGGCCACAGTCGACCCTTCGCCTTCGACGGGTCCTGCCGGAAAAGGTAATTCATCGAGGCGATGAACAGTACGAACAACGTGAAGCTGGCGAGCAGCGCGGTGCGAACGCGTCGGGCGTAGCTACCGTCGACGTACATGTAGGCGTCGAAAGCGACGTTGCGGTGCTCGACTTCCTCGGCGCCGTGCCACTTGACCATGTCGAGCATCATCGGGTGCATGCCGGCATCTTCGAGAGCGGGATCGGTGAGCAGCCATTCCCCGACCACTGCCGTGTAGTGCTCCATGGCAGCAAACAAGCCGAGACGTTCACAGAGCCAGGCGTGCTTGGCTTTTCCGGTCAATCCTTTGTCGCCCAATATCTTGTCCACGAGCCAGTCCATGCGGCGTGCCATCGGTTTCATGTCCATGCCGAGGTCCGCAAGATGTTCGCGTGCACCTTTGTGCGACGACGCGTGTGTTGCTTCCTGGCCGACGAATCCCACCACCTCTTCGTGCAGTCGGGTGTCCTCGATGAGAGGGAGCGCTTCAGCGAGCGTCGCAGACATGGCTCGCTCTCCCTCGGGTAACACGAGATGCATGAAGTTGATGACGTGGGTGACCATCGGTTCGTTCGGCACGTAGTGCAGTGGTACACCGTCCCAGTCGAATTCGACGTCACGGGCGGCGATCGCATGTGCTTCGTCGGTGTAGCGGCGAGCGCCGGACGGTGCGATGACGGGCGTGCCTCGGAAGGCGTTGATGCCGAGCATTATCGGCTCCTCACGGTTTCTCGAGCAGTGGTGAGTGGTGTGGACGAGACGGGTTGTACCTGCGTGTAGTGAGTGAGGTCGGCCTGTTTGGTCCTGGCGCGGAAGGATCGGTTGAATCCGGGATAGAAGGTGTAATTGCGGCCGCCGTCGACGAGGTAGTAGCTACTGCACCCGCCCGCGTTCCACACGCTGGTGGCGAGTCGGCGGTCGGTCGCACGCACGAATTCGCGCTGCACGTCGGCGCGGACGTCGATGCTGCCGATGCCGCGCTCGTCCATCTGAAGAATGCAGCTCACGATGTACTCGACCTGCGCTTCGATCGTGACGACCTGCGAGGTGTAGACCACCGAGTTGGGGCCGAGGATCATGAAGAAGTTCGGAAACCCGCTGATGGTGGTGCCGAGGAAGGCTTCGGCACTGCCGTTCCACGCCTGCGCGAGGCTGCGGCCGTCCGTACCTCGGATGATGTCGAAGGACGGGTTGTCTCCCATGCGAAAACCGGTACCCATGACGATGGTGTCGACTTCGCGGAAAGTGCCGTCCGCGGTGAGTACGCCGCGCTCCTGTACCTCGACGATTCCGTCCGTCACCACCTCCACGTTGGGTGACGCCAGCGCGGGATAGTAGGTATTCGAGAACGTCGGACGCTTGCATCCGAATGCGTAGTGAGGGAGTAGCTTTGCGCGAAGCTCCCGGTCGCGCACCTGCCGACGAAGATGCGCCCGGCCGAGTGCGGCCAACCCTGCGAG
The DNA here is from genome assembly GCF_042670865.1 of Rhodococcus sp. NPDC057135. Classification (NCBI taxonomy): domain Bacteria; kingdom Bacillati; phylum Actinomycetota; class Actinomycetes; order Mycobacteriales; family Nocardiaceae; genus Rhodococcus; species Rhodococcus sp. NPDC057135. The sequence goes on from NZ_JBHUUU010000003.1 coordinate 110,809, forward strand.
CAGTGACGGCTTGTACACGAATCCGGGTACCAGGGCTTCTTGAAGTAGGTCGAGTCCCTTGCGTGCGAGTCGCTGGGTGAGCGGTACCCGCTCGAACAGCGCGCTGGGCCAGCCCGTCATCGGCTGATCCGGGTGCGGCAGGATCCACGTCGGTGTCCGCTGGAATACGGTCAGCGAGTTCGCGAGCGGTTGCAGTCTGGGGATGATCTGCACTGCGGAGGCGCCGGTGCCGACCACGGCTATGCGTTCGCCGCGAAGGTCGTGGTCGTGGTTCCAATCCGCGGTGTGGAACATCTGACCACGAAACGATTCGAGTCCGGGGAGGTCGGGGGTGGCGGGGGCACTGAACGGGCCGGTGGCCGCGACCAGAAACTGTGCCTCCCACACGGTTTCCGCGGTGTGTACCCGCCAGATCTGGGCCTGCTCGTCCCACGACGCTTCTGTCACGTCCTGGTTGCAGTGGAAATGACCGGCGAGTCCGAAGCGGTGGACACAGTCCCGGAGATAGTCGTAGATCTCCGGCTGCAACGGGTACAGCCGCGTCCAGTTCGGATTGGGCGCAAATGAGAACGAATACAGAATCGACGGGATGTCGCACTGTGCACCGGGGTAGGTGTTGACCTGCCAGGTACCCCCGGGCTCCGCGGCGCGTTCGAGAACGACGAAGTCGTCGATCCCGGATTGCTTCAAGCGGACAGCAGTTCCGATGCCGCCGAAGCCGGCTCCGATGACGACGACTCGTGTTCGGCGGGTTCGAGTTTCCTCTTCACCGGCCGATGGCCCCGAGATTGGGTCGATGTCGACCATGTGTGACGCCTCCTGATTGGTGCGTGAACAACTGAACGAAGAGTAAGTCTGACATCAGGTGATGTCAACAGCGGTTGATGTCAGAATTGGCTTGACTGATATCGGGCGATGTCAGTTCACCCTCGAAGGTCTTCGCGATAACCTGAGGTCGAGAGCACTGCCGGCCAGTGAGACGATGGGGACATGACGGATACCGAGGCTCGGCGCACCGGCCCGCGCAGGTGGCGTGGACAGGAACCGGAAGATCGCCGCGCCGCGCGCCGGGCACAGTTGATCGAAGCCGGGCTGCAGATCATGGGCACCGAGGGTGCGGCGGCCGCGACCATGCGGGCGACGTGCCGCGAGGCTGGGCTGACCGAACGGTACTTCTACGAGAGCTTCGCCATTCGTGACGAACTGTTGGTCGCCGTTCTCGACGAGGTCGTTCTCGGTGCGCGTGACACCATTCTGGACGCTCTCGAGGCCGCACCTTCCGAACCGTCGGCTCTGATTCGCCACGTGGTGAAGGCCTTCACCAGCTATGTCTTCAAGGATCCCCGACGTGGACGCATCATGTTCGTCGAATCCCAGGCGGAACCTGCACTGTGGGACCGAGGACGAGAACTGATGGCGGAGTTCACCAATCCGATCTCCGCGTCGCTCGAGCTGATGTACGGCGGCGAGGCGGCCGACTCCACCAACTCCGAACTCAACTCGGTGGGGCTGTTCGGTGCACTCGCGTTCATCTATCAGGCGCACACCCCGTCCTCCAAAATCTCTCGAAAGCGCTTGGTGGAGCACATTTCGCTCATGGTCGAGGCGCAGGCGACGGTCAACAGCACGCCCGCGAGGAAAGAATGACGTCGGCTCCTGCCACGGGCGGAAAACGCCTCGGACCCGAGGACCGACGTGAACAGATCATTGTCAGCGCGGCAAAAGTTTTCGAGGAGAGGTCTTATGCCGACGTCTCGATGACCGAGTTGGCCAAGGCTGCAGGCGTCGGTCGTCCGCTGCTCAATCATTACTTCGGCTCCAAGCGGGAGTTGTATCTCGACGTCGTGCGGCGATTCGTCTTCATCCCCGAAGTGGCGGTGGACCGCATTCCGCGATCGGCGAGCCAGGAGAAGCGAATCGACGCCGTGATCGATCGGTGGCTCGACGTCGCCTGGCGTCATCGCGACATGTGGATCTCGACAGTCATGTCCGACGACCTCCGCCGTGATCCCGAGATGGATCGGATCCTGCAGGACGCGGACGACGTTGCCGCGCGACGCATGATGGATGCGCTCGAGATTCGACCGAGCGAAGGCAGCGAGACTGCTGTTCATTCGATGATCGTGGCGTACGGAGGATTGGCGAAGGCTGCCAGTAAGCAGTGGTTGGTGACCGGTTCGCTCGACCGCGAACAGGTGCACCTTCTGCTGGTCCGCAGCTTGCTGGCAATCGTGCGTGAAGTGTTGCCGGCTTGCGAGGCGGGCTCCTGATTGCTCAGAGTGATCTCGCCACGAGGTCTTTCATGACTTCGTTCGAACCGGCGTAGATTCGCTGAATACGAGCGTCGGCGTACATCTGGGCGATGGGATATTCGAGGATGTAGCCGTAACCGCCGTGCAGTTGTACGCAACGGTCGATCACGGCGCACTGCTGATCGGTGAGCCAGTACTTGGCCATCGCGGCGGTGGTCGCGTCGAGTTGCCCGGCGAGGTATTTGACGATGCAGTCGTCGATGAACGTTCGCGAGATTCGAGCGATGGACGCGCACTCGGCAAGTTCGAAGCGGGTGTTCTGCAGGTCGAAGAGTGTTTGCCCGAACATGTTTCGCGATTTGGTGTACTCCACGGTGAGGGCGACTGCACGCTCCATTGCCGCAGTGGCCGCAACCCCACAGATCAATCGCTCGGGCAGTAGTTGCTGCATCAGCTGCGCAAATCCTGCGCCTTCGCGGTCTCCGAGCAGGTTTGTCGCCGGCACCCGCAAGCGGTCGAAGAACAACTCGGTGGTGTCCTGGCCCTTCTGTCCGACCTTCTCGAGTATTCGTCCGCGCTCGAAACCCGGTGTGTTGTCGTCGACCTCGGCCACGATGAGCGATACCCCGCGCGCTCCGAGGCTCGGATCGGTTTTGGCGGCAATGATCACCAGATCGCAATTGCGGCCGTTGGAGATGAATGTCTTTGCGCCGCTGATCAGATAGTCGTCGCCGTCGCGGACGGCGCGGGTGGTGATGTTCTGCAAGTCGGATCCGGTGCCGGGTTCGGTCATGGCGATTGCGCCCACCCACTCACCACTTACCAACTTCGGTAGCCAGCGCAGTTTGTGGTCGTGATCGGCGTAGGCATTGAGGTAGTGCGGCACGATTCCCGAGTGCACACCGAGTTGGAGTGAATGATCACCCGCCATCACCTGCTCGTGGAACAGCACGGCATCGTGCGCAAAAGTTCCTCCTCCGCCGCCGTACTCGGTGGGGATCGACATGCCGGCGAGCCCGAGCGTCCCGAGTTCCCGATAGGCGGACTTGTCGGGAAAACCCTGGGACGCGAAGCGTTTCTGGTGCGGTGTCACGTGTTTGGCAAAGAAGTTCTTCGCCAGTTCGCCAACGGCCTCCAATTCGTCGTCCATCCACGGGGAGCGTCGTTCGGTGGTTCGGGTTGCGGTTGATCCTTGCGTCATCGTGATTTCTCCCGATCGATGAAGTGCGACCCACGAGCGGATCTGGCTCCACCTATCATCCACACTGTTGACGCAGTGTCAATAAGCGGGTGGCCGAATCGACCTCCAGACCCGCTTCGGATACCAGGGCGGCCGCCCGCAAGAATGGGACGGCACAGACACGATCGAACCGGCGCGAAGGATGGGCAGTGGACCCCGAAGAAACATCAGCGGGTCACGAGTCCAACCTCCTCCCGGCGCCGCGTCCGGCTCGCAGCGTCCTGTTCGGATTGCCGCCGGTGGGAAACCGGTATCCCGGAGCAGTTCGGGTCGCACTCGCCTTGGCGATTCCGGCGGCCGTCGCCACCCTGCTCGGATACGGGCCCTCGTCCCTCCTGGTCGGACTCGGTGCATTCGCGTCGATCTACGGTGAGGGACGTCCGTACCGGAGCAGGTGGAAGGCAGTCGGTATCGCCGCGACGGCGCTGACGACCCTGTCCTTCATCGGGGCATCGGTGGGGGAGCCGGTCCACCGAGCGATCTCCGAAGGCGCGCCGACGGTGCTGCTCGTCTTTGTCGTGCTGATCATGGCCGTCGTGGTGTCGACCTGCGCCTTTACCGTCGACGCGCTTCGATTAGGCCCACCGGGCGCGTTCTTCCTGTTGCTCACCACCGAGATCAGTTCGGTGATCGCTACTCCCGGCCAGCCGCCGGTCGAGGTCGCGATGTGGACGGCAATCGGTGGGATCAGCGCGGTCGTCGTCTCGATGACGGGGATCCTGTGGGCACCGCGAGCGATCGAACGCAGCGCGGTACAGGCAGCCGTCTCGGCTGTTGCGGAGTACACGGAAGCGCAGGCGAAGTACGCCCCGCCGGAGCAGACGCGAGACAAACGGCACGCTGCAGCACTTCGGCTGCACGACGCGTGGCAGTGCCTCTACCGCGGCGCAATCGTCGGGAAAGACCACCCGTTGACCCGTGAACTCGAACGAGCGCAGATCGCGATGGCCAGGGCGATCTCCGACGACCACGATCCCGAACTCATGGCGGACCCCGCGTTCGACGTCGACGAGGTCGGGGCCCATCCACCCCTGCCCGACCCGACGATCCGGTATCGGTTTCTCCGCGCCTGCAATCCGTCCAGCCGAGCGTCGATCACGGCACTTCGGCTGTCCATCGCCTGTATGGCGGCGGGAACCCTCACCGTTCTACTCGGTATCGATCGCCCGGACTGGGCGGTGATCGCCGCGGCGATGGTCCTGCATCAAGGACCGGATCGAATACTGGGCACCTATCGCGGAATCCATCGCATCGGCGGAACCGTCCTCGGATTGATTCTGTTGGGCGCCATATACGCCTGGAGTCCGACCGGTCTGTGGCTGGTGGCGGTACTTGCCGTCCTGATGGCGGGGATCGAACTGTTCCTGGTGCGGAACTACGGGATCGCCGTCATCTTCATCACCGCTCTGGCAATTCTCCTCGGCGCTGCCGGTGGTGCACACGGGACCGTCCAGCATCTGATCCTCAGCCGCATGCTCGAGACGGCAATCGGCGTCGTCGTGGCGTTGATCGTCCTGTGGACGGTCGGGCGCGGGGCACATCGACGCACTCTGATCTGGGTCGACGAGCGTGCCGACAGCGTCCTGTTCAAGCTGCTGACCGAAATCCGCTCGAGGCACTATGCACCACAAGCGAATTGGTCCGAGCTTTCGGAGCTTCGACGCGACCTGGACTTCGAACTACGGGGCAGCACGATGGCCGGGATCGACGCCGCCCACAACGAACCCGAGTGGGCGTCGCAGCAGTGGAGAACGCACACCGCACTGCATCACCTGGGATCGGATGTGCTGCACCGACTGTGGTTCGGCACGCAGGTGTCCAGGTCTCACCTCGAAGAATGGGAGTCTCGCTACCTGCGCTCGGGTTCGGTGTGATCGAGCATCGGGACGGCACTGAACTTGGCTGGATTCGCAATGTCGTAGGCGGCACAGACAACTCCGTCGCGAACCGTGAAGCCGGCAACTCGAGCGGCGAACTGCGGGTACCGGTCATCTCCGGGTGAGCCGGCGAATACACCACCGAGTTGTCCGTTGACGAGAACCGGTGACATCGAAAACAGCGCCGCCGGTCCGTACTTGCGGGCCAACCCCAGGTAGAACCGCGCCACACGATCACTGCCGCGGACGACGTTGACCGCCGTGCGGGTGGTTCCGCCTGCGTCGCCGATCAGCACGGCATCGGGATCTAGTGCTTCGATCACGGCGTTCAGATCTCCACTCGCGATAGCAGTGACCAATCGCTCGACGGCGGCAGAATGTTCCTCGCTGCTGACCGGGACGGGCGCCGACGCTGCGGCTTTACGGGCCCGCGAGGCCAACTGACGGGCAGCGGCAACCTCGATGTCGAGGATGCGGGCCACCTCGGCGAAAGGTACGTCGAAGCCGTCGTGGAGGACAAAGGCAACGCGCTGAGCGGGCGTGAGGGTATCCAGGACGACGAGGGCCGCAAAACGATTCTGTTCCTGCGTCACGACGTACTCGAGGGGATCGGGTGTCGCTGAGGGTGTGCTCGCGGTGGCGTCGACGGGTGTGACGATCGGCTCCGGAAGCCACTGTCCTACATAGCTTTCTCTACGCACCGCGGCCGACTTGAGATGATCGAGGCAGATTCGGCCGACGACAGTGGTGAGCCATCCGCGCAGCTCGCGGATCTGCAACTCTTCACCTCGCGTGGTTTCGGCTACTTGAAGCCGTATCCATGCTTCCTGCACCGCGTCCTGAGCGTCGCTGAAACTTCCGGTGAGGCGGTAGGCCACTGATGTCAGATGACCACGATGTTGCTCGAAGTCCTGCGCGGCACTCGGCGAAAGCATGCCCTCATGATACGGACTTCACACATTAAATCAGGCGTGAATGTAACCGTTGACCCAGGTAGTGGGTGCCGACGTATGGTTTCGGCACTGCTTACTGCTCGATTCTGTCTTCACATTCATTGGAGTGTCACGTGTTTCGGTCTTTCACGCTGATGTCGTTCAACTGTTGTCGTTGAACTGACATTCCCCACACCTGCCTGTGCCGAGCGCCGCGTACGGCGATCCGGACAGGTGTAGCCGAGAACTGCACCAATCATCCTCTACAGGAAGCAACTTCATGATTCGCCCTCGTTTCGCGCGCTCGGTAGCCGCGGTCGTCGCCCTTGTCACTCTGTCCAGCTTTGCCGTTGCCTGCTCGGGCTCTTCCGACGAAGTCGTCAAGACCGCCGACGGCAAGACCGTCCTGCGGTACGAGGGAAGCACTGGACAGGTCTTGTTCCCCGAACTCGCTGCCGATCTGGGTTACTTCAACGACGTGGAACTCAACTGGATCGGCGACACGACCAGCGGTCCTCAGAGCATTCAGAATGCCGCGACCGGTCAAACCGACTTCGGCGGAGCGTTCAACGGTGCGGTGGTGAAGTTGGCTTCCGCGGGTTCACCGATCACCTCGGTAATCGGGTACTACGGCTCTGACAAGCAGAGCTTCAACGGGTATTACGTACTCGACGACAGTCCGATCAAAACGGCCAAAGACCTGATCGGCAAGAAGGTCGGGATGAACACCCTCGGGGCGCACCACGAGTTCGTCGTTCGTGAATGGCTTGCGCGGGAAGGGCTTACGCCGGACGAGATCAAGCAGGTGGAACTGATCGTGGTGCCGCCGGTCAACACGGAGCAAGCGCTGCGGCAGGGGCAGATCGACGTCGCGACTCTCGGCTCGGTCTTCCGTGACTCCGCACTCGAACGAGGTGGTCTGCGGGAGCTCTTCACCGACGAATCCCTGTTCGGCTCGTTCACATACGGCACGTTGGTATTTCGTGACGAGTACATCGCGCAGAACAAGGAAGCGGTCGCCGATTTCGTGCAGGGAACCGCGCGAGCGATCCGCTGGACTCAGACGCATCCGCGTGACGAAGTGCTGGCCAAGCTGACGTCCATCGTCAACAGTCGTGGACGCAACGAGGACACCAAGCTGATCAGCTACTGGAAGAGCCCGGGAGTTGCCGGCCCCGGTGGAACGATCACCGATACCGAGATCAGCACGTGGATCGACTGGCTGACCCGCAACGGCGAACTCGAAGACGGCAAGTTGAAGCCGTCGGACATCTACACCAACGAATTCAATCCATACGCCAACGGAACGTATTCACCCGACAGCGGCGCTGACGGACAGGCACTGGAGGCCGCAAAATGAGCACAGAACCGAAACTACGGCTCGAGCACGTCACCAAGCAGTTCGATATTCGTGGGACCGACGAAGTTTTCACCGCGGTCGAGGACATCAACATCGACGTGGCGCCGGGGGAGTTCCTGGTCCTCGTCGGGCCGAGTGGTTGCGGTAAGTCGACTCTGTTGGACCTTCTCGGTGGACTGAGTTCGCCCACGTCCGGTCGAATCCTTCTGGACGGCAAGCAGATCACGGGGCCCGGTCTGGACCGCGGGATAGTCTTCCAGCAGTACGCGTTGTTACCGTGGCGCACTGCGCGTCACAACATCGAGTTCGGACTCGAAGCGAAGGGCGTGAAGAAGAGCGAGCGACGCGAACTCGCCGAGCATTACCTCGAACTGGTCGGTCTGCAAGGATTTGCCGACCGCTATCCGCACGAGTTGTCCGGCGGAATGAAGCAGCGAGTTGCGATTGCTCGCAGCCTGGCATTCGATCCCGAAGTGTTGCTGATGGACGAACCCTTTGCAGCTCTGGACGCACAGACGAGAGAGTCTCTGCAGGACGAGCTTCTACGTATCTGGAAAGCCACCGGCAAGACGATCCTGTTCATCACGCACGGCATCGACGAGGCCATCTACCTCGGGCAGAGAGTTGCCGTGCTGACGTCGAGGCCGGGGCGCGTCAAGACGATCGTCGACATCGATATCGACAGGTCCGGTGACGACGTGCGATCCGGTGAGGAGTTCCGTGTGTTCCGGCACCGGATCTGGACCCTGCTGCACGGTGAAGTGGAACGCGCACGGGCCGGAGAGCTCGACCCAGCCAAGGAGGTTGCACATGTCTAGCGCATTGGCGACGCCGGAAGTGGTCCTGGACCCGAAACCGTTGCCCGACCAGACGCCGGCACCAAGTAAGGGGCGTAAATCCTCCGGTAAGGCAGCGCGCTACGTGGGCTCCGCCGCGTGGCGAATTGCCAAGCCGTCGATAGCCATCGCCGTCTTCCTCGGGATCTGGGAAGCGGCGCCCCGGTTGGGTGTGGTGGACAAGGTTTTCCTTCCGCCATTCAGTGAGGTTGTGTCCGCGTTCCTCACTCTTGCCGGGAACGGTCAACTGCAAGAGCACGTCTCGGCCAGTTTGACGCGTGCGCTGACCGGTTTCTTCGTGGCCATCGCGATTGCAATCCCGTTGGGCATTGCAATCGCGTGGTACCGCCCGATCTCCGATTTCCTCAATCCGATTCTCGAACTGTTCCGCAACACGGCAGCTTTGGCTCTGCTGCCCGTCTTCGTGCTGATTCTGGGAATCGGTGAGGAATCGAAGATCGCCCTGGTGATCTACGCTTGCACCTTCCCGATTCTGCTCAACACCATTTCCGGTGTGCGCACCGTGGATCCGCTTCTGATCAAGTCCGCAGCCTCGCTGGGACTCTCCTCGATTCGGCTGTTCCAGAAGGTGGTCCTCCCGGCTGCGGTGCCGACGATCTTCACCGGAATCCGCATGTCCGCCGCGGCGTCGATTCTCGTGCTGATCGCCGCCGAGATGGTCGGTGCCAAAGCCGGTCTCGGGTACTTGATCACCGCTTCTCAACTCAACTTCCAGATCCCGAACATGTATGCGGGGATCGTCGCGATCTCGTTGTTGGGTCTGACAATCAACGCGATTCTGGTCCTGATCGAACGTCGGCTCTCACGCTGGCGCGTCACCACCTGATCTGCACCTTCACGGAAAGATTCTGCGAACTCATGTCCGAACGACAATTCCATCTGAACGCCTTCCTCATGGGCGTCGGCCATCATGAGGCGGCGTGGCGCCATCCTCGTACAAACGCTGCCAACCTGTTGGACGTCAAGCACTTCCAGGAGTTGGGGAGGATCGCCGAACGAGGAAAGCTGGACTCGGTGTTCTTCGCCGACGGCCTGGCAGTGGGCCCCCGGGTCAAGTACAACACACAGGCGATTTTCGAACCCGTCACCTTGCTCTCCGCGATCGCTGCAGCCACCGACAAAGTGGGCCTGATCGCAACCGCGTCGACCAGTTACAGCGATCCGTACACTCTTGCAAGGAAGTTCGCGTCCCTCGATCACATCAGTGGGGGACGTGGCGGGTGGAACATCGTCACGTCGGCCGGCGCTGACGAGGCCGCGAACTTCGGCCTCGATGCAGTACCGACGCACAGTGGTCGGTACGAGCGGGCCGAGGAGTTTCTCGACGTGACACTCGGACTCTGGGACAGCTGGGAAGAGGGCGCGGTTGTCCTGGACGAGGAGACCGGAATCTTCGCCGACCCGGATCGTGTCCATCGCATCGACCACAGCGGTGATCGATTCACGGTAGCCGGCCCGCTCAACTCGCCGAGGTCCCCGCAGGGACGTCCGCTGCTCGTGCAGGCCGGTTCCTCCGAGAGCGGCAAGGATTTTGCCGCGCAGTACGCCGAAGCCGTGTTCACCGCTCAACGGACTCTCGAACAGGGGCAGGATTTCTACAACGATCTCAAATCTCGGCTGATCAAGTACGGACGTAGTCCCGACGAGATCAAAGTGCTGCCAGGCATCGTTCCCTTCATCGCGGATACGGAAGAAGAAGCGAAGGCTCTGGAGCAGTCGTTCACGGACCTGATTTCTCCCGAGTATTCACTGCGCCAACTCTCGAACATGGTCGGTGTCGATCTCACTGAGCATTCTCTCGATGCCCCGTTGCCACCGCTGCCGGACATCGATCGGATTCAGGGGAACAAGAGTCGATACCAACTCGTCAAAGATCTTGCAGAGAGCGAAAAGCTGACGGTTCGGGAGTTGATCGGCAAACTCGGTGGCGGCCGCGGGCATCGTACCTTCGCCGGGACACCCGAGCAGGTGGCCGACGAGTTGGCCCAGTGGTTCGACAAGGGCGCTGCGGACGGCTTCAACATCATGCCGCCCTATCTGCCCGGAGGGTTGGAGGTCTTCGTGGACCGAGTCGTGCCGATTCTGCAGTCCCGCGGGCTCTTCCGAACTGAGTACACCGAAGCCACACTGCGCGGCCACTACGGCCTGGGCCGCCCGGCGAACCGGTTTTCCCGGTCCGCTGATGCGGCAGAAGTGAGCGCGTGACGGAAACACTGCCCAAGGAACAGCCGTCGATCGCCGGACTGAAACCGCTGATCACAACGGTTTTCGTACCGGCGGCCATCTTCGGAATCGGTCAGGGCGCGGCCGCCCCCATCATGGCCGTCACCGCCCGCGACCTCGGTGCATCGGTAGCCGTTGCCGGATTGATCGTTGCACTCGGCGGTTTGGGGGCCGTCCTCGGCGATCTCCCCGCCGGCCGGATAGTGTCGCGATTCGGCGAGCGTCGGTCCATCATCGGCGGAAGTTCTTTGGGCGCGACCGGAGTCGTGATCTGTCTGCTTGCGCAGACTCCCTGGATGCTCGGTATCGGCGCTCTGCTGACCGGACTGGCGAATGCGGTGTGGGGCCTCGCGAGGCAGAGCTACCTCGCCGAGACCGTGCCACTCGGCCTACGGGCCCGAGCGATGTCGTCATTCGCCGCGATGTGGCGGTTGGGGTTCTTCCTGGGGCCGCTCATCGGAGCCGGCGTGATTCTTCTGCTGGGCGCGCGTGGAGGATTCCTGGTCCAGTTGGTGGGCGTCGTACTCGCCGGGGCGCTGATGGCCCGCGTTCCCGACCCGCCACGAAAGGCGCAGGCGGGCAACGGTGATCACGCGCACGCAACCCTCCCGGACATCCTTCGCCGCCATCGTGTGGCACTGTCGACGCTCGGGACAGGCTCCCTGCTGATGGGCGCCGCCCGTGCTTCGCGGGAGGCGGTGCTGCCGCTGTGGGCATTGCACCTCGGGTTGGATGCGGCCCAGGTGAGTGTGATCTTCGGTATCGGTGCGGCAGTGGATCTGCTGTGCTCGTATCCGGCCGGGCACATCATGGACCGATACGGGCGCAGGTTGGTCGCGGTGCCTTCGCTGACGGTGATCGGTGTCTCGTACCTACTGTTGCCGTTCTCGACGAGTGCAGTGGGGCTGACCGTGGTCGCTGTCGTGATGGGGATCGGCAACGGACTGGGCAACGGCGTGATCATGACTCTCGGTGCTGATATCGCCCCACCCGAAGAACGCGCCGAGTTCCTCGCTGCCTGGCGATTGACCCACGACACCGGCATGTTCGGTGGGCCGCTCGCGATCGGTCTCCTTGCCGCGGTGTTCCCGCTCGGGTGGGCGTTCGCTGCACTGGGTGCGACCTCGTTCGCAGGTGCAGCGATGATGTTCCGCTTCATCCCGGTCTACTCTCCGCGGGTGTCGCCCCGCTCGCGCGTCGGGAAACGATAGGTAGGCTCGCTACATGCGATTCGGACTGTTCGTACCTCAAGGCTGGCGTCTGGACCTGGTCGGCATCGACCCCGCGAAGCAGTGGGAAGTGATGCGAGACTTCACGCTCCGCGCGGAGGCAGGACCGTGGGAATCGGTGTGGGTCTACGATCACTTCCACACCGTCCCCCAGCCGACGGAAGAAGCGACTCACGAGGCGTGGACGTTGATGGCCGCACTCGGTGCGTCGACGTCGCGTATCCGGCTCGGCCAGATGTGTACCGCCATGAGCTACCGCAACCCGGCGTACCTGGCCAAGGTCGCCGCGACCACCGACCTGATCACGGGTGGACGCGTCGAAATGGGAATCGGTGGCGGTTGGTACGAGCAGGAGTGGCGCGCGTACGGCTACGGATTCCCCTCTGCCGGTGAGCGTCTGGGTCGACTCGACGAAGGAATCCAGATCATGCAGCAGGCGTGGTCGAAGGGAAGTGCGACGCTCGACGGCAAGTACTACCAGGTCGACGGAGCGCTGTGCCGTCCACTTCCGTTGCAAGAGGGCGGAATTCCCATCTGGGTTGCCGGCGGCGGCGAGAAGGTCACACTCAAGATCGCGGCGAAGTACGCGCAGTACACCAACTTCGACGGCACCCCGGACGGCTTCGCACATAAGTCGGAGATCCTGAAGAAGCACTGCGACACCGTCGGTACCGACTTCGACGCCATCGTCCGTTCGGCCAACTACAACGTCGCCATCGGCGCGACGGAAGCCGAAGTGGCTCAGCGGTTGGAGACACTGAAATCCCGGCTGACGCCGTTGGTCGGCGAAGCTGCTGCGGATGCGTCGCTCGATGCGTTCCGCGGAATGCCGGCAGTGGGTACGCCGGAGCAGATCATCGAGAACCTGTCGGCGCTCAAAGCGCAGGGCCTCGAGTACGGAATTTTCTACTTCCCCGAGGCTGCGTACGACACGTCGGGGATCGAGATGTTCGAGAAGGAAGTACTGCCCGCGCTCGCGTAGCTGAACGGCTAGCGCAGGGAGTCAGGAAGATCGGCCGGGTTGATCAGAACCCGGCGATCGGGGTGGGTGCGAACTTCTTCGGAATCGGGGATCCGGCTCTGCAGGAAGTTCCACTCGCTCGCACTGACAGACGCAACAGCCCGTGCCAAAACCGCCGAGTCCTTGGTTCCCCACTCGATCGGCATGGGGCTGACCATCTGCCAGGTGTCCGCCTTGCTGCGGGTGGAACGATCCGAACGCAGTGCAACCGACGGAATGCGGTCGCCGACTCGCCACTTCGGGTTGAGTCGAACATTGCGGCTGACGAGTGCGTACTTCGGTGCCCCTGCATTGGGCTTCGCGATGTCGATCAGCGCGGTCAGCGTCGCCGCACGCGGGTGGACCTCGGTGACGATCGCAGGGACCAGCGGGTTGTCCGTATACAGAGATTCGACGCTTCCCACCTTGCGAGGTGCCCACACGGCCACCCACAGGGAACTGGCCGCACCGATGGCCAGGACCGCGCCGATGATGATGGACCACACCTCGCCCATGCTGATCAGCCAGGCCCCGACCGCGGCGAGGACGATCGCGAAGATCACCGCAGAAATCTGCAGGCGGCGTACGTCGGCCAGTGTGTCGTTGACCGACTTGGCGTGAGCCTTGTCGACAGTGAACTGGAAGTCAGCCACGAAAAAAATCCTTCGGGTGGTGCCGGACGATCTAGGACCGGCCCCCGATCGCCCGGGGACCGTCCACCAGCGTAGCTAGTTTCGCGCGCGCTCCCACATCTGCAGGTAAGCCTCGGCGCCGCGGCTCATGTCCTCGACGATGGTGTCGCCGTCGGCTCCCGCGGCGATGCGCATGTCCGCGATCCAGTCGGGAATCATCCCGTACTGCGCCACGCCGACGGTGTTCACGTCGAAAACCCGGGTGCCGGCGCGCTGCTGGTCCATGACCGTGCCGTCGAAGGCGGTGTACGGATAGTGCAGCGGGTTTTCGGCGGCGTCACCGCGCGGTGCGGCTTGGGGACCGAAGCCGTTGGTGTCGGCGCCGTAGCCGAAACCGAAGTAGTAGTTCTCGCTTCGCATTGCCCGCGCGTCGCGCCACTGGTCGATGAATCCGCGCTCTTCGGGCTTTTCGTCCGATGCGTCCAGTTGCCCGGCGTACAGGGCGACAAATCCGCCGAGCGCGTAGATCCGCTTGTAGAGGCTCGGGTCGCTCCAGCTGTGACTCGAGACGACGCCGGAATAGTTCGCAGCTTCGAGAATGTCGAGTGCTGCTTCGGCGGTCTTGACGCTCATGTGGTCGATGTCGACGATCATTCCTCGGTCCATCAAACCTCTGATCGTGTATGCGCCCAGGTCGGTCAGGCCGTGTGAATTGCATTGCGGACCAGCGGGGTACACCGGAAGCGTCACGCCGGGCGGGAGTACTGCGAGAAGATTCTGTGCGCCGTCGACCTTGGTGGGCAGCACGTTGTCCTCGGCAACTCCGGTGCAGGGTTCCGACTGCCAGAACTCCCCGGTGCCCAGGTAGTTGCCGATATTGACGGCCACGCCGGTGATTCCGCCGTCGAAACGGGCACCGCCGAGAGCGTTGTCGAACTTGTGCGTGACGATCATCTGCCGGACACCCAGGTCGTACAACTCGTCCAGACCGCGGTCGATGTCGTCCTCGGTGCACTGCGGAATCCCGTTACGCACAGAGCAACCGAAGGGTTCGGATACTTCCACTCCGAGGGTGACGGCCAGCTTTCCGTCGGCGGCCACCTTCCTGGCTTGTTCCGGGGAGCTCACGATGCGGAACCATCCGCGGCCGGGTCCGCCGTACTGGGCGTCGATGTAGTCCTGGAGGTCGCGTGTCTGCTGCGCCTGGATCCGGACGGTCTCCATCTCGTCGCAGGGATTTCGCTTGCTCGGATACAGCTCGCACAGGACACGGTTGGCGACAAAGAGATTGGTGAAGATTCGCAGTCCGCCGCGCCAGGCCCGCTCGACCCACTTGTAGTACGTCTGCTCGTGCGTCAGCGAATCGTGGGCCGGCCAGTCGGCGAAGCTCGGCCAGCCCGTGGTGTCGTGAGTTTCGAAGGGATTTCCGTACGACAGAACGTTTTCGAGGAGTGCCGGTATTCCGTCGGGTTGGTGGTCCGGGCAGTCGACGAGTGCAGCTGTGACACCTTGGGGGTCGAAAGGTCTGCCGCAGTGCAGGTTTCCACCCATGAACTCCGAAGCATTCATGTGCACGTGTGTGTCGATGAATCCCGTGACTTCACCATTCGGTCCGATTTCTCCGGGAATACCGTTTGCGCCCACTTCGGCTTCGGGGAAATCGGCACAGCCATCGCGGGGGACGAGAGTGAACGCAGATTCGGGAACGTCACCGGGATCGGACATCGTGAGCGTCGAATCTCGCGAGATCAGTTGACGGCCGTTCGAGGTTGCGGTCAGAACGAAGGACTCGCCGGTGGACATCACGGTCCAGTCGGTGGCTGGAGTTGCTTCGGAGGTGGCGAGAACGGAGTCTGCTCCGTCGTGCGAGAGCCTCGACCCGTCCGGGCCGTACAGCATGAAACGACCCAACTGGGCCGCATGCAGGCGGAAGGGCTCGGCGTCGGCGGCTTTCGTGGCGTCGGTGAGGTACGCCGGTCCGCCACGACGCACGAAGTCGCCGGACTCCGTGCGAAGCGCGTAGCAGCCGTTCGCAAGTGCGTACACCGAGTTCTGCGCGGTAGGAGATGGGCTCGGTGCCGCCGCACTGACGCCGGTCGTGGCGACGACGACGGCGGCAGTCAGCAGCGAGATGGTTCCGGCGAGCCGACCCCGTAGACGTGGAACTGAGCGCATGGTGCTGGTGACCCCCGGCCGATGGACACGACTGTGACAGGGCACACTCTACAGATAACTGGACGTATGTCCATTTATTTCTGGAACGTGTTGCAGAAATGCTCAGCCGATTGCAGGTCCGAGCAGGTCGTCGGCGTCGGTGATCCGGTAGGCGTAGCCCTGTTCGGCGAGGAATCGCTGACGATGTGCCGCATACTCCGCATCGAGAGTGTCGCGGGAGACCACCGAATAGAAGTGCGCCTGACCGCCGTCGTGCTTGGGTCGCAGGAGGCGTCCGAGTCGCTGAGCTTCTTCCTGCCTCGATCCGAAGGTTCCCGAAACCTGCACGGCGACAGACGCCTCCGGAAGGTCGATCGAGAAGTTCGCGACCTTGCTCACCACCAGCGTCTGGATCTCACCGTTCCGGAACTGATCGAACAGGATCTCACGTTCCTTGTTCTTGGTGGATCCCTTGATCACCGGGGCGTTCAGGGCTTCGCCGAGTTCGTCGAGCTGATCGAGATACGCGCCGATCACCAACGTCGGGGAATCCGGGTGCTTGGCCAGAATCGACTTCACGACAGCGATTTTGGTGTGCGCCGTCGAGCACAGTTTGTAGCGTTCCTCCGGTTCGGCGACGGCATAGGACATGCGTTCGGCGTCCGTCATCGTCACTCGCACCTCGACGCAGTCGGCCGGTGCGATCCAGCCCTGCGCTTCGATGTCCTTCCACGGAGCGTCGTAGCGCTTGGGGCCGATGAGCGAGAAGACGTCGCCTTCGCGTCCGTCCTCACGAACCAACGTCGCGGTCAGACCGAGGCGGCGGCGTGACTGCAGGTCTGCCGTCATCCGGAAGACCGGCGCGGGGAGCAGGTGTACCTCGTCGTAGATCACCAGTCCCCAGTCTCGGGAATCGAAAAGTTCGAGGTGCTTGTACTCGCCCTTCGTGCGACGCGTGATCACCTGGTACGTGGCGATCGTGACCGGCCGAATCTCCTTGCGCTCGCCGGAGTATTCGCCGATTTCTTCCTCGGTCAACGACGTGCGAGCAATGAGCTCACGCTTCCATTGACGACCGGCAACGGTGTTGGTCACCAGAATGAGTGTGGTGGCCTTGGCCTTTGCCATCGCTGCGGCGCCCACCATCGTCTTACCGGCGCCACATGGCAGCACGACGACGCCCGAGCCGCCGGCCCAGAACGAATCCGCTGCCATCTGCTGATAGTCACGCAGTTCCCAGTGGCCCTCTTCGAAAGCGAGATCGATCGGGTGCGCTTCGCCGTCCACGTAGCCGGCGAGATCCTCGGCCGGCCAGCCGACCTTGAGCAGCATCTGCTTGAGGCGGCCGCGCTCACTCGGGTGCACGATCACGGTGTCGTCGTCGACCTTCTCGCCGAGCATCGGCGAGATCTTCTTGTGTCGCATCACCTCGGTGAGTACCGCGCGGTCGAGGCTGACCAGGATGAGACCGTGCACCGGGCTCTTGACCAACTGCAAGCGTCCGTACCTGGCCATCGTGTCGACGATGTCGACCAGGAGAGGCTGTGGCACGGCGAACCGCGAGAACGACACCAGTGCGTCGACAACCTGCTCGGCGTCGTGCCCGGCGGCGCGGGCATTCCACAATGCCAGGGGAGTGATGCGATACGTGTGGACGTGTTCCGGGGCCCGTTCGAGTTCCGCGAAGGGGGCAATTGCCTGCCTGGCATCGCCGGCACGCTCGTGGTCGACCTCCAACAGCAGCGTCTTGTCGGATTGGACGATCAACGGTCCGTCGGTCACGGAATCCTCCTAGTGAAGCAAACGAGGCAGCCACAGAGCGTTGCGCCGCGTTGTCGGCTGACGCCAACCCTGCCATTGTCCTGGTATCGGGGCGCAGACGCCAACAGGCGACGCTCGCACAGCCCGAAGTAGGGGTGCCCGAGTGCGGGCACCCCTACGTCAACAGGGCATGACCGACCGCTATTCCGGGCGGCCGGCGCCGGGTAGAACGAGGATCTTCACGTGTTCGTCGGGTACGCGCAGAGCTGCGAAAGCGTCCGAGACACCATCGAGGCCGACCCGGCCGGTGATGATCGCTTCGGCGTCGATCTCTCCATCGGCGAGTCTCTGCAGGGTGATGTCGTAGGCATTCTCGTAGGGGCCGTGACCGAAGTTGATCGAGATCCTCCGGAACTGCCCGACGACGGGAATGATCGTCTCGTCGCCGAACGGCGCAGCCAGCACCTGTATCCGCGAGTTGAACGGCAAGGTGCGCATCAGTTCCCCGATAACCCCCGCCCGGCCGCTGCATTCGTACGCGATCAGAATGCCGTTTGCGGCCTGACCGACGAGTGGGTTGCCCTCGGCGACCATCTGATTCCACAGTTCGATCGGATCCTGCTCGGCCGGATCGACGACGATGTCCGCGCCCATCTTCGCGGCGAGCTCGCGTCGTGTGGGGGAGGGCTCGGACGCGATGACGATCTGTGCTCCTCTCGCCTTCGCCGCGACGACGGCGCCAAGTCCGATCGTCCCGCAACCGATGACGAGCGCCGAATCGGCCGAGGTGAGGCCGGACTGTTGAAGGTGCATCTCGCCGACGTGGAGAGGTTCGGCAAGTGTGGCGTGTTCGAGTGACAGGTGATCGGGAACTTTGCGGACCCAGAACGCGTCGACGACGATGTGGTCGCCGAACGCGCCGTGGTATTCGTTCGAGTAGCCGATGATCGTCGGGATCCCGGTGGCAGTGTCGGTGGCCAGGCCGATGCCCGCCACCCTGTCTCCGATCGCGAAATCGGCTACTGCAGAGCCGGTTTCGGAGACGATACCCGCATACTCGTGTCCCAGGACTACGGGGCGGTCGGGGTCGAAGGTGGCGAGCGGGTAGCCCCCGTCGTGTGCGACCTCGACGAACCGGCACGGGTCTTTCGACATGCTCAGGTCACTGCCGCAGATCCCGCAGGCGACGACGTCGATGCGGATTTGATGGGGTGCCAACGGCGGCGGGTCGGCCATCTCGGTGACCGCGAATTCTCCCTGCTGGAAACGGACGGCCCTCATGCGCGCACGGCTCCTGTCTCGGCCGGCTGGCCGTAGTAGTCGGTGTGGGCTTTGGTGAGCGCTCCGACAAGCCCGCCGATCAGGTACTCGCGATTGTCCTCGGCGAACTGCATGCTCGCCTGACGCCCGACGTTCCGCTTCCGGAAGTGCGGGACCACCTCGGAGGCGAACAATTCGTAGCTGCGTTTGGTGTCCTCCCAGCTCGCCATGTCGACGTGAAGGATCAGGAACGTGCCGAACCCTCCCGTCTTCTCGATCAGGCGCTCGATCTGTGCGATCGCATCCTCGGGGGTGCCGATGATCGCCTGACCGAACTCGCCGAGAGTGTCGTTACGCCACTGGTCG
Organism: Rhodococcus sp. NPDC057135; assembly: GCF_042670865.1. NCBI lineage: Bacteria > Bacillati > Actinomycetota > Actinomycetes > Mycobacteriales > Nocardiaceae > Rhodococcus > Rhodococcus sp. NPDC057135. Next base: position 129,952 of record NZ_JBHUUU010000003.1, read on the forward strand.
ATGATCCCGGCCGGCGTATCTGCCCAGGCCGGGGTCTGGCCGGTCTGCCGATTCACGTAGGAGGCCATCGATCCGATCCGTCGGCTCACGGCGCGCTCGGCCTCGGCTCGGGTCTCTGCGATGAACATCGGAGTGACCACCCGCCACGTCGCACGGTCGGCGTGGTGGCCGTACTCGGCCGAGACCTTCTCGTACACATCCCAGTTGCGATCCAGTGCGTCGAATCCGCTGGGTGAACTCGCAGCCAACGAGAGCAAGGAGAGGCCGTTCTTGCCTGCGAGTACCGAACCGTTGGGCGAAATCGTCGACGCTGTCACGGTCTCGATGCCGTCCGCGCGGTACGTGGGCAGCTGTGCACGAGCATCACGCAACGTGAACCAGTCGGTTTCCATGTTGACGACCTCGCCGCGGAGCAACGCGAGAATGGCCTCGAGTGCTTCGCCCTGGCGGCGGCGCTGATCCGACGGGTTGATACCCATCATGTGTGCGTCGAGGGGGATCTTGCCCGGGCCGGTGCCGAAGATGAGCCGTCCGCGGGTCTGCAGATCGAGTTGAGTGATGCGGTCGGCCGTGATCAGCGGGTGGTGATAGGGCAGGGACGTCACGCCCGTACCGAACTGGATGCGCTCGGTCCGCTCTGCGGCGGCGGCGATGAACATGTCCGGCGCGGGCACGATTTCGGCGCCGGTCGAATGATGCTCACCCATCCAGGCTTCCTCGAAGCCGAGGTGATCCAGGTGCGCCATGAGATCGATATCGCGTCTGAGCTGCAAGGCTGGATCGGCGTCGAGCGGGTGGTACGGGGCAAGGAAGGCTCCGAAGCGGATGGACGATGCGGACCGCATGATGACATCTCCTGTCGACAGAGAAGTGATTTGGCTCACTCGCTCTGGTAGAGATGTCTAACATGGATCAACTGATCCAATAAGTTGAATCTCCCGCACAATGGGAGGTTTGTAATCACTTGTAGCTCAACGCTATCTGGCGCAGTCATGTCGTCTAAGGTTGTCGCGAGTAGATCAACTGAACCAGGCATTTCGAGAAGGAGCGTTGAAGAGGTCATGCAACTGGACGTCACCATCACCCCCACCTCCTCGATCGTCGAACTGAACGGGGTCGACGACTTCACCAGTCTCTCGGTCGTCGTAGGCGGCGACGATCAGTCCGAGACTCTGCGTCGGGTATTGGAACCGTGGGGGGAACTCGAGGACGATCACGTCTGGCTCGACATTGCTCACCTGGAACAAGCCGTCGCGGCCCAGGTCGGAAACGCGCAGTGGAGGCAGAAGTTCTCCGCGATGGTGGACTACGCACGCGCCCACGGCTGGGTCGATCGCGACAACAGGGTGCGAGCACACCGTGAATCACTCTGACTCCGCGGTCGGCGCTTCGGAGAAGTTCGGCGAGCCCGTGCGAAGCTCGTTCGTGTGACCGACTCCAGGCAGAACCGACAAGGCGACGCGACGCGCATGCGCTTGCTCAAAACTGCCGAGCGGCTTTTCGCGACAGAGGGATTGGATGCAGTCTCGTTGCGCTCGGTCAACGCAGCGGCCGGTCTCGGTCCGTCGTCTGTCCACTACCATTTCGGCACCAAGGACGATCTGGTCGCCGCGGTGCTGCTGGACATGGGAACGTCGGTGCGAGATCAGATCAGCGCGAACGTGGACGCCCTTGCCGCCGAACAGACGCCGCCGACGGTCGAGGCGCTGGTACGGGCTGTCACCGCGCCCTACGAGGCGTTGCTCCTTCGCCACCGCACGCGGGGAATGCGATGGATCAGGATCGTCACGCAGATCTCGCAGCCGCAGATGTCACGGCCAGGGCATCCCGCACTCGAGGCGACCGAGCTGCACCTTCGCGATCACCTTCTCGACCAGGTTCGTCGTACATTTCCCGCTACCGATCCGGAAAGGCTCGAGACTCGCTGGGCGATCGCCTTGATGGGCTTCCTCCAAGCATTGAGCCGGGCGGACGATTGGAGCGGAAGTGGCAAGCCGCTCGCGCCGGAGCGACTTGCCGACTTCTACGAGGATCAGGTCGTCTTTCTGATCGGTGGCGTGCGGCAGTTATTGGGATGAGTCCCTTATTTTTGCGCGACGACAGACTTTCGCATTTCCATTACATGAGTAATAGCCTCGGAAATTCCGGATCGATAGCCGATATTCTTTTCGGAATCGCCCGGAGTGGAATCAAGCTCCGATTCGAGTCTTGTTTGAATACGGTCCAGGGTGTGGATTGTTCTTTTCACGATGGTTAATTCTCTTTCTGCGGTAAATCCGAAAGAAGTATTCCGGACTGCCGAGCGTGTTCGTCGAGGACGCAGAGTGAAGCGAGGGTCATGCCCGCTGCGTAGCCGCGCGAGCGTGCATCAGTTCCTCGACTACGTGACTTGAACAGGTTGAATGTTTCGTGCAGATGCACGAGGGTGTCGGTGGGGGCCGGCATTGGTCAGCTTCGCAGTCAGCTCGTCTTTCTCTGGACTGTGCTGTCAGCTCCGCTTTCTCTTACGGATGAACTCCGAAGACTCCGCAGTTTTCGCGCGCTTTTCCGCACGGCGTTCCTTGATCGACTGGGCGGGTTTCTTCATGTTTTTACCCGGCGCCTTGTCAGCCATTGTCGCTCCTCATTTTTCGAAGTGGCAATCACAAACTGACCTCGACCATACTTCATTTACAGAAAAAAGCCAGTTGCTTCTTTTCTGCTACTTTTTTCCTGAGTCGACGGGGCTGACGGAAGTAATGCGGTGCAACGTGAAACGGCGTACCGCACCACTTGCCGGGTCGAAGGCGTCCAGCTGTCCGCCGCCCACGCTGACGGGGTCGACGATGCGATGGGTCGCCACCCCCTGGGCGTCGACGTAACCGATGTTGACGCTGGAATTGTCTCTTGCCGCCGTGGCCAGCAAGGCGATGGTGGCTGCGTTGTTCTCGCGCGAGCCGTCCGTTCGAACGCCGCCACGGCCGGGGGCGGAAGCGCGGTCGCCTGCCCGCATCGTGCGTACCAACGACGCCAACTGATCCGCCGACGGGCTCGCAGGCATTCTCGACGCCGGTCGGCTGCGACGGTTCGGTACGCGAGCCCCGCGTGGGCGAAGATCGACCAGCGTTCCCGAGGAGTCTTCACCGGCCGGCGCAAATCCGGCTGCGCGCAATTCGGCCAGGACCTCGCGTAGCGGGGCTTGGGAGATCGCGACCGTGGGAGCCAATGCGCGCAATGCCAGGGACTCGGCCACCGCCGATGCGAGTACCTCCGCCAACAGTGATGCGTCCTCGCACCGGATGAACGACGCTGCGACCCCGGCGCGCAGTCGTCCGTGCCGACGGGCAACATCGTCAATCAGATACGAAAGCGATTGGGGGACAGGTGTCTTCGATTTCGAAGCGAACATGGCATGCAGTTCGGTGGCCGTCAGGCCGGCGTCGAGAGCACGCCGCACACTGTCCTCGCTGATGCGGTACATGGACGCCGATCCTGCCGACTCGATGTCCGCGACCAGGCTCACCTGCTCGAGCAGGTCCGGTACGAGCGGACCCGGCGCAACCAATGTCAGATCTGCCTGGACCAGGATGTAGTCGATGGGCTCGGGAAGCGCGGACTGCATTTCGGCTTCGGCGTCCCCGCCGTGCAGCAATGCTCGTCCCGGGGACGACAAAGCGCCGCGGGCTACCAGTCCGAGCGCGGCGGCCTCGTCCAGAGTCCGCTCGATCGCGAAGGTCCGTAGGCGTCCGCTCCACCGCGGACGTCGCCACGCCAGCAGCCGACTGACCTCGACGGCCGATGCAGTCTGACCACTGTCGAGTTCGGCGAGCAGCCCTAGAATGGCCTGACGATCTCGCGGTGCCGCCGGTGCGCGGCCCTCCTCGGACAGTGCCGCGATCGGCTTGTCGGTGGAATCCCGCAGCCCGATCATCCACGGAACGCGCGGTACGTCGACCCAAGCGGACGCCAGGACCTCCCACCGTCGCGCTGTGGACGCGTTCAGCCAGCCGTCGACGGCGAGTGTGGGCGTCCAGTATTCGTCAGCGTTGTCCGAGATCGGCGCCGGGTCGGGCGTTCCGCTCGCGATGAGTCCGGCTGCCGAGAGCAATTCGACAAGAAGGCTCACTCGCGCTTCGTCGAGATCGGCCGTCTTGGCCACGCGTCGTAGTTCTCGAACGCCGAGTCCACCAGCTCGCAGGGCGGGGGCCGGTGCCGCTCCCAGAACTGCGATCACGTTCTCGCATTGGCGTACCAACTCGAGTGCTTCGCCGGCTGCTGCGGCGTTGACGTCCGCCGGTTTGAGTTTGTCGCCCCCGATGACCGGTGCGGTCAGTGTCGTCGGATCGAAAACCGGCTCGCCGCGGATGACCTGACGAACCGTCGCCGGAAGTTCGACTGTCTGCTCGTCGAGCCATCGCAGCAGGCCGGCTGCCAGCAATCGCTGAACCGGGCGCTCGGGCGGCGTTCCCGGGGCAGCGTCGCGGGTGCGGCCGATCGGGCTGGAGTTGGCGAGAGTCTCGAGGAGCTCCCGTTCTCGGGTGTCCAGAGCGTCGAGGGCCGCCGAGATCTCGGTCTCGGACATCGCCTCGGCAGGTTCGAGGGCACGCCCCACACGCCAGGGAATCATCCCGATGACTGCCGGGACGACGCTGATGGGATCGACACCCCAGATGAGCGCGGACTCGCGCATCTTCGACAGCGACTTGTCGACGGCCTTCTTGGTGACCTTGCCCTTGCCGGTCAGTGCGCGTTCGGCGATCGCGCTGTTGAGTTCCGCTCGCGTCATCGGGGTTTCCTCGGCGCCGGCCAGCGCCAACAATTCGAGAAGTCCGAAATCGAGGGTGTCGAGTTCGTCGGCCGCTCGACTGACCGACGCGCGTTGCTGCGCGCGTCCGCTGAGAACGACCATCGTGCTCGGCGGTGGCACGGCCAGATCGGGGCGCAGACGCAGCAACTCCGTCAACTCGGCGTCACTGCGCGCCGAGAGCCAATCGGTCAGACTTTCGGCTGCGGAACTGCCCGCCGGGGTGCCACGTGTTTCGGTCATCAGGTATCAGATTAGAGACCTGGTCTGTACGGCGTAACGGCGTCCTGTCAAAATGACTTCGTGGCCAACAATTCGAAGCAACACTATGTAGATCCAGGATGGCCGGAAACTGCAGACGGAGATCACGCAGTGACCGAATTGTCATCGACCCGTGCAGGTGGACTTTCACCCTTCGGCGAGGACACCACCTTTCCGGTTCCGGTGGAGTCACTCCCTTACGTACACCCGCACACCGTCATCAACCGATAACAACTCGACACGAAGAAGGCCCGCACCGATTCGGTGCGGGCCTTCTCTAGTTCGAGCGTCCGAGCGGACAGTCTTGCCGGTGTTACTTGAGGAACGTCTTCGCGGTGTCGGCGACTGCGAGGATCTGCGGGTCGACCGGGATGCCGTTGGCCTTGGCGAAAGCGATTGCCTGATCGATGGCGTCGGCAACCGGGTGCGCAACGGTCTGAGCGACCTGCTGTGCCGGAGCCGGAGCTGCCTGAGGAGCCGTGGTGGCCGGAGCGGAACGCTCGGTGGCGCCGCTGCTCAGTCCGAGGCTGGAGGAGCAGGACGGCCATGCGCCCCAACCCTGGTTTGCGAGAACACGCTCGGCAACAACGATCTGCTGCTCGCGAGAGGCCTGGTTTGCGGTGGCTGCATACTGTCCGCCGCCGTGTGCGTTCCACGTGCTGGGGGAGAACTGCAATCCGCCCTGGTAACCGTTGCCGGTGTTGATGGCCCAGTTTCCGCCGGCCTCACACTGGGCGAGACGATCCCAGTCGGAGTCGGGGGCAGCGTTTGCGGTTCCGGTGGCTGCAATTCCTGCTACGCCCATGATGGCGCCGGTGACGGCGACCTTGGCGACAGTGCGGCCGGTGGTGGTGGGCTTGCGATGGCGTCCGCTCATGATGGTCGAAATCCTCTCCACACGCGCCTGCGAGGTCAGCTGTCGGGTTCGGGCTGAGAGGTCGCCCGGCCTCGCCTTTCCTGGCTGGAAAGGGTCTGGCTTCACCCCAAGATCCGGTCTTGCGACCGAACCGGTGTCCACTGGAGAACTTTTCTGTTCTCACAGAGGACTTTGGGTCCCCCGTCCTCGTCCCTGGAATGCTCTGTCGGAAGTCCGGTACCCGCGGGACAAGGCTTGGCGCGGCGGGCCGGAGGTGGCCGAGTTTCCCGGCCGAAAACGACGGTAACGGCTCGAGTCTCTCGTGTCACCATTTGATAACGCGGCGTGGCGAAAGACGTACAACGCGTCACACAAAGCGCAGGAGACTCTTCCCAGGTCGGTGGGGGTGCCTGAGTGAATGTCCGGTTGTGTCCGTTCCGTTATCCATCCGTAATGTGAGCAAGGTCACACGTTATGCGGGTATGGGATTTCGAGTGAATGAGAGACGTGCCGATTCGGGCCGTAGATGTGGTCCGAGTCTCAACACTTACAAGACTACTTAGGTTAGGTTTGCCTGACTTGTCCGAATGGGCAGGATTCGCAGAGTCTCCCAGAGCATTAAGGCACCCCTCATGAAACTGCAATACCGTCGGCGCGCGGTCACCGCGTCGCTCGCCGTCGCCGCCGCTGCTGTCGGCCTGGCTGTCACCGCCCCCGCTGCACATGCCACACCCGAGGATCCGACGCACGGCGTTGTCGGAAGCTATTCCGCAAACCAGCCTGGCGACATCGTCGTCGACTCGGCAACCCACCGCGGATACATCACGCAGTACGGCGGACCGACCAGCTCGTTGTCCGTCGTCGACACGAACACCGGCACGTCCGTCGGCAGCATCGACGGTGTCGTCGGCTACCCGTCGGCAGTTGCCGTGGACTCGGGCCTCGGACGCGCGTACGTGTCCTCCTCCTACGGAGGCGCGATCTCGATTGTCGACACCAAGACCGGCAAGGTCGAAAAGACGGTCACGCTGAGCGAGAAGAACCCCGACGGCTCGCGGCCGCAGATCAACGATGTCGTCGTCGACCCCACAACACACCTCGCGTACTTCTCGGACTACAAGTCCGGCAACATCCGAGTTGTCGACCCCAATGCCGCCGACGCCGTGTCGAGCATTCTGGTCGACAAGTCGGCAACGCCGACCAAGCTCGCCTTCGACGGCGTCCGCGGCTTCCTCTACATCGCAGACACCAACTTCTTCGACGAGAACTACGGCCGCACGCTGTGGCAGGCGGACGTGCGCAAGGGCGGAGCACTCAAGTCGATCGCGCGTGCCGACAACCTCTACCCGGTCGACGTCGATGTCGACACGAACACCGGCAACATCTACATGACCGACACGCGGGCAACCAACCTGTGGGCCATCACCCCGTCCGGCGCGGTTCTGTCGAAGACCACGCTGTCTCCGACCGCGATTCCCAACGGCGTGATCGTCGACTCTGCGGCAGGCATTGCATATGTCGCCGACGTCATGAACGGACACTTGTGGTCGGTCGATCTGACGACGCGCGCCACCACCGCTCTGGCCGATACCAAGGTTCCGGCACTGGAGAAGGTCAAAAACCTCGCGCTCGACACCTCGACCGGCGCCATCGCGTCGACGACCAACGGGGGCAAGGTGACCGTAGTCGCTGCGTACCCGCTGCCCGCGACCGTCGAACTGCCTGCCGCTCAGGTCGGTAAGGCGTATTCGCAGAAGCTCACTGCCGCTGACACGCGCGCAACCTTTGCACTCACCAACGGCACTCTGCCCGGCGGACTGTCCCTCGCACAGGACGGCACCATCTCGGGAACCCCCACCGCTGTCGGCAGCGCCACCGTCGAGATCACTGCGAAGGGCGTGCTTTCGCGCGCTTCGAGCGTGACCGTGGTGGTCTCCGAGGGGCCGGTCGGCCCCGTTGATCCGGGCAACCCGGGAACGGGTACCGGTTCGCTCGGTAACCTCCCCGGACTCGGTAGCCTCGGCCGCTGATCCGACCTGATAGAAGAACCCGACCACAGCACCTGCCGTGGTCGGGTTCTTCGGTTTGCGAGGCCGATTACGAGCAATTGACGCGATCGACGGCTATGCGTAATTGACGCGGTCCACGTCGACGATCTCCTTGCCGAGCGGCATCAGCGAGATCGGAATCATCTTCAAGTTCGCGACGGCGAGTGGAATTCCGATGATCGTGATTGCCATCGCGACGGCGGTGACGATGTGTCCGATCGCCAACCAGATGCCGGCGATGATCACCCAGATGACGTTGCCGATCATCGAACCGACCCCGGCGGTGGGCTTGTCGACGACGGTCTTACCGAACGGCCACAGCGCGTAGATGCCGATGCGGAACGCTGCGATTCCGAAGGGAATCGTGATGATGAGGATGCAGCAGATGATGCCTGCGGCGAAGTAACCCAATGCCAGCCAGAAGCCGCCGAACACCAGCCAGATCACGTTCAGGAGGATTCTCATGGTCAGTGACCTTTCGGTTGGAGGCGGGAGAGATCAGCGCACGCGTCGACCGGATCTCAGCGTGTAGACGATCGCGAGAAGGAAACCGATCGGGCACGCGAGTGCGACGAGATACAAGGCCAGGCCGGGCGGAGTGTCGCTGAAGATGTGGACCGCGAAGATGGCCACGATCGCCAGGAATCCGACGATGAACAGTGCCATCGCCGTACGGAACAGACCGTTTCCGGTGCCGGAAGTGCGCGGGTTCGGTTGAGGGTCCACACCTACGAGGATAGTGCCTGTAAACCTGGGTGCCGACCCGGGTTCGTCACAGGTAGACTGTTAACAGACTGCGCGCCCCGCTGAAGCAAGTGTGGGGCGCGTTCTTTTGCATTCTTCCACCGGAAGCGATGCGAGCAAGGCCATGAGGCTCTTCCGAGAGCCTCCCGAGCACATTGGGGCAGATGCCCCAGTCGAGTGATGAGCAGGTGAACGCGGTGCCGACCGGCAAGGTGAAGTGGTACGACGTCGAAAAGGGTTTCGGCTTTCTGTCGCAGGAAGAGGGCGAGGACGTCTACGTCCGTGCTTCCGCTCTCCCCGAGGGCGTCGAGGGCTTGAAGGCCGGCCAGCGCGTCGAGTTCGGCATGGCTGCAGGTCGACGCGGTCCGCAGGCGCTGAGCCTGAAGGTTCTCGAGCCGGCGCCGTCGTTGCGCGGCGCTACGGCGACGCGTCGTGAGCCCGTCGAGCGTAAGCACACCCCTGACCAGTTGCACGGCATGGTCGAGGACATGATCACATTGCTCGAGGCGAAGGTCCAGCCGGATCTGCGCAACGGCAAGTACCCGGACCGCAAGACCGCTCAGCGGATCTCCGAGGTCGTCCGGGCCGTCGCTCGCGAGCTCGACACCTGATCGCTTCGATACACAGCTGCTGACAAAATGCCCTGCACACCAATCGGTGTGCAGGGCATTTTCATGGTCCGGGGATCAGGCGGTCTTGATCGACCAGATCAGCAGTCCCTGTTCGCTTCCCTCACCGACAGCGAGGTGGATTTCGACGCCGACGAGTTGCTTGACGGGATCGCTCGAAGATTCGACCGTCACGGCCAATGCCTCACCGGGCTCGAAGACTCGGGGCTCGCCGGTCTGGTTGCCGTCGGCATCCTCGTAGACGGCCAGCAGTGCCCACTGCGCATCCGAGACGTCCGTCGACAACGACAGCTGCAGCGGATAGCCCGCAGGAACGTCGAGTGCGTAGATGTCGCCCACCTGGGCGCACTGGGACAGATCGATGGTGCAGAACCCGGCAGGGTTGGTCTCGATCGTCGTGCCGTGTGCGTATGCAGTGATGACCGGCAGCTTGTCGGGGTCGTCGTTGATGTTCTTGATGATCACGAAAAGAACGGAGACGTAAGCAACCAGTGCCACCACCATCAGGACACTGATCGCTGCCACGATCTTCTTTGTTCTCGAGCGCATCATCACTGCGGAGTACTTCCTTGTCCTCGGTTGGATTTACCGGTGTAAATCACTTCGGTCACTTCTTGTTCGGCCAGATCGGGTCGCTTCCCGCCGAGGCCGGGCAGGAGGCTGCTTCCTCGGTAGCTCAGGAAGGTCTGTAGGAGCCCGATCGTCAGGAACACCGATACAACAGTGAACCCGATCCAGTATTCGGTCGGAAGCAGAACCCCCAATGCCCCGCCGAGTACCCAGCTCAACTGCAGAACCGTCTCCGATCTGCCGAATCCGGACGCGATCGATTCCTCGGGCAGGTCGTGCTGCAGTGACGCGTCGAGCGAGACCTTGGCGAGTGCGCTGGCGGCGGAAGCGATGAGCGTTGCGAGGGCGGCGGTCATCAGGTTGTCCGTCAGAGCGGCGATCACGGCGATGATCCATACCGAGGCCGTGCACCGAAGCACGATCAACGCGGGCCTGCCGAGCTTGAGGCGAGCGCCCGCGGCATTGCCGGCGAAGTTACCCAGACCGGCGGCTGCGCCGACCAAGCCGAGCATCATGGCTTGCTGGAGTGGCTCGTGATCGGTACGTGATTTGGCGACGAACGCGATGTAGAGCGTCAGGAAGCCGGTGAGCACTCGGATGGTTCCGTTGCCCCAGAGTCCGATGATCACGGCCCGTCCGAGAGGCTGACGGACCTTGGCCGGTTTCGCGTTCGGCTGTGGTGGGGCGCTGCCGGCGTGATGTGCCTCGTCCGGGTGGTAAGTGATGGTCGCGGGAACCTCACCCTCGGTGACCTCGACCCACGACGGGATTCGCATGCTCAGATATGCGCCGAAGACGGTGACGGCAACCGCGAACCACAAGGCTCCGGTGGAACCGAAAGCGAGGGCGAGCGCACCCGCGACAGCGCCGGCCCCGATCGTTCCACCGATCAACCCGAAGACCGTCAGACGCGAATTGACTCGCACCAGGTCTATTTCCGGTGGTAGCACGCGTGGAGTCACCGCACTCTTGAGTACCGAGAACGATTTACTGAGCACCATCATGCCGAGCGCTGCCGGATACAGAATCCAGCTGTCGAAGTTGAAGACCAGGATCACCGCGAGGAGCGTCCGGACTCCGAACGACGACGCGAGCGCGATTCGGCGGCCACGCTGCAAGCGGTCGAGCATCGGACCGATGAGCGGCGCGATCACGGCGAACGGCGCGATCGTGATCAGGAGATAGAGCGCGACCTTGGTCTTGTCCTCACCCGTCGCGGCCGAGAAGAACAGCGTGTTGGCGAGGGCGACGGAGATGGCCGCGTCGGTGGCATTGTTCGTCATCACCGCGTAGGTGAGAGCGGTCAGGCCGGACTTGTCCGCGCCGTCGGCCTTCGCTGCGCGCTGGAAAGTCGCGATGCCCTTGTTCGTCAGTTCACGACTGCGCATCGCTGCGACGCGGGTGACGGTGAGCTTGCGAGGCATCGGGGGAGCCTTGGGAGCGTCCGCACCCGGTGCCTTCGAACCTGATGCGGAATCGGAGTCTCCGCGTGATTCCGGGATCGGATGCAGCGGCGGCAAAGGCGTGCGACGGGCAGCGGGACGGGCCGAAGGCGGGTAGTTGTCCGGGCGGGCCGCGGGTGGGTAATTGTCGTAACCGGGGTGCACCTGTTGCCCCTCCGGCTCGTCGTGGATTCGCCGAGTTTCGGGGTCGTAGGGTTCGCGCGGTCCGGTCACCACTCAATTCTGTCCTAGTGTCGGCGCGGCTACCACGCACACCCCTGCGAGTCCTGTGTCATGTCGGACTCAGTTAACAAAACGGACTTCGAACATCTGCGGCCAATACTTGCCGGTGAGCAGGAATCGATCGGTACCGGGAATCTGCGCGATGCCGTTGAGAACGTCGACGGTGCTGGTCGATCCGTCCGTGACGAGTTCTTCGCGGAGCGGCGACGCGTCGTACACGTTCGTGACGCTGCCGTCCGACGGGTCGATTCGGACGACGGTGTCCGTCGTCCAGACATTGGCGTAGACGGAGCCGTCTTCGGCGCATTCCAGTTCGTTCAGTTTGCCCACGGACTCCGAAGATCTGGTGACGTCGACCGTGGAGATCGACGCGAAGGTTTCGGGATCGCGGAAGGTCAACGTGGCTGAACCGTCGCTGGAGACCAGTCGATCCCCGAGCGAACAGATTCCCCATCCCTCGGTGTCGAGTGGGAACCGCCCTCGTTCGATCAAGGTGTCCTTGTCACGGGCGACGGCAACGCCGTCTTTCCAGGTGAGTTGCCACAGCGTGTCTCCGGCGATCGTGATGCCCTCACCGAACAACGGCGGGTCGAGATCGGCACGTGCAACCTCCGGTCCCGAAGCGGGGGCCTGCTCGTCCGAGATCTCACTCGAGCGGACCCAGGACCGGCCGACGCGCCCGGTACTTTCGTAGAGACGATTTCCGTCGATCTCGAGGCCTTGTGTGAACGCGTCGGGGTCGTGCGCGGACACTCGAACGATCTCGACGGAGCCGGTTTCGGTCGTGAGGTTGTCGGGAGCGCTGGGGGAATCGGAGCACCCCGCCAGTGCCGACGCGATCACGGCGACCGCTGCGAAAGTGCGCACGGAATTGGCGTGTGACCTACTCATCTGCCCAGCATGGCAGCCCAGTGCGTTGCGGACTTGCGGTGGTGCGGCAAACTGGAGGAGTGAGTGTTGCTACTTCTCCAGAGCGTGCAGTGCCGCGCCCAGTACTGGCCGATGCGGTCGAGCTTGCCCGAACGGCAGTCGTCGACCTGCATGAAGGCGGTGTGGGGGCATACCTCGGCGTGACGTCGGAGGACGAATTTGCCGCCACCCATCGATTTGCAGCAGACATTGCGGGATACCGCGGTTGGCAGTGGGCGGTTGTCGTCGCTGCCGGACCGGAGGACACCCACGCCACGGTCAGTGAGTTGGCGCTGCTGCCAGGTCCCGACGCGTTGGTTGCGCCGGAATGGCTGCCATGGGATCAGCGGATTCGTCCCGGCGATCTCTCCGTCGGTGACCTGTTGGCTCCGCCGACCGAGGATCCTCGCCTCGTTCCCGGCTACGTCGCCACCGGTGACCCGGAAGTCGACGAGGTAGCCCTCGAAATCGGGCTCGGCCGCAAACAGGTCATGAGCCTCGAGGGCCGACTCGATGCCGCGCAGCGTTGGTTCGACGGTGACTTCGGCCCGGAGTCGGAAATGGCGAAGGCCGCGCCGTCGACGTGTGGGCTGTGTGGGTTCTTCCTTCCGCTCGCCGGTTCGCTGCATGCAGCGTTCGGTGTGTGCGGAAACGAACTCTCCGCAGACGGCCGGGTGGTCAGCGTGTCCTACGGTTGTGGCGCGCACTCGGACACCAGCCTGCCGCTCGGTGCGGGTTCGCCGCAGTTCGACGCATTCGACGACGGAGCAGTCGAGCTGATCGCGGTGCCTGCTCGCCCGTCGAGCGTTGTTGCAGTTGAGGATTCGGTATCCACCGAGTAGAAGATCCGTTCGGCACGGACGCACTCAGGGCGGCGACGCTGCGCGCGTGGTCGGAATCTCCGACGCGATTGCGTGAAGACGCGGCTGCTGAATCCGATCTCGCGAAGGCCGGGTACCGCGACCGTCTGCTCACCGAGTTGGCACAGAACGCTGCCGATGCGGCTGCACGTGAGGGCATCGCAGGCTCTTTGTGGGTGGACCTGGACGATCAGACGCTGACCGTGGCGAACACGGGCCGTCCGCTGGACGAATCCGGCGTGCACGCGCTCACTGCGCTGCGAGCGTCGAACAAGGTCGACGCCGACGAAGGCGTCACGGGTCGGTTCGGCGTCGGATTCTCGGCAGTTCTCTCGGTCAGTGACGAGGTGGAACTGCGCTCGTCGACGGGATCGATTCGCTTCTCTGCCTCGCAAACCCTGCGCGAGATCGAGTCTCACGAACTTCCCGTGCCGGAAACCGGTGTCCCCGTACTCCGTTTGGTGTGGCCCTCGGTCGAAGAACCCGGCGACGGTGCCGATTCAGAAGTGGTGCTGACACTGCGGCCGGATGTCGATGCCGCTGCGCTGCTCGCGCAGATGACGCGCGAGGCCGTCGACTTGCTGCTCGAACTCCCGGCCCTCGGATCTATTCGTCTGGGCGAGAAGATGTTTCAGCGTTCGGAACGAGTGCTGGAATCCGGTCTCATGGAGATAGCGATCGGAGATCGCACGTGGTGGCAGTACTCGGCGCCGAACGCACGATGGTTGGTGCCGGTCCGCGACGGGGTCGTCGAGCCCGTGTCCGACGACGTCCTGCGTGCCCCGACGCGATCCGACGAGGAGCTGTCGATCCCGGCGATCGTCATCGCCGACATAGCGATGCAACCCGATCGCCGACGCATCATGCCCGCTGCACCGATCGCTCCGCTCGCCGAGGGATACGCGAAGTTCCTTGCCGCACTGCCGCCCCGGCAGCGCACGGCGCTCGTTCCGATTCCTGCCTTCGCTCGAAGTGAAACGGATTCGCTTCTGCGCGAAGCGCTTCTGAAGGAGTTGCAGGAGAACGAGTGGCTTCCGGTGGTCGGTGAACCCGACCGGGCGCCGCAGCGAGCGTCCGTGGTTCCCGGGCTCAGCGACGAACTCGCCGAGTTGCTCACCGACATCATCGGCGGACTGGTTGTCCCCGAACTCTCCGGCCCCAAGCACGAGCGAGCACTTGCGGCGGTGTCGACGCACCGCATCGGGCTCGCGCGCATCGCGGAACTGCTCAGCGGCCTCGAACGTGAACCGAGTTGGTGGAATCGGCTCTATTCGGCTCTCGAGCCCTTGGTGATCGACACCCTTGCGGTGGAAGAGCTTGGAACGCTGCCGGTTCCGCTCTCCGACGGACGGATCGTGACCGGTCCACGGACCGTCGTCGTCGGTGTCGAACTGGGCGAAGACGCACCGTCGGTGCAGTGGACGAGGTTGGTTCATCCCGTCGCGGCTCACCCGTTGCTGTCTCGATTGGGAGCGCAGACCGCGAGTGCCACCGACCTGCTGTCCGATCCGGCGCTGCGAGCATTGATCGAAGATGCTGCGGATCAGGATGATTCGGTAGTGACGGACTTGGCGCAGGTGGTGCTCGGGTTGGCGGCCCACGTGGCGCCGGGGGCACTGCCGTCGTGGATCGGTGAAGTGCTGCTTCCTGATTCGGAGGGTGAATTGCGTTCCGCCGACCAGCTTCTGCTTCCGGGGGCTCCCCTCGCGGGTGTCCTGGTCGAGGATTCTCCCTTCGGCATCGTCGACTCCGACTTCGTGCAGCAGGTGGGGGAGCAGGCACTTCGGGTGGTCGGTGTCGGGTGGGGCTTCACGGTGGTCCGTGAGGAATTGCCGTCCGGCCCGGACCACGATCTCGACGCCGAAGACGCATGGTGGGACACCCTCGACGAGGATCCCGAATACATCGAGGCCGTGCGCGATCTCGATCTCGTGGACGAAGACCGCTGGGCTCAGGCGTTGTCGCTGCTGGTCGAATCGCCGGCGACGCGGGCGTTGCTCGTCGACCGCCGCGGATACACGGCGTGGTGGTTGCGTTCGAATGCGGAACTGGGCGGGGAGGTGCTGGGGCTGCTGCGCGCTCCGGGCGATCGCACTTTCGAGGGATTACTCGACGCTGCCGAACACCCCGACGCCGGATTCTTTTCCGGACTGCTGGCATCGGATACCGTCGACGATCCGGAACTGGCTCAGCTGCTGCTCGATCGGCTTGCCGACCCACTACGGATGCCGGCCTCCGCCGTCGTCGCGCGGACGCACCGACTACTGGGTGAGGCAGCGCAGCGACGGGTTCTCGACCTCGAGGAACTGCGCCTACCGCCATTCGTACGCGGTCTTTCCGGTGATCTGGTGGATCCCGGCGACGCCCTGGTTCTCGACCGGCCGTGGCTCGGAGCAGCACTGCCTGCACAACGGGTGGTGATCGGCAGCTTCGAGACGGCCGACGCACTGGCGGATCTCCTCGACATCGCGACGGCTTCTGCATCCGTTCACGGACGAGTGAGCAGCACCGGCGTCGTCACGACTTGGGCGAACGAACCACAGGCAGTTCTCGGCTTCGCAGCCCTCGGCCGTGAGGTTCCCGACGGCGAGGTAGTGATCCATCACGAACTGTCGGTGGAACTGACAGGAGCAGTGGAGGCGACAGTGACCGTGCCGTGGTGGGTGGACTCGGACGGCGTTCATCACGTGATGCGCACGTGGACACTGCCGCAAGGAATGTGAGGCCAGATGTCTTTTGATCAGTGGGTGCTCGACAGCGCTGTGAGTCAGCGGACGGCGTGGCTCGTGGACGTTGTCGACGTCATCACCGACAGCGGCGGAACCCTCGCGTCGTGGCTGATCGCGACGCTACTGACGATCGTGCTTCTGGTCCGAGGACTGCGCACCGAAGCTCTGTTGATCGCCGGGTCGATGTTGACCGGCCTGCTCGTGATGAGCGGATTGAAGCGCATCTTCACCCGGACCCGTCCACCCGTTCCGGAGCGTTTGATCGAAATCGATTCGTATTCGTTCCCGTCGGGCCACGCGATGATGAGCGCGATCCTCGCGACTTCGGTTGCCGCCGTGATTCTTCGGCTTGTCTTGCCGAGGCTCGCGAAGTTGGCAATGCTCGCGAGCCTCGGCCTGTACACGATCGCCGTCGGATTCTCCCGCGTCTACCTGGCTGCCCACTGGATGACCGACGTTCTGGCAGGTTGGGCGTTCGGGATGATGTGGGCCGGATTGTGGATCTGGGGAACTGCGCAGATCAAGGCGCGCAGGTCGCCGGTTACTTCGTAAGTTCGGCGAGTAGTTGGCTCGTGGCCCACGGCAAGCTCAGCGCTGAGCTCGCGGTCAGGGCAGCGCCGACCTGCGGGGCCTGATCGTCGTTGACGTAGACGACGCGGTTGTTCTTGACCACGTCGAGTTGCTGGAAGCCGAGATTGTTCCGGACCGCCTGGGCGGCATCGGGATTGCCGATGACCACGAGACGGTCCACATCGAGGAGGTCGAGTCGTTCGGTGGAGATCGGAGCGTAGAACTCGCCGTTCATCAACGCCTCGACCGCGGGAGCAGGTTTGAATCCGAGGCTGCCGAGAACCCGTCCGCGGGCATCCTCGGAGGAGAAGGCGTAGAACTCCGGAGTCGTGTCGACGCTGATGATCACCGCGGTCTGATCCGCGAATTCGGGGTGAGCGCTTCTCGCGTCGGCGAACTGCTTGTCGATGTCGGCGACCAACTTCTCGCCGTCGGCTTCGCGGCCCACTGCCTTTGCCGCGGTCTTCGTCGTGATCTGCCACGGGGTTGCGTAGTCGCCGTAGGCCGGATCCTTCGCGACGGTGGGGGCGATCGCGGAAAGTGTGCTGTACAGGTCTTTGTCGATGCTCGAGTAGAGCCCGAGGATCAGGTCCGGCTCGAGCGCGGCGATCTTTTCGACGCTGATCGTGGTTTCGGGATTGCTGCCGACGACGGTCGGTTCGGTTCCGTCCCAAGGTCCGGTCACCCACGGCCACGTGCGGTTGACGTCCGGCTCGCCCGGGTACTGATTGACCATGCCGACGGGCTTGATGCCCAAGGCCAACAGAGCTTGCTCGTCGTTGTAGCCGACGGTGACGATCCGCTGTGGTTCGGAATCGATCGTGGTGCTGCCGAAGGCGTGATCGATCGTGACGGGGAAGGCGCCGCCTCCGGAAGTCGACGAACTATTTGTCGTGTCGTCGTCGCCCGATCCGCAGGAGACGAGTGCTGTGCCGACCAGTGCGACCAGGGCAACGGATGTCAGTCTCGTCCGATGTCCTCGGCTTTTCCTACGGTCGAGGCTTTTCCGACGATTTCGGAGGGAGATATTCACGGTGACGTGTTTCCTTTCAGCGGCGGCAAGCCGAGATCCGCACTTTGGTGCAGGGTAGGCTTACCATACTGAAAGCGTGAATCGAGCCGCTCAGTCGACCAGACCGGCGCCCTGTTGCGCGCCCTTGTCGCCGCGCACAGCTGCGCGCCGTTGAATCGAGAACAGAGCGAACCCGAGGAAGCCGACTCCGATACCCGCGTAACAAATCGGGAGTGCATCCGACCAACGGTCGCCGCTCACCGCGACCACGATCGTGGCGATCACCCACAACGCGGTGCCGATGATCAGTGCCGGCGAGGGTGCGGACAATTTGCCGATCAGGCCAGTTGTGTTGCGAGTCTCCGTCACAAAATTAACGCTACCCGTACCCCGGTGGCCTACTCTCCCTAGTGCGACCGGCTTCATGTGCGCCGGCACACGGCGACCTACAGCGATGGGGAAAGAACAAACATGGCGGCACCCGGCAAGATCCTCGACACCTATTTCAAGATCAGCGAACGAGGGTCGACGATCTCGACCGAGATTCGCGGCGGTGTCGTCACCTTCGTGGCGATGGCCTACATCGTGGTCCTCAACCCCCTCATCCTCGGAAGTTTCTCGGCCGAAGACGCTGCGGCGAAGACCGACGTTCTCGGCAACATCCTTCCGGTCAACCAGGTGGCTGCAGTCACCGCTCTGGTGGCCGGCCTGATGAGCATCGTCTTCGGTGTCGTCGCCAACTATCCGTTCGCCATCGCCGCGGGTCTCGGCATCAACAGCCTCCTCGCAGTCACCATCGCACCTCAGGTCACCTGGCCCGAGGCGATGGGCCTGGTGGTCATCGACGGTGTGATCATCGTTCTGTTGGCGCTCACCGGCTTCCGAACAGCGGTGTTCAACGCGATCCCCGCAGCGCTGAAGTCCGCGATCGCAGCCGGTATCGGCATGTTCATCGCCTTCATCGGACTCGTCGACGCCGGGTTTGTCCGCCGCATCCCCGACGCCGCCGGTACGACGGTTCCCGTCGGACTCGGAATCAACGGCTCCATCGCTTCGTGGCCGACCGTGGTGTTCATCTTCGGCGTGCTGCTCATGGGTGTTCTGGTCGTGCGCAAGGTTCGTGGTGGACTGCTGATCGGCATCGTCGTCACGACGATCCTCGCCGCCGTCATCGAAGCCGTTGCCGACGTCGGACCCTCTCTCGGCACCAACCCCAAGGGCTGGAACCTCAGCATCCCCGCAATCCCGGACATGCTCGGCGGTATGCCTGATCTGAGTCTGGTCGGCGACGTCAGCATCTTCGGCGCGTTTACCCGCATCGGTGTTCTGGCCGCCAGCCTGCTTGTCTTCACCCTCGTGCTCGCGAATTTCTTCGACGCCATGGGCACGATGACGGGTCTCGGTAAGGAAGCCGGCCTGACCGACAAGGACGGAAATCTCCCCAACGTCGGTCGCGCGCTTGTCGTCGAAGGCGCGGGCGCGATCGTCGGCGGTGGCGCTTCGGCGTCGTCGAACACCGTGTTCGTGGAATCCGCGTCGGGTATCGCCGAAGGCGCCCGCACGGGGCTGGCAAACGTGGTCACCGGACTGCTCTTCCTCGTTGCGATGTTCCTGACGCCGCTGTACTCCGTCGTGCCGATCGAGGCAGCTGCGCCTGCCCTCGTCGTCGTCGGTGCATTGATGATCGGACAGGTCCGAGACATCGATTTCACCAAGTTCTCGGTGGCACTCCCGGCGTTCCTGACCATGATCGTCATGCCGTTCACCTACTCGATCGCCAACGGCATCGGCGTCGGCTTCATTTCGTGGGTGGTCCTGCACGCTGCCAGCGGTGGTATCAAGAAAATCCACCCGTTGCTGTGGATCGTGGCGGCACTTTTTGTGGCTTACTTCACTGTCGGACCCATTACCGACGCCCTTACGTGAAATCGGGGTTGACCGGTATTCGATTACGTGAGCTACCGGCCAGCTCTTGACGTATTGTCTGACGCGTGACCACCGAAACTCGTGCGCTGGCCAGCGATCTTTCCCTGGCTGTAGTGCGTCTCACCAGGCATCTGCGCGGCCGCAGAGTCGACGCTCAGGTATCGCTGACGCAACTGTCCGCTTTGGCGAGCTTGGATCAGTACGGCCCGATGACTCCTGGCGTACTCGCAGCACGTGAGAAAGTGCAGCCGCCGTCGATGACACGGGTTGTTGCGTCTCTCGCCGAGCTCGGTTTGGTCGAGCGTTCGCCGCATCCCACGGACGGTCGTCAGATCATCGTCAACCTCTCCGACGCCGGGCAGGCGTTGCTGGCGGACGAGACCCATGCGCGTGAAGCGTGGATGAACGAGCAGCTGGCCGGGTTGGGTGGCGAAGAACTCGTGACGCTGCGCGGGGCCGTCGAGATCATCACGGAGATGGTCAACAAGACGGAGTAGCTCCGCCATGCCATAGGTCGTTGCCCAAACGAATTACTCGAGGGGCAAGATGGTGTGGTGCCCCGAGACCCCGATTCCGGCATGTTTGCCGCGCTCCACAACCGTAACTACCGCCTTTGGGCTTCCGGACAGATCGTTTCTCTGGTCGGCACGTGGATGCAACGTATTGCCCAGGACTGGCTGGTACTGACGCTCTCGGACGGCAACGCGTTGGCGGTGGGCATCGTCATGGCCTTGCAGTTCGGCCCGACGCTGTTCCTCTCGGTGTGGGGCGGTGTGCTGGCCGATCGGTACGACAAGCGTCGGATCCTGATCTTCACGCAGTGGGCGAGCGCGGCGTGTGCGCTGGTACTGGGTGTGTTGGACGTCGGTGGACTGGTCGCGTTGTGGCACGTCTTCCTGATTGCCTTTGCGCTCGGCTGTGTCTCGGCGCTCGACGCACCGGTGCGTCAGTCGTTCACTATCGAAATGGTGGGCAAGGAGCACCTGTCCAACGCCATCGCGCTCAACTCCATGACGTTCAACACGGCCCGCATCGTCGGTCCGGCCATCTCGGGTGTTCTGATCAACCTGATCGGTACCGGGTGGGTGTTCCTGCTCAACGTGGCGACGTTCGGTGGGGTGCTCATCGCGCTCTATCTCATGAACAAGAAGGAGTTGATCCCGTCCGAACCGGCTCCGCGTACCAAGGGACAGGTGCGCGACGGGTTCCGATATGTGTGGGGTCGCAAGGACCTTCGGGTGATCATGGTGTCCGTCTTCATGGTCTCGACGTTCGGTCTGAACTTCGCGATCAGCCTGGCGGTGATGGCGCGTAACACGTTCGGTCTCGAGGCCGACGGCTACGGACTTCTGTCCACGACGCTCGCCGTGGGGACCCTTGCCGGCGCTGCGTATGCCGCGAGGCGGAAGGAAGCACCGCGCCTGCGGACGTTCCTCGGTGCCGCCGTGGCTTTCGGTGTGTTCGAGGTCGCGGTGGGATTGATGCCCACCTACGCGTTGGTGGCACTGATGCTGATTCCCACGGGCGCACTGACGTTGACGTTCACGACGTCCGCGATGAACATCCTGCAGATGTCGGTGCCCTCCGAGATGCGCGGGCGGGTGATGGGCATCTACATGCTCAGTTTCCTCGGTGGCACACCGCTGGGAAGTCCACTGCTGGGTTGGCTCGCCGACTCCGTGGATCCTCGCGCGCCCCTGATCGTGGGCGGAGTGATCTCGCTGGTCTCGGGCACTGCCGCCGGGGTGTACCTGCTGCGTAGCGAAGGACTCAAGCTTCGGCTCGCGAGGCCGGAAGACGGTGGCAGGCTGCCGGTGTTCGTCCTGCGTCCGGTGATCGTGTGCGATGCGACCGAACAGGCAGTCGAGGCTAGCCTCGCGCCATGACCTTCTCGCGCTTGGGAAATACCGTGTAGCTCAACGCGATTGCTCCCCAGATTCCCAGCACCACAGTGAGCTTGCTGATCCATCCGTCGAGGGCTCCTGTACGGGCGGGGTCGTCGACGAGGTAGATGGCCGCGGCGAGAAGCCCGCACGCGATGGCCCAGGCGATCGCAGCTTTGCCGAACTCGCGCCATTCGCGCAGGGCCCGCGCACTCCCGTACTTGGGCGGTGCCACGGGCGCTGGGCCGCCGGCGAATCGGTAGGCGAACCTGGCGTCGGCCCAGGAGATGAGGCTGTGTCCGAACGCGACGGAAAAGCCGATGTAGGCCGCGGCAAGGCCGTGGGTGAAGTTCGCCTCGCCACCGCCGCGAAGATCGAGGGCAGTGGCGACGAGCAGGACCACGTCGACCAGGGGAGCGCAGATGAGCAGCGCGGCGCCCAGCGTCTTGCGGCGCAGGAGATAGCGGGCGGCGAGACCGGCAGCGATGAACACCCAGAACATGATTTCGCACGCGATGATCAGGTGGACGATCATGACATCAGCTCATTTCTAGTACGACTGTATTAGTGGAGGAAAACTAGCACAGTTGTGTTAGTTTTGTGAAGTGGTGAAACGAAGCAGTCCCGACGAGCGACGAGAAGAGATCGCCGAGGCTGTCTGGCGTGTGATTCGACGCGACGGTGTCGCGAGCGCCAGCGTCCGAGCCGTCGCGGACGAGGCAAAGATGTCGACGGGCTCGCTACGTCACTTCTTCGCCACGCAGTCCGAACTTTTGCTGTTCGCGATGACGCTCGTGACCGTCCGGGTGGAGAAGAGGATTGCCGGCATCGACTTCGATCCCGACATCCGCCGCGCGATCCGCCAGTTCACCGATCAGTTCGTGCCCCTCGACGAAGATCGGCGTGAAGAAATGCAGGTCTGGGAGGCCTTTGCTGCTGCCGCTCAGACCGATCCGGCGTTGACGGCGGTGCGTGAGCAGACGGATCGGACTTTGTTCGAGCACTTCTTTTCGTTCGTCGAAGCAGTGGACCAAGCGGGATTTCTACGGCCGGGCGCCTCGGTCGAGATCGAGGCGATGAGGTTGCATGCGGTGGCTGACGGGCTCGCGTCGCACGGCGTCGACAATCCCGAGCGAACCAATCCGGAGGTGATCAGCGAGGTGCTCGACGCGCATTTTGTCACGCTGTTGCGCTAGGTCGGGAGTAGTGGTGAGAGCCCGCGGTGCGTACGGCACGATAGACCCGTGGTTCACGTCATCGACATCTCAGATCCCGCCGACCCCCGGCTGGATGACTTTCGCGATCTCAACTCCTCGGATCGACGCCCCGACCTGCCGGAGGGCAAGGGGCTGGTGATCGCCGAGGGAGTGTTCGTCACTCAGCGGCTGCTGACCTCGCGGTTCGAGCCGATCAGTCTCCTCGGCGTCGAACGACGGCTCGTGGAGTTGGCTGACGATCTCGACGGTGTGGATGTGCCGTTCTACCGTACGAGCGCCGAAGTGATGGCCGAGGTCGTCGGATTCCACCTGAACCGTGGCGTCCTCGCTGCAGCAGCACGTCCGGCACCGCTCGCGCTCTCGGACGTGCTGAAGGATGCGAAGACGGTAGCGATCCTCGAAGGCGTCAACGATCACGAGAACCTCGGTTCGATGTTCCGCAACGCTGCAGGGCTCGGCGTCGACGCAGTTCTGTTCGGGAAGGGTTGTGCCGACCCGCTGTACCGGCGCTCGGTCCGCGTGTCGATGGGGCACGTGCTGCGAGTGCCCTTCGCGCATGTGGCGAAATGGCCGTACGACCTCGAGGAGCTGCGTGGCAACGGTTTTCAGCTCATCTCCTTGACCCCGAACCCGGAGGCGGTCACTCTCGCCGAAGCGATGACCGGGGAGAAGGTGGCCCTACTGCTGGGTGCCGAGGGGCCAGGTCTGACCGAACATGCGATGCGCGCCACCGACATTCGCGCCAAGATACCGATGGCACCGGGCACCGATTCGCTCAACGTCGCGACGGCAGCGGCGATGGCCTTCTACGAACGTGTGAGGACCGGCCAGTGACTCAGGACCGCACACCCTGGTTCACCGGAATCGCGGTGTCGGTATTCGCCGCGATGCTCTCGACCAGTGCCGTCGCGGCGTTCTGCATCGCGCTGGGCAACGTGAACGTGCTCCTGGCGATTGTCGTCAATCTCATTGCGGTAGGCGGACTTGCGCCGACCGTGTGGCGCTGGCGAGCGATTCCCGTCTGGCGATGGGTGGTCTTCGGGGCAGTTGTCGGCGTGCCGCTCGGGTGGATCGCAGCGATAGCCGCATGAACCTGCGAATGCCGTACCGCGCTACTTGAATCCGAAGTACCGAGCGAGGCGGCTGCGCGGCTTGGCTGCCGGTGCTTCGTGGATCGGCGGCATGTTCTCGTGCACGGGCACCTCGGTTGGCGCCGGCTCGGGTACCGGCACGGGAGCTGGTGGCGCAGGTTTGGGCGCCTCGCCGGGGCGGTGAATCTTGAAGCCCCACAGGAGAATCTGCGTCGTGTCGAGTTCATGTTCTCGTGGAGCGCCGGTGTACCGGAATCCCAGCCACTCGAGGTTGGCGGACTCCGCGAACTGTTGCGGGTGGAACGGCAGTGACTGTGGATCGGGCAGGATCCCGGGCGGATAGCGCAGGGGATGATCGCCGGCCCAGAATTCCCGTTCCCAGGTCTGCGGGATCCCCACATTTTCGACGATGTCGATCGGGATGGCACTGAACGAGCGTCGTAGCTCGCCGTCCTCCCACAGGGCAAACGAGCCCTGCGCGGTTTCGGGGACGGAGCTGATCAGCAGCGTCGAACCACCCTCGGCCGAAAGGTGCCAGGAATCAGGCAGTTTCGAGGGGACGAAGGCGCTGATTTCGGCGCTGCACACGACGCTCACTCGGTTGTACGCGCCGATGAAGACGTAGCCGGGGCTCACCGTCGCGGCCATCGACAGCGGCTGGGGCCCGAGAGATTCGAACTCCTTGTCCGGATACAACGACATGGCGATTTTCAGCGCCTCTGTCTGATCCGGCTGCGGGTACTTGCTCAATTCGGTGCGAGCGTCTGCGCCGCCCAGAAACCAGATCGTCGATACCCGTGCAGCCACCGGCAGCCCTCTCTCCTCAGCCCTCGCTCGAAAGAAGAATACTTTCCTTCGGGTCAGCGACCGCTGCTTCGGACCCCGAGAAGAACGTCGTCCCACGAGGGCAGGGCAGGCCTTCCGCGCTTGTCCTTTGTCTGCGTCTGTTGCGGCGCGGTTTTCGGCGTCACATCCGGCGCAGGTTCGGGAACCTCTTCGGCGACGACGGTTTCCGGTTCGACGGTAATCGGCTCGGGCGCCACGATCCGTTCCGCCACCACCGTCCGCTCGGAGACTACTGTGCGCTCGGAGACTGCTGTGCGCTCGGAAACTGCTGCGGGCTCCGGCTCGATCTCCGCCACCGGTTCGACGTCGAACCTGGACAGCTCGAGCTGTTCCGGCTCGTTCGAAGCCACCGGTACCAGGCCGCGGAGCGGGCGACCGAAGTCAGGATCGATCAAGTCGAATGCCGCGTCGTCGAGCGCGACGATCGTTCCGCCGTGCGCATCGGGCTGGTAGCGCCAGTGCGCGGCGTTGGTGGTGCGGCCGGCCTGCCACTGCAACTGCGCAACCCACTGATTGTCCTCGTCGCGCCAGGCATCCCAGGTGGCCTCGTCGATGCTGTGGCCACGGGCACGGAATGCGTGAGTCACGATTTCGGAGAGGGTGGGAACCGTCGGACCGTTGTCGCGGACCGGGTGACCGCCCTGCGCCATTTCTGCGGCGCGAGAGCGCTCGAGCAGAACGGGGTACGCAAAGCGCTCGACCTTGCTGATGGGGATCTTCGCTTCTTCGGCGACCTGTTCTACGGAAGCACCGGAACGGATGCGCGCCTGGATTTCGCGGGGACGGAGTTGGCTTTCCATTTCGATCTCAATCTGGCCGAGTCGAGCCACGTCTCCGCGGGAAGCTGCACGAAGTTTGTCATCGGCGGGAAGCCGGAATTTCTGGCCGGTTTCAGCATCTGCGCACACCACATGCGATCCATCGGGTTCAAGTCCGATCACTCGAAGCTCTCGCACATTGACCTCCTTATCGCGCCGGCTCGCGACTTTGCGCCGCGCTCAACTGTAATTCATTCGTGACCATGGGCTCGGCAGGACACGCAGGGCGAGATGACCTCTGATCCACCTACCGGTGTGGTAGCTCACAGGGTCTTGCGCAAACGACGCTCGGCCCCCGACACGATGTCGAGGGCCGAGCGGTGAAGCAATGTGAAAATCAGCCGAGCTGAGAAACGACCCAGTCGATGCTCTTGGTGAGAGCGGTGACGTCATCGGGGTCGATGGCCGGGAACATGCCGACACGCAACTGGTTGCGGCCGAGCTTGCGGTACGGCTCGGTATCGACGATTCCGTTGGCGCGCAGGATCTTTGCCACCTCGGCAGCGTCGACGTCGTCGTTGAAGTCGATGGTGCCGACAACCTGCGAGCGGTGTGCCGGATCAGCGACGAACGGCGTTGCGAACTCGCTGGCCTCGGCCCAGTTGTACAGGCGCGAGGACGAATCCGCGGTGCGAGCGGTGGTCCAGTCGAGGCCGCCGTTGCTGTTCATCCACTCGATCTGGTTGGCGAAGAGCAACAGGGTGGCCAGGGCCGGGGTGTTGTACGTCTGATCCTTGGAGCTGTTGTCCACGGCGATGGGCAGCGAGAGGAAGTCGGGCGTCCAGCGCCCCGAATCCTTGATCTCCGCGACGCGCTCGAGGGCGGCCGGGCTCATCAGCGCGATCCACAATCCGCCGTCTGCAGCGAAGCACTTCTGCGGAGCGAAGTAGTAGACGTCGGAATCGGCGACGTTGACCGGGAGTCCACCGGCGCCCGAGGTGGCGTCGATGGCGATCAGGGCGTTCTCCGAACCCGCGGGACGCGAGACGGGGATCGACACACCGGTGGAGGTCTCGTTGTGCGCCCAGCCGATGAGATCGACGGACGGGTCCGAGACCGGCACCGGTGCGCTGCCCGGATCGGCGGAGACGACGATCGGGTCACCGATGAACGGGTTGGCCTTGGCGACCGAAGCGAACTTGGAGCTGAATTCGCCGTTGGTCAGGTGCAGCGACTTCTCGCGGATGAGGCCGAATGCAGCCGCATCCCAGAACGCAGTGGTTCCGCCGTTACCGAGGACGACCTCGTAGCCCTCGGGCAGTGAGAACAGATCGGCGAGGCCGGAACGAATGCTGGCGACGACGTTCTTGACCGGCTTCTGGCGATGGCTGGTGCCGAACACCGAAGCGCCCACCTCGACCAGGGACTGCAGCTGCTCGGGGCGAACCTTGGAAGGACCGCAGCCGAAGCGTCCGTCGGCGGGCTTGAGGTCGGCGGGGATGATCGGTGTGGAGGTCATCGCTTCTTTCTGTTCCTTCACTTGTGTTCTGTACTACCGTGATTGGCGAATTCGAGCGGGTGTCACGCGTGGCTGATCTGGTCCCAGCCCTCGACGGACTCAGGCGTGCGGGGCTCCGGGCCGGTGTAGATGGCGGCCGGGCGTACCAGTTTACCGAGACGCTTCTGCTCGAGGATGTGTGCACACCAGCCGGCGGTGCGGCCACAGGTGAACATGGCGGGCATCATGTGCGCGGGAACCTCGGCGAAGTCGAGGATGACTGCAGCCCAGAACTCGACGTTGGTCTCGATCGCGCGATCGGGACGACGCTCACGCAGTTCCGTCAGTGCCGCCTGCTCGAGAGCTGCGGCAGCCTCGTAGCGGGGAGCGTTGAGGCGCTTCGCGGTAGCGCGGAGCACGCGTGCACGGGGATCTTCGGCGCGGTAGACGCGGTGTCCGAAGCCCATGAGCTTTTCCTTGCGGTCGAGGATTCCCTTGACCAGTGCGCGGGCGTCGCCGGTCTTCTCGGTCTCTTCGATCATCGGAAGAACGCGGGCCGGAGCGCCGCCGTGCAGCGGGCCGGACATCGCGCCGATGGCGCCGGAGAGCGAGGCCGCGACGTCGGCGCCGGTGGAGGCGATGACGCGGGCCGTGAAGGTGGAGGCGTTCATGCCGTGCTCGGCTGCGGAGACCCAGTACGCGTCGATTGCCTCGACGTGTGCCGGATCGGGCTCACCCTTCCAGCGCACCATGAAGCGCTCGGTGACCGTCTTGGCCTCGTCGATGCGGCTCTGCGGGACTGCGGGCTGGTAGATGCCGCGAGCGGACTGCGCGACGTAGGACAGTGCCATGACGGACGCGCGGGCGAGCTGGTCGCGGGCGGTCTCGTCATCGATGTCGAGGAGCGGCTGGTAGCCCCAGATGGGAGCCAGCATCGCAAGTCCGGCCTGGACGTCGACACGGACGTCGCCGGTGTGAATGGGGAGGGGGAACGGCTCGGCCGGCGGCAGGCCGGGGCCGAAGCGGCCGTCGACGAGAAGAGCCCATACGTTGCCGAAGGTAACCCTCTGGCCGACCAGGTCTTCGATGTCGACTCCGCGGTAGCGCAGTGCGCCGCCGTCTTTGTCGGGTTCTGCGATATCGCTGGTGAAGGCGACGACGCCTTCGAGTCCGCTCACAAAATCGTCCGGTATTGCTGCGCTCGCTGCCATTCTCGTGGACTCTCCTCGTTCGAGTGCGCCAGGTCTACAGTCGCACTGCCTCAGCTTCAGTGACTGCGCCTCGGTGCTCGCAGGGATGAGCACGCACCGTGTTTAGTACTGCGCAATCGTCTCGTCCCGATTCGGTTGCTGTCGCTGGTGCGGCTCGCGGTCCGGGTCGGGTCTAGCCACGGCAAACTTTAGCGCGTGCCGCGTAGCCGTTGGCCAGTGAGTACCCGGGAGTAGCGTTCTCGGCTGTGTCGAATGAACGTCAGGACCCGCAGGCGGTGGACAACGAACTCGCGGCCATGCGTGTGGGCTATCCGCAAGCAGGCAGCGAATCGGAGTCCGTCGAGGACCGCATGAGTGCGGAATTGGATACCTCGGTCGTCGAGACCGGTTGGCTGCCCCTCATGCGTCAATGGCTCGTGGACGCCGTCGAAGCGGACGCGCCGGAACCGAACGCCATGACTCTGTCGACGGTGGACGACCGTGGACATCCCGCCTCGCGCACCGTGCTCTGCAAGGGCCTCAGTGAAGACGGCGTGCTCTTCTTCACCAACTACGGATCCGACAAGGCTCGTCAACTCGACGCCCATCCGTATGCGTCGGCCAACTTCACGTGGCTGACTCTTGCCAGGCAGGTGATCGTTCGCGGCGCCGCCGAGCGGGTGAGTGCTCAACTGACGCAAGAGTATTGGCGAACCAGGCCTCGTGGATCGCAGCTCGGCGCGTGGGCGTCGTCGCAGTCTCGTCCGATCGGCTCGCGTGCCGATCTCGACGAGCAACTGCGTGAGGTCGCCGCCCGATTCGGCGTGGACGGAGAGATTCCGGTGCCACCGAACTGGGGCGGGATTCTGATCCGGCCGGAGTCTGTCGAGTTCTGGCAAGGGCGCGCGAACCGCATGCACAATCGAGTTCGCACGAGCCTGGTCGACGGACAGTGGTCCGCCGTCCGGCTCCAGCCGTGAGCCGGCTACTTGCGGACACGACTCCGCTCGAGAATCGCGACTATCGACGACTGTGGACGGCCGGCATCGTCACCGTCATCGGCGCTCAGCTCAGTGTGGTCGCGGTACCGCAGCAGGTGTATCAGATCACCTTGAGTTCGGCCTATGTCGGTCTGACGGGAATCTTCGGCTTGGTACCGCTGATCGTTTTCGGTCTGTGGGGCGGCGCCCTCGCAGATGTCATGGACCGACGACGGCTGTTGATGATCACCTCGATCGGACTGGGTGTCACGTCGGTTCTGTTCTGGATCCAAGCCGCGCTGAACGTGAACAACGTGTGGTTGGTGCTCGGCTTGTTCTCGGTTCAACAGGCGTTCTTTGCCGTCAACCAGCCGACGCGAGCGGCGATCATTCCTCGGCTGATTCCGGGCCGACAGTTACCTGCCGCGAACTCGCTGAACATGACCGTCGTGCAGTTCGGTGCGATAGCCGGCCCGCTGCTGGCCGGCGTTCTCATTCCGAAGGCAGGTCTGCAGCTGCTGTACCTGGTCGACTCGATCTTTCTGCTCGCCACGTTGTGGGCAGTGTGGAAGCTCCCGGCGATTCCGCCGACCGGAACCTCTCGGCGGGCCGGATTGAGCGAGGTGCTTGGCGGCTTCACGTATCTGGCCACGCAGAAGGTTCTGCTCGCGTCGTTCGTGGTGGACATCATCGCGATGGTGTTCGGGATGTCGAGAGCACTGTTCCCTGAGATCGCACACGAATCCTTCGGTGACCCTGCCAGCGGTGGTTTTGCACTCGGACTGCTGTTCGCGGCGATGTCGGTGGGAGCCGTTCTGGGCGGAGTCTTCTCGGGTTGGCTGCCTCGGGTGCGATACCAGGGGCGCGCCGTGCTGGTCTGCATCGTGCTGTGGGGACTGTCCATGGTCGGCTTCGGCGTTGCCGTGTACTTCGCGAGTCCCGGTTCCAGCGTGATTCTGCTCTGGGTCGCGGTGGCGTTCCTGGCCTTCGGCGGCGCCGTCGACATGGTCTCGGCCGCATTCCGCAGCACGATGCTCCAGCAAGTGGCAACCGACGACATGCGCGGAAGATTGCAGGGCGTCTTCATCGTGGTCGTGGCAGGTGGTCCGCGCATCGGTGACGTACTGCACGGCGGTGCGGCCTTCCTGTTCGGAACCGGTGTCGCGGCGGCCGGCGGCGGCTTCCTGGTGATTGTCGGCGTTGTCCTTTCTGCTCTCGCATTTCCGGCGTTCGTTCGTTACAAGGTGGGACGCGCCGCCTGACGTCCTGGTTAACCGGTCGCTCGTGGTGGAAACTGGTACGTATGACTGCGCCGCACAGCACGGGTAGGGGAGGGTTCGAGATCCGTGGTGGCGGTTACCGTGCCGAGATCGCTGCGGCCGGTGCCGGATTGCGGCTTCTCGATCACGAGGGTCCCAACGGTCGGCGTGCGCTGACCGAAACCTGGGCCCTCGGATCGAAGCCACCGCTCTCTGCCGGATTGGTTCTCGCACCGTGGCCCAACCGGATTCGGGACGGGCACTTCATGTTCGACGGAATCGAGCATCAACTCGAGATCACCGAACCGGCACTGGGGAACGCAAGCCACGGGTTTGTCAGGCGTCGGAATTGGACCCTCGTCGACCACACCTACGAGCGCGTCGAGCTGTCGGTGGACGTCGGACTGCACAAGGGTTGGCCGTATCCGTTGCAGCTGACGGTCGCCTATGCAGTCGGTGCCGACGGGTTGACCGTGACTCACACGGCCACGAACAAGGGTGCGACGTCGTCGCCGTTCGGGCTCGGAATGCATACCTTCATCCGCGCCGGCGATTTTCCTCTCGACGAATGTGCTCTGCATCTGGCGGCCGGCACGCGGCTGCCGATCGATCCGGCGAGGATGCTGCCGAATGCGTATTCGCAGGCCGTCGCCGGTACGGATTACGACTTCCGGACGCGGAGACCGCTCGCCGGGGTTCAATTGGACACTCCGTACAGCGCATTAGACGTCGTCGACGGGAGTGGTCGCACGCAACACGAGCTTCTGGCTCCAGACGGAACGGGCACTGCCCTGTGGACCAACCGCGAGTTCCCGTGGATTCAGGCATTTATCGCAGATCCTGCCAATGACAAGGGATATCCCGACCGTGGACGCGCATTGGCATTGGAACCGATGACCTGCCCGCCTGACGCCTTCAACTCGGGCATCGATCTCCTGGTCCTTCAGCCGAGCCAGACGTGGACGGGTAGCTGGGGTATCAAGGCTCTGTGATCCGGCTCTCATACCGTGGGATCGTGTAACGCCGACTGGATATCAGTCGATAACCATCGGTTTTCAGTACGCGTTGCCGGTGGTCCGGAAGGTCCGTCGTTCGTCCACGTCGTGTGCCGCTGTCGAGATGTGCAGATCAGTGTGGGTGAACGCACGATTCCGTAGACTGGAGTATCGGTCACGCGAGCGAGAAAATACAGCCTGTAACGTGTTTCAGTTTCGGTGGGTATGTCGGGTTCGTGAGTACCCGAAAAATAGCCGTGGGGCGACCCTCCTTCGGCACGATCTCGCCCGTGCGACTAGTTTCTAGTTGATCGCATGTAGTTACTCGTTGGTTCGAGCTTGAGAGGGATCCTTCGTGCCCGCTGACAATGACACAAAGCCCACGCTTACTTACCCCGGTGGTGAGTACACGATGTCCATTGCCAGGGCAACTGAGGGCAATGACGGCATCGAGCTGGGAAAGCTGCTGGCCACAACGGGGTACACCACCCTTGACCCCGGTTTTGTGAACACTGCATCCACCAGTTCTGCAATCACCTATATCGACGGCGAGAAGGGAATCCTGCGTTACCGCGGATATCCCATCGAGCAGTTGGCAGGTAAGTCGACGTTCATCGAGGTCAGCTACCTGCTGATCTACGGCGAACTGCCGACCGACGCCCAGCTCGAGTCCTTCACGGACCGCATTCGTCGACACACCCTGCTCCACGAGGACCTCAAGCGGTTCTTCGACGGTTTCCCGCGCAACGCCCACCCGATGCCGGTTCTCTCGTCCGCAGTGAACGCACTGTCGGCGTACTACCAGGATTCGCTCGATCCCGAGGATCCGGAGCAGGTGGAACTGTCCACCATCCGTCTTCTCGCGAAGCTGCCGACCATCGCTGCGTACGCGTACAAGAAGTCCGTCGGACAGCCGTTCCTGTACCCGGACAACTCGTTGAACCTGGTCGAGAACTTCATGCGTATGACGTTCGGCTTCCCCGCCGAGCCGTACCAGGGTGATCCCGAGGTCGCCAAGGCACTCGACATGCTGCTGATCCTGCACGCCGACCACGAGCAGAACTGCTCCACGTCGACCGTGCGTATGGTCGGCTCGTCGGACGCCAACCTGTTCACCTCCGTCTCTGCCGGCATCAACGCACTGTGGGGCCCGCTGCACGGCGGCGCGAACCAGGCAGTGCTCGAGATGCTCGACGAGATCAAGGCCAGCGGCAGCACCGCAGCCGAGTTCGTCCGCAAGGTCAAGAACAAGGAAGACGGCGTGAAGCTCATGGGCTTCGGGCACCGCGTCTACCGCAACTACGACCCGCGCGCTGCGCTGGTCCGCGAAACCGCGCACACCATCCTCGCCAAGCTCGGTGGCGACGACGAACTGCTCAACATCGCAATGCAACTCGAAGAGGCCGCCCTCACGGACGATTACTTCATCGAGCGCAAGCTCTACCCGAACGTCGACTTCTACACCGGCCTCATCTACCGCGCGATGGGCTTCCCGCCGCGCATGTTCACGGTGCTGTTCGCCATGGGCCGTCTGCCCGGTTGGATTGCGCACTGGCGTGAAA
This sequence comes from Rhodococcus sp. NPDC057135, assembly GCF_042670865.1. Classification (NCBI taxonomy): domain Bacteria; kingdom Bacillati; phylum Actinomycetota; class Actinomycetes; order Mycobacteriales; family Nocardiaceae; genus Rhodococcus; species Rhodococcus sp. NPDC057135. The sequence goes on from NZ_JBHUUU010000003.1 coordinate 162,813, forward strand.
TGCACGAGGATCCGGCTACGAAGATCGGCCGCCCGCGCCAGATCTACACCGGCTACACCGAGCGTGACTATCGGGATATCACCACCCGCTAGCCCCTGCCCACAATTTTCGCCTCAACGAGGAGGACCCATGAGTAGCAAGCCCGTAATCGAGTTCCAGGAAGGCCCCGCGCCGACCGATCTGGTCATAAAGGACCTGGTCGTCGGAGAAGGCGCCGAAGCAGTTCCCGGTGGCACCGTCGACGTTCACTACGTCGGTGTCGAGTTCGAGTCCGGCGAAGAGTTCGACTCTTCCTGGAGCCGTGGCGAGTCCATTCAGTTCCCGCTTCGTGGCCTGATCAAGGGCTGGCAGGACGGCATCCCGGGCATGAAGGTCGGCGGACGTCGTCAGCTCACCATTCCGCCGGAGCTGGCATACGGCCCCGCCGGTGCAGGGCACCAGCTTTCCGGCAAGACCTTGGTCTTCGTGATCGATCTGCTGGACGCCAAGTAATTTACTGTGCGCCTTTATTAACCCCCCGCGGTTAATAAAGGCGCACAGCACGAGGGCCCCGCACCGTCAGGTGTGGGGCTTTCTTGTGTGGTCAGCGTGCTGTCTTTCGCCGGTAGAGCCAGTTCGACCATACAAATCCCACGGCGGCGATGCCCAGGCACCAGGCGAGCGCGATGACGGCGCTGTTTCCGATCGGGGTGCCCATCAAGAGTCCACGCACCGTCTCGATGATGGGAGTCACCGGCTGGTGGCGAGCGAACCCCTGCAGCCACGACGGCATGGTCTCGGCCGGGACGAAGGCAGTGCTGACGTAGGGCAGGAACATGATGGCGAAGGTGAAACCACTTGCCGCCTCGGGGTTCCGGGCCAGGAGCCCCAGTGCCGTCGACAGGTACGACATCGCGAACACGAAGGCGACGATCACCGCGGCGACGCCGAGCCACCGTAGCGGATCACTGGTCGGACGAAACCCCATGATCAGCGCGACGAGAACCACGATCGCCGTCGTCAGAACATTGCGGACGACGCTGGCGAGCACATGCCCGGTCAGGACCGATGACGGTGAGATCGCGAGCGTCCGGAAACGGTCGATGATCCCGTCCTTCATGTCGCTCGAGACGCTGACGGCGGTGGTCGAGGCGCCGAAACCGGCGCACAGAAGGATTATTCCGGGCACGACGTAGTCGATGTACGCGGTACCGGTGTTGATGGCACCACCGAAGACGTAGACGAACAGCAGCATGAGCATGACCGGCAGCGCTATCGCGGTGATCATCGAATCAGGGCTACGCAGAACGTGTTTGAGATTACGGCGAAGCATCACCGCGGAATCGACTGCAATGGTGGACGTCATCGAACGCTCGCAATCTCGGGTTGGCCGGATCCGGTGAGCGCGAAGAACACGTCGTCCAGATCCGGGGTGTGAACGGAGAACTTCTCGACGGTGATCGACGGGTCGTCGATAGAGTCGAGGATGGCTTTGATCGACGGAACGGCTCCGTCGGAAGGGATGTGCAGGGTCAATGTCTCGGCATTCGAGTGCGCCTGCGGCAGTGACGCCGCGGCGAGATCGAGTTGGGCCAGGTTCTCGAATTGCAGTGCGACGTGGCCGCCGGGAACAAGTCGCTTGAGTTCGTCCGGTGTTCCCTCGGCGACCAGACGGCCGCCACTGAGCACGCCGACGGTATCGGCCAATTCGTCTGCCTCGTCGAGGTATTGGGTGGTGAGGAAGATCGTGACACCCGACGCCGTGAGACCGCGAACTATCGACCACATTTCGTGACGGCTTCTCGGGTCCAAGCCGGTGGTGGGTTCGTCGAGGAAGACGACGTCCGGGTTCGCGACCAGGCTCATCGCGATGTCGAGCCGTCTGAGCATGCCGCCCGAGTAGTCGCCCGCTCGTTTGTCGCCGAAGTCCGTCAGGTCGAACTGGTCGAGCAGTTCGTCGGTACGTTTTCGAGAGTTCTTCCGGCCCAGGTGATTCAGCTCGCCCAGGAGAGTCAGGTTCTCGGAGCCGGTCAACAGCGTGTCGACGGCAGCATATTGCCCGGTGACGCTGATGCGTCGGCGAACGTTCTGGGGATCGTCGGGGAGTGAGTGACCCGCCACGGTGACCTCGCCGGCGTCGAAGGGAATGAGGGTGGTGAGAATTCTTACCGCTGTGGTCTTTCCGGCGCCGTTCGCGCCGAGGAGGGCGTACACCGATCCGGCTGGCACCGACAGGTCGAGTCCGTCCAGAACCTGTTGATCGCCGTAGCGCTTGCGGAGTCCGCGGACCGAGATTGCGGGGATCGTTCCTGACATCGAAACCTCCGGGGTAACTGTGTATGGCATAAACTCGTGTTTATAGCGTACACAGTTCTAGGATGATGGCAAGAGCGAAGAGTGGGAGCTGTATGGATGGCGGCGCGCTACCGAGGGCGGTCGAACTGGCCTGGGGACTCGATCAGCCCGGAACGCGGGGTCCCAAGAAGGGGCTCAGTCTCGAGCACATTCTCGACACCGCGATCGAGCTTGCCGACGCAGAAGGTGTGACGGCACTGTCGATGGGCCGGGTGGCCAAAGCGCTCGGGTTCACGACGATGTCGCTCTATCGCTACGTGGCAAGCAAAGACGAACTGATCGAACTGATTTCGGATCGAGTGATCGGGCCGCCGCCGATAATTCCCGACGACGTGACCTGGCGCGTCAAGCTCGAGGCGTGGGCAAACCAGGAGTACGCCACGATGCTGAGTCGGCCCTGGTGGCTCAAGCTGCCCATCACCGCTCCGCCGACCGGACCGAACAACATGGCGTGGCTCGACGCGGGGCTGAGCGCACTCGACGGCGTCGCTCTGAGTGCCGCGTCGAAGTTCCAGGTGGTGACCAACGTGTCGTTGTTCGTGATCGGCCGCGCCCGCTTCTCGGCTGACCTGGCTTCGCGGTCGGCGCAGTCGGCTGACGACGACGTGGCTTACGGCGCCCTCATCGCGCGAGTCATCAACCGCGAGGACTTTCCCTACCTCAGTGCTGCAATCGAGGAGGGCGGCTTCGAGGACGGCAGTCCGGAGGGCGAGGCCGCCGGCGATGATGCTTTCGATTTCAGTTTCTCGCTGGGCCTTCTGCTCGACGGAATCGAGAAGTTGGTGCAGCGGTCAGGACACCAGCGCGGTGGCACTGACGTCGTCGATGATCAGGTCGGTGATCAGCCCGCCCCGTAGTGCTCCCTCCAGGGCGGGCAGTTTTGCTGTCCCTGCGACGATGCACACGCGTCTGGCGACCTTCTCGAAAAGGTCGAGCCGCGGCCCGCTCGCGCGCTCGTTGAGTTCTATGCCGCGATAGCTCCCGTCGGACCGGAAGAACACGGTTGCGATGTCCCCGACCACTCCGTCGCGTCGAAGTGCTTCTGCTTCATCTGGTTCGAGGTATCCGGCGGTATAGACGTGACTGGGTACGTTGCCGCCCGGGACGCCGATGCTGAAGACTGCCAGGTCCATTCGTTTCTGCATGTCCAGCACTCGCTTGATGCTGCGTTCGCGCCACAACTGTTCCCGGGTTTCCGGGTAGTCGAAGAATGCAGGTACCGGAAATCCTTGTGGCAGAGCGCCGTAGGCGTCGGCGATGGTTCTGATGATGTCGCTGGCGTAGGAGATTCCCGTGGTGCGGGTATTGGCAGCACCATTGAGTTGCACGACGTAGGAGTTGTACGTGCGTTTGGGGGCGAGGTGCTTGCTGACTTCACTGAGAGTTGTTCCCCAGGCGATTCCCATCACCATGTCGCTGTCGAAGAACGAGGCCAACAGGCGTCCCGCGAAAGTGGCGACCTTCTCGAGTCGCTCGAGGTCCCCCACCAGTTCCGGCACGGTCACTACGTGTGCGCGTACTCCGTACCGTTCCGAGAACTCGCGTTCGATGCGAGGCGCCTGGCCGTGCGGCGTGCTGATCTTGATCTCGACGAGTCCCGAAGTGCGTGCGTAAGTGATCAGCCTGGAGACGGTGGATCTGGAGACTCCCATGTCGCGTCCGATGGCAGCCATCGTCTGATCTTGGAAGTAGTAGAGGCGAGCGGCCTGAACGGCGTCGGCGATACGCGGGTCCGCCGGGTCGGACGTTGGGGCGTCGGAAGTGGGAGTTTCCATGGTTTCGTCCTGTCTGCACGTACGTGCAAGAGCACTGAACCGAATCTTATCCGAGTCGGACCAGGCTGAACCGTTCGATCACGCAAAGTCCCTGAAGTGTGTCTGTTACCCGCGTTACGGTGCGCAAATCGGCAATTTGCACATATGTGCACGAGCTATGCGTGAATGTGCAAAGGGCCTTACGCTACGAGTACAGCAGAGCAAACTATGACATGCATCACAACGAAGTGAGGGTGGGGATGGAGAAAGCCAAGCGATTGGGGCTTCTCGGTGAATTGGCGGCCGAGTTCGCGGGAACGATGATCTTGATCTTGTTCGGCGTCGGAGTGGTGGCGCAGGTGGTGTCCGGCGGGAGCGCAGGGGGTCTCGGTGGACACGACAGCATTGCGTGGGCCTGGGGACTCGGCGTGATGTTCGGCATCTATGTCGCAGGCCGGGCGACGGGTGCTCATCTCAACCCTGCGGTCACGTTCGCCTTCGCGATCTTCCGGGACTTCTCCTGGCGCAAGGTGCTGCCGTACACGCTGGCGCAGACTGCGGGAGCCTTCGTGGCGGCGTTGATCGTTCGATGGAATTACAACGACATGCTCAACGCCATCGATCCCGGACACACCACGGCCACTCAGACGATCTTCTCGACCATGCCCGGAAACGGAACGCTTCCGGTCAGTCTCGGCTCGGCACTGATCGATCAGATCATCGGTACAGCCATTCTGCTGTTTCTCATCGTTGCCGTGACGGATTCCCGCGGCACTCCGCCGCTCGCGAATCTGGCGCCCTTCGTCGTCGGATTGATCGTGGTGGGAATCGGATTCGCCTGGGCTACCAACGCGGGTTACGCCATCAATCCGGCCCGTGACTTCGGCCCGCGACTGGCGTCGTACCTCACTGGCTACGGCAGTGCTTGGCGGGATCAGTACGGAAGTTTGTATTTCTGGGTGCCCATCGTGGGGCCGCTGATCGGCGCTCCGATCGGGGTGTTCCTCTACGACAAGCTGGTTGGACGATTCCTGCCTGACGAAACGGTGGAGAAGGCGGCCGAGGAGCCGGCCACAATTCCGGCGTGACGGCGAATCATCATCTCTGACAGTAAATCTTTCGCACTTTCTTCGACACCAAAGGGGTAGCACGATGGCGCAGTTCGTAGCCGCGATAGACCAGGGAACCACCTCCACTCGTTGCATGATCTTCGATCACAGTGGGCACGTGGTTGCCGTCGAACAGCATGAGCACTCGCAGATCTTCCCGCAGGCGGGTTGGGTCGAGCACGATCCGATCGAGATCTGGGACAACGTCCGCAACGTCACGGCGGGCGCCCTGGCCAATGCAGACTTGACCGCAGCCGACATCGCATCGGTCGGAATCACCAATCAGCGTGAGACGGCAGTGGTCTGGGAACGAGCAACCGGAAAGCCCGTCTACAACGCGATCGTCTGGCAGGACACACGCACTGATCGGATCTGCACGGCGCTCGCAGGCGAAGACGGCCCCAAGAAGTACACCGAAGTCACCGGACTGCCGTTGGCAACGTACTTCTCGGGCCCCAAGGTCAAGTGGATTCTCGACAACGTCGAGGGCGCTCGCGACAAGGCCGAAGCCGGCGAGTTGTGCTTCGGCACGATGGACACCTGGGTGTTGTGGAACATGACCGGCGGCGTCCAAGGCGGAGTGCACGCCACCGATCCGACCAACGCCTCGCGCACCCTGCTGATGGATCTCGACACTCTCGCTTGGGATTCGGCGATCTGTGCCGACATGGGAATTCCGGAGTCCATGCTTCCCGAGATCCGCAGCTCGTCCGAGGTCTTCGGATTCGTCCGTGAACGTGGCACCCTGTCCGGCGTGCCGATCGCCGGAATCCTCGGTGATCAGCAGGCTGCAACCTTCGGCCAGGCCTGCCTCTCGCCCGGAGAAGCGAAGAACACCTACGGAACCGGAAACTTCGTGCTCCTCAACACCGGAACCGAAAAGGTGATGAGCAAGAACGGATTGCTGACGACGGTCTGTTACAAGATCGGCGAGCAGCCCACTGTCTATGCGCTGGAAGGATCGATCGCCGTGACGGGTTCGCTGGTGCAGTGGCTTCGGGACAACCTCGGCATGATCGACAATGCGGCCGACATCGAGGTGAACGCTCGCTCTGTGGAGGACAACGGTGGCGCGTACTTCGTGCCCGCGTTCTCGGGTCTGTTTGCACCGCATTGGCGCGCGGATGCACGCGGCGCGATCGTCGGTCTGACCCGGTTCGTGAACAAGGGGCACCTTGCCCGGGCGGTGCTCGAAGCGACTGCGTACCAGAGCCGTGAGGTGATCGAGGCGATGAACCTCGACTCGGGTGTCGACTTGAAGGTGCTCAAGGTCGACGGCGGAATGGTCGCGAACGAACTCCTCATGCAATTCCAGGCCGATCTGCTCGACGTCGAGGTGATCCGCCCGGTCGTGGCAGAGACCACGGCTTTGGGCGCCGCATACGCCGCTGGTCTCGCGGTCGGGTACTGGGAGAGCGAGGACGACATTCGCAGCAACTGGGCGAAGGACAAGAGCTGGACGCCGTCGATGGATTCGGCGGAGCGTGACCGGCTGTACGCAGGCTGGCAGAAGGCCGTCACTCGGACACTCGACTGGGTCGACGCAGACTGATCGCGGCGCCCGCATTTCTACCTATTTTCAAGTGAAGGAACAGTTTTCATGAGTACAGCACAAGCATTGAGTCCGTCCTCGCGGGCGGAGTCGCTGAAGAAGTTGGAAGAAACCGAACTCGACGTCCTGGTCATCGGCGGTGGCGTGGTCGGTGCGGGTAGCGCGCTCGACGCCGCAACCCGCGGTCTGAAGGTGGGCTTGGTGGAGGCTCGCGACTTCGCATCCGGAACCTCGAGCAGGTCCAGCAAGTTGTTCCACGGCGGACTGCGTTACCTCGAGCAGTTCAATTTTGCGCTCGTGTTCGAGGCGCTGCGTGAGCGGTCGCTGGTTCTGAACTCGCTGTGCCCGCATCTCGCGAAGCCGGTGCCGTTCATCTACCCGCTCGAGAAGCTGATCGACCGGCCGTACGTCGGTCTGGGCATCGGCGTCTACGACGTGATGGGCGCAGGCCGCGGGGTTCCTTCACACCACAAGCATGTGGGCAAGAAGAAGACTCTCGAATCGTTCCCTTCCGGAAAGCGTTCTGCTATCCGGGGTTCGGTCAAGTTCTACGAGGGTCAGGTAGATGATGCCCGCCACACGATGATGCTGGCGCGCACGGCGGCCGAGTACGGTGCGCTGTGCGTCAACAGCACCCGCGTAATCGGCTTTCTCCGTGAGGAGGACCGCGTCGTCGGTGTGAAGGCCGTGGATCTGGAAACAGGTCGCGCGTTCGAGATCCGTGCTCGCCAGGTCATCAACGCGGCCGGCGTGTGGACTGACGAGATTCAGGAAATGGTCGGTGGGCGAGGACAGTTCCAGGTTCGTGCCTCCAAGGGCGTGCACCTGGTTGTCCCGCGAAACCGGATCAACTCTTCGACCGGGATCATCACGCGGACCGAGAAGAGCCTGCTGTTCGTGATCCCGTGGGGCAGCCACTGGATCATCGGTACGACGGACACCGATTGGAACCTCGACCTCGCGCATCCAGCAGCGAGCCGAAGCGATATCGACTACATCCTCGGACATGTCAACAAGCTCCTTCAGGACGAGTTGACGCACGAGGACGTCGTCGGTGTGTACGCGGGGTTGCGTCCGTTGCTGTTCGGCGAATCGGATTCGACCAGCACTCTCTCGCGTGAGCACGCGGTGTCGAGTCCGGTCCGAGGTTTGACGGTAGTCGCCGGTGGGAAGTACACCACTTACCGCGTGATGGCCAAGGACGCTGTCGATTCCGCGGTGCACGGATTGGAACAGAAGGTGCCGAAGTCCTGCACCGAGCGTATCCAACTGGTGGGTGCCGACGGCTACTTCGCCGCGCACAACAATCGGCATCTCACCGCTGAGCGCACGGGACTGCACGTTTCGACCATCGAGCACCTACTGGGTCGGTACGGCACTCTGGCCGACGAGTTGTTCGAACTCGTCGAGACGCGAACGGAACTGGGGCAGCCGTTGGACTCCGCTCCCGAGTATCTCAAGGCAGAGATCCATTACGCTGCGAGCCACGAGGGTGCGCAGCATCTCGACGACATTCTGACCCGTCGTACTCGCATCTCCATCGAGGTTACCGATCGCGGCGATGCGGCAGCTGCCGAAGTGGCGGAACTGGTTGCGCCGGTGCTCGGTTGGACTCCCGAGCACATTGCCGAGGAGATCGAGCACTACCGGTTGCGCGTTGCAGCCGAGCGGGAATCTCAGGAGCAGCCCGATGACCTGACGGCTGATGCGGCGCGCCTCGGTGCACCGGACGTTCGCACCGGAGTTACTGTCGGACAGGTTTGAGCCTGAAGCACCAATGATCGGCCGGGGCACTGTGTCCCGGCCGATCGACCGAACTGCCCCGGTGTCAATCGAACTCGTCCGACGAGCATTCGGGGAGGTCGATCGTCACCACCGCGCCCCCGTTCGGATGGTTCGCGAAGTCGATACGAGCGCCGATGACCGCCGCTTGCCCCACTACGATCGTCAAGCCGAGGCCCAGGCCCGAGTTCGGGCCGCGTTCGACGCAATCGGTCTGAAATCTCCGCGGCCCCTGGCGAAGCCACTCTTCAGTGAATCCGCTGCCCCTATCCCTCACGGTGATGCGGGAGTGGTCGACGTCGACATTAATCGGCGACTTTCCGTGATTGCGAGCATTCAAGATCAGGTTGGCGATGATCCGTTCGAGTCTGCGTGCGTCGGTGTACGACGCGGGGGCGTCGTGAACACTCATTTCACACTCGACACCGGTGGTGGAAATCGCGTGGCGCACCACCGGTGCCAGTTCCACCGATTGGATGTCTGCCTGCTCGGAGGTGGTGTCGAGGCGGGCCACCTCGATGACGTCCTCGGCGAGTCTCCTGAGTTTATGGACGCCGTCGCGCACCAATTCGGTTGGCCTGCCGGGCGGCAGAAGCTCCGCGGCGCCGACCAGTCCGGAGATGGGCGTCCTGAGATCGTGCGCGATGTTGGCTGTCACGCGCTTTTCGGCGTCGAGTTGTCCGCGCAGCGCATCGGACATCGCGTCGACAGCATCCGCCAGTTCGGTGATCTCGTCGTCGAAGAGTGACCAGGTGACCGAGCGGACGCGGATGTCCGCTCCGGTAGACACTTTGCGTGCCGCACGGGCGGCCGAGCGCAAACGATACGACATCGCGAGCCCAAGCAGCACACCCAGGACGGCACCCGCTGCGATCACAGCGACGGTGGCATTGCGAAGGGTCCGATCGACGCTGGCGATCGATTCCCGCTGCGCGGTGTACGGGACGCGAATCGCCACCACCTGAGTGTTCACGTCGGCAGCTGCCCAGACGAATGGTTGGTCTCCACTGTTGACGAGGTAGGTGGCGCGTTTGCCGCCGGCGACGGCCTCGCGTAACTCTTCCGGAACGTCCAGGCCATCCGTGGTGGCGCGGAACAATGCACGCATGCTCCCTGTTTCGTCCTGCAGCACCAGTTGGAGATTGCGATCAGCTGCAGCCCGCGCTGCATCCTCCTGGTTGTGTGAAAAGGTTTGATGCATCACGGTACTGAGGGTGATCGAGGCAACGGCGATCACGAATGTGATGGCTGCCGCGATCTTCCACTGAAACGACAACCGCCTGCCGGTGGAGGGGAGCTTGGCTGCGAGATCCCGCGATCTCACCGATGGTTGTCCATCGTGTATCCGAACCCTCGGACGGTCCGGATCTGTTCGGAGCCGATCTTCGTGCGCAGTCGCTGAACGTGAACGTCGACGATGCGGGTATCGCCGCCCCAGTCGTAATCCCAGACGTCCGAGAGCAGTTCGGAGCGCGACCAGACTTTGCGCGGCACGCTCACCATGACCAGGAGCAGCTTCATCTCGGTGGGAGTGAGTGCCACTTCGGCGCCAGAGCGAGTGACCGAGACCAACTCGCGATCGATCTCCAGATCGCCGAGAGTCACGATGTCTTTCTCCGTACCGGAATGGGATTCGACCCGGCGGAGCACACTTCGGATACGTGCCACCAGGACACCGCTGTCGAACGGCTTGGTGACGTAGTCGTCGGCACCGGCTTCCAATCCGAGAACTATGTCGACCGGGTCGTCGCGGGCGGACAGCATGATGACCGGCACCGAGAGTTCCTCACGAATACGACGGCACAGGCTGATTCCGTTGAGGTCGGGAAGCATCACGTCCAGGACGGCGATGTCCGGCTTGGCGCCGACGGCCAATTCCATTCCGGTCAACCCACCTGGTGCGGTGATCACTCGAAAACCGTTGCGTTCGAGGTTCAATTGTGTGGCTTCGCGAATGACGGCGTCGTCTTCGACCAGCAAAATCAACGGATCACTCATCGGCATTCGCTTTCATGGGAACGGAACACTCTCAAACCCTTCACCGGTCCACCTGTACGCAGTCGACGATTGACAGAAGTCCGGAATGCCAGGGTCTTTGCACAGGTCGACCATGACCGACAAACCTCCGGGGGAGCCGACGACGTAGCGTCCTGGATCTTGCACGTCGAACACTTTGCGCGCGCCGGTCTCGTCGATCTGATAGACGAAACCGGCGATTGTGAAAGCGACTGGCGGTGTGGGGCGTCCCCAGACACCAAGAGACTCGCAGGTGAAGACATTGACGACGGCATCTTGCCAAACGGCGCCCGTCACAGGGGAGTACCGGATTTCGTAGGGGAAGTTCGCGTCACCGCACAGCCGGAGACTGCCCTTGACCGCATCGGACACCTCTGGGTCTGCTCTGATGAGGGCCACAGGATCGATGCTCAAACCCTGCGAGAGATCCGAAGGGTCCAGTGCTGCTGCGATATTCGGAGCCGGTCCGGATTCAGATTCGGCGGAACAGGAGCTGAGAGCAAACGCGACCGGCAGGCAGAGCTCGGCGAGCATCGCGCGGCGACGGCGATCAATCACGGATGAACTCCATTCCATCCCAGTGGAACTCGGTTCGCAGCGGCGGACGCGGGCAACATTCGAACTCCGGAGGTCGCGGATCCGTTTCCAGGACTGACAAACTCGCGGCGCGCTGACCGCTGACGATGAACTTTCCGCGCTCTTCGACGGAGAACAGGCGCTCACCCAGTTCGGGATCGTCTTCACTCGAACCGGCCTTGCCGCTGCGGTAGACGTAGCCGGCGAGGTTGACCGAAATCGACACTCCGGTCCCGGGCTGGTGGGCCGGTTGGCACGGATACACATTCATGACGACGAGTTCAGTTTCCGGCACGATACGAGGTGCGCCTGGATCGAGAAGGATGGACCCGACCGAGATCGGATACCAGTCCGGGCATGACCGGAGTTCTGTCTTCACTCCCTCTGACACCCCGGGATCGTCGAGGAGCGCCCGCCCCAACCTCGAGTTTTCGGCAACCCGTCTGGCCAGGTCTGCGGGTTGCGTGACGGGCAACCCGGTGGAAGCGACATCGCCTTCGATCACAACGCCCTGGGTGGACGCGCACCCGGTGATCACGGAAGCTCCGAGGGTTGCTGCCGCGAGCGCTGTACCGAACAGCCTGCGAGGGCGGTCTGATAGACCGCTGCAGATGTCATTCCGATACAACGCTTTCCCCTCCCCGGCCGGTGCGAACTGTCTCATCGGCATGTGTACTTTCATACGATCACAGGTGATCCCGATATCGGGGTTTCGCCACCCACCGTTACGTAATCGTACAAATGTCAGGACCGTCGAGAGTTGGTACGTGACCGACGGAATTCTGTTACGAAACCGATGGAATCGGGCTCCTAGAGTGAGTCACGTCGGTGTTCACCGCTTGGGCGCAGCGATCTGATCCGCGTATCGAGGAGTGTGAGAGCAAATGCCTGAAGTATTGCTGACCAACAAGACTCGGCGTCGGCGAGTGCTGCTCACCGTACTGACGATCGGAGTGGTGTGCGCGATGACCGGGTGTTCGAGTGACGACACCAGCGCGCCAGGACTCGAATCGACGACTACGTCGGTGGTCGCGGCGTCGACGACCGCACCGCCGCTGACCCCAGCGACCGCGTCGGAAACAGTCGAAAGCTCGAGCTCGGCGGGCGGCGGTGCGGACACATCCACTCCCGGAGCCCCGGCGGGCGGAGCAGCGCCGGCCTGGACCCCGGTCTCGACCAGCGCGGTTGCCCCTGCGGCCCCTGGTCCGCCTACCGAGTCGACCAGGTGCACCGATCAGATCAACTATGCGGGTGATCCTCGTTCGAATGCGGAGATCAACAGCATCGGAGAGCGGATGGGTTCGTGTCCGGCACCGCTCCCACCCGATGCCGTCGAGCCCTCAGAGAAGTGCACCGACCAGATCAACTACGGCGCCGACCCTCGTTCCAACGCCGAGATCAACATCATCGGGGAACAAACCGGGATCTGCCCCGAGCCGATACGCCCCTGACGAGTTCAAAACCTGAGCAGCAGTAAGGAATTCGACCAAGGGCCGAACCAGGGGGAGATCGCAATGACAAGCAGGGCAGGTGGACGTTCGATCGACAGTGTTGCCGACGATGCGTCCCGAGGGGATCGTGACGCGATTGCAGAACTCCTTCAACGCATCGTGCCTCTGGTGACGCGGCGCTGTCGTGCCGAACTGCGACCGCTCGACGCTGACCGTATTGCCGTCGGTATCTGCAGATCCGTCCTGTCCGACATCCGGCGACGAAGACGCGCCGGAGAAGCGTTCCTCGCGCACCTGTACGACGCGATCAGTCGCGAAATCGATTCGCTACCAGCATCGAGTCGACTCACTCTGCCTTTCGGTGATCTGTCGGCCGTCGAACGCAACGTTTTGGTAGCTCGCATCGTCGTCGGTTTCGACGTGCGCGAGACGGCGCTGTCACTGAGAACAACAACGAGCGCCGTCGAACTCGTCCAACACCGCGCGCTGTCCAAGATCAGACGCGGCAGCCTGAGCGGCGCCTGAATCAACGCTCGAAAGTCAACAACTGCAACCCTTCGCAACTCCCGGCAACCGTACGCAACTCTTTCTCTTCGTCCGTGACCTACACGACACTGCATGGCGACGAGTGATCGAGAACGAGGAGTGTGACGGTGGTTCAACGGACGGCGCAGAAGCCGACAACGCCAGGATCGAAAAAGACGGGGGCCAAGCCTCATTCAGGGCTGGGCCGGGAAGCATTGCTGAAGGCGTACGAGAAGATGTCACGTATCCGTGCCTTCGAGGATCGCTTGCACGAAGAGAATGCAACCGGCGACATCCCCGGCTTCATTCACCTCTACTCGGGCCAGGAAGCCATCGCCGTCGGAGTGTGCGAGAACCTCAGCGACGCCGACTACATCGGATCCACACACCGCGGTCACGGGCACTGCATTGCCAAGGGCTGTGACCTCAACGGAATGATGGCGGAGATCTTCGGTAAGGACGACGGCCTGTGTCGCGGCAAGGGTGGTTCGATGCACATCGCCGACCTGTCCGTGGGAATGCTCGGCGCCAACGCGATTGTCGGCGGCGCACCGTCGTTGGCGATCGGTGCAGCACTGAGTGGTAAGACGCTCGGAAACGGTGTCATCGCAGCCTCGTTCACGGGTGACGGTGGATCCAACCAGGGAACCGTCTTCGAGGCGATGAACATGGCTGTGGTGCTGGATCTTCCGATCGTCTTCGTGATCGAGAACAACGGATTCGGGGAAGCCACCGGAACCGACTACGCCGTCGGTGCACCCGACATCGCCGCGCGCGCCGCATCCTTCGGCATGCCTGCCGTCAAGGTGGACGGCACCGACTTCTTCGCGGTCTACGACGCAATGGCGGAAGCATCCGAGCGTGCCAGGACCGGCGGTGGACCCACCACGATCGAGGCGGCGGCATTCCGTTGGCACGGCCACTTCGAGGGCGACGCGCAGCTGTACCGCACGGCGGAACAGGTTGCGCAACTGCGGGAAACCAAAGATCCGCTCAAGAACTTCCGTAGCAGTGTCGACGCGAAGAAGGTCAGCTTCGCTGATCTGGACGCGGTGGACGAGCAGTCGCGAGTGTTGGTGGACGAGGCGGTAGCGAAGGCGCGCGCCGCGGCGTATCCACCCGTCGAGAATCTGCTGACCGATGTCTACGTGTCGTACTGAGGAGCCCGAGATGACAAGCGTGGAAACCAAGAACGTGTCGAAGAAGACTTACCGCGAGGCCGTCAAAGAGGCCATCGCCCAAGAGATGCAACGAGATCCGAGCGTCGTCCTCATCGGTGAGGACGTACGCGGCGGGCATGCCGGTACCAATCCCGATCTGGAGACGAAGAAGATCGAGGCGTTCGGCGGTGTCCTCGGTGTCACCAAGGGCCTGTGGACGGAGTTCGGATCGGAGCGTGTGATCGACACCCCGATCACCGAATCCGCGATCATCGGAATGGCTGCCGGAGCAGCACTGACCGGACTTCGACCGGTCGCCGAGTTGATGTTCATGGACTTCTTCGGAGTTTCCTACGACGCGCTCTACAACCAGGCTGCCAAGTTCCGCTACATGTTCGGTGGCAAGGCCAGAACTCCGCTGGTGGTGCGAGGCATGATCGGCGCGGGATTCTCCGCCGCTGCACAGCATTCTCAGTCCCCGTACAACGTGTTCGCGGCGGTGCCTGGTCTGAAGGTGGTCGCTCCGTCCAACGCGTACGACGCCAAAGGGCTTCTCATCCAAGCTATCCGAGACGACGATCCCGTCGTCTTCTGTGAGCACAAGGTTCTCTACGACCTCAAGGACGAGGTGCCGGACGAGCCCTACGCGATTCCGTTCGGCGTCGCCAACTACACCAGGCAGGGCGACGACGTCACGATCATCGCTTTGTCCGCGATGGTGAACCGCGCCAACGACGTAGCGGACAAGCTGGCAGCAGAGGGTATTTCGGTGGAGGTCGTCGATCCTCGTACCGTCTCCCCATTGGACGAGGATGGCATCCTCGAATCCGTCGCGTCGACCGGACGGGTCGTGATCGTCGACGAATCCGCCGCCCGCTGCGGCTTCGGGCACGACGTGGCCGCGTTGATCGCCACCAAGGGTTTCAACTACCTGAAAGCGCCGATCGAACTGATCACGCCGCCGCACACGCCGGTTCCGTTCTCGCCGACCCTCGAAACTGCTTGGCTGCCCGACGCGGCGCGCATCGAAGAGTCGGTTCGCAAGCTGGTGAGAGCCTGATCATGGCGGATATCAAAGCTATCGACATTCCCAAGTGGGGGCTCTCCATGGAAGAGGGGTTGGTCAACGCCTGGCTCATCGGGGAAGGCGACTCGTTCACCAAGGGCCAATTGATCTGTGAGATCGAGACCAGCAAGATCACCAACGAGCTGGAGGCGCCGTTCGACGGTGTTCTCCGCAAGATCGTCGGCACACCGGGGCAGACTCTGCCCGTCGGTGCCGTGATCGGTGTGTCCGCCGACGCGTCCACGACGGATGCGGAGATCGAGCAGTTCCTCGCCGCCCGCGGCGCAACCGCGCCGCCGGAAGAGCCGTCACCGTCACCAGCTGCCGCGCCGGCGGCTCCCGCGACACCTCTGCCGACGCCGGCTGCGAAGGCGGTTGTTGCACCGAAACCTGCACCAACCGGCTCCACCGTCGTACCGAGCGTTCTGCAGGGCACGACTCAGAGTGACGTGTTTGCCAGTCCTCGCGCACTCCGACGTTCCGAAGCACTCGGAATCGATCTCGCCGCCGTGGTGGGTACGGGTCCACTCGGACGGATCAGTGTCCGAGACATCGACGACGCGATTCGTGACGCCGGTGGCACTGTTGCGCCCGCGGCGACGGCCACGAGATCCGGACTTCCGCTGCGATCGACTATCGATGACAGCGCCGTACCGGCCACCCCGGTCGCACGCAGAACTGCGCAATCGATGGGCGTCAATTTGCACGACTGTCGTCCGACGGGCTCGAGGGGGCGCGTCTGCGTCGCCGACGTGCACGACGCCGCCCGTTCCGCGCAGCTCCTACCTGATGCGGCGGCGAAGACGGGAGCCGTCGCCGTCGAACCCGATTACGACACAGTTCCTTTCACACCCATGCGATCGGCAATCGCCGGTCGGTTGCAGGCGTCCAAGCAGCAGGCTCCCCATTTCCGGCTCTCGGCGGATCTCGAGCTCGATGCGCTCCTCGCTCTGCGCAAGGAGATCAATTCGACCGTCCCGGCGGTCAAGTTGTCGGTCAACGACTTCATCGTGAAAGCCTGCGCCGCCGCGCTGATGAAGGTGCCGGACATGAACGTCCAGTTCGATGCCGCGAACGAATCGGTTCTTCGATTCGCGTCGGCGGATGTCTCGGTGGCAGTTGCACTTCCGACTGGTTTGATCACGCCCATCGTGCGCAGTGCGAACACCAAGTCGTTGGCGGACATCTCCGGTGAGGTGCTCGCGTTGGCCACCAAGGCGAAGACCGGCAAACTCCGTCCCGAAGAATTCCAGGGTGGAACCTTCACAGTGTCCAACCTCGGTATGTTCGGGATCAAGTCTTTCGACGCGATCATCAATCCGCCCCAGGGTGCGATCCTCGCCGTTGGTGCGGGGGAGAAGCGGGCCGTAGTGGTCGGCGACACCGTCTCGGTTCGGACACTGATGACCGTGACCCTCTCGTGCGATCACAGGGTGATCGACGGAGCGTTGGGTGCGACCTTCCTTCGCGAACTCCAGCGCTTTGTTGCTTCTCCCGCGCTGATGTTGGTGTAAGGGGCTGTGGTGGAAAGCAATACGTCTCAGAAGTACGACGTTCTTGTCATCGGCGGCGGCCCGGGTGGGTACGTTGCGGCGATCCGGGCTGCCCAGTTGGGGTTGAGCGTTGCGCTGGTCGAACGTGATCGCCTCGGTGGTATCTGCCTCAACTGGGGCTGTATCCCCACCAAGGCGATGCTTCACGGCGCTGACGTCGCGCATACCTTGAGCGAACTCGACACATACGGATTCAGTTCGGCGTCTGTTGAATTCGACATCTCGAAGTTGGTGGCGTTCAGCCGTGGCGTTTCGGAGCGGTTGTCCGGCGGTGTTGCCTATCTGATGAAGAAGAACGGCGTCGAGGTCCTCTCCGGCACTGCGAAGTTGGTGGACAAGGGCGTCGTATCCGTGGAAGGTCGGACGTATCGAGCCGACCACGTGATCATTGCGACCGGCGCCCGGCCGCGCTCGATTCCCGGTGTCGCTCCGGACGCCGACCGGGTGTGGACTTACTTCGACGCACTCGTCCCGAATGAACTGCCGAAGTCGCTGCTCGTGATCGGGTCCGGCGCGATCGGAGTCGAATTCGCCAGCCTGTACCGCGATCTCGGAACCGAGGTGACCCTCGTGGAGATGGCACCGCACATCATGCCGGTCGAGGACGAGGAGATCTCCGGCTTCGTTCGCAAGCAGTTCGAGAAGCGGGGCATCACGATTCACACCGGAGCCTCGGTGTCGGCGGTAACCGTCGGCGCCGACGCCGTCGAGGTGAGCGTGCAGACGAGCAACGGCGTCCGCGCGTTGACCGTGGACCGGGTGTTGGTGGCGGCCGGAATTACCGGCAACGTCGAGGATCTCGGGTTGGAAGCTGCGGGTGTCGAGATCGAGCGCGGTGCGATCGTCACCGACGAGTGGTGCCGTACCAGTGCTTTCGGGATCTACGCCATCGGTGACGTCGCGGGCGCTCCGTGTCTGGCGCACAAGGCAAGTCACGAAGCCGTCCTGTGCGTCGAAAAGCTTGCCGGCGTGCCCGATGTTCATCCGCTCGATTGTGACTACGTTCCTGGTTGCACGTATGCCCGCCCGCAGGTAGCGAGTCTCGGTCTGACGGAGAAGCAATGCGCCGACTCTGGTCGCACGTTGCGGGTCGGGCACTTCGATCTGCAGGCGAATGGCAAGGCATTGGCGATCGGTGAGGCCGAAGGCTTCGTCAAGACGATTTTCGACGCCGATACCGGGGAACTGCTCGGCGCGCACATGGTAGGTCCGGACGTGACCGAGCAGATTCAGGGGTTCGGAATTGCCAGATCCCTCGAAGCCACCGGCGAGGATCTCGCCGAGGTCGTGTTTGCTCATCCGACGCTCTCGGAGGCAATGCACGAGTCGGTGCTCTCGGCGCTGGGGAGACCCCTCAACGCGTGAGCACAGTCCGCGTGCGTGAACGCCGTCCTACGTTCACGCACGCGGACAACTCTGCAACCGGGTGCAACGCTCGCTTTCGGTGACCTCGTCGCATAGGACTGGAGTGTGATCGGCGCAACGAATCGACTCGAACCGGCCTTGGGTAGTGGTGAAGACCCGGCGCAGTACGCACGTGTTCTCGAATCCGTGTACGAAGCAACGATGTCCGGGCGCAAGCCGCCTGCACGTCCGCGCTCCGTCATCGCGAATTCGTGGTCGCGTCTGCGTGCGCTCGGACTCGATCCTGAGCGGTGCTCGATCACCAAGACGGGCCGCGAATCCGAGATCGAAGAGGGCAGACGCGCCGCCGGCATGACGGAGATCTTCGACGAGGCGGTGCACGGTCTGGCGCCACTCGTCGGCCCAGGCGACGCGAATCTGATCGTGGTGGCCGACCGCCACGGGCGCATCCTTTGGCGACACGGGCCCAGTCGAATGCTGGATCGGGCCGAACGGCTCGGGATGATCGAGGGTGCGTCGTGGACCGAGGAAGCTGTCGGTACCAACGGGATCGGCACGTCCTTGGCATCAGGTTCGGCAGTGCAGGTGTTCTCGGCCGAGCACTACTCACGCTCGCAGCATCCGTGGACCTGCTCCGGAGCGACGGTTCGGGATCCGCGTAGTCGCCGGGCCATCGCCGTCGTCAACGTCGCCGGCGCAGCAGACACGGTCCACCCGTCGACTCTCGCGCTGGTGGACAGTGTGGCCAGGCTGGCGGAATCCGCACTGCGGGAGAAGCATCGAATCGGATTGGATCAGCTTCGGATGATCTCGGCGTCGACACTGGCTCGCGCGAGTCAGCCGACAGTGATCGTGGACCGTGGTGGCTGGGTCGCGGCCGTGGATTCGATGGCGCCGATCTACCGCATCGCGCTGCCGAAAGTGATGAGCAGCGGCGAGCATTGGCTCCCGTCGCTCGGATTATGCATGTGCGAGCCGCTGCCGGGTGGTTGGCTCATCCGTCCTCAGGTGAACCCGGCGTCCGGAACTGTTTGTGCCGAAGTCGAATTGGACCTACGAGATCCCAATGCGATGGAACTGCGGTACTCCTCGGCCATGGGGAGTTGGAGTATCGACCTCAGCCCGCGCCATTCGCAGATCCTTCTCGCTCTGACGCAGACGTCCGAGGGCCTCACGGCCTCGCAGCTCGCCTCACAGCTGTTCGGCGATCCGCGCAAGACGGTGACCGTCCGGGCCGAGATGTCGAGGTTGCGTAAGCGATTGGCCGGAATCCTCTTGGCGCAGCCCTATCGCTACGACCCGGCGGTGCGGGTAAAGACGGTCCCTGCTGTGCGCCTTTATTAACCGCGGGGGGTTAATAAAGGCGCACAGCAGAGCGACGCGAACGCCTCACCTGCGCGTACTCGTAGCCGTTCTGCCAGGTCACGGTGGCCACCAGCACCCAGATGATCCACGTCGCGCTCATATGCGTGCCGACGATGCCCATGACGATGGGGATGGCGGTGCAGGGGAGAGCCCAGCCGAGCAGCCACCGTCGATCCGTTCGCGCAAACAATCCGGCCACGGTACTGATGCCGAAATAGACTGCGATGCTTCCGCACAACAGCCACCGCAGGTTCGTGGGTGTGTGTTCTGCGCCGTGTTCGGTGGCCGCCCCGAGGCCCGCGACCAGAACTGCGATCGCCCCGGTGGTGAAACAGTGCAGGGCCATGTCGATGCGAGCGGGAAACTTCTCGGCCTGCAGGTGCGGAACACCGGCATGGCCGTAGAGAAGCGAGAGCGCCCACATGCCCGAGAGCAGGACAAACGATCCGACGGCGAGGCTGACCACCGTCGAGTCCCAGGTGAGCTTCGAGGCCGCAGAAATCACGAGAATCACGCCTTCGCCCAGCACGATGATGACGTACAGGCCCAAGCGCTCGGCAAGGTGGGCCCGATCGGAGTGCAGGGCTTCGAGTTCGGGCATTCGGTCGTCCTTGAACCCGCGGACCTTGATGATGCGGTCGAGCTTTTCCTGCGCGTCTTCCATGATCGCGCTGCCGGAGACGACGAACATGATCAGCAGGTCGATGGTGACACCGGCAGTCCAGAGCCAGAAGCGGGTGTCACCCTCGAACCAGAACGAGACGATCCACGGAATCACACCAAGTGACATCTGGGCGATCGGCCAGTCGACGACGATCTGACCGTTGTGCCACACCCGACTCGCCAGCAGACGTACGGCTACGTAGGCGACAGCGAAGGCCAGCGCATGGTTGTCGTGGATGCCGGCCACTGCCGCCATCATGACGGCCAGCCCGAACATGGCGATCAGCATGCTCGGAATTCGGACGCGGTCGCCGGCAACGTTGCCGTACATCGTGAACGTCGCCCACGCGGTCCAGAACGCGAGATAGAGCAAGGCGTAGAGCGCGACATCCGACCAGGACGGTGAACCGTGGAGCAGGTGAGCAAGTTGACCGATGCCGGCAACCACGACGAGGTCGAAGAACAATTCGATCCACGAGGCGTGCCGCTCCAGAACGGCCTTCTGCTTCTCGTCTGGTTCTTTTCCGAGTTCCGACATAGGGGTCAGTATCCGGTATGGACGCCAACAGTGCAGGTAGGGGCGGAACTTGTCCGTTTCGCGAGCGCAGTGCCTATGCTGTTCGGTGAGTGATCTGGATCATAGTTCCGGTGAGGTGGTAGACGTGCGTGGTGGCGGTGACGTGGCTCTGTCCGCGACGGACTACGACCGTGTCTTCGCGATCCTCGACTATTGCTCGGCGGCGAGAACGCTCGACCAGCTCAAGAACCTGCTCATGGTGGCCTTGCACGATCACTACGGCTGTCCCAACACCACATTCCTCGCCGGTCCTACCTTTACGACAGCGTTCGCCGATCCGAATCCGGTGACGACCGGGCGGATCACGCCGATTCTCGACGAGTACCAAGCGCATTGGTACCTCGACGACGTCTTTGCGACGGCGCAATCACGGGCGACGCTGTTGTCCTCCCCAGCGATCACGCACACCCAGTTGGCCGACGTCCCTTCGCAGTCGGCGACCTACCTGCGGGATTTTCTCTATCGCAAACGACTGCACAGCGCGTCGGTGATGCATCTCCAGCTCGCCCACGGTGGTCACGGTCTGGTGGGGATCTTCGATTCCGAAGGCAAGGATCTTTCAGGGCGCGACATCGCAGGATTGGGCATTGTGGGCAGGCAATTGTCGCTGCTGTGTCAAACGCTTCCCGGTCAACGCGAGCCGGGATGGCGAGAGAAGCTGACGCCCAGGCAGATCGATCTCGCGGAGCTGTTGGCGGACGGTCATACCAACGACGAAATTGCGGTGATCTTGTCGCTGAGCCCGGACACGGTGAAGAAGTACGTCAGCCGCATCCTTGCCGTTCTGCACGTACGTAACCGTGCCGAGTTCGTGAAGTTGGTCTACGAGCAGAAACTCGCCGATCAGCGGGTCTGAGATTGTCCACTTTCGTGCACTGTGACTACGGTCACGTCGCGGATAGCGTTTCCGGTGCACGGCCAGGAGTTGGCCCACAGCACTAGGAGAACTCATGAGCAGGCTTCGTTTCGGGTATTTCATGGCACCGTTCCACGTCCCCGGACGCAATCCCACCGCCGCACGGCAGCGCGATCTCGAACTGGTCGAGCACCTCGACCGGTTGGGCTACGACGAGGCGTGGTTCGGTGAGCATCACTCTGCCGGAAGCGAGATCATCGCGTCGCCGGAAATCATGATCGCTGCAGCCTCGCAGCGCGCACCGCGGATTCGTTTCGGCACGGGTGTGACGTCGCTGTCGTATCACAATCCGTTGTGGGCAGCGGATCGAATCATGCAGTTGGACCACCTGACTCAAGGGCGCACTATCTTCGGAGTCGGTCCCGGTTCGTTGCCCACCGATTCGGCGATGATCGGTTTGAACCCGACGGACACCGAGAGTTGTTGCAGGAGAACCTCGACATCGTCGTACGCCTCCTTCGTGGCGAGACGGTTTCCGCGAAGACCCGAACTCACGAGTTGTACGACGCCAAGCTGCAACTCGCTCCGTACTCGGAGAACGGCATCGAAATCACCGTTGCCGCAGTGGCTTCCCCGACCGGACCTCGCCTGGCGGGTACGCATGGTCTGGGGCTGCTCTCTATCGGAGCAACGTTGTCCGCCGACGGTTTCGACGCCTTGGCGCACCACTGGAATGTCATGGAGGAGCGTGCGGAGGTCAACGGCACGACGGTGGATCGCCGACGGTGGTCTCTCGCCGGGCCTTTCCACATCGCCGAAACCGAAGCGGAAGCACGCAAGCAAGTGGAATACGGCATCGAGGAGTGGTTCGACTACTTCCAGCACGTGGCGGCCTTCCCCCAGATGGCGGTCTCCGGTGCGAGGCTGAGCGAGATGATCGACTTCATCAACGAAGCCGGAATCGGTGTCATCGGCACGCCGGAGCAGGCCAGGCGTCAGGTGCAACGGCTGTGGGATCAGTCCGGTGGTTTCGGCTGCATGCTGCAGATGGGCCACGATTGGGCGAACCCGCAGGACACCTGCCGTTCGGCAGAGTTGTTCGCGCAGGAGGTCTTTCCGCACTTCCAAGGGCAGGCACAGGCGACGCTCGATGCGGCAGCTCACGCGCGGGCCGTCCGGGAGGGGCATGCCAAGGCGCAACTCGACGCCGTCGACCACATGACGAAGAAGTACGCACAAGAGTTGGCAGACAAGGGCTGACATCGTGAACGATCCACAGGGCAACCGGGCGTTGCGTTTTCGAGAAGCCATGGCGCACGTATGCTCACCGGTCGCCGTCATCACGGCAATGGACGGCGACCGACCGCACGGCACGACGGTCAGTGCATTCATGTCGTTGTCGATGGACCCGCCGATGACCGCGGTGGCCTTGGATCGACAGTCGGAAGTTCTCGACCTGATCGAAGGAACACGGAGGTTCGCGATCAACGTCCTCGGGACCTCGCAAAGCCCGCTGGCCGTGGCCTTTGCGAGGAAGGGCCGTGCGAAGTTCGACGGTATCGAGTGGGCGGAGCATCTCGGTGTTCCGAGGCTGCCGGACGTACCCATCTGGATCGTGTGCACCGTCGACGCAGTCGTGGACGGTGGTGATCACAAGATCGTGACAGGATCGGTGGACGAGGTCGAGCACTGCGAGTCGAATCCACTGACCTACCACCGGCGTGTATTCGGTACGCACGCACCGACGTCAGTGCTCTAGGAAGGAGAGCCATGTACGTATTGGTGGACGACGGCCGCGTCAGCATTCATGACGGCGAGAATCTGAAGGCTTTCCACGTCGAGGTGACTACCGACATCTCCGATTCCGAACTGGACGAGCTGTTGCGCGTTCGAGATTACGGATACGTCAGCGGTGGTAGTGCCTTCGTCTCGGTGGCCCGTGTACGCGAGAGCACCACGGACGTCGAAGGTGTCGCCGCGATGGTCGATTACGCGCAGAGCAAAGGCTGGGTCGACGAGGACGGAGAAGCGTTGCAGGCGCACGTCGTTCGCCGGCAGTAAAGGGGAACGGCTCAGACCATGTCGTTCTTCTGCAGCCATCGCAGCGTCGGCCAACCGCAGAACACCGGGAGCCAACAGGTCAGTACTCGGTAGAGCAGGACCGACGGGACGGCGATGCTTGCCGGCAGTCCGAATGCGGACAGACCGCCGATGAGGGCGGCCTCGACGGCTCCGACGCCACCCGGTGTCGGAGCTGCCGAGGCCAGCGTGCCGCCGATCATCGTCACGATGGTGACGGTGATGAACGTCGTTCCGCCGCCGAATGCTTCGACGCTCGCCCACAGCGCCAGAGCGGCACCCAGAGTTGTTGCGGCGCTGCCGCCCACGATGATGAGGAAACGCGTGGGATTTCGCGCGAGCTGGCTCAGCTCACCCAACACTTCGGTGACCTGAGGACGCAGATCGTCGCGCAGCCACCCACGGAGTTTCGGGATGAACATGAATGCGCCGAGAACTCCGAGCGCGACTCCACCCGCCAGGTACAGAACAGTGGATCCCGGGATGAAGTGCGAGAGATTTGTATCGCGTCCGGCGACGACCGAGAAGAAGATCAGCAGGCCGACGTGGGTGACCACCTGAACCGTCTGTTGAAGCGCGACAGCGGCCGTAGCGCGGACGGTACCGAGCCCGCCCTTCTGCAGGAACCGCACACTCAGGGCGAGCCCGCCGACGCCGGCGGGAGTTGTCGTCGCCGCAAAGGTGTTGGCCACCTGCATGATCAGGAGGTTGCGGTAACTGACCATCGACGACGCACAGGCCCACAGCGCCGCCGCTGCGCCGACGTACGTCAGTGCGGAGACGCCGAGGCCGAGCAGCGCCCACCACCAGTTGGCTGTCTTCAGTTCGGTGATGAATGCCGGGACCTGGCTGATGAAGGGGTAGGCGACGTAGACCAGACCGATGAGCAGCACGAGCTGGATGAGTTGATTACGACTGAACCGGGTGACCTGTGCGGGAGCGACCTTCTCGATCCCGTTCTTGGCACCGACCTCGTCTCGGATCTCGGTCATCAGTTTCGCGGAATCCGCGACGGTCCGCCGAATTCGGTTGGGCAATGCAGCAGTGGTCAATCGGCCCGACGCCGCGAGAATCGTGTCTGCGCCTTGCGCGCGAATCGCGGCGTCCACCGCGGCGTCGACGCCGAACAGTGATGCGGTGGCGAAAAGAAGCTGGGCGTTGTCGGACTGCATCTGAATTTCGGTGGCGCCGAATTCGGAGTACGCGTATCCGCCGAAGAGGATGGTTCCGCCTTCGACGCGAATCTCGGAAGCGCGCAGGTCACCGTGCGCCATCTGGTGCACATGAGCGGTATGCAGTGTTTGCCACAGCGCGTCGATCAGTTTGGTGGATTCTTCCTCGCCCGCCTGGTTCTCGACGGCGACGGCCAGGGGGATACCGCGCGGGCTCGGACGCGCGTACATTTCCCATCCGCGATCGAGGACGGAGATGGCGACGGCTTTGGAGCTGGCCAGACCGATGTCGGCGAACGCGATACCCATGAGCGCTCGGTGTTCGACGGCACGACGAAGCGACCCGTAGGGCGGAGGAGTTTCCCGGTTCCGGAACGAGATCCAGCGGAAGGTCTGTCGAATTGCTCCGCTGCTTCGCTGGTTCTGTCCGTACAACTCGACGATCAATTCGTCGAAGGGTTCGTCGTCCGGTGCTTTGTCGATGGCGGCGGACATGACGAGAGGCCCGATTCCGGAAGGGCTCACGACGCGGAAAGTGGTGACCCGGTAACCACGCCGCGCGAGTACGCGCACTGCCGAGTCCAGCGGTACTTCGAGGGCTGGTGTGCCGACGACGAGAACGATCACAGCGCCGATCAGATAGCCGACCGCGAGACCCAGCATCGAGCGGGCGGGAACGATCGAGCTGACGATCAGGTGAATGGGAGCAAACAGCAGAAGCAGCGTCCACCAGGCTCGTCGCCACTTTTTCGGAAGCCACGGCCCCGAGACGGTGAGCACCGCCGCGAGCATCGCGATCCATCGTGGATCGTCGAGGAATTGAGACAGGAACGTGGCGTCGAGTCTGTCCGGGACGTCGAGGTGCCACTTGGGCGCGGCGAGGCCCGTTCCGGTGAAGGAGAGCGCGACACCGGCGCACAGGCCGGCGGCGGCGTATCCGGCCAGCAACTTCCATCGGCGACCGACGATCAGTCCGATCAGAATGGCGAACGGTAGCGCCAGAATTGCGATGCCGTAGAGCAGATACACAGTGTCTGACAGGCTCGGCGACAGAACGCCGACGATGTTGGACACCGACGTTTCGAGGGCGTCCCACTGGCTTCGAGTGATCAGAGATCCCGCGATGACGCCGCCGAGCAGCACGGCAGCGATAGCGACCCGCATGATGTCGCTTGTACGGCGGTGCAGTGGTGGCAGGAGACTTCCCGTTACCGGGATCTCCCGTCCGTCTACTCGCATCTCGCCAGAACTCTCTTCTCTCGGGGTTACCGACCGTCTCAGTTACCTCGATCAAGGTACCGCGTGGGGGTTCGGCGACTGGGAAGCCGGACCTGTCGTTACCTCCTCGATGCCAAGCAACATTCGCTTCGGCCCCGCGGCGGCGGGCTTCGGCGCGTAAAATTCACTTTCCGGACGTTCGTTCATTTCGACGACAGGGAGTGCGTATTCATGAGCCCCGACGCCAGCGGTGTGGACGGTCGGGTTCCTGACCTGCCGACCCCGTCGACCAGAATTTCCGTCACCGAGGACTACGCGGCCGAGATCGACGAGCTCTCGAGTCTCAAGCACAAGCTCGGCGTGCTGGAGCCTTCCGAGTTCGCGGATGCCTGGAAGCAGGGTTACCCCTACGAGAAGAAGATGTCTCGCCGCGAGTACGAGCGGAAGAAGCGGCGCCTGCAGATCGAGCTGCTCAAACTGCAGCTGTGGGTCAAGGAAACCGGTCAGAAGGTGCTCATCATCTTCGAAGGTCGTGATGCTGCCGGTAAGGGCGGCTCGATCAAGAGGTTCACCGAGCATCTCAATCCCCGTGGTGCCCGCGTCGTCGCGCTCGAGAAGCCTACGGACATCGAGCGAACGCAGTGGTATTTCCAACGCTATGTCGCGCACCTGCCGAGCGGCGGCGAGATCGTGATGATGGACCGGTCCTGGTACAACCGCGCCGGCGTCGAACGAGTGATGGGTTATTGCACGCCGACGCAGTATCTCGAGTTCATGAGAGAGACCCCGGACTTCGAGCGGATGCTCGTCAACTCCGGGATTCATCTGCACAAGCTGTGGTTCTCGGTCAGCCGCGAAGAGCAGTTGGCGCGGTTCGCGGCCCGTCGAACGGACCCGGTGCGTCAGTGGAAGCTCTCACCGACTGACCTGGCTTCGCTCGACAAATGGGACGACTACACGCAGGCCAAGGAAGCGATGTTCTTCTACACCGATACCGGGGATGCGCCCTGGACGGTGATCAAGAGCAACGACAAGAAGCGCGCCCGCCTCGAAGCGATGCGTCACGTGCTCGCCAGCTTCGACTATCCCAACAAGGATCACCGGGCAGTCGGTACTCCGGATCCCTTGATCGTCGGGCCGGCCTCGGCGGTATTCGAAGAGGGCGAGCACGTGAGCGTGGAGTTGCCTGCGCTCTAGCTGAAGTTCTCACTCAGATCGAGCTGGCCTCTGCCCACAGATTGATGCCGCTGTCCTTGGCGTGCTGATCGATGGAGGCCAGTTCGGCTGCACTGAATTCGAGATTGTCGAGCGCGCCGACGTTGGCTTCGAGCTGCGCGACGCTGGACGCACCGATCAGTACCGAGGTGACCCGCGAATCGCGAAGTGCCCAGCTCAGTGCAAGCTGGGCCAGCGACTGGCCGCGGGCTGCGGCGATATCGTTGAGTGCGCGAATGTGGGTGAGCGCGTAGTCGGTCAGCCACGACGGATCGAGTGACTTACCTTGGGCGGCACGAGAATCCTCGGGAACACCGTTGAGGTAGCGGTCGGTGAGCATGCCTTGTGCGAGCGGTGAGAACGCGATGACGCCCACTCCGAGATCGTCGACAGCCGAAAGCAGTTCCTGTTCGATCCACCGATTCAGCATCGAATAGCTCGGCTGGTGGATCAACAACGGAACCCCGGCAGCGGCGAGCAGTGCGGCGATTTCACGGGTGCGCTCCGGTGAATACGAACTGATACCCGCGTACAGGGCCTTGCCCTGCTGGACGGCACTGATCAGGGCGCCTGCGGTCTCGTCGATCGGAGTCTCGGCGTCGGGGCGATGGCTGTAGA
Source organism: Rhodococcus sp. NPDC057135 (assembly GCF_042670865.1). Classification (NCBI taxonomy): domain Bacteria; kingdom Bacillati; phylum Actinomycetota; class Actinomycetes; order Mycobacteriales; family Nocardiaceae; genus Rhodococcus; species Rhodococcus sp. NPDC057135. The sequence continues at coordinate 190,819 of NZ_JBHUUU010000003.1, forward strand.
AGATGTCGACATAGTCGACTCCGAGTCGGCCGAGCGACTGATCGAGAGACGAGAGCAAGTACTTGCGGGAACCGCCGAATCCGTAGGGGCCGGGCCACATGTCCCAGCCGGCCTTGGACGAGATGACCAATTCCTCGCGGTACGAAGAGAAATCCTCACGCAGGATCCTGCCGAAGTTCGTCTCGGCGCTTCCGTAGGGAGGTCCGTAGTTGTTGGCAAGATCGAAGTGGGTGATTCCGAGATCGAACGCCCGTCGCAGAATTGCGCGCTGGTTGTCGATCGGTACGTCGTCGCCGAAGTTGTGCCAGAGGCCGAGCGAGATCGCCGGGAGTTTGAGACCGCTCCGGCCGGTCCGGCGGTAGGGCATGGCTTCGTAGCGGTCCTGCGCGGCGACGTACTGATCGGACATGGTGCCTGCCTTCACATCGTTGTGGTTGCGGTTGAGCGTCTACCCATTATCGCCGATTCCGCTCAGGTGTGCTGGTCGCTGGGAGGTGTCTCAGTCAAAATGCTTGCGAGTTAAAGCAATTCGATCGTTCTTCTGGACCGACGTTCAGGTTCGAGTCACAGTGTCAGGCGGCGGTGACGTCGACCACGTCTGGGTTCGCATCTAAGGGAACGGTAAGGAATCGCGGTTACCATGGTCACAGTCGATCGGCGATACCGATCGCCGATTCGCTTCGAACATGTTGCCCAGCAGCCGGATCCGGGGTCCGGCGAGGAGATCTATGTCGACGCAGTCCGTAGTGCACACACAATCACCGGCAGACGAGAGCGTCGTCGGGGATCCGTCTCCGCCGGGTGGTGGAAGCCGGCGTTATCTCGAGCAACTGATCAGATACGACGTGCCGGCGTCGCTGGTCGTCTTCCTGGTGGCGCTTCCCTTGTCCCTGGGAATTGCGATCGCGTCCGGGGCGCCGATCATGGCAGGTCTGATCGCCGCCATCGTCGGCGGAGTGGTGGCCGGAGCGGTGGGAGGTTCACCGCTGCAAGTAAGTGGCCCCGCGGCAGGCCTGACCGTGGTGGTGGCCGAACTGATCGGCAAGTTCGGGTGGAAAGTCACCTGCTTGATCACCGTCGGCGCCGGTCTTCTGCAGATCGTGTTCGGGCTCAGCCGAATTGCCCGTGCGGCACTCGCTATTGCACCGGTGGTGGTGCACGCGATGCTCGCCGGTATCGGCATCACCATTGCGCTACAACAGGTTCACGTGTTGTTGGGCGGAAGCTCTGCCAGTTCGGCGCTGGACAATCTACGGCAGTTGCCCGCGCAGATCGGTGCCTTGCATGTCGAGGACTTGATGATCGGGCTCGTCGTCGTCGCCACTCTTCTCGGGTGGCGTTATCTCCCCGCGGGCGTCCGAAAGGTGCCGGCCGCGTTGGTCGGCATCGTATTGGCAACTCTCGCTTCACTCGTGCTGCCGATCGACGTCGAGCGTATTGCTCTCGACGGGTCCCTGCTGGACTCGATCGGACTTCCTGCCCTGCCGGACGGACAGTGGCTCGGCGTCGCAACCGGCATCCTGACCATCGCCCTGATTGCCAGCGTCGAGAGTCTGCTCTCGGCTGTGGCCGTGGACAAGATGCACTCGGGCCCGCGTTCGAACTTCGACCGCGAGATGCTCGGTCAAGGGACTGCGAACATGGTGTCAGGGGCGATCGGCGGGCTGCCCATCACGGGAGTGATCGTGCGCAGCGCCACTAACGTCGAAGCCGGTGCGAAGTCCCGTGCGTCGTCGATCATGCACGGCCTGTGGATCCTGCTGTTCTCGGCCGCGCTGGCCGGGCTGGTTCAGCAGATTCCGAAGTCTGCACTTGCCGGTCTGTTGATCGTCATCGGTATTCAACTGGTCAAGCTGGCGCACATTCGGTTGGCCCGGCGGACCGGTGACCTGTGGGTGTACGGAATCACGGTGGTCGGAGTCGTGTTCCTGAACCTGCTCGAGGGCGTACTCATCGGACTGGCACTGGCGATCGCCCTCCTGGTGTGGCGTGTCATTCGCGCATCGGTCACGGCAGAAGAGTTGGGTGACAAGGATTCCGGGAAGTGGCGGGTGCTCGTCGAGGGGTCGTGCACCTTCCTCGTGCTGCCCAAGCTCACGTCGGTACTCGCTGGCATTCCGCCGCGGTCCGACGTCACGGTCGAACTGTCCGTCGACTTTCTCGACCACGCCGTCTTCGACGTCATCGAAGAGTGGGCAAGGCAGTACGAGTTGGCAGGTGGGTCGGTGACTATCGACGAAGTCGGATCGGTGAGCATGGAGAGCGCGACCACCGGACCGCCCAAGCGCGGCGCAGCAGTCACCGACCTGCGAGGCTTGCTCGCTCCGTGGGGGAGTTGGCAACCACAGGCTTCGGGAAGGAATCTGAGCAGCCCGCCTGCGCTGCGGCCCATTCTCGACGGGGTGTCCAACTACCATCGCCACCGCGCCGAAGCGATACGGCCACACATGGATCAGCTGCGCGACGGGCAGAATCCGGACTCCCTTTTCCTTACCTGCGCAGACTCGCGAGTGGTGCCGAACATCATCACGAGCAGTGGCCCAGGAGACCTGTTCACTGTGCGCAACGTCGGAAACCTGGTTCCTGCCGGCGGACGCGATACGTCGGTGGAAGCGGCGTTGGCATTCGCGATCGACGAGTTGGGCGTCAGTTCGGTTATCGTGTGCGGACATTCAGGCTGCGGAGCGATGCAAGCACTCCTGACCGACAGTTCGTCGGAATCGGGAGCCATCGGGGAATGGCTGCGTCACGCCGAAACGAGTTTGCAGGCCTACACGAGTGGCCATCCGGTCGCCCGCGCTGCCGCCGAGGCGGGTTTCTCGGAGGTCGATCAGCTCGGAATGGTCAACGTTGCAGTGCAATTGCAGACTCTCGAACGGCATCCCCTCGTCGGTCAGGCCCGCGTCGACGGTCGCCTGCGCATCGCCGGGTTGTTCTTCGACATCGGATCGGCTCGGGTCATCGAAGTGAGTTCGTCCGGGATCGGGGAGCTGATCGAGACCTGAAAGGGCTAAACGGATCCGGCTTGATCCCTGAGTTCGACCAGCAGGCGAGCCCCGCCGAGCGGACTGTCGTGGAATGTCGTGCGTCCGCCGTGCAGGGCCGCCTGCTGCGCCACCAATGCCAGGCCCAAGCCGGAGCCCGTCTTGCCTGCCGTCGACCCGCGGGTGAACCTTTCGAAGACGCTCGAGCGTTCCTCGGCCGGTATTCCGCAACCGTTGTCGTCGATCGTGATCGTGACTGTGTCCGGTGAATCGACCGGGCGCGCGAGGGTGATGCGCACGGTGCTCGCGCCGCCGTGGCGGACGGCATTGGTGATCGCGTTGTCGAGGATCAACCGGATTCCGCCGGGAAGAGCCCGGATGCAATAGGGGAGTGGGGAATCCACGGTGACGACGCTGACGTCGAGGCCGCGATGATGTCGGCGTGCGTCGTCGGCAGCGATGTCGCAGACTTCGGTCAGATCCGTGTCCTTGAAATCCTCGGCAGTCGAGAGTTCACCCTTCGCCAGTCGCTCGAGGTCTCGCAGAGTTGATTCGACGCGGCCCTGCGCGCGGGCTAGATCTGTGAGGATCTCGCGTCTTTGTTCGTGATCGAGGTCGTGAATGGACAACACCTCGATGTCGGTTCGCATCGCCGTCAACGGAGTTCGGAGTTCGTGCGCCGAGGCGGAAGCGAAGTCTCGCGCGGCGGCAAGGGCCGAGTTGGTCGCGGCCTGTGCCCGGGCGACATCGCTGAGCATCGATTCTGCTGCTGCGGCAAGCTCGTCCGCTTCACGGATGCCGGAAATTTCGGTGGCGAGATCGGGATCGCGTCGGGCGATCCGGCGGGTCAGTTCCACGAGTGGGCGCACCGCCGGACCGCCGAACAACCACCCGAGAGCTGCAGCGGCCCCAACGGCACCGACGCCGAAGAAAGCGACCTGGCGTTGTTGGTCGACGGTGATGTCCCGCGCTTCGGCGTAGGGAACTGCCAGTGAGACAAGGGCGTTGATGCCGTCGGCCTCGGCGGTGTATGCCCGGTACTTGGTGCCGTCCACATCGACGGTGGCCGAGCCGACCGGGAGTTCGGGCAGACGGGTCGGGGTGCTGGATTTGACGGTTCCGTCGGTGTCGGAGCGGATGGTCACCGAAAACGCGCCGCCATCTCCGAATGCTCCCAGGAACGGTCCGGCAGTGGCGGCGTTGGCCACGATCACTGTCGACGCCGTCTCTAGTCGACGGTCCAGCTGGGACAGGTTGTTTCGAGCGATGGCCAACGCAACGACTACACCGAGAGCGATGACGATGAACGTCGCCCCCAGTGCCGCGGCTGCGGCAACGCGGGTTCGAAGTGAGAAGCGGCGACGCTTCACGGGTTCTCCCGAAGCACGAACCCGACGCCGCGGACGGTATGGAGAAGGCGAGGTGAACCGCCGGATTCGAACTTGCGACGCAGGTAGCCGATGAACACGTCCACGACGTTCGTGTCGGCGACGAAGTCGTAGCCCCACACCAGTTCGAGGAGGCGTTCGCGAGTGAGCACGATGCCGGAGTTGTGAGCGAGTACTTCGAGGAGTTCGAATTCGCGTTTGGTGAGCGGTACTTCCTTGCCGTCGACACGAACTCTGCGGCCGGAGAGGTCGATGTCTAGGTTGCCGACGCGCAGGGTGTTCGTTCCCTCGGTGTGATCGCCGGCAGGGGTGTTGCTGCGTCGGAGCATCGCGCGGATCCGGGCAACCAGTTCGGCGAGGACAAAAGGCTTGACCATGTAGTCGTCTGCACCGGATTCGAGCCCGGCGATGCGATCGTCGACCGAGTTGCGTGCGCTGAGTACGCAGATCGGGATTTCGTTGCCGGCGGCTCGAAGCGCCGTCACCACTCCGGTGCCGTCGAGCACCGGCATGTTGATGTCGAGGACGACCGCGTCCGGTCGCTTGTCGGAGATCACTCGGAGCGCGTCGGCGCCGTCCACTGCCGTCAGTACGGTGAATCCCGAGAGCCGCAATCCGCGTTCGAGCGAGGTGAGGACGTCTGCGTCGTCGTCGACTACGAGGATTTTCGGTATCTCGGTCACAGCCCCATTGTGCCTTGCCTGGTACGTCGTGTTTCGCCGATCAGACCGGCAAGTCGGTACCGTCCGGACGCAGACCGGCCATGAACACCGCGACCAATCGAGGGACCAGGTTCGGCATGGCCTCATCGGACAACTCGATTTGCGGGCGTGTCAGTTTGGCCAGAGCCATGACGAATTCGAGCGGTTGTAGATCGGCGCGAACCAGTCCGGCGCTCTGAGCGGCGCCGATTGTCGCGGTCATCTTCGCTTTCGTCACCTCACGCACGGCCAGAACTTCGGGGGCCAACTCGGTGAAACTGCGTTCCACCAGTGCGGGAATGAGTGCACCCAGTCGCAGTTCCACGAGTCGGTCCACCAACGTGTGCCACGCGCTTGTCGGATCGGTGGGCATGGCCGCAAGCGCGATGTCGGCGGCCTCTCGGACGTCGGTCAGCGTTGCGACGGCGACGGCGGTCACCAGGTCCTCGCGCGTCGGAAAGTTCCGATACAGCGTGGCTATGCCCACTTTCGCGAGTTCCGCGACGGCGTCGAGGGGCGCATCGTGCCCGCGCTCGGTGAACACCGCTCGGGCGGCGTCGACTATTGCGTTCCTGCGTTCGCGTGCATCGGCTCGCACATTCACCTCCGGTATTGACAGTTCATCATAACTGGAGGAATATCTTCCACAAAGAGTGGAGGAAAACCTTCCACTTAGGGAAGGTAGTGATGAACCTCGAAGCCGAAGCACGGGACCGTAAGAAGCTGGTGGCCGTGGTGTTGGGCCTGTCTGCTGTGATCGGGCTGATGTTGCTCGCCTTCGTGTTGCCGTCGGTGAACAGTGGCCCGCACGAACTGAAGTTGGGTATATCCGGTCCGGCTCAGGCGACCACTCAGATCAGTGCCTCGATCGAGGCGAGCAAGCCGGGTGCCTTCGACACCCAGGACTTCGCCGACGCCGACGCGCTTCGTGACGCGATTCGCAATCGAGACGTGGTCGGCGGAATCGTTGTCGATGCGACCGGTCCTCACGTGCTGATCGCCACCGCGGGCGGTACCCCGATCGCGCAAACCCTGACCGGAGTGGCCAGTGGACTCTCGGATGCGTCGGGAACGGAGGTTCCCGTCGAAGACGTGGTGCCGTTGACGGCGGACGACCCGACCGGTGCGGGGCTCACGGCGCTGGCCTTGCCGCTGGTGTTCGGTGGAATCATGCCCGCTGTTGTTCTCGTGCAGCTGTTTCCGCGCAGCATTGCCAAGCGAGTGCTGGGCGCCGTCGGCGTCGCGGTTGTCGCAGGTTTTGCCCTGACTGCCATTCTGCAGTTCGGCACGAACAGCCTTGACGGAAACTACCTGCTCACCGCCCTCGCACTCACCATGGGCATTTCGGCTATCTCGCTTCCCATTCTGGGACTGGAATCCCTGCTCGGGATGAAGGGATTCGCGTTGGGAGCCGTCACGATGATGTTCGTGGGCAATCCGCTCTCGGGGATGGCGACAACTGCGGCGTGGTTGCCCGCGGGTTGGGGTGCATTGGGGCAACTGCTCCCGCCTGGTGCCGCAGGGGCATCCGTCCGATCGATGGCTTTCTTCGACGGCCAGGGTGCCGCCGCACCACTTCTGGTGCTGGTGTGCTGGATCGCCGTCGGGATCGCACTGTGCGTGGTTGCCGGTCGGAAGAAGGCGTCGACACCGGTGGTCGAACCGGAGGCAGCGCTGGTCTAGCCGGTGTGGGTTGCGTACGGGGTCAGGTCGGGAAGCGGCCAGACCCCGTCAACGCGTTCCACAGCCAGTTCGGCGACCACAGTGTCCTCGTCCATCGGTAGAGGTCGGAGAATTCGGGGCTTTCCGGCCTCCCATTCGACGTCGATGCCCGCGGAGGTCAGCGCGTCCTCGTCGATGACGGCGACGATCAGTGGCAATGTGAGGTCGCGGAACACCAGATCGAGCACCGAAGTGAGTGCGTCCGGGGTGGTTGCGCGAATGAATCCCGCTTCGTCGTAACTGATTCCGCGCGTCGAGACCTCGTACTCACCGAAGCGCTTGCACGCTTCCCAGTCGTCGGCGATGGCGACGTGGACGAGTCGTTGTCCGGTCATGCAGTGCTCCTGTAGTGTTCGAAATAATGAAACGTCAACGTAGCATTAATTTACTGGCACGGTAACAGGAGACTTGATGGAGCAACCGCGCAGACGTGGGAGAACCAGTGACGCCGAGCGCGCCGATCGACGCAACGAGATTCTCGACGTCGCGGTCGACTCGTTTCGGGAAGTCGGGTTCGCTCGAACAACGATCGACGCGATTGCCACGGCGGCCGGCGTCGCAAAGCGCACCGTGTACAGCTATTTCGGCGACAAGTCCGCGGTCTTTGCAGCTGCGGTTGCGCGTCAGCACGCGTACGTCGACAATGCCGGCGAGGGCCAGTCCGACCTGCTGGCCGCCGCCGTGGACATCGTCATCGCCTTGCACAGTGAAAACTCGATTGCGCTGCACCGCATGATGATCGGCGAGGCACTGCAGTTCCCTGAGCTGGCTGCCGCGTTCTACGAATCCGGACCGGCCAAGTCGATTGCCTTCCTGGAGAAAATCTTGCTCGATCAGCACGGACAGAAGGCTGCGCTGAGTGCGGATCAGTTGTACACATTGCTACTCGGTGAGGAACACCGGCGGCGACTGCTCGGGCTGGCCCCAGAGCCGACACCCGAGAGAGCTGCGCAACTTGCTGCTCGTGCGACGGGGTGCGTTCTGGGATCTGATCGGTAGGCTCGACGGGGTGAACAACTCTGTGGTCTGGTTTCGACGCGATCTGCGGGTAGGTGACCTTCCCACCCTGAGCGCGGCGTCGGATGGCGGCGGGCAGGCATTGGGATTATTTGTTCTCGACGAGAAACTGCTCGGACCGGCAGGCTCACCCCGCCAGGATCAACTGTTCGCCAACTTGGCGGCCCTCGATAATCAGCTCGACGGAAAATTGATGGTTGTTCGAGGTGATCCGGTGGACGTGGTGCCCCGCGTGGCGGAATCCGTTGGTGCCGAAGAAGTTCACATCAGTGCAGACTACGGACCATACGGCCGACGCCGTGACGCTGCAGTGGCGGAGAAGGTGGAGTTGATCGCCACCGGTTCTCCGTACGCCGTCGCGCCCGGACGCGTCACCAAGGCCGACGGCGATCCGTACAAGGTGTTCACACCGTACTTCCGTCAGTGGATGGAACACGGTTGGCGAGGTCCCGCGTCGACCGATGCACAGACGGTCGCTTGGTTCGATCCGAGCGAGAAGGACGGCGGCCCGCGCCGGGTGAACATTCCCGTGCCGTCTCGCGAGGTCAGCCAATTCGTGGGTGAGGCCGGTGCGCTCGAGCAGTGGAAAGAATACTGCGAGAACGATCTTGACCGGTACGACGACGAACGAAATCGACCGGACCTCGACACCACGAGCCGGATGTCGATCCCGCTCAAGTACGGCACGATCCATCCGCGAACCATGTTGGCAGACCTTTCCAAGCGGCTCGGCGACGGCGCTCAGGCTTACCGTCGCCAGCTGGCTTGGCGAGACTTCTACGCAGACATCCTGTTTCAACGACCGGACAGCGCACGGAAGAACTACGACAACAAGTTCGACCGCTTACGTCACGACGGCGGAGTCGACGCGGACGCTGCCTTCACTGCCTGGTGTGAGGGCAAGACCGGCTTCCCGATCGTCGATGCGGGCATGCGGCAACTCGCCGCCGAGAACTGGATGCACAATCGGGTGCGAATGATCGTCGCGTCATTCCTGGTGAAGGACCTGCACATTCCGTGGTGGCGCGGCGCACGGTACTTCATGTCGCAACTGGTGGACGGTGACTTGGCGTCCAATCAGCACGGGTGGCAGTGGACTGCGGGGTCGGGCACGGATGCCTCGCCGTTCTTTCGGGTCTTCAACCCGATCACTCAGGGGGAGAAGTTCGATCCCGACGGCACATACGTCCGTCGGTGGGTCCCCGAACTTCGCGATGTTCCAGGCAAAGCGGTCCACTCACTGAAAGCGATGCGGCCGGTCGACTATCCGGACCCGATCGTCGACCATGCGCATGAGCGTGAGGAAGCCCTCCGCCGGTACGGCGAGATCAAAGGCTGAGTGCTCAGTGATCGGCGGGCGCCACGCGGAGGCGGTTTCCGTCCAGATCTGAAATGACGAATGTCAGACCGAAGACATCTTCGTTGGGTTCTTCGACAACCTCGACGCCCTTGGCCACCCACTCGTCGTAGATCGCCCGAATTTCGTTGCTCCCGCCGTCGACCAATATGCCGACTTCGAAATTTCGTGGTGTCGCGGGATCGAGGTCGCGTGACTTGCCGCTCCACAGTGCAAGGACCACACCGCCGCCCAGGTCGAAGGTCATGTACCGAGGGCTGAGTACCTCAGGCTTCGCGTCGAACAATTCGCCGTAAAACGCTGCTGCGGAGGCTGCATCGCTGACGTAGATCAGAAACTGATTGGGTAGTCGCACTGTGGTTTTCCCTCTCCCGTTGATATTCGGACCACCGGCAACGAGGCGTGTACCTTCTCGTGCGGGGCCGCGTTCAACAATCCCCTCACGCCGGACGAATGTCCAAGAACGAGTGCGTCTGAGAGGCAGATGGATTTCTTATGACGACGCCGCACCGAGGTGGTAGCCGACGCTCAGGTTCGGGTAGTAGCCGTCGATGTAGCTCGAGATGAAGTAGTGATCAGGGTCGGTTGTGCGAGTTCCGTCGGTGTCGAACTGCGGATAATCGTTGGCCATGAAGACGGCTTGTCCGCCGCCGGGAGTGGAGTAGACGACGTCGACCGTCAGGCCTCGCGGGTCCTGGTTGTATGCCGTGACGATCTCGGTCTCGTGGGGCGCGAGCGACTGGCGTGGGCTCTGCATCCACTGTCCGTAGGGATTGTCGGCGCCTACGAGATGAATTGTCTGTTCGGTGTCGTTGCTGATCGTCATCGTGATGGTATTGCCGGTTGCCGGAAGAGTTCCGGCGCTGGCGATTCCGCTCAACCCCAAAGTGAGGGCACCAGCGGCCAGGGCCGTGATTGCGGCAACTACGTAGCGTGGGTTCGTCATCGTCGGTGTCCTTTGTCCGGGTGAGCGTTCGGTTGGCTCTCTCGAAGACAACTATGTCGGAGCAGATCGATGCCGTATGTCCACTACCCGGACCGTACGAAGGAGGAACTGTGTGTCCACCGATCGGGGGACATCTACTCCGACACTGGGACAGCTTTGGCCTTTCGCTCGCCGGTGACCAGCAGTCCGATCAGTGCGACGGCCGCGAGAACCATGACGAGTGCGCCGTAGCCACGCGTCGTATCCACCAACCCCACCTTGCCGACCAGGTAGCCGGCCAGCAATGCCGGAAGGCTGTTGGCCAGATAGGCGATGACGTAGACGGTGGACAACAATCCCGCGCGTTCGTGGTTCTCGGCCAGCGGCATGACTGTGAGGATGGTTCCCTGGAATCCTGCTCCGAAGCCGATACCTGCCACAGCCGTACCAACCAGAATCAATACTGCAGAGGACGTTTCAGCACCGATGAGCGTGATGGCCACCCCGAGCACCAGGGCGGTGGTCCCGATCAGCATCACGGTTCGCCCGCCGAGTTTGCGGAAGGTGAGTACCGCTGCAGCTCCGAATCCCGTCAGTGTTGCGACCATGATGGCGCCGATGAGTGAGCTGTGAACGTCAAGTGCGTTGCGCGCCAGCGCCGGTCCGAGTGAGAGGTAGAAACCGCCCAGTGCCCAGACCGCGATCAGGCACGGTGCGGTGAGCGCAATCATCGTTCGGGCTTCGCGAGGAACGGCAAGGGTGGGGCGTAGCGACTGCCAGGCTCCGGGTCGTCCGCCCGATGTCTCGGGAGCGGCCCAAACCCCGAGGATTTCGAAAACGACCAGTACGAGAAGAACCAGGTAGACAGTGCTGGTGGGCCGGGGGAGGTGCTCGCTGATGAGACTCGAACCCACGGCGCCGACGGCAAGTCCTACTGTCGGAGCGACGCTGTTGATGATCGATCCGCGGCCGGGAGTGCGTTCGAGGTCGATCAACGCCGAGCCCAGAGCGCTGATTGCAGCGCCGGTGGCAACACCTTGTACGACGCGGGCGATCAGCAGAATGGTCAGACCGTCGGCCGAGGCGAACAGTGCAAGCGAGATCGCCTCGAGGACGAGTGCTCCGAGCAGGACCGGGCGCCTGCCGATGTGATCGGACAGGGAACCGGCGGTCAAGAGTGTGGCGAGCAATGCGAGAGCGTAGATGCCGAACACGAGCGTCGACGCGAGCGAGGAGAATCCCCACAACTGTTGATAGTGCTCGTACAACGGTGTCGGGGTCGCGGAGGCGCCCAGGAACGTAGCGATTATGACGGCGATGAGTGTGAAAGCGGCGCCTCGCCCCAAGCGTGGGCGTGAAGTGCTCTCGGTCGGTGGTGAAACGGTCGTTGTCATTGTCGTAGCGCTTCCCGTGCGGGTGGTGAAGACTTCAAACGCAAATACTTTGCGTTTGGGACGCTACGCCTGGCCGTAGCCTAATGCAACATCTTTGCGTTAGTATTGGATTCATGAGTCCGTCCGCAGGTCCGCGCCCCGGTGGCCGCAGTGCGCGTATCCAACAGACCGTGCACGCGTCGGCGCGCAAGTTGCTGGAACAGCGTGATCGAGCCGAGATCACGGTGCCGATGATCGCGACCGATGCGGGAGTGACCCCGTCGACCATCTATCGGCGATGGGGCGACATCAACGAAGTTTTTGCCGATGTCTCGATCGAGAGATTGCGACCGGACGCCGACCCGCGTGAAACGGGTTCGCTCCGAGGAGATCTGACGGTCTGGGCGCAGGACTATCTCGAGGAGATGTCTGCGCCCGTCGGTCGTGCTTCGCTGCGAGATGTGTTGATGAGCGACGATCAGACGCACGCACCGGACGGTACGAAGAAGTTCAAGTGCGCCTTCTTCTGTCGGACGCAGATCGATGTGATCCTCGCGCGTTGGCCGGAAGCTGCTGGTGTGGATGGTGATTCGGTGGTGGACCACGTGGTGGCACCGATCGTCTACCGAATCCTGTTCGACCTCGATCCGGTCGCGCCGCAGAGAGTTGCGGAATTGGTGGATCAGACTCTTGCCCTCTCGGCGCGGGTGGTTATCGAGTGACCTGCGGCTGATCGCTGCCTAGTCGGGCGTGGACGTGCATGTCGTGCCAGCCGTCGGCGTGCCTCGCGGAGCTTCGTCGAACACCTTCTTCGCTGAACCCTGCTTTGGCGGCGACTCGGCATGACGGGGGGTTGTGGATCGAGTGCTGGAGTTCGAGTCGGTGAAACCCTGCTTCGCGGAATGCCCACTCGGACAGTGCGACTACAGCCTGGGTGCACAGTCCACGGCCGCGCGCCGCTGGGGTCATCCAATACGCGAGCTCGGCAGTGCCGTCCCACAAATTCACCCCCTTTACTGCGATTCGGCCGAGGAGTTCATCGGTCTCGGGAGCGGCGATCGCCCAATGGCATTCGGATTCGCGTGCCCACCCGTCTCGCCACGCGGTGAGCCAATCCCGCGCCTCGTCGATCGTGTCCGCACGGCGGACGTGCCAACGCTGAATCGACGGATCCCGAAACGCTTCCATCACGGCCGGTGCATCGTCGGGGGTCCACGGCCGGAGAATCGCGGAAGTCCCCACGCGTATCGAGGGTTGGTCCATTCCCCGGAGATATCCAGTGGCGATAACGGGCGTGGTCAACTTGGGCATGTGAAGCATCATCGCCTACCCGTCCGATGGCAGGCAATGGCGTGAGCTTCCTGTCTTTATCGCTGCCACTCTGCGTTCAGTCGGCGCGCAGATTCCAGGGTTGCGATCGCCTCTTCGGTGTCAACTCGCGCGAGGACCAGTGCACTTACCGTGCAGGAGAGAAGGATTCGAGTGCGATCCGAGAGCGTGGCGTCTGTCTCGGCCGGAAATGCGGCATGTAATCCACTGTTGATCGCGTCGGCGAGTTCTTGCCGGTAGGCGCGGATCACGGCTGCCGCCGCGTCGTCGTGCGCGCCGAGTCCGGCAGCAGTATTGAGAAGTAGGCAACCTCGCCGCGGTGAGTCGGCGGTCATGGTGCCGATCGCTTGTTCCAGCGAGGAAAGGTAGTCGTCGACGGCGTCCGGTCCCGGATTCGTAGTGAGATTGCGCAGACGTGGACGGATGACATGTTCGAGGTACAGCTGCACTGCGGCGTCGAACAATCCGCGTTTGTTGGTGAACGAGTTGTAGAGACTTGATCGGCTCAGTCCCGTCGCGGATTCCAGGTCGCCGAGCGATGCGCCTTCGTACCCATGTGCCCAGAACACGTCCAAAGCGGCAGCGACCACGGCTGTCGTGTCGAATTCTTGTGATCTGCCCATCAATGCCTCGCTCTTTCTGTATCGTTCGGTCCAATATATATTGGACCAAACGATACAGAATTTACTCGAAGCAACAGGAGCTCACCGATGAACGTCGCCGGCTACATTTTCGCGGGACTTGCTGCAGCAGTGCACGTGTACATTTTTGTCCTCGAATCGATTCTCTGGACGGCTCCGAAGACCCGCGCAACATTCGGCGTCAAGTCAGAGGAAGAGGCGATCACTACGCAGTCGCTTGCCTTCAACCAGGGCTTTTACAACCTCTTCCTGGCAATCGTGTCCGTGATCGGCATCGTGATTGCGGCGACCGGCTCGGCGTCGGTCGGAATCGCCCTCGTACTGGCAGGCACGGGATCGATGGTTGCCGCGGGGTTGGTGTTGGTTCTCTCGTCTCCCGACAAGGCCCGCGCAGCCGTCGTGCAGATGCTTTTCCCAGCCATTGCCGTCGTTCTGCTGGTGATTCACCTGCTCTGAGTTCGGCCTTACCCGCCGCCGAGCACCAGTGATTCGATCAGGGCAAAAGCGCCGTTGAGTGCTCCGCAGTCGAATGCTTCGGCCAGGGCGTAGCCGATGACGACGTCGTCGTTGCTCGCAGTGCTCGACCAGACTGCGTCGGTCTGTCTGGGGTCGGATTCCTCGTTCTTGGAGAACAGCGCGATGCGAACCCCGTCCCGGGTGAAGGCGCTGTTCGCGTCGTCGACGGGCGCGAAGGTCAGTGTCACGCCCTCGACGAGAGCCGAGACCGAATACGAGCGCCGGGACAGAAACCCTTTGCCGACAGTGAGTTCGACCTCGTCGCCACCGAGAGTGAAGAACAGGTCGGCGGCAGCCCGCGTTCCGATGGGTGTGCCTTCGCGGAGCGGGGCGTCGACTCGGCGCGTCAACAGAGCGCGCGATTCGCCGTTTCGGACGTCCACGACCCCGGTGTCGACGTCGAAGGAGATCTCGACTTTTCCGTGAATCGGGTCCATCGCGGCGTAATTGACCGTCACTGTGCCTACCCCCTGTAAGTGTGAACTCGGGTCCATAATACGTGGTGGGAGCGTTGTCCAGTATGCCCGAATCCGAAAAAATACTGCCGAATGACGCGCGTTTGCGGCCAAATGCTTCTACTCTGGGTCTTGGGTTTGTTGCGCATCCCACAAAGGTTTTTCCCACGCCAGACGAGGAGCGCCTATGAGGTTGTCGACTACTTGTTCTGTTGCTACGAAGGCTTGATCAAGCCGGAATTGCCTCTGCCGGATGGTGCTCGAGACCCATCCGGCAGAGGCAATTCTGTGCCTGTCGAGCAGGGCAATTCTGTGCCGGTCGAGCAGGGCAATTCTGTCCCTGGTCAGGCCTTTAGCCGCCGGCGAATTTTTCGGAGGTTCCGAGATCGATCGGTAGGGCGATCCCGGTGATCCCGCGTCCGGCCGGCCCCACCAGGTAGAACACCGCATCCGCAATCACTTCGGGGTCGACCCATGGATGGGGCAGTAGATTCAGCTTCGACATGATCGGAGCGGTGTCCGCGAGGACGGGATTCTCCAAGTCTGGACGGAACGCGCGAACCATCGGTTCGTTGTCGATCATCGTGGTTCGTACATTGCCCGGGTGCACGGAGTTGACTCGAATGTCCGCCCAGCCGAGTTCGTTGGCCAGGGACTTCGCCAAACCGCGAACGGCGTGCTTGGACGCGGAATAGTGTGCGATACCCGGCACGCCGCGAAGGCCGGCCATCGAACTGATCAACACGATCGACCCT
This sequence comes from Rhodococcus sp. NPDC057135, assembly GCF_042670865.1. NCBI lineage: Bacteria > Bacillati > Actinomycetota > Actinomycetes > Mycobacteriales > Nocardiaceae > Rhodococcus > Rhodococcus sp. NPDC057135. The sequence goes on from NZ_JBHUUU010000003.1 coordinate 205,982, forward strand.
CCCCGATTGCCGTTCATGATGTGCGGAATCGACACCTTGGTCGTCAACCAGACGCCGGTGACGTTGATGTCCATCAGCTCGCGGAACTCTTCGGCGCTCAGATCCCAGGACAGTTTTGCCGACGCCGCGATTCCTGCGTTGGCAATCACGATGTCCAGCCGGCCGAGCTCCTCGACTCCGGCGTCGACCGCCGATTTCAGGGCATCGAGGTCCCGAGTGTCCGCTACGGACGCGACGATGCGCCTGCCCTGAGCTTCGACCAGTGCGACGGTCTGGGCGAGGTCGGCCTCGGTGGCCATGTCGTACCCCGCCGTTGCGACCGGCGCGCAGAGATCCACCGCGATGATGTCCGCGCCCTCGGACGCGAGCTTGACGGCATGCGCGCGCCCTTGACCACGCGCCGCTCCGGTGATGAATGCGACCTGACCGTCCAAATTGCCCATCGAACTTCCCCTGCCCGTGTGAAGCGCCAAAACTGGAACGTGTTCATACTGCTATGTCCGGAGCCGGGCAGGCGGGGGAATTCGCGAAATCCTTATCCGCGAAGGAGTTTGGACAGCTCGTCCAATACGCCTGCGTCCTCGATGGTCGACGGGACCGTGTACTCCTCGTTATCGGCGATCTGCCGCATGGTCTTGCGGAGGATTTTGCCGGAACGAGTCTTCGGTAGTGCGGCGACCACCGTGACGTCCCGGAACGTGGCGACGGCACCGATCTGGTCGCGCACCCGCGCGATTAGTTCCTGTCGGAGAGTTTCGGGATCGATGTCGACGCCGGATTTGAGCACGACGTAGCCGCTCGGCCGTTGCCCCTTGAGTTCGTCGTGAATGCCGATGACGGCGCATTCGGCGACCGCCGGGTGGCCCGCGACGACAGCTTCCATGCTCCCGGTCGAAAGGCGGTGTCCGGCAACGTTGATCACGTCGTCGCTGCGTCCGAGGACGAAGACGTAGTTGTCCTCGTCGATGTATCCGGAGTCGCCGGTGAGGTAATAGCCTTCGAATGTCGACAGGTAGGACTTCACGTACCGATCGTCGTCACGCCACAGTCCGGCGAGTGTTCCGGGAGGAAGGGGCAGGCCGATCACGATGTTGCCCTCGGTGCCCGGTCCCACGAGTTCGCCCTTGCCGTCGACGATTTCGACGCGGTATCCGGGGCAGGCGACGGTGGGCGAGCCCGCTTTGATCTCCATGGGTTCGAGGCCGCGCAGATTCGCGCAGATGGCCCAACCGGTTTCTGTCTGCCACCAGTGATCGACCACCGGGCGATCGAGAACCCGAGTAGCCCACTCGTAGGTGTCGGGATCCAAGCGCTCGCCGGCCGCGAACAGCGTGTCGAGCGACGAGATGTCGTACTTGGCAAGCTCTTTTGCGTCCGGGTCGGCCTTGCGGACCGCGCGGATCGCGGTCGGAGCGGTGAAGAGTGCCGATACCTTGTATTCGGAAATGATGCGCCAGAATGCACCAGCGTCTGGGGTGCCGACGGGCTTGCCTTCGTACATGACCGTCGTGGCTCCGGCGAGCAGAGGTCCGTAGACGATGTACGAGTGGCCGACCACCCAGCCGACGTCGGAGGCGGTCCACCAGACCTGGCCGGGGCTGATGTCGTAAAGATTCTTCATCGTCCACGTCAACGCAACGGCATGGCCACCGTTGTCCCGGACGACGCCCTTGGGCTTACCGGTTGTTCCCGAGGTGTAGAGGATGTAGAGCGGATCCGTCGCGGCGACCGACACCGGGCCGGAAGGGGTGGCATCGGCGATCAGTTCGTCCCAGTCGAACCAGGCTGCGGCACTTGACTTGTAGTCGGCAGCAGCGCCGGGAATCTGCTCACGATTCTTCACGATCACGGTGTGAGCGGGAGTGGCGGACAGTTGCAGAGCCTTCTCGACCATCGGCAGGTACTCGATGGTTCGGCCGGGCTCGAGGCCACCGGACGCCGTCACGAGCACCACGGGGCCGGCGTCGTCGATACGCGTGGCAAGTTCCTTGGCTGCGAAGCCGCCGAACACCACTGAATGCACAGCGCCGATACGGGCACACGCCAGCATGGCGATCGCAGCCTCGGGGATCATCGGCATGTAGATGATGACACGGTCACCCGCGACAACACCCTGATCTTTCAAGACACCGGCGAAGAGTGAGACCTGCTCGAGGAGTTCGGAGTAGGTGTACGTGGCCTTGGTGGGGGCCATCGCGGAGTCGAAGATCAACGCGGTCTGATCGCCGCGGCCGTCGCGGACGTGCCGATCGAGGGCATTGAAGCTGGTGTTGAGCGACGCATCCGGGAACCAGCGATAGATCGGTGCGGCGGAATCGTCGAGGGCTTTCGTGGGCGCGACATCCCAGTCGACGGCACGCGCTGCATCGAGCCAGAACTTCTCCGGCTGATCCATGCTCTCGCGATACGCGTCGGCATACGTGGTGTGGGACGCCTGCTCAGAAGAGCTCATCGACGTGTGTCCTCTCGTGAACTTCGCTAACCCGTGACCTGAAGCACCTTAGGTTACCGCTAGTGCCGTGCGCCTCAGTGTGGGTGCGGGTACCGTCCGTTTGCGCCGGACGGGCCCGTCCCGTCGGCCAGTGGTGCGTCGGTGGGTGGGATAGGCCAAGGACTTGGGCCAGGGACTGAAGGGGGAATCGGTGTGACGGATACGGCGCAACGTGCGGGCTTCTGGGGAGTCCTCGCTCAGCGCGATTTCCGGCTTCTGTGGACCGGCGACGCCGTCAGCGGCATCGGAAACGGTGTCACGACCGTCGTGTTGCCGTTGATCGCGCTTCGCGAATTGGAAGCAAGTAACTTTCAGATCGGTGCGCTGGCCTCGGCGGTGTGGTTGCCGTGGTTGATCGTCGGGCTACCCGCCGGTGCCTGGATCGACCGGCTGCCTCGCCGTCCGATCATGATGATCGCGAACGCTGCGTGCGCGCTGCTCTTCGCGAGCGTCGCGATCGCCGGCCTCATGGGGGCGGTGACATACGGCCACCTGCTTCTGGTCGCTCTGCTCACCGGTACGGCCACCGTTTTCTTCCAGGCGGCCTACCACGCGTATCTCCCCACGGTGCTCGACGAAGCGGATCTGGTCGAAGGGAACTCGAAGATACAGGGCGCCGAGGCCGCAACCCGGGTGATCGGCCCGAGTATCGGTGGACTGTTGGTAGCGACTGTCGGGCTGGCAGCCGGTCTGCTGGTCGATGCGTTCACCTTCGTCTTCTGCTTAGTGTGCATCTGGCTGATTCGTGCGCAGGAAACGGTTGACCGCGGACACGGCGGCCGAGAACCGTTTCGGCGCCAGATAGCGCTCGGACTGCGATTCGTCGCAGCTGATCCGTATCTGCGGCCCATCGTCGTCTACGGGACTCTTCTCAATTTCGGTCTCGCCGGGTACACCACGATCCAGATCGTTTTCCTCGAAAAGACGGTTGGCGTGGGGGAGTTCGGACTCGGACTTCTGTTGGCCATTGCCGGGGTCGGCGGAATTGTCGGGTCGATGGTCGCGCGCCCGCTCGGGCGCCGATTCGGTACTGCCCGAAGCGTTCTCATCTGTCAGTTGGTGACGGGGCCGTTCATCCTGTTGGCACCTCTGACGACGTACGGCGCCGGCCTGTTCTGGTTCTGTGCGGGAGGAATGGTGATGATTGCCGGCGTCGTGTCCTGCAACGTAGTGCTCGGCAGCTTCCGTCAGAGTTACTGTCCGCCGGACCGTCTCGGTCGAGTGGTGGCGACGAGTATGTTCCTGTTGCACAGCACTATTCCGCTGGGTGCACTATTGGCAGGCTTCCTGGGTGATCTCGTAGGTGTGCGCGGAACCATGTGGATCATGGCCGGACTGATCGCGCCGTGCGGATTGGTCTTGCTCTTCAGTCCACTGCGCGGCATCCGCGATCTACCGAGTCGGCCCGCCGAGACACTGCGCTAGAGAATCACCGTGGTGGCGAATCACGGCGGTGAGCTGCTGCGGCCTCTTCGCTTCGAATCGCGATACGAAGAGTCGCCAGCATGAACAGCGAGACGGCAAAACCGAACAGCGCGCCGAACTGGTCCTGTGTGAACAGGTACACCTGCGTCACCAGAAGGCTCACCACGATCGATGCGCGCAGTAGCCGCAAGGCCCGGAGGTACGGACCGCGGAAGAGGAACCACACTCCCAGAACCACAAGAACTCCGGTTGCAGCCGTGGAGATCTGGACGACGAGATCGGAGACGTCGTCAGCTTCGACGCCGTTCTCGGAGACGAGTGCGTAGATCACCTGGACTACCGCGAGGAGGGCCTGCAATACGAACAGCGTCAGTACCAGTCGGCGGACGAGTCGGTGCCCGAGCAGTGCTTCGGCCCGTTGGAAGAACACGTTGCGAGCACGCGTGATCTTCGATTCGATACCGCCGACCGGCGGAGTCTGTGTGTGCAGGCCGGCCTTGATCGAGTCGACGAGGCCGGTGAGGCTGCGGTCTTCGACGCCGTCGAGCACTCGGAGGGCGTGGTTGTACTGGATCTCGTCGAGCTGGCCGAGGGCGAGGTCCGAGAGCGCTCGCGCGCCGATGGCGAGCCGATGACGATCATTCATACCGCGCCGAATCACCACCTCGCGCGCGGCCAGATAGAAGAGTACGAAGACGACGTACATGATCGCGATTGCAGGCTGGTAGAAGTAGTCGACGTCGGCGGTGACAAATTTTCCGACCTCGTCGATGAAGAGGCCGAATCCGATTCCGCCGACGAAGGTCGCCAGATCGCGCGTGCGAGAGCCTTCGGTGATGGCGGTCGAGACGATGGCGACGGCCATCAGCAATCCACCCCACAAAACGTGAGCGATGTGGAGGGAGCCGCCCCCGATCTGGGGATAACCGGTTGCCGCAAGGTAGGCACGGGTGATCAGCACGGTCGCTACGGCGGCGAACAGGAACAGCTCGAAACGAGCGAGTGCCGCACGGTCGTAACTGTGTGGCAGCGTCAGTGCAGTCCGGTCCTTCGTCGTCATTGCGGAACTCCCAGGTTTCGATAGCGCGCGATACGGGAGGACTGGCGATCGGTGTCTGACTCCTCGGCGAGAATGAAGAGTTCGTGCGCGATTGCTGCCCCTACTCTCTTGGAGAATTCCACGGGCTCGTCGGCCGCGTCAGGGGTTTCGGGAATGATGGCGTCGATCACGCCGTCTCGCAGCAGATCCAACGAACGAATTCCCTGCGCTGCGGCCATCTCCGGGGCGTGACTGATGTCGCGATGGACAATCGCGCTTGCGCCTTCCGGCGGCAGGGGAGCGAGCCACCCGTTCTGTGCCGCGAGTACCCGGTCGGCAGGTAGCAGCGCCAGAGCGCCACCGCCGGTTCCCTGACCGAGCAGCACTGACACTGTCGGGGTTTTCAGCGTCACGAGGTCGGCGATGCACCGGGCGATCTCAGGGGCCAGCCCACGTTCCTCGGCTTCCTTGGACAGCGACGCGCCCAAAGTATCGATCACGAGGACGAGCGGGAGTTGTAGTTCTTCGGCAAGTTTCATGCCCCGTCTCGCTTCACGAAGCGCGGCCGGTCCCATCGTGGTGAGCGCGGATTGTCCACTGCGGTCCTGGCCGAGCAGGATGCACGGAAAGCCTCGGAAGCGGGCGAGCGAGAGCAAGATCGTCTTGTCGGTTTCACCCTGCCCGGTGCCGCTGAGTGGTACCTGTTCGGTCGCGGCATGGCGCAGCAACTGCCGGATGCCTGGTCGATCCGCCCGGCGCGAGAGCATCACCGACTGCCAGGCAGGGACATCGGGAATCTCGGGCGAGGGAATCGGGTCCGCGACTGCCGGAGTCGGGGGATCGGTGAGCACGCACAGCGCTCGATTGACCAGTAGTCGGAGGCGGTCCACCGGGACGACGCCGTCGATCACGCCGTTGCGGTACAGGTTCTCGGAGGTTTGAATCCCATCGGGAAACTTTTCGCCGTAGAGGGATTCGTAGACACGGGGGCCGAGGAAACCCACCAGTGCACCCGGTTCCGCGACGGTGATGTGGCCGAGAGATCCCCACGACGCAAAAACCCCGCCAGTGGTGGGATTACGCAGGTACACCAGGTAGGGCAGGTGTGCAGCCTTGTGAACAGCCACTGCCGCAGCGATCTTCACCATCTGAACGAACGCGACGGTTCCCTCCTGCATTCGTGTTCCGCCGGAGGTGGGCGAGGCGAGCAGTGGGAGTTGTTCTGCCGTAGCACGTTCGACGGCGGTCACGATCCGTTCGGCTGCAGCAACTCCGATCGAACCGGCGAGAAAGCTGAATTCGCAGGCAATTACCGCGACCCGACGCCCCCGAACGGTGCCGACACCGGTGACGACGGACTCGTCTACTCCGCTCTTCTCGCGGGCCTTCTTCAGGTCTTCCGCGTACTTCGGCCCAGGCCCGACGTCGACGGGCGGGGAGTCCCACGAGACGAAGCTCTCGGGATCGAGTACCGCAGTGAGTAGTTCTTCGGCCGAGATTCGCACAACGTCCTCCAAGTAAGCAGCACCCCGTCCAGGATGAACCTACCTGGACGGGGTGCCGCCGGGATCGCGTGGCGTCAGTTGTGCGCCGGAGAATCAGCGTCCGAACGCTTCCTTCCATGAAACGACCTTGCCGATGCGAAGGATGGAGCGCTGGTAGATCTTTGCCGCGATCATCGACAACGCAGCAGTCACGACCAGCATCAACAGAATGGTTCCCACGATCTGGAAAGGAGAAGCTACACCGGCGGAAATACGCAAGGGCATGAGGATGGCCGAGAACGGCGGAATCCAACTCAGCACGTTGCTCAGGGTTCCTTCGGGATTGCTCACCGAGACGAAAGCCACGCTGACCATTGCCATGACAAGCAGTGCGAGTGGCATCGCGGTGGCATTGACGTCTTCCTGTCTCGAGACCATGGATCCGGCAGCGGCGTACAGCACGGCGAAGAAGAGGAAGCCGAGAATGAACCACCCGAGAGTGCCGAACAGAACACCGATCGCGGTGCCCGTCACGGTCAGGACACCCGTCGCCAATCCTGTGGCGACGCCCGCGACAGCATAAGCAGCCATCTGCATCAGGCCGACAGCGCCGATTCCGAGAACCTTGCCCCACAACAACTGCAGCGGACGCAGAGTGGAGAGCAGCAACTCGACGACGCGACTGGACTTCTCCTCGACGACGCCCATCGCCACGTACGTTCCGAACAGCAAGATCTGCATGTACAGGAGTACCACGGCAGCGATCGACATCGCTATGCGTTGGCCCTGTTCGGGGTCCGGGGGATCGATGGCATCGATGGTGACCACTGCGGTGGACGTGGCTTCGGCGAGCTGAGCCGGATCGATCCCTGCGGCGGAAAGCGCATTCGACTGTGCCTGTTGTGCAACGGAACTCTCGATGACGGCCCGCAGATTCGTGGGCACTTCCTTCTTGGTCACGACAGTGACGCCGCCACCCGATCCAGCGATCACGGCCACGTCGAGGTCGCCGTCCTTGACCTGATCACGCGCGGTCCCGTCGTCGGAAACCTCCGTCACCGTCACCGGATTTCCGAGGGTGTCGCCGATGGACACCATCGTGGCACTGAGCGACTGGTTGCCGACCAAGCCGATCTTCGACTTGTCCTCGTCGCCACCGGAAAAGAGTGAGAAGGCGATGATGCCGCCGATGATCGCGACCAGAATGATGACGTTGCTGATCACAAAACTCTTCTTCGAGATCTGCGTCATGAATTCGCGTCGAGCGACCAACCCGATGGCTCGACCTCCACTCAACTGGTTGCTCATGCGGCTACTACCTCTCGGAACAGATCGGTCAGTGACGGACGCCGCAGCGTGAACTCGTGCACCGGACCGGTTTTCAACGCTGCATGCAGGATCTGCTGATCGTCGGCGGTGCCGTCGACGCTCAGGAGTGTTCGACCGTCGAGGTGGCTCAGCGTGGTGACACCGATCAGATGGTGTGCCCAACCGACCGGCGCGTCAGGGGCGAAGACTTCGATTCGGCCGTCCCCCTTGCCTCGTAGTTCGTCGACAGTTCCGATCTCTCGCATGCTGCCGCGGCTGATGATGCCCACGCGATCGCACAGGCGCTCCACCAGATCCAGCTGATGGCTCGAGAAAATAACGGGAACACCGGTGCGGGCCTTCTCGACCAACACGTCACTCATGACGTCGACCGCTACCGGATCCAGACCCGAAAACGGTTCGTCCAGAACGAGTACCGAAGGATCGTGAACCAGCGCCGCTGCCAGCTGAACTCGTTGCTGATTACCGAGGGAGAGGGAGTCGACGGTGTCCTTGACGCGTTCGGCGATGCCCAGACGTTCGGTCCACCGCTCAGTGGCCGCATGCGCGTCGGCTTTCGAGAGTCCATGTAGCTCGGCCAGATAGGAAAGTTGCGCGCCCACCTTCATCTTGGGATAGAGGCCACGTTCCTCCGGCATGTATCCGATAGTGCGACGCACGTCGAGGTCGACGGGTTTGCCGCCGAGACGAACTTCGCCCGAATCTGCTCCGAGCACACCCAACGCAATGCGCATCGTGGTCGTCTTGCCGGCGCCGTTACTGCCGACAAATCCGAAGATCTCGCCTGGGCGGACTTCGAAACTCAGGTTGTCGAGTGCAACGACGTCGCCGTAGCGTTTCGAGATGCCGTCGATCGTGAGGGTGGCTGACATGGGTCCTTCCCATCGGTCGAGTGGTGCGCTTCGGTAATACGGGTCAGAGGTCGAACTCTTCCGAATCAATCGGATCCGGGTCTGGATTGGTCCACGAGAGAATCATCGCGGGCGTGCACGCGCCGATCAGCATTGCAGTCAGTGCCAATAAACCTCCCGTGTAAGGCAGCCTCTCTACATTCCACTGCACCGACGAGGTGAAAATGAGGAAAATGGCGACAATGAACACCAACGTTTGGGTCACGCTCAACCCGACGGAACGAGCGTCGTTGCGTTGCTGGATCTCCCATTCGTCGAGAGCGTGCCGCGGCGCATCCCCTTGCCGACCCGACACGATTTGAAGCGAGGACCACGTGGGCAGGAACAACACGGTGAGGATCGGCCAAGCCACCGCGAAGAGCGGATTGAACAGGCACGCTATGCCGACGGCAACCATGGTGGTGAACAGGACTCCGAGGGCGACGACGAGTACGCGCCGACGTCGACGGGTCCGCCAATTCGGGAGCCAATGTCGGAACGTCTCCTCGTTCTGCAGGAACCGCCGAGTGCGGTGGGCCTGGTAGCGGTCGATCAGATTCGATTCAGGCACTTGGCTTTTCACTCCCCTCGATAATGCGGTCAGTCCGGTAGACCTCCGTCGACGGTGCATTCCGGTAGACCTCCGTCGACAGCGGCCCGAACTCCGTCCGCGAGAACACCGCCTCGACCGGTAGGTCGAATACCCAGCAGATCCGAAATGCAAGATCCAGGCTGGGGTAGTGGTCGCCGCGTTCGAGTGCCCCCACCGTCTGCGGATTGACGTCGACGAGTTGTGCAAGCTGGGCCCGACTCATCTTCCGCTCGGCGCGAAGCACTCCGATGCGATTGAAGATAGGGAGCGCGTCTCCCCGCCGGACTGGGCTCATGCATCAAAGTGTTGTAAAAACCCAACAGTTTGTCAACGCGAACCGCGATTGTCCCGCTTCTGGGTGATGCCGGCGGATAGGGTTCGGGCAATGGAAGGGGCTTCACATGGTGGTCGAACAGTTGGTGCTCGAGAAGTCCTGCCTGGTCGTGCAGGTGCGCGAGGACGGTAGCTTCAGCGTGGGACCGCAAGGGTGCGAACCGCTCTGGCGGGATCCGATGGAGAAAGGTGCCGTCATCGGTATCGGTCAGCACACTCCGGGGGATGTCGAAGGTGAGTCATGGTGGGTCGTGTACGGCCAGTCGGACACCACGGGTGACGTCACCGTTCGGCTCGAGGACGGGTCGCACGTGCCGGTTTCGCGTCTCGGCGAGATCTTCGCCAGCGAATGGGTGAGCACCCCGCAGCAGGCGTTGTTGTATCGGTCCGATCGCCCGGTGGAGTCGCAGCCCACCAAACTGTCGGTGTTGTTCGCCAGGCCGAAGTTCATGCCCAGGGCGGCGTTTCCGGAGAATGATCGTTTGTAGGTCTCGCGAGGTCGGCTGTGGAGGGGCGGCCGGGCTCATACTCAAAGTGTTACGGTACGTACTGTACCGTTTGGTGATGACAACTTGGCCGAACGACCTCGCAGTGGCGCAAGTGCGGGTAGCGAGACCCACCGACCGACTCGACGACGTGATTGCGTTCTATCGCGACTGCCTGGGGTTGCCGGAGCTCTACCGGTTTTCCGGGCACGCCGGCTACGACGGGATCATGCTGGGGTTGCCGGATGCGAACTATCACCTCGAATTCACCACCCACGAAGACGGGAGCCCGTGCCCGGCGCCGACGCAGGACAATCTGTTGGTGCTCTACTTTGCCGGCGAGTCGGCGATGTACGAGGTGGTTCAGCGACTGGGTGAGGCGGGGCACGAACCCGTCGAGGCCGAGAATCCGTACTGGGAGGAGAATGCGGGAATGACTTTCGAAGACCCTGACGGCTGGCGGCTGGTGCTCATGCCGCGTCCGGTGCTGTAGATGGTGCGCGCCCGCGACGAGCGGATCGACGATTCAGTACTGTCCGCGACCCTGGAATTGTTGGGGGAGAACGGGTATGCGGAGCTGTCGATCGGATCGGTGGCGACGAGGGCGGGTGTACATCGCCCCGCCATCTACCGTAGATGGCCGTCGAAGCGGCACCTGGTGGTGGATGTCGTCGTGGCGCATATCGGCACTGATCCAACGCCGGACACCGGCGATCTCAGGGCAGACCTGGTCGCCGGCATCACGACATTGGTTGTGGGACTGAGCGAAACGGTAGTTGGTCGGATACTGCCCGCGTTGGTCGTGGATCTGGCCGCGGACCCGGAATTGGCGCGGGATTTCCAGTCGGCATTCTTTCAGCCGCGACGCGATTCCACTGCGGCAGTGCTGGAATCGGCGCGTCTACGCGGCGACATTCGGAGCGACTTCGACCTGGACTTCGTCCTGGACGCCTTGGCGTCGCCGATCTACTACCGAGCGTTGTTCCGTCACTTACCGCTGGACGCGCTCCTGGCTGAGCAGGCTGTCGATTCGGTTCTGCTGACGTTGGCTCCGCACGAGAATCTCTGAAGTCGTTCTGATTCAGTTCAATTCGAGTGGATCGGGTCCGACACGGCTGGCGGTGTTCAACGCTGCGATGGCAGCTGACTCGTCGGCATCGAGTGCGAAGTCGAAGATCGCGGCGTTCTCGCGCATGCGGGCTGGTGTGACCGACTTCGACAGTACGGTGTGTCCCTGCTCGAGATGCCAGCGCAGGATGATCTGCGCTGGGCTCTTTCCGTGTGCTGCAGCAACTTTCCCGATGGTCGGGTCGTCGAGGATAGTTCCCTGTCCCAACGGACTCCAGGCCTCGATTTCGATGCCGCGACTCTGCGCGTACTCCCGTGACACGTGCTGTTGCAGTCTGGGGTGCAGTTCGATCTGGTTGACGGCTGGGGTGATCGAGCTGTGCTGGGCCAGCAGGTCGAGGTGTTCGGGGAGGAAGTTGGAGACACCGATCGCACGGGCGCGGCCGGAGGCGAGAATCTCTTCGAAAGCGGCCCAGGTCTCCACGAACAGGCCCTTTGCCGGCGCCGGCCAGTGGATCAGATACAGGTCGACGTAATCGACGCCGAGCTTGTCGAGGCTCGAGTCGAATGCGGCGAGCGCTCGGTCGTGGCCTTGATCGTCGTTCCACAGCTTGGTGGTGACGAACAGCTCTGACCTCGAAATATCCGAAGCGGCGATGGCGCGGCCGACCCCGGCCTCGTTTCCGTAGATCGCGGCCGTGTCGATGTGGCGGTAGCCGATCTCGAGAGCGGTGGCGGTGACCTCTTCGGTCTGGGCGTCCGGTACCTGGAAAACGCCGTACCCGAGTTGCGGGATGGTGATCGGTTCGCCGGTGGTTCCGTGAGTCAGTGTGCGGTCGGGGATCGACAACATTGAAGAGTGCCTTTCAGGACTGTGTATGGCGGTCCGACCGGGGGATCGTGTCGCCCGTGAACCACCTATGCCGCGCATGCAACTATTGCGTACGCCTGATAAATAGTTGCACACGCGGGTTGTCTGCGCAAGCAGCGCTGTTGGCTACTCCTCGAAGAGTTGTCCGTTCTCCATCCGCCACCGCCGCGTGCTGCGGGTGGATTGGAGCATGCGTCGATCGTGAGTTACGAGGAGGAGGGTTCCCTCGAACGACTCCATCGCCTGCTCGAGTTGTTCGATCGCCGGAAGGTCGAGGTGGTTCGTCGGCTCGTCCAGGACCAGTAGATTCACGCCGCGGGCCTGGAGTAAAGCCAGTGCAGCCCTTGTTCTTTCGCCGGGGGACAGTGAAGCGGCAGATCTGAGCACGTGGTGTCCACGCAGGCCGAACTTGGCGAGGAGCGTGCGGACATCGGCGTCTGGCCAGTCCGGAACCTGAGCACCGAAGGCCTCGACTACTGGTTGATCGCCTTCGAACAATCCGCGCGCCTGATCGATCTCACCGATCGCGACACCTGAACCCAAAGATGCGATGCCCTCGTCCGGGACGAGTTTGCCGAGCAGGACGTTCAGGAGGGTGGTCTTGCCTGCCCCGTTCGCGCCCGTGACGAGAATTCGATCGCCCCAGTCGATTTGCGTCGTGACCGGACCGAACGTGAACTGACCGCGCGTCACCTTGGCGCCGTTTGTGGTTGCGACAACGGAACCGGACCGCGGAGCTGCCGCGATCTCCATACGAAGTTCCCACTCTTTACGCGGTTCCTCGACAACTTCGAGTCGCTCGATGCGGCGTTGAGTCTGGCGGGCCTTCGCGGCTTGCTTCTCCGTCGACTCGGTCCGCAATCCGCGTCCGATCTTGTCGTTGTCCTTGGCCTTACGGCGCGCGTTCCGGACGCCGTGTTCCATCCAGTTGCGCTGCATCTGTGCACGATCTTCGAGATCGGAGCGGGTGCCGGCATATTCCTCGAAGGCCTCGCGTGCGTGCTGGCGGGCTATCTCGCGTTCGGCGAGGTACGACTCGTAGCCGCCGTCGTACACGGCGATGTCCTGTTGTGCCAGATCGAGTTCCACGATCCCCGTGACCGTGCGCGAGAGGAACTCGCGATCGTGGCTCACGACGACCAGCGCCGCTCGGGTCTCGGCGACAAATCGTTCCAACTGCTCGAGACCCCGCAAGTCGAGATCGTTGGTGGGCTCGTCCAACAGGAGAATGTCGTAGCGCGAAAGCAGCAGCGATGCGAGGCCGGCGCGTGCGGCCTGACCGCCGGACAATGCCGTCATGTGAGCGTCGAGGGATACGCCAAGTCCGAGTTCTTCGACTACCTTCTCGGCGCGCTCGAACAGATCGGCGCCGCCCAGCGCGAGCCAGCGTTCGAGCGCCGGGGAGTACAGATCCTCTTCGGCTTCAGCCAGCGTTTCGGCCGCGGTGTTCATAACCGCCTCGGCGTGCGCGACCCCGGTGCGTCGGCCGAGGAACTCGAGGACGGTCTCACCCTCGATGCGGTCGGGTTCCTGCGCGAGGTAACCCACCGCAGCGTCTGGTGGGCTGAGGATGATCGAACCCTCGACGTCGGCGGTTCCGATTCCGGCCAGTGCAGTGAGAAGCGTCGACTTGCCGGCGCCGTTCGCCCCGACGAGGCCGATGACGTCGCCGGGCGCCACCGTCAGATCGAGGTCGGAGAACAGGGTGCGTTCTCCCCGGGAGGCAGAGAGGCCGCTGATGCGCAGTGTTGCAGTCACCCGAGAAGTATCCCTGGTGCTGTGCGCCCGTGTTAATCGGTGCTGTGCGCCTTTATTAACCGCGGGCGGTTAATAAAGGCGCACAGCATTTAGTCCCGAATCAGGTGATACCAGCACGGATGTGCCGCACGGACCGGAAGTGGCGATTCGCTCACGTCCGCGGCCATGCTCGAGGCCGTCGACCAACCGTCGAATGCGCGCATGACGTCTTCTTCGGAGACGCCGTGTGGCATCGGCCAGCGGTGACCTGGCCCGAACGCGAACATGACCATGGACGCGCCCGGCGCGGTGATCGCGTTGACCGACCTCCCGTAGTCCCGTCGTTGATGTTCGGACAGCCCGTGAAAGCAGCCGATGTCGAGCACCAGCATGTGCCCACCGTCGACGGCTATGTGCAGGTCTGCCGCGTCCTCGTGGAGAAACCTGACGTCGACGTGGGCTTCACGTGCATGAACGCGCGCTTTGTCCAACGGCTCCTGCTCGGCGTCGACGCCGGTGACGTGCCAACCGCGCTGCGCCAGCTCGATCGAATGACGTCCGGTGCCGCAGCCGATATCGAGGGCACGGCCACCTTCCGGAACAGGAATCGCGTCGAGAAGTCCGGACAGTTGAGCGTCGAACCCGTGCCCGGTGTGCTCCCACGGAGTGACGCCGACCTTGTAGGCGAGACGATATGAAAGATTCATCGCTCTCTCTTTTCTCGAGGCGATTCCAATACTTGTCTTCCAAGGTAGACCGGCATTTCGGGGGGTACAAGGGCACTCCCCGGATGTTCAGCGGGGAATGCCTCCGTGCTCTGACGCGTTGGTTCCGAATATGACCGAAACCAACGATGTGACCTCCGTACCGACAATTGTTCTGAACGACGGTAAGACGATCCCCGCACTGGGATTCGGTGTGTTCCAGGTTCCGGACGACGAAACGCAGGAAGCCGTCTCCACCGCCCTGAAGACCGGCTACCGCAGTATCGACACCGCCAAGATCTACGGCAACGAGGTGGGCGTCGGCCGCGCTATCGCCGAATCCGGCATCGCCCGCGAAGACCTCTTCATCACGACGAAACTGTGGAACGACGACCAGGGCTACGACTCGACGCTTGCCGCATTCGACGCCAGCCTCGACAAGTTGGGTCTCGACTACCTCGATCTGTACCTGATCCACTGGCCGGTTCCGTCCAAGGACCTGTACGTCGAGACGTTCAAGGCATTCCAGAAGCTCAAGGCCGACGGACGGGTTCGTTCCATCGGTGTCTCCAACTTCACCATCGAGAACCTCGAGCGTGTCATCGGTGAAACCGGTGAGGTGCCGGTCCTCAATCAGATCGAGCTCCACCCCAAGTTCAACCAGGCAGAACTGCGCGCCTTCCACACCGGCAAGGGAATCGCGACGGAAGCGTGGAGCCCGCTCGGCCAGGGAACCGTTCTCGGCGACCCCGTCATCACTGCCATCGCCGACGCTCATGGCGTCACCGCGGCGCAGGTCATCATTCGCTGGCACCTGCAGATCGGCAACGTGGTGATCCCGAAGTCGGTGACCCCCGATCGTATCGCCGCCAACTTCGATGTCTTCGGCTTCGAACTGACTCCGGAACAGATCAACGCGGTCGGCGCTCTCGACGACCCAGCCGGCCGTATCGGCCCCGACCCGGTCACGCTCGGCAGCTAGAACTTCCCATAGACCTTGAACGGCACTCCCGCAATCGCGGGAGTGCCGTTTTGTCGTACGAGGTCAGTTCAGGTGTGTGCGATGTTCTGCAGTGAATGCGATGTGCTCGTCCGTGCGTCCGGTGCGGAGCTTGTCGACCCACTCGGGATCGGCGAGCAGTGCGCGTCCGATGGCAACCATGTCGAATTCACCGTTCTCGTACTGAGCTTCGAGACGCTCCAGTCCGGTGACAGCCGATGCAGCGTCGCCGGTGAATGCCGTTGTGAACACGGAATCGAGTCCGACCGAACCGACGGTGATGGTCGGCAACCCGGTCAGCTTCTTGGTCCAACCGGCGAGGCCGAGTTTGCCGTCTTCACCGTCGAGCTCAGCGAATGCCGGTTCCCAATGACGCCTCGTCGACGGATGCAGGACGTCGACGCCGGCGTCGACCAGGGGAGTGAGGATGCGGCCGAGTTCTGCCGGGCTCTGCGCGATACGAGCGTCGTACTGACCGGACTTCCACTGCGAGAATCGGTAGACGATCGCGAACTCGTTCCCGACTGCCTCTCGGATTGCGGCGACGACCTCGGCCGGGAAACGGGTGCGAGCCTCGAGTGATCCGCCGTATCCGTCGGTCCGGACATTGGTTCCTTCCCAGAGGAATTCGTCGAGCAGGTAGCCGTGCGCGCCGTGCAACTCGAGACCGTCGAAGCCGGTGTTCTTCGCGTTGAGCGCGGCGTCCACCCACGACTGCTTCAAGTTGTCGAGATCCGACGTGGTGAATTCGCGTCCCAAACGGGTGCCGTCCAGCGCCAAACCGGAGGGGCTGACGGTTTCGACCTCGGGGTTCAGACGCGAGTTCTCACCGCGCTCGACTCCGAGGTGCCACAGCTGAGGAATGATCGATCCGCCCTCGGCGTGGACTGCGTCGACCACTGACTTCCAGCCGCCCAGGCTCGAATCACCGTAGATGCGCGGTACGCGGGTGTGCGGGCCGGCTGCCGGGTCCGGGATGTACGTGCCTTCGGTGATGATCAAGCCGACACCACCTGCTGCGCGACGACGGTAGTACTCGGCCACGTCGGCGCCGGGGATTCCGTCCGGCGAGAAGGCGCGCGTCATCGGGGCCATGGCGAAACGGTTGCGCAACGAGAGTGATTTGACCTCGAAAGGCTCGAAGAGGCCGCGCAACGCGGAGGCCTCGGGTGCTGTCGATGTGTCGGGAAGAGTCACGGGTTTGATCAACACAGCGGACCCTCGACCTATTCCGCCGCATGAGTTTATCTCCCTGAAATCTACAAAAGGTTGCGTACGTTCGGTTTTCGTTCAGTATCTATGTAGACCCAACTTAGTTTGTGCATTAACTATTAACATGCGATATGGTCGTGCAGAAAGTTTCTGAGGGCGGTATCGAGCACGAAAGAGGACGCGCGAGCATGACAACGACGGTGCCGAACGAGCGGGCCGGAGAGCTGGAGCCGATTCCGGAGCGGCCGTATCCGAAGCGTCGTGATCCCAAGGGGTCGTGGATGCTCGAGATGATCAAGACGACCGATCACAAGAAGATCGGGATCATGTATTTGATCACTGCGTTCGTGTTCTTCCTGATCGGCGGTCTGATGGCGCTGTTCATGCGCGCAGAACTGGCCGTTCCCGGGATGCAGTTCCTCTCCAACGAACAGTTCAATCAGCTGTTCACCATGCACGGCACGATCATGCTGCTGCTGTACGCGACCCCAGTCGTCTTCGGGTTCGCGAACTACATACTTCCGCTGCAGATCGGTGCACCCGACGTGGCGTTCCCGCGTCTGAACTCATTCGGGTTCTGGCTCTTCACTTTTGGTGGCCTCATCGTCCTCGGCGGATTCCTCACGCCGGGCGGCGCCGCCGACTTCGGTTGGACGGCGTACACCCCGCTCTCCGGCGCGGTACACAGCCCCGGCGTCGGAGCTGACCTGTGGGTCTTCGGTCTGACGGTTGGTGGCCTCGGCACCATTCTCGGTGCGGTCAACATGATCACCACCGTGATCTGCCTGCGAGCACCCGGCATGACGATGTTCCGCATGTCCATCTTCACCTGGAACATCTTCATCACCAGTATCTTGATCTTGATGGCGTTCCCGCTCCTGACCGCCGCGTTCATGGGTCTGTTCGTCGACCGTCACCTCGGTGGGCACATCTTCGACCCGGCATCGGGCGGAGTTCTGTTGTGGCAGCACCTGTTCTGGTTCTTCGGTCACCCTGAGGTGTACATCATCGCGTTGCCGTTCTTCGGAATCGTCTCGGAGATCTTCCCGGTCTTCAGTCGTAAACCGATCTTCGGTTACACCGGATTGGTCTATGCGACGCTCGCGATTGCTGCCCTCTCGATCGCGGTATGGGCTCACCACATGTACGCGACGGGTGCTGTTCTCCTGCCGTACTTCTCGTTCATGACGTTCCTGATCGCCGTGCCGACCGGTGTGAAAATCTTCAACTGGATCGGAACGATGTGGAAGGGGCAGTTGACTTTCGAGTCGCCGATGCTGTTCTCGGTGGGCTTCCTGATCACCTTCCTCTTCGGTGGTCTGTCGGGTGTCATCCTCGCGAGTCCGCCGATCGACTTCCATGTCACCGACACGTATTTTGTTGTGGCCCACTTCCATTACGTGGTCTTCGGCACGGTCGTGTTCGCCACCTATGCCGGCATCTACTTCTGGTTCCCGAAGATGACGGGGCGTCTGCTCGACGAGCGGTTGGGCAAGTGGCACTTCTGGACCACGTTCGTCGGTTTCCACGGCACGTTCCTCGTGCAGCACTGGCTCGGCGGCGAGGGCATGCCGCGTCGTTACGCCGACTACCTGTCCTCGGACGGATTTACCGTGCTCAACTCGGTGTCCACGATCTTCGCCTTCGTGCTCGGTGCGTCGACGCTGCCCTTCCTGTGGAACGTCTTCAAGAGTTACCGCTACGGCGAAGTTGTCACCGTCGACGATCCGTGGGGCTACGGAAACTCGCTGGAGTGGGCGACAACCTGCCCACCGCCGCGTCACAACTTCACCGAGCTGCCGCGCATCCGCAGCGAACGCCCGGCCTTCGAACTGCACTACCCACACATGGTCGAGCGAATGAGGGCGGAAGCGCACGTGGGTCTCACCGGGCAACCCACGTCGACGTTGGAGAAGAGTGACGATCATCGCCAAATTGATTAGTGCAATAATAGTTACTGCACTAATTAATCTGATAGCATCGGATTCATGACGACGAAGGCTCCGCAGACGCAGATGGACGATCCGCTGGCTCTCGACCGGCAGGTGTGCTTTGCGCTTGCGGTCGCGAACCGGGCGGTGCTGTCCGTCTACCGGCCACTGCTCGAGCCGATGGGCCTCACGCATCCCCAGTATCTGGTGATGCTGGCACTGTGGGGAAAGTCGCCGATGGCGGTCAAGGAGATCGGGCAGGCACTGCAGCTCGATTCGCCGACGCTGTCGCCGCTCCTTAAGCGACTCGAGGCGTCCGGGTTGATCACGCGAACCCGTAGCCGCGCCGACGAACGTCAACTGGACGTGGACCTCACCGAAGCGGGTGTGGCGCTGCGCACGGAGGCGGAGAAGATCCCCCCGGCGGTTGTCGCGAAGCTCGGCGTGAGCCTCGCCGAACTCGAAGAACTCCACAACGTTCTGACGCGGGTCAACGAGGCCGCGCTCCGCGCCGGAGCCTTGGACCAATGAGAGAAATGTGATGACTGCATCCGAAAGAAACGTGATGACTGCGTCAGTACCGTCGATGCGTACCGAACAGGTGACTTCCGTGACTTCCAAAAAGCAACGTACGAGCCCGAATCCCTTTCAGTGGTTGGGCTATTCAGTGGGGCGCAAGCTGCCCGATTCCATGCAGGAGTGGGTGCGAAACGACCTGATCGGTGACTGGGCTGTGCCGCGTCACCTGATCCGCAGCATGGTGCCGTTCATTCCAGTCTTCGCGGCCTTCATGCTCTTCCCCGGGCCGTTGGCCCTGCGGGCATCGATGGTGCTGCTCGGAGTACTTCTGGCACTGTTCTATTCGGTCTCCTACATGGCTCAGAACAGGTCGCGTCGCCTGGAGCGTCACGGTTTGCCTTCCGACCTCGAGAACCCGAAAAAGATCTCGCGCCACGACGCCGAGAAGGCCGCCTACGAGAAGTTGCACGGCGGCCCCGCGACGTAGTCGGCGCCCCCGACGTAAACGGTTGTACCCGACGGTTCGGTCGACTCGGTCGCAAGGGCAACCGCCGTCGCGAATTCGCGGATGGTCGGTAATGAGCCTGCAAGTTCTCGTCGCTGATCGACCAAGTCGGGTTCACGGCGCGCGAGCAGTGTGACGACAGTAGTGCCTTCGATCATGTCGCCGGAGACGACGGCCAGTCGGATTCCGCGATTGTTCAGATTCGGAATTCGTCCGCGAAGCGCGTCTTCGCCCGCACGCTTACTTCTCGCGATCGGTTCGTACTGCTTGGGAACGGGCCTCTGGCCGTAGAAATGCGATTGATGGCTCGTGACGAAGACGATTCGTCCTCCTCGCCTCAGATGTATTGATGCGCGATCGGCAAGTGAAATTTGTGCATCGCGATTCAGCGTCATGGCGTAGTCGGAGGCGGCACCTAATTCCAAACCTCCCGAAGCGTTCAAAACGATGGAATCGAGCGCACCGTAGCGACGCTCGATCTCTTCAAACATGTCGTCGACCTCGGCTTCATCAGTGAGGTCAGCGCGCACCGCCCATGCGCTGCCTCCTGCGGCAGTGATCTCGCTGACGATGGTTTCGGCCCGCTTTGCCTTCTCGCGGAAATTTACGACAACAGTGGCCCCCGACTGTCCCAGAATCCTTGCAGTTTCAGCACCGACCCCGCGCGATGCTCCGGTGACAAGAATGACCCGGCCGTGGCGCTCACTCGAACATGCAGTGTGTTCGGACATTATCTGATCCCCCTCGGTCGGCGAACTCCCCTGCCCGCTTCTGATTTAGAACCACTATGGTAGTTCGAAATGAGAAGCGCAAATGATCCGACGCCAGGTAGTCCCGTTCGTGGTTCGGAAACAGGCCGACCGATAATGGCTGCGCTCGATTTGCTCGGGCAGCGTTGGATGCTGCGGATAATCTGGGAGTTACGCGATGAGGCAGTCGGATTCCGGGAACTCAAGCGCCGTACGGACGACATTTCGTCGAGTGTATTGGCGCGTCGGCTGAGCGGATTGCGCGAAAGTGGGATCGTGGAGACGAACGACGACGGGGCATATGAGCTTACGACTTTGGGCTTGGGACTAGGTCCGGCGTTGGGACCATTGTGGTTTTGGGCCGACGAGTGGTCTGCCGCGATGAGTCGCAGGGTGTGATGCCGTGTCACATACCGTGGAGGGTGCTGCCGCCGTTCATCTCACAGACGCGTTGCTCCACGGCCGCCGAGAAGCCGCCCACAGGCTCGGTCGAACGAAGAGCCGATTCGACATCTTGCTCGAGCAGGTATCCGTTGATCGCGATTGCCGCCGTCGACCCGGCAGCGGCAGCGCCTATCACCTGAGCGCGAGGGTCGACGACGTTGCCGGCGCCCCAGACGCCTGGAACGCTGGTGGCGCCGGAAGGGTCGACAGCCACGAATCCCGTAGGGCCGGTTTTGCACCCGAGTCGCGTCAGATGCGCGTCGTTCGGAATGAAACGCGGCGCAACGAACAGTGCTGAGCGAGGGACTAATTGCCCGTTGTCGAGTTCGACGGCCTTCAGTTCGCCTCTCTCGCAGATCAATCCAGAAACTTGTCCATCTACAATAGTCACCCCACGCGCAGCCAGTCGCGCGCGCTCGTCAGGGGTGAGCGAGATGTGGTGGGGGAAGAACATCACATCCGACGACCACTGTCGGAGTAGAAACGCCTGGTGAAGTGACATCTCGCGAGCGTCGCCGCCGAGAACGCCGATCGGCTCGTCACTGATCTCGTATGCATGGCAGTACGGGCAGTGGAGCACGCTCTGTCCCCAAAGCTCTTGGATACCCGGTATTTCCGGGAGTGAATCCCGTAAGCCCGTGGCAACGAGCAGAGTGCGGGTCTCGAGGGTTGTGCCTCCTGAAAGTTCGACGACAAAGCCAGGTTCGATACCGCGCCAAGAGATGTCGACAACGTCATCCTGTTTGAATTCCACTCCGTACGTCTGCAATTCGCTGCGCCCGACGGCGAGCAACTCACCGGGCGCCATGCCGTCTCGCGAGAGGAAGCCGTGCATGTGTGCTGCCGGCGCGTTGCGCGGTTTGCCGGAATCGATGACGGCGACCGTGCGCCGCGCACGACCCAACACCAGGGCTGCGCTGAGTCCGGCCGCGCCACCGCCAACGATCACGGCATCGAGGATCTCTGTTTCAGTGTGTGTTCGCATGAGCACAGGTTGCCTGCGGATGAGGAGCTTCAGCAACTAATGTTGCCATTTCTGGGAATCGTCGTCAGACTCGGACCATGAATGTCAACGGTCCGCACATCGATGCCGCTATCTCGCAGATCGGCGCGCGCCTCAAACGCATTCGTACACAGAGGAACGTCACGCTCACAGCGCTGTCCGAGTCCACCGGTATTTCGAAGAGCACTCTGTCGAGGCTCGAAGCGGGGGAGCGTCGCCCCAGTCTGGAGTTGCTGCTTCCGATCGCGCTTGCCCACCAAGTGCCGTTGGACCAGCTGGTGGCGGCACCGCAGGTCGCCGATCCACGCATCCAGAGTGCGCCTCGAAGCGTCAGTGGGCGAACGGTATTGCCGTTGACTCGGCAACCGGGTGGGTTGCAGGCATTCAAGATGACCATCCCAGCAAGCCAGATGGAACCGGACCCCCAAGTGCACGACGGCTACGAATGGCTGTACGTGTTGTCGGGGAGGTTGCGGTTGGTGTTGGCCGATCACGACATCGTGATGGGTACGGGTGAAGCTGCTGAATTCGACACCCGAAACCCGCATTGGTTCGGCAGTGACGGCCGCGGCCCGGTCGAGGTGCTGAGTCTGTTCGGCCCGCAAGGAGAACGCATCCACGTCCGGGCCAAGCCTTCGGCGAAGTGACGGACAGTCATACTTTGTTCGATGCCGGCGGAAGCAAAGTGGACGGTGAGGGATCTGTGCGAATCGAAGTTGACGACCTGAGTCGGGATGCGGTCCGTGCCTTACTGACCGAACATCTCGCGGACATGCATGCGACCTCGCCCGCAGAGAGCGTTCACGCGCTGGACGTCGCAGGTCTGACGGATAGCTCAGTGACCATGTGGACGTTATGGAGCGAAGGTGATGAGCTACTCGGTTGTGTAGCGCTCAAGGAACGGTCGTCGAGCGGCGGTGAAATCAAGTCGATGCGAACATCTTCGGCAGGTCGTGGGCGCGGAGTGGGAACGCGACTTCTTCAACACGTGGTGGACCAGTCGAGGCAGCGAGGCTACCGGCGACTCGAATTGGAGACCGGTACGCAAGACTTCTTCGATCCGGCACGTCGACTGTATGCAAAATTCGGGTTTGTGCCGTGTCCACCGTTCGGGAACTACCGCGAAGATCCGAACAGTGCGTTCTTTGTTCTCGCTCTGTGAACCGCACTCACACAATGAACATTTGGGCAGTGATGCGTTGTACTGCACTGTCGGAGTGCATGATTGCGGTGTCGAGCACCAGCCGTTCCGTGGTCCACGGCTCGTAGTCTCGATCCAGGATTTCCTGCCACGTAGGTAGTGCAAGATCCGGGATGTCGACGACGCGCTGCTCCGCGCGCCGGCGGTGCTCGTCGGGATCCGAACAGATGACCTCGACGTTGAGCAAGCGCGCCGAATTATGTTGTGCGGTAGCGGACCAGGCGTTTCGTGTCACCTCGATCGGGTTGACGCATTCGACCACGACCGAGAGTCACTCGAAATGTACGGGGCGTCGTCGATTTACGCCGACTCGCCCCGTACTCCTCTCAGTTCGGGATCGCGAACTCTCGAGCTTCGAATGCCAGGTCGTCGGCGGCGGATTCCATCCGAGCCGTCGCACGGTTGGGCGCTGTCAGCACCGCGACAATCGGAACTGCCAACGCCAGCAAGCCGAGAACGAAGACGGGGAAGAGGAAGGAGAACACTTCGAGCCCCTGCGGCGCCGGGGCTGCCGCGTCGTGGACAACCTCGACTGCGGCCATTCCGGTGTAGTGCATACCGACGACGGCGATACCCATGATGATTCCGGCGACAATACGCAGAATCGTCGACTCGAGCACCATGGTGAACCACAATGCGGCGGTGCCGGCGACGACTGCGATGAGAACCGACAGCGCAACGAAGAGCATGTCGTAGCGGATCTCACCCTGAAAGCGCAAGGCGCGCATACCCGTGTAATGCATGATGTTCACGGCGAGGCCGGTCACCACGCCCCCGATCAGGAGCCGAGACCAGCGAAATTCGGTCCCGATGATCAGCAGACCGACAAACACGGCGCCCACCGAGATGATTGCAGAGATCACGGTCCATCCGAGGTTGTATCGAATGGGACTGCCGGGGACTGCGAAGCCGAGCATGGCGATGAAATGCATCAGCCAGATGGCGACGCCACCGATCGACAGGGCAGCCATGGCGAGCCATCGCATGCGTGTGGCGGTTGTCGTCGCCGACGCTGAATGTCTGGTGCACGCCAGGCCGACCACCGACCCGACCACGGACACGACGTAGGCGAGCCCGAGCAGCCAGATTCCCATCGAGAAATGGTGCATTTCATCCGACATGCCAGTTCCTTTCGGCGACGATTCGCATCTGGTGATTCATCTAGACGACTGCTTCGGCTGCGAGTCGTTCGAGCGAGTACTCGGTGATGGCGATCAGCGCGCGTTTGGCCGATTCGCGGTTACGGGCGTCGATCTCGATCATGGGAACGCGGTTGGGCAGAGCCAACGCTTGCCGGAGATCGCTCGCCGAATGGATTGGTGCGCCGTCGAAACGGTTGACCGCCACGATGAACGGGAGCCCTCGTGCCTCGAAGAAGTCGACGGCGGCGAAGCTGTCTTCCAGACGGCGAGTGTCGACCAGAATGACCGCACCGATTGCACCGGTGATGAGGTCGTCCCACATGAACCAGAAGCGACGCTGCCCCGGGGTCCCGAATAGATAGAGGACCAGGTCGTCAGCGAGAGTGATGCGTCCGAAGTCCATCGCGACCGTCGTGGTGCTCTTGTCGGGAGTGGATCCGAGATTGTCGATACCGTCGCTGGCGTCGGTGACCATGGCCTCCGTGCGAAGGGGGACGATTTCGGAGACGGTCCCCACAAGCGTTGTCTTGCCAACACCGAAACCCCCGGCGATCACGATTTTTGTCGATTTCACGCGAGACGATGAGTCAGAGTGCCCGAAGTCCACTGAGGGTCCTTTCGATCAGTTCGCGTCGCTCGACTCGAGATGCGTCGCTTCGCAGAGTGGCATGTATTTCCAGTGATCCGGCTACTACGAGGTCGGCAACCAGTACCCGCACGACGCCGATCGGAACACCCAGGTAGGCAGCGATCTCGGCTATCGAGATCCGCTGCTCACACAGTGCGACGATCGACGCACGAATATCCTGCGGTGCAAGATTGTTCGAAACCACGTCTTCGATCGTCGCGATGATCGCTTCGAGCGGGAGGTCTATGGACGGCAGGGTCCGACCTTCGGTGAGCGCGTACGGCCGGACCAAGTTCGGTTCGGCGTCGTCGTACTCGGATTGATGGTGAGGCATCGAACTCAAATACCCTGCGATGTTCGCGGGGCAATGTCCATGGTTGTCCCGACGCGATCGACGAGAGTCGCCATTTCATAACCGATCTGGCCGATGTCGCATCCGGCAACGGCGAGGGCGGCAAGGTAAGCACCACTACCGACACCCATGAGAAGTAGATACCCGTTCTCCATCTCGACGACGGACTGCATGACGGCCCCGCCGTCGAAGAGGCGTGATGCACCTGCGGACAGGCTGGCGAGTCCGGAAGTGACAGCGGCCAATTGATCCGCCCGATCGAGTGGAAGGTGTGTGCTCGAGGCCGTCAACAAGCCGTCGGCTGAGACGATGATCGCGTGACTCACACCCGGCACGTCTCGGGCAAAAGCCGAAACCAGCCAGTCGAGTGCGCGGGGAGTCTCTTGGGCTCCGACAGTGTTCACTGTTCTCCTTCATCGTTGTGCAACATCGTGGACGATTCGAAAGACTGTCCGCCATCGCGCTGATGGTCGGCGGCGTGCCGACGCCCTCGTTGTACTCCGGATTGGTAACTGCTCCAACCACGTTGGACGTCGGCCGGATTGGATGCATGGCGCTGTGTCGAGCCACCGCCACCGCCACCGCCACCGCCACCGCCGCCGCCGCCGACGGCGCCAGGGACCAGCCGGGCTCCGCGGTCCCGAATGGGAAGTCCGGAATCGGCGATCTTGGTGACCGGCATTTCGAATGACGTTCGAGCAGCCACCCAGCCTTGATCGGCGTCCGTGGTCCACGGACTGCCGGTGGAAGCCGCTGACGTCTCCGCCGTTGGATCGACGAGCCACTCCGACACCATCCGAGCAAAAATCGGCATCGTGGACGGGGCAGCGGGTGCGCCGTTCGAGTTGCCGTCGCCTGCGCTGTCAGCGCGCGCCGAGGGTCGGGCGGAGAGCCCGTCACGGGTACGCGAGGAGAAGAACGCCGCAGTATTTGTCGGTGTCGGGGCTGAGAGCCGGTGCCGCGGCGGCGGAGTTGTCGACGGTTGTGGACCCATCGTGGTCTCGGGACCCTGTGCCGGAGAGGTGAATTCCGGCGACGGAGCAGGAGAGGGAAGAGACGTCGACGCGTGTGTGCTCGCAGGATCGAGTAGAGGAGCGAAGGATGACACCGACGCGGCGGGTGCCGAAGTAGTCGGAGTCGAGGTGCTGACCGCCGGTACTCCGCTTGTGCCCGGGGTGCGACGCGGTAAACCCGAAGGCGCTGTAGCCGGCGGCGTCGACTGCGATGTGATCGGGGCGAACGTCTCAGTCCGATCGGTGCTGTTGGCGGGCGTTCGACGCGGGAGATCGGCGAAGCTTCGGGTCGCAGGCCGCGGAGGTGCGGATTCGGTCGGGGCGGGCTGTGACCATGAGGGTGCAGACGGTGCGGTCGGTGCGGGAGGGGGAGTCCGATCGAGCGTGGGAGCGGGTCCGGTTCGCGGCGTGCGGATCTCGGGCGCCCGCGAAGAATCGAGAATCGACGTCGGTAGGAGCACCGTTGCGGTGATGCCGCTGTGCGTCGACGACGTTGCCGTCGGGCGCAGGCGCACAGAGATGTTGTAGCGACGACTGATTCGGCTCACGACGAACAAGCCCATGCGACGCGCTGTATCCGCGCTCATCTCGCCGCCGGCGGCGAGGCGCTCGTTGGCATCGAGGATATCGGCAGGCGACATGCCGATACCGAGGTCTGCGACCTCGACGATCATGGAGCCGTCGATGGTGCGGGCGGCGTTGATGGAGACGGTGGTCTCCGGTGGGGAGTACCGCAGCGAATTGTCGAGCAGCTCGGCGATGAGATGAACGACGTCGGGGGCCGCATGACCGGTGACGACTCCGGGCGGAATCTGCCCGAGTTCGACGCGTCGATACTCCTCGACGCCTGACACGGCGGCGCGAAGGGTATCGCCGAGGGCGATGGGGGCGGTCCTGGCACGGCGTACATCGGTTCCGGCGAGAACCAACAAGTTGTCGCCGTTTCGACGCATTCTCGCGGCGATGTGGTCGAGGCGGAACAGATTCTCGAGGCGACGCGGGTCGTCTTCGTCCTGCTCGAGCTGTTCGATCAAACCGAGTTGCTGGTCGACGAGGGACTTGTTGCGCCTCGACAGCGTTTCGAACATGTCGTTGACCTGGCGCCGCAGGGTGGCCTGCTCGCCGGCGAGCGTGATCGCCTGACCGTGCATGTCGTCCACGGCGCGTGCGAGCTCGCCGATTTCCTCGTGGGTGCGGATCGGGACACGGGCAAAGTCGAGTTCGTCGGTACTGGCACCTGCGCGAATTCGTTCGATCGCGTCGGGAAGTCCGCGTCTGGCTGCCTGCAAGGCGGAAAATCGCAATCGGCGGATCGGATCGATGAGCGATCGACTGATGACGAGGGCGATGGCCAGGGCCAGCAGAACCGCGCCGAGCACAATTGCAGTGTCGCGAAGTGCCGCGGTTCGTGCGGCGTTGGATTCAGCGGTGACGGCGTCGCCGAACTCGGTGACGGTGGTGTCCGTAAGGCTGTTGTACTGCTCGTTTCCAGATTTCAGATCGGCGCCGACACGGCTGCCCAGAGGAGAAGTCGACGGAGTTGATCCGAGTGCGTTGATCCGGTTCTGAGCCGAGTTGCTGAGTGCCTGGACGGTGTCGTTGGTTCCGTCGATCGTGAGGATGTTGTTCAGAGCGACCAGTTCGGCGCCGGCGGCGCTGACCATCGAGGTTCGAGCCTGCTGGTCCGGATCGCCTGAGCCGAAGAGGATTCGTTGTTCGGCCAGGGCTCGTCGCGCTTCCCAGAGCGCGGAGAGTCGACCACCCTGTTCGCGCAGGACTGGGCGCTGAGAATGCTCGACGACGCTGGTGAAGGTGCTGGAGAGGGCTCGTGAGACCTCACCGACCCGCGAAACCAACCGTGCGGGAGCCACCGCGCCGGCTGCGATCTCCTCGGTGATGGAACGGCTCTCGGCCAACGCCGAAGTCACTTGGTCGTTGAGGGCATCGTCGGACTGGAAGGTGCGGGCGGCATCGACGAGTTGGTCCATCGCGTCGGAGACCGCTTGTGTGGCAGGACCGGTGTCGGAGCGTGCCGATGCTGCTTCGGCGAGTTCGTACAACGCTGATTCCAGGTTGATCGCGGCAGGCACGGCGAGGGCGCGCTCGGACGACGAACTCAGCTGTGCGGCTTCTTCGAGTTCTGTCTGAACTCGCAGGGCTCCGAGGACAACGGCAACGATCATCGGCAGTGCGAGGACAGCGATGACCTTCCATCCCAGGCGCCATTCGCCGATCGACCACCAAGAGGTTGTCGTGTGTGAATCGTGTTTCATGCGGAACATGGCCCCTTCACGTCAACCCCCCGTGGGTCATTGCCCGAACCCCTTCGATCCGGTTTGACCAGAAGGAGTAGTTAGCTGAACGGTAACAGACTGTTCGCCGGCTCGCTACATTCCAGCGGTCGTCGTGGATCGACGATGACTATATCCGGATTGTAAGGCCAGGTGAAAGGGTAAACGGACAAGTGCGGCGAATGGGATAGCCGGGCTGTTCGATTTGGTAGCTCGTTGATTCGTGTTTGCGGCAGGAGGGAATCTTCGCGGGAGATCTGCCTGTGCCACGAACGTCGAGGACACGTCCGCGCGAGGCGGACTCGGATGTCACACTGTGGAAACCTCACCGATAACCGAATCGAACCTTGGAGCCGTAGTGGGTGGAACTGCTCGCGACGCGTTGCGCGCAATCGCGAAACTGCTGGCCCCGAACAGTCCGACAGTCGTCGACCGTGTGACTCTCGCGGTCGACTACCCGGAACGGTATGTCGAAGTACAGAACGAGCTGTACTCACAGACGCTCGAGAAGCCACACCCCGAATTGGCGTGGTTCGCTCTCGTCGACGCGTTGCACGAACGAGAACTCCTCGTCTGGGTGGACTGGAACGAGGACGCGGCCGAGGTTCTCGGCCAGCTGCGAGAGCTGAAGTCGGCGACCGCAACTGCGGGATCGTGGGAATGGGCAGACAGCCTTGCCGCTGCCTTCGATCGAGCTGCCGGACTGGAATCGCTTCTCGCGCGGGTGGGCGACAACATCGCCGGGGCAGGCGTTTCCGTGGCCTGGCTCGACAGCGACAGCGATACGTTTCTCGTTGTGCTCGTCCCGAGTGATCGAGCCGCAACACTCGTCGAACTCTCGCTGACAACCGGGCACAGCGTGCGCGTGTTCTAGTGTCTCAGCGTTTACCGAGGAGACGACGGAATCCCACGATTCGATCGCTCAGTCTGGGCGGCGTGCGCTCGGGATCCATCAGCGCGTTTTCAGCGAGCACGTGGTCTTCGCCGTCCACTGTGTTCCGGTCGAATTCGCGCAGACTGCGAGCGTTGGAAGACGCAAGACTGCGAACCGTCGACAACAGTGAGCGCTCACGCAATGCGTCGTCGACTTCTTCCTCGGTGACGTCGAGGTGCTCGCTGAGTAGACGGCGCCTCAAACCGATGATCGAGGCCCGCAACTCGACGTCGGCGTCGTCGTCGGATTCGACGGCGATGTCACACTCCGTATCGAAGCCCATCGAACGGTTGTTGAGGTTCGACGAACCGATTCGCAGGAGACGAGCGTCCATCACGAGAACCTTGGCGTGGACGTAAATAGGTGCGCCAGAAGAGGTCACGGGATAAAACGCCCCGAACCGGTCGTGGATATCGGCGGACCACAGCAGATTCAACAGGTCGTGGCGCGCCCCGTCCATCGCCTTTTGTTCCAGCCAACCGTCGGCGTTGCGCGGAATGACCAGAACGATCTCCGGTCCGTCGTCCTCACGCAGGCGCGCGGCAATCGCCTCGGCCAGAGTGCGTGAGGCGAGGTACTGGCTTTCGATGTACAGCGTGTGCTCGGCCCCGGCGATGGCCGCGAGATACAGCGCCTCGATCTCACGAACCTCCGTGCGCTCGCCGAGTTCCGGCAGTGTTCTGGCGACGGCTACGTCGACAACCCGCAAGGTGGGCGCCAGATTGACGGGCCACGGAGTCGCAGTGCTCTCGACCGGTGTCAGATCCTCGCCGGTTGCGGATTTCCAGCGTGCCCGCGCCAATTCGCCGATGGCCGCCGCCGCATTGCCGTCGACCGCCGTGGTTGCGTCATGCCAAGGGCCGTAACGCCTTCCGCTCGGGGTGATTCGGTAATCGTTTCGGTCGACGTGATCCGAGGTGTCCCAGCGGTCCACAGTCATGTCGATGCCGCCGCAGAACGCCAGGGCGTCGTCGATGACGATGATCTTCTGATGGTGCGCCGCACCCACCGGATGGGCGCCGTCGATCTCGAACCGAAGGCGCTCGTCGGTCAACCAATTCGACACGAAGACGGGAGTCATACCGCGACCGATTGCAGTGAACGCCCCGATGTTCCATTTGAGTACGAGGATTTCGAGGTCGGGTTTCTCGCGCACCAGCCAGCGGAGGAACATTCCCAACCGGTTGGGGCCGTCGAGCGTCTGCTCGCCTGGTTCGAGTTTGATACGCGTGTCGAAGTCCCAACCGATCAACATGATTCGCTTCTCGGCTTGCAACATCGCGGACTTCGCATGGTGAAAGTAGTCAGCGGCGTCGACGATGCACGCAAGATTGTCTGCCGGCTCGATGCGCCAGCAGGTTTCGCCCGGGACAAGAATTCTGTTCATTCGCCGATTCCCAGGTAAGACGTCAGCTCACGAGCCGCCGCTTGGCCGGCGCGGTTGGCCCCGATCGTCGACGACGACGGCCCGTATCCCACCAAGTGCACGCGAGGGTCGGCTTCGACCTGCGTCGCGAGGCGCCCTGTCATCGGGATTCCGCCACCCGGCCCGCGTAGGTGCAACGGTGCCAGGTGATCGAGCGAGCTACGAAAACCGGTGCACCACAAGATGACATCGGCATCGATAACAGTGCCGTCGGCCCACTTCACGCCGTTCGGAAGGATTTCGGAGAACATCGGGAGTCGATTCATCACACCACGCTCACGTGCTGCGCGGATGGCAGGCGTTACGGGGAGGCCGGTCACCGAAACAACGGATCCCGGCGGCAGACCGCGTCGTACACGATCCTCGACCATGGCAACTGCTGCGCGGCCGATGTCCGGTGTGAACGGCTCGTCGCGGAACTCCGGTTCGCGGCGCGTCACCCAGGTGGTGGTCGTGACGCGTGAGATCTCGTCGAGCAGTTGGACGGCCGAGATCCCGCCGCCGACCACGACAACATGTTTACCTTCGAACTCCGCGGCGGTTCGATAGTCCTTCGTGTGGAGCTGTCGGCCACGAAATGATTCGGCCCCGGCGTAGTGGGGAATGAAGGGCCGTTCCCAGGTTCCCGTCGCGTTGATCAACCCTCGGGCCGCGAACACTCCGCGATCGGTCTCGATCCGCAGCCGCTCTTCCCTCGGGCACACCACTCGCGTGTGTACCGGGCGGTGGACGGGAAGTTCGAATTGCTTTTCGTACAGTTCGAAGTAGTGGGGGACCGCCACCGATGCAGGCACCTGTTGGGCGTCGGTCCCGGTGGTTTCCGCGAACGACATTCCCGGCAGGTCATGCACACCGTTGACGGTGCTCAGTGTCAGGCTCGGCCAACGGAACTGCCACGCTCCGCCCGGACCGGACGCATGATCGAGCACCACAAACCCCGATTCGGGTTCGATTCCGAACTTGCGCAGGTAGTACGCGGCGGAAAGTCCGGCCTGTCCGGCGCCGATCACCACCACGTCAACCAGGTGTGGTTGCTGTGCGGCAAGGTCGTCTGTACTCATCGGTAATCTAACCTCCTGATGTACAGAACTTAGCTGCAGAGAAGTATGCGGACGGTATCGGCGCCTCGGAACAACCCTGTGTCGAGCCTTCCAGAAACGAAAGAGAGCGGACATGATCGGGTTCTCCCGTGACGGCAACGTCGTGACCATCGAGTTGCAGCGTCACGAGCGTCGCAATGCGCTCAGCGCGGAACTCTGCATCGCGATACGGGACGCGATGAACGCGGCAGTCGCCGAGCATGCGCACGTCGTCGTCATCACCGGTGAGGGATCGGCGTTCTGTGCAGGGGCAGATCTGTCCGGCGACGTCTACATGGAGGGCTTCACCGACCGCCTGTTCGAGATGCTTCGGTCGATCGACACTGCACCCATCCCGGTCATCGCCGCCGTCAACGGTCCGGCCATCGGCGCGGGTACGCAGCTGGCCATCGCGTCGGATCTGCGCGTCGTAGCACCGAGCGCTCGCTTCGGAATCCCGGCAGCCACCCTCGGTGTCTCGGTGGACAAGTGGACCATGCGCCGGCTCGCGTCGCTGGTCGGCGGCGGTCCCGCGCGCACCATCCTGCTCGGGATCGAGCAGATCGGCGCTGAGGAAGCCTTCACCCGCGGCCTCGCCAACAAGATCGGAACCCTCGCCGACGCCCAGGAGTGGGCGCACCGCATCGCAAATCTTGCACCGCTGTCCTTGCGGCACATGAAGATGGTCCTCAACGACGACGGCACCATGGAGGAGCAGTCTCCCGAGCAACTCGACGCCCTTCACGCCGCCTGGCTCAGCGAGGATGTCCAGGAAGCCCGCGCCGCCCGCATCGAAAACCGCCCTCCCGTATTCAAGGGAAAGTAAAGCCAGTTGCAGGGTACTCAGGCGCCACGCACGCGGGGCAGATAGTGGCTACGCTCGTCTGAATGAAGAAGACGACGCTTCTCGGAGTTGCTGCAGTTGCCGCGGCAACAGGATGGGTGGCGCGAGCCGCATGGGGAATCCCGACGCAGATCGGGGCATCGCGGAACACGGTGCAGCCGTATGCGGCGATGTCCCCGCGATACCGGGACCGGCAGTTCCACAATTCGGAGCCCAGCAGCACGTTGGTCCCAGGTACCGATGCCGGGATGTTCAAGTCGATGGCTACGCGAGGGTCGACGGGTCGGCCGCGTCAGCCGATTCCGTTGGCCACTCCGCTGGCACCGGCGGTAGCGGGCGACGCGGCGGTGACGTGGTACGGCCATTCGAGCGTTCTCGTCGAGGTCGACGGATACCGTGTTCTCGCCGATCCGGTGTGGAGCGAACGCGTATCACCCTCGGCCACAGTGGGTCCCGCACGAATGCATCCCGCTCCGGTGGCCTTGGCCGATCTCCCGGCGGTAGATGCGATCGTCATCTCCCACGATCATTACGACCATCTCGACATGGCGACGGTCAAGACTCTGACTCGCACACAGACGGCTCCGTTTGTCGTGCCGATCGGTATCGGTGCTCACTTGCGGCACTGGAAGGTGCCCGAGAACCGGATCGTGGAATTGGACTGGGACGAGTCGACAAAAATCGACGAGTTGGTTCTCACGTGCACCGAGGCTCGTCACTTCTCCGGTCGCGGTCTCGTCCGGAACACGACCCAGTGGGCGTCATGGGTGTTCGCCGGTCCGAAGCACCGGGTGTTCTTCGGCGGTGACAGCGGATACACGTCCCGATTCGAGCAGTTGGGTCGAACGTACGGGCCGTTCGATCTGACGCTTCTCCCCGTCGGCGCGTACGACGTTCGGTGGCCGGACATTCACATGAATCCGGAAGAGGCAGTGCAGACGCACATCGACCTCAACAAGGGCGACGGTTCGCGCGGTGTGTTCGTCCCGATCCACTGGGCGACGTTCAACCTCGCGTTTCATTCGTGGTCGGAGCCGATCATTCGCCTCAACGAGTCGGCCGCAGAGGCCGGCACGACCGTGTCGGTTCCGATGCCGGGCGGCAGGATCGACGCGTTGTCACCCACACCTCCGTCGAAGTGGTGGATACCGCTGGGATGACCGAGGCAGTTGCTTGAAAGCCACCCTCGCCTTCCTCAATCCAGTCGGATTCCGAACCAACCTCCACGTTGATACTGCGGTTGGTGCGTCACTTGTTCACTGGTGAGGTCGGGTTTGGGTTGTCGTTTCGGTTCCCATAGTTGCGTGACACTTTCGGACGCGGAGGCGATGGCATCTCCGTCGAGGGTGACGACCTTCTCGTCCATTCCCAGCTGTGGCCATGCTGTCGCGACTTCGATCGGCCCGGCAGGAGGTGTCGGAGCCAGCAGGTATTCACCCCGCACTGAGCCCGAGCGGCTTTCGGCCGAGCGCAACTCCAGCAGAAGGCCCCGCGTTTTCTGCGCGGTGGTCACCGATGTTCCGTCGGCGAAACCGAGACCGAGGAGTAGCGGTGCGCTGAAATGTGTGAACGTGGGACGCCCGTCGAAAGAGCCGAGACTCAGCGAGAGCGCCGGATCTTTGTAGCGGGCATCAATCGCGAACATCATCCCGAACGAGTAGACCCGCACTGCCGACAACCAGAGAACCAAGTCGTCGGTCCGATTGAGGTCGAGAGAAATCGGCAGTTCGACGGGCCGTTCGCACCGAAGCGCCTCGTCGAGACCTTTGTAGACATATTTCATACCGTTCCTCGCTGGTCTTCTCTGCTCGTGTCGACCAGCATCGCAGAACGGCGGCCCACGGGTGTGATCTTCGTGTAGCAGCCATTGCCACACGAGTCTGCCCCTGATTAGTTGCTCCGGGTGCGTAATCTTTGACCATGGCTCACGAGCACACCAGTTCAGAAGAGACAGCAGTGGCGGTTGCCCCTGAGCGATTGCCGGACGACGTCGACGTCGCCCGCGGTTTGACCGCCGATCAGGTTGCGGCCCGGATCGCGTCGGGGCAAACCAACGACGTGCCGGATCGGGCGTCTCGCTCGGTCAAGGACATCATTCGCGGCAACGTCTTCACTCGCATCAACGCGATCCTGACCGTGTTGTTGGTGATCGTGCTCGCGACGGGCTCGATCATCGACGGCATGTTCGGGTTGTTGATCATCGCGAACAGTGGCATCGGCATCATCCAGGAGATCCGCGCCAAGCGCACGCTCGACGCACTGGCCATCGTGAGTCAGGCCAAGCCGATGGTCAGGCGTGACGGCGTCGCCGTGGCGATGGCACCCAAAGATGTTGTGCTCGACGACATTATCGAACTCGGATCCGGTGACCAGATAGTCGTCGACGGCGAGGTGGTCAGTTCGGCCGCACTCGAGGTCGACGAATCGCTCCTGACGGGTGAAGCCGATCCGGTTCACAAGGCGAGCGGCCAGCAAGTGTTGTCGGGCAGCTTTGTTGCCGCGGGCAGTGGCGCATACCGCGCCACCAAGGTCGGCGGCGATGCATACGCGGCCAAGCTGGCCGAAGAGGCGAGCAAGTTCACCCTCGTGCATTCCGAACTGCGCAGCGGCATCGACAAGATCCTGAAATTCATCACCTACCTGATGATTCCGGCGGGTGCGCTGATCATCTTCAATCAGCTCTTCACCATCGGCCTGCCGATCCGACCGGCACTCAACGGCATGGTGGCAGCTCTCGTTCCCATGGTTCCCGAAGGCCTGGTGCTGATGACCTCCATCGCATTTGCGGTAGGGGTCATCCGATTGGGCAAGCGCCAGTGCCTCGTTCAGGAGTTGCCGGCGATCGAGGGTCTGGCTCGTGTCGACGTGGTGTGTGCGGACAAGACCGGAACGCTGACCGAGAACGGCATGCGCCTGTCCGAGGTCGATGTCGCACCGGGCGGATCGGGGGAGGCTGCGGTCAAGTCTGCGCTGAGTGCGATGGCTGCGTCCGACCCTCGTCCCAACGCGAGTGTCCTGGCGATTCGCGAGTCGCTCTCCGACGATTCCGGGTGGGGCGAAGCGACAGCGGTGGCGCCGTTCTCCTCGGCGAAGAAGTGGAGCGGCCAGTCGTACGGCAGTCACGGTAACTGGGTACTCGGTGCCCCGGACGTGCTGCTCGATCCCGACTCGGAAATGGCCCGCAAGGCCGAGGAAGTGGGATCGAGCGGACTTCGTGTCCTCATGCTCGGCAGCAGCGACCTCCCCGTCGACGACGCCGACGCACCGGGCACCGTCACCCCCGAAGCACTGGTCGTACTCGAGCAGAAGGTGCGTCCAGACGCCCAGGAGACGTTGGAGTACTTCGCCAGCCAGAAGGTCGCGGTCAAGGTCATATCCGGCGACAACGCGGTTTCCGTCGGCGCCGTTGCCGGGTCCCTCGGACTCGAAGGTGGCGACCGTCCGATCGATGCGCGGGAGCTGCCCAGCGATCAGGAAAAGCTGGCGGACACGCTCGACGGCGCCACAACCTTCGGTCGCGTGCGGCCGGATCAGAAGCGGGAAATGGTCGCGGCCTTGCAGTCTCGCGGACATACCGTCGCGATGACCGGTGACGGCGTCAACGACGTTCTCGCCCTCAAGGACGCCGACATCGGAGTCTCGATGGGCTCGGGTAGCCCGGCCACGCGAGCGGTGGCCCAGATCGTGCTGCTGGACAACAAGTTCGCGACGCTTCCGTACGTCGTCGCGGAAGGCCGCCGAGTGATCGGCAACATCGAGCGTGTGTCGAATCTGTTCCTGACCAAGACCGTCTACTCGGTGGTACTCGCATTCCTGATCGGTATCACCGGCGTCCTGTCCCAGGCCTTCGACTTCGAACCGCTGCCGTACCCGTTCCTGCCCCGCCACGTCACGATCGCAGCGTGGTTCACGATCGGTATCCCGGCTTTCATCTTGTCTCTGGCACCCAACAACGAGCGCGCGCGAACCGGTTTCGTCTCCCGCGTCATGCGCTTGGCGCTGCCGTCAGGTCTGATCATCGGCATCACCACATTCATCTCCTACGTGCTGGCCTACCAAGGTCCGGACCAGACGGAGACCCAGAAGATCCAGGCCGGAACCAGCGCGCTCATCACGTTGATCATGATCGCCGTGTGGGTTCTGGCCGTCGTGGCCAGGCCGTACGTCTGGTGGAAGCTCGTTCTGATCGGTGGATCGGTGGCCGGTTATCTGATTCTGTTCGCTCTGCCGTTCACCCGAGAGTTCTTCAAACTGGATCCGAGCAACGTCGCTGCGACGACGCTCGCGATCACCCTCGGCGCGATCGGCGTTGTACTGGTGGAACTGTCGTGGTGGATCAGTGCACGTATTCACGGGGAGAAGCGGAAGATGTTCGCCACGCCTGACGACCTGCCCGGCGAGCATCACCACGCGCACAACGAGTGAGCTGTTCAGCTCCTGAACATCTGCACCCAGGCAATGCGATCGCCGCCGCGCTTCTTGGCCCGGTACATCGCATTGTCTGCGTGCTCGATCAGTTCGTTGACAGCTCGATCCGGTAAGTCCGTCTCGGGACTCAGATAGACGCTGACGCCGGTACTGGCGGACACAGGATAGGGATCGGAGTCGGACGAGACCGCCGAATGTATCTCGGTGGCGACCTGTTCGATATCTCCTCGATCGACTCCGCGCAGGACGACGAACTCGTCTCCGCCGATTCTCGCCACCACCGCATCGGGTCCGGCGGCAGCGATGAGGCGGTCGGCGACAGCGGTCAACGCATCGTCGCCCGCGACATGGCCGTGTGTGTCGTTGAGGCTTTTGAACGAGTCGACGTCGATGAGAAGTGCGATCAGCGCCTGCGTTCGATCACTGCGCAGCAGATGCTGCGCTTCGTCCTGGAGTCCGCGGCGATTGAGCGTCGCGGTGAGGTAGTCCCGGTGGGCATTGCGTGCGTCGTCGGTCAGACGCAGCCAGACGATCTGCAGGATCCAGGCAGTGGAGAAAACCACACCGGCAACCATCAGATAGAGGTTCACGACCACCCAGTTGTCGTTGACCGGCTCGGACATCGCCATGGCAGCGAGCGTCGTACAGACAGCAAGAGCCCAGCCGATGTGCGTGATGGCAACGCGTGGGCTGTGAACTATCGCGGCGTAGAAACCGATCATGATGAACAGGATGCAGCCGATGGTTCCGACGAAAGCGGTGCGCACGGCGAAGAAAAGAGTGACGGCGAGCCACAGGTCGGCCCACACGACAAAGGCCACTGATTGTTGCCAGGTGGGCCACGATTCGTTTCGTGCCCAACGGCATCCCGCGTAGATCCCGCTGATCGTTCCGACAGCGAGGACCGATCGTGCAAGGGCAGTGTCGGAACCGAAGCGGCTCAACTGCATGGTCGCCGCGATCAGGGCGAAGAGGAAACACCACACGGCGACCAATTTGCGTCCGGGAACGGTCAGCCCGCGGACGTCGAGGAAGCGGGGGAGCCAGGAGTAATCAGTGTGGTCTGACCACCAACGAGAAAGCAGTTCACGCGTCGGGTGGAGGTTGCTCCCCGTCCCGCGCAGTCCTGCATTCAAACCGGGCACCTGTCGAGTCGATGGGTGGTCAATCAGCTATTGGCGGGTTAACGCTACCTCGAGTTGCGTGCGGATCGTGCGCACGGACCTGCTTTCTGGCGCGGAGGCCGTCGACCTGTGAGAATCGAAGGGCGCGGAGGAACGATTCCGCCGAAGGATGTGCGTCAGCACCGGGAGAGGACACGGACATGGGTTTCTTGGACAACGTCAAGGGATTGGTCGAAAAGGGCCAGGAGCTCGCAGCGGAGAACTCCGACAAGGTTCACGACGCGATCGACAAGGTCGCCGACATCGCCGACGACAAGACCGGCAACAAGTACGGCGACAAGATCGACAAGGCAGCCGAGGCCGCGAAGAAGGCTGTTCCCGAAAAGCAGTAATACCGGATTCGGCAATACCGTTGCTCAGGAGCCCGTAACCGAAAAGGTTGCGGGCTTCTGTGCGTCCGCTGGGTGAACTCCCAGGGTCGGCGGGCAGAATGAACGCGTGAACTTCACCTGGATTCTGCTGGTCGTCATTGCCGCCATTGCAGTCACCGGGCTGTCCAATCGACGAAACCTGCAGGCTCCGCTGGTTTTGGTGACGGTAGGTTCGGTCGCATCGTTCATACCCGGCATGCCGCGACCCGAACTCGACCCCCACGTCATTCTCGGTGTGGTCCTGCCGCCGCTGCTCTACTCGGCCGCTCTCAAATTTTCGGTGGCGACCTTCAAACGCAACCTGGCCCCGATCCTGCGCCTCGGCGTCGGAATGGTGTTGGTGACGGCGTTCGTGGTTGCCTTCTTCGCCGAATGGATGGTGCCCGAGTTCACGATCGGCGCCGCCCTCGTGCTCGGGGCCGTGATCGCGCCGACCGACGCCGTCAGTGCGGTGGCGGTCGGTCAGAAACTCGGGCTCCCGAAACGGGTCATCGCCATCCTGACGGGCGAGGGACTCGTCAACGACGCCACCGCGCTGACGCTCTTCACCGTCGCCGTCGCAGCAGTGACCGGAACGCGAATTGCCACAGATTCGCCCCTGCTGTTCTTCGCGTACGAAGTGATCGGTGGCGTCGTCGTCGGCTTGGTACTCGCGTTTGTCGTCAAGTTCGTTCGTGCTCGCATGTACGACTCTCCACTCGAAACCGGCTTGGGGCTGGTGCTTCCGTTCGCTGCGTACCTGGCCGCCGAAGAACTGCACGCGTCCGGTGTTCTGGCCGTCGTGGTAGCCGGCCTGGTGATCGGGCACTATTCGACGGATGCGTCGATCATGACGAGACTGCAGGAACGCTCGGTGTGGTCGAGCCTGGACACTCTTCTCGAGATGTTCGTCTTTGCATACATGGGTCTACAACTGAGCTTCGTGATCGACGATGTTGTCGCCGACGGGCTTCCGGTGCTTCACGTGTTCGCATACGGTCTCGCAGTCCTGGCCGTGGTCATCGTGATTCGGCCACTGTGGCTGTTCCTGAGTTACTCGCGTGTTCGATTCGGTGTAACCCTGCGCCGCGATCGCGAGAATCAACTGACGTGGAAACAGAATCTGGTGGTCTCGTGGGCGGGCATGCGCGGCGTCGTCACGCTTGCGGCCGCCGGCGGTATTCCGTTCGCGCTCTCGTCCGGCGAGCCGTTCCCCGGACGCGGCGTCATCCAGGCGATCGCGTTCATCGTCGCGGTCGGGACCTTGCTGATTCAGGGATCGACTCTGCCGTTCATGATTCGCCGCCTCGACGTCGCGGATCCCTACGAGCAGTTGCGCACGCAGGAACAGATGGAGTTGGCACGCAACATTTCTCGCAAGGCCGGTGAGAAGGCGTTGGCCGACGCTGCGGCGCACCCTCCGCCGGGGATCGACGGAAAGGAACTGCAGGCAATCGTCGAACGTGTGCGGCGTTCGATGCAGGCGAGGCTTCAACTCCAGGAGGTCGACGAAGACGCCGATCGCGAGGCTGTCCTGTGGAATGCGGGAGCGTTGTTCGACAAGTTCCGGCATCAGTCACTGCGCTCGCAGCGAGTTGCGCTGATCGCCGCACGTGACGAGGGCGATCTCGACGACGAGGTATTGCGTACCGTATTGGAAGGACTCGACATCGAAGAGGCCGCAGCCGAGGAACGTGTCAGGCGTCGCCGAGCAGGCAGCGCGGGCAAATAGAGGGGAACACTGCGTATGACGGTTCGGAGTTCGAGAGTTCGCGCAGGCTGGGGAGTACTGGTGGCGAGCGCACTTCTCGTGAGCGTCGCCTGCGGATCGGATGTCTCGCCTGACATATCTGTCACCGACACCGAGACCACCACCCCGCCGGTCGAGAGCAGTGCTCAACGCGGCGTCGTGTTCGACAGTCAACCTTTCACCAGCACAGCGGAAGTGGCGGCGTCCGGAGCGAGTGCGGTCAAGATCCTTTACGGCTCCACCTCCGGCATCGACGGCCGGGAGACTCAGGTATCGGGAACGGTGTTCACGCCGCCTGGAACTCCGCCGGAGGGTGGCTGGCCGATCGTCTCCATCGGCCATGGCACGACGGGTATTTCGGACGACTGTGCGCCGTCGGCCTCGCCGACTCTTTTCGGCACGATCGGTCTGGTCGCGCCGTTCCTCGACTCGGGATACGTTGTCGCTGTCTCTGACTTCGAGGGCCTCGGCACTCCGGATCCGCATCCTTACCTGCAACCCGACACCGCGGCGTTCAACGTCATCGACGCGGTTCGAGCGGCGCGCAACGTCGTTCCGGACACCTCGACTCGGTGGGCAACTCTGGGGCTTTCCCAAGGCGGGCAGGCCTCCTGGGCAGCAGCCGAGGAAGCCGACACCTACGGCGACGGC
The DNA here is from genome assembly GCF_042670865.1 of Rhodococcus sp. NPDC057135. Lineage (NCBI taxonomy): Bacteria > Bacillati > Actinomycetota > Actinomycetes > Mycobacteriales > Nocardiaceae > Rhodococcus > Rhodococcus sp. NPDC057135. The sequence continues at coordinate 247,066 of NZ_JBHUUU010000003.1, forward strand.
CTCGAATTCGTGGGTGCGGCAAACCTGTCCCCGGCAGCGGATATCTCACCGATCATCTCGAGCGATTCCGAGGTGAATCTGTCTCTCCCACAGCAGCTGCTGCTCCCGTACGTGCTCGAAGGACTCTCACTCACCCATCCCGAACTCGAACGAACCGACTACGTGCGCGGAGCATTCGAGCAGAACTACGAACTACTCACCTCGTGCCTGACCTCTCGCGCGACCGAAAAGTTGGGCCTTGTCGGAAAGGTCACGCCGGCCGACACCCGGCCCGCTACCGCCGAGGACGCGGATCGAATTCACGCGTGGCTCAGCGACGTTGCTCTCCCACGTCAACGGGCGAGCGGTCCCATGTACGTCGTCGTCGGTACGAATGACAACCTCATCCGTCCGGAATGGACCGAGGCGGCAGTCGAACGTGCCTGCGCCGACGGTGACGTCATCGAGTTCCAGGCGCGGCCGGGCGAGGGTCACGCGGACGGCGCCGCTGTGCCGGGAGCTGTTGCGTGGGTCAAGGATCGATTTGCAGGTGTGCCGGCGCCGAATACCTGCGGGTCGTGAATCGATGACGCCGTTGGAGCGAATCCGCGCTCTTGCACTGGCGTTGCCGGAGGCAACCGAGCGGGTCAGCCACGGTGAAGCGTCGTGGTTCGTGCGCAAGGCGCCGCAGTTCGTCACCATGGCAGATCACCATCACGACGATCGTCTCGCGATCTGGGCCGCGGCACCACCTGGGGCGCAGGCTGATTGGGTCAGCCGCGATTCGTCGAGGTTTTTCGTCCCGCCGTACGTGGGTGGCCGCGGATGGATCGGCGTGTTCCTCGACGTGCCGAGCGCCGACGAAACCGAGGACGAGAAATTCTGGAACGACGTCGCCGACGTCGTCGAAGATGCGTACCGCACGGTGGCTCCGAAAACTCTGATCCGGAAACTGGACGAGGATTCGCGTTGAGCCCGGCCGTGGTCGCGCTTCTGAGCGTACTGATTCTCGCGGTGGCCGGGGCGCTGACAGCGGTGTGGATGCGCACCAGACGTGAGGTGACCACCCCCACCGAGCGTGCCGTCCATGCGGCGCTCCACACGGCTTCGCTTGCCGCGCGGCCACTTCGGCGCGGACTCGACAAGGATTCGGCGGCGGAAGCGGCGCCTCACCTGCGCGAGCTGACCGGCGGCGCCGGCTTGGGCCTGGCGGACGCGTCGGGAAATCTGCTTGCCTGGGACGGTCGTCACGAAGCGTTGGCCGATCAGTTCCACGACGCCGCCATTCGCGCGATCGAAGGCGAGCGCCGGGTGCTCGTCACCCACGCAGACCTGGTGCGCGGATCGAGCGATCACAGCGTGCGAGCGCTGATTGCGCAACCACTGCTGATCGAGGACATCGGCGTAGTCGGGGTGATGGGAATCGTCACCAGCGAAGATCCGTGGCCGGGAATGCTCGGAGCGGTCACCGAGGTCGCTCGGTATGCCTGTAGTCAGATCGAACTCGCCGACCTCGACGCGTCCCGGGCCCTGTTGGATCGAGCGGAAGTGCGGGCTCTGCGCGCGCAGATCAGTCCCCACTTCATCTACAACGCGCTCAACACCGTCGCGTCGTTCGTGCGGACCGACCCGGCGCGTGCCAGAGAACTGATTCTCGAGTTCGCGGACTTCACCCGGTACTCGTTTCGATCAGCGGGCGAGTTCACCCTGCTCGCCGACGAGCTACGCAACATCGATCGGTATCTGACTCTCGAACGCGCGCGATTCGGGGAGGCGCTGAACGTCCGCCTTCAGGTTGCACCCGAAGTGCTCAACGTGGTCCTTCCCTTCCTGGCTCTCCAACCGCTGGTCGAGAACGCGGTTCGTCACGGCATTTCGAGTAAGCCGGAGGGCGGCACTGTCAGCATCGTGGCCGCGGACGAGGGACCGGACTGCATCATCAGCGTCGAGGACGACGGAGTGGGGATGGATCCCGAACTACTGCGTTCCGGTTCGCTCGACGCCATCGAGTCGGGATCGGGACGACCCAGCGCGCGGGAAGCCGCTCACGTCGGCTTGGCCAACGTCGACGACAGGCTTCGCGCCGCGTTCGGAAACGACTACGGACTCGTGGTGGAGACGGCGCCGGGCGCCGGAACGAAGGTCAGTATGCGTGTTCCCAAGTTCAAGCAGGGGATTCACGTCTGATTCTCGCCTTCGATGATCAGGCTGAAACCGTCGTGGGAACATGGACCTGTTGTGAACGAGACTGACACCGATGCCCAGCTGACCGTCCTCGCCGTCGACGACGAGAAACCAGCCCTAGACGAGCTGGCGTTCTTGCTGCGCGCAGAGGGCTCGGTCGCGCACGTTCACACTGCATCGGATGCGACGACCGCGTTGAGGATCCTGCGCGGTGGAAGCATCGACGCGGTATTTCTCGACATCAACATGCCCGGACTCGACGGTCTCGAACTGGCCGGCATTCTCTCCAACTTCGCCACGCCGCCGCCCGTGGTGTTCGTGACAGCGCACGACGATCGAGCGGTTGCGGCATTCGATCTCGGCGCCGTCGACTACCTACTCAAACCGCTCCGGGAGGAGCGTCTCGCTCAGGCCGTTCAACGGATCGTGGGGTTGGCCGGGCGCACCAAGAGCGAGAGCAAGCCCGAAGCTGCGTCCACCGACGAGGTGATCCCAGTGGAACTGGGCGGTGTCACGACGCTCGTTCAGCGGTCCTCGGTGGAGTGGGTGGAAGCCGACGGGGACTACGCGCGTTTGCACACCGCAGGGAAGTCGCACCTGGTGCGCATCCCGATCTCGACGCTCGAATCACGCTGGGCCGACGCGGGCTTCCTGCGCGTGCACCGCTCGTACTTGGTGTCTCTGGCGCTGGTCACCGGTATCCGCACGGTGGGCAGTGGATTGGTGGTGTGTCTGCGCCCGCACGGCGACAAGCCTCCCGTCGAGCTTCCGGTCAGCCGCAGACACACCCGTGAACTCAAGGATCGTCTGGTTCGTGCGCCCAAGCAGAGTTGGTCGCGATGACGCCGCAGTCCGATCCTCCTCAACGTGAGCGTGTGGTGTTGGCGCAACGCAGTGGCGCTCGGATCGTGCGGACACGGGTGGAGGTGCAGGAGCAGACCGAAGTCGGTGATGCCATGATTCGGGGCCTCGTTCGCGCGCAGTTGGGGCTGGCGATCCGCCTTGCGGTCGTCGCAGCCGGGCTCCTGTGTGCAGTACCGCTTCTGACGCACCTGTTCCCGACGCTGTCGGACGTCGCTGTCCTGGGAATCAGATTGCCGTGGCTCGTGATGGGCGGCGCCGTGTATCCCTTATTACTGATCACCGGCTGGGTGTTCGTGCGTCGGGCGGAACGAAACGAGCAGGACTTCACCGACATCGTGGACGACTGAGCGCGGCGCTGTGGGAGGACAACCTATTCCGGTGTTGACGGTGATCGGCATCGTGGCAGCGGCTGTGGCGACGGTGGCGATCGGTATCTACGGAGTTCGGCTCGCTCGCACCACCTCGGACTTTCTCATCGCGTCGAGGACCGTCAGCGCGCGGTGGAATGCGACGGCCATCTCCGGCGAGTACCTTTCTGCTGCTTCGTTTCTCGGCGTCGCCGGGTTGGTCGCGAAATACGGTGCAGACGCCCTCTGGTATCCCATCGGATTCACCGCCGGATACCTCGGACTGCTGCTGTTCGTCGCAGCGCCGCTTCGGCGTTCGGGAGCGTACACCGTCCCCGATTTTGCCGAATTCCGTCTCGGCTCACCGCGATTGCGCAAGCTCGCGATGCTCGTGGTCGCGATGGTGTGCATCCTGTATCTGATTCCCCAGTTTCAAGGCGCGGGCCTGACGCTCAACATCTTGCTCGGTGTTCCCAGTTGGATCGGCGGCGTTGCGGTCGGGGTCATCGTCATCGCCAACGTCGTGGGCGGCGGGATGCGCTCGATCACCTTCGTTCAGGCCTTCCAGTACTGGCTCAAACTGACCGCCGTCGCGATTCCCGCTGTGGCACTGACCTTCTACTTCTTCGGAGATCACCACGACGTCGGCGCGTCGATGCCGCCGACGGTCACCACCGCAACGACGGTGGACATCACCACCGACGTCGTGGTCCAGGTGTCCGAGCCGGTGACGGTCAGCGGTGGCACGGTCGACGGGCGAGCGGTCGAAGGCACCGTCACCCTGGGGCCGGGGGAGCACACCCTCGGTGAAGGCATGTCCATGGTCCTCGACGCGGGAGCCGCGGTCCCCGTCGTCGCCGGAGCGCCTGCGCAGAACTCGGACTGGATCACCCCAGGTTGGGGTTTCGGTGGGCCGCACCCGATGTATCAGGTGTACTCGCTGATGCTCGCCACATTCCTCGGAACTCTCGGACTGCCTCACGTTCTCGTTCGCTTCTACACCAACCCCGACGGTCGGGCCGCTCGTCTCACGTCGCTCGCAGTTGTCGGTCTGGTCAGCGTGTTCTACCTGTTTCCGACACTCCTGGGTGTCTTCGCTCGCCTGTATGTTCCGCAACTTCTGATCACGGGCACCTCGGATGCCGCGGTGCTGCTGCTTCCGGGGTCGGTGTTCTCGGGGTGGGGTGGACAACTGCTGGCAGCCCTCGTGGCGTCCGGTGCCATTGCGGCCTTCCTGTCGACGTCGTCCGGATTGCTCGTCAGCATCGCAGGGGTCCTCAGTACCGATGTCCTCCGCGGGCGTGTTCGGGATTTCCGGATTGCCGCACTCCTGGCGGGTGTCGTTCCGCTCGTGCTGTCGCTGGCGGTGGTATCGGTCGACCTCTCGAGAACCGTCGGACTGGTGTTCGCGGTCGCGGCGTCGACGCTCTGCCCTCTGCTCGTGTTGGGCATCTGGTGGCGCGGCCTGACCGCCGTCGGCGCGGGGGCGGGGATGGTGGTCGGCGGGTTTGTCGCGGGAACCGCCGCTACCGTCGCAGTTCTGGGCGGTTTGTCGGAGAACGTCCTCGGTGGCTGGCCGGCAGCCATTTTTGCGTTCCCGGCCGCGGTGAGCGTGCCGCTGGCGTTCGTCACGATGATCGTCGTGAGCAAGGCGTCGGCGAAGCAGGTACCGGCAGATATTGCGCGAATCTTCACGCGGATGCACGCCCCTGAACGGCTCGGAATGGGCTCCGATCGCGAAGACGATCTCCGCCAACCCTGACTTTTGTCGCCCAGGGATCGTGCCGTTGGTCGCGCCTGCCGGACCGTTCGGCGCAGCGCGCGACTACTCAGCGTGTGACTGGCACCACAGCATCTTTATGTGACTCCGATCTCACTAACGTCTGTGCGTAGTTCACTTCACACGCGAGGCGAGGAGCCGGCAGTGTCCACAGCAGAAATCAGTGAGGGGTCGCCGCAAGAGCGACGTACCCCGGATGCCCAGGCATTCATAGACATGCAAGCGAGTCCCGAATTCCAGGAACTCCGAACGCGTCTGCGCAAGTTCGTTTTCCCCATCACTGCATTCTTCCTGCTCTGGTATGCGGTGTACGTCGTCCTGGCTACCTATGCCCACGACTTCATGGCCACCAAGGTCCTCGGAAACATCAATCTCGGCATCATCCTCGGCCTCGGGCAGTTCGTCACGACCTTCGCCATCACCGCGTGGTACGTGAAGTTCGCCGGCCGTGAGCTCGATCCCCGCTCCGCCGCCATCCGCGAAGAACTGGAAGGTCCCGCACAGTGATCACCACACTCGCCGCGTCCGAAACGGACGTAGGAAACCCCGCCTTCAACATCGCGATCTTCCTCGCGTTCGTCGTCGTGACCATGACGCTGGTCATCCGCGCCAGCCGGACCACCAAGAAGGCATCCGACTTCTACACCGGCGGTGGACAGTTCACCGGCCCGCAGAACGGCTTTGCCATCGCCGGCGACTACCTGTCGGCGGCGTCGTTCCTCGGTATCGCTGGCGCCATCGCCGTGTACGGCTACGACGGTTTCCTGTACTCCATCGGATTCCTTGTCGCCTGGTTGGTTGCGCTGCTTCTGGTGGCCGAATTACTCAGGAACACCGGAAGATTCACGATGGCCGACGTCCTGAGCTTCAGGCTCAAGCAGCGTCCGGTGCGCATGGCGGCAGCCCTGTCCACTCTGGCAGTTTCCCTCTTCTACCTCCTTGCTCAGATGGCCGGCGCCGGTGGACTTGTGGCGCTGCTGCTCAACATCGACGGCAAAGTGGGACAGTCGATCGTCGTCGCGATCGTCGGTGTGCTGATGATCGTGTACGTCTTGGTCGGCGGCATGAAGGGCACCACCTACGTGCAGATGGTCAAGGCGGTTCTGCTCGTCGCCGGAGCCGGCATCATGTTCGTGCTCGTACTATGGGCAGTGCGCGGCAACTTCTCTCAGTTGCTCGCCAATGCGCAGGACATGGTCAACAGCTCCACCACCAAGGGTGTGCAGGGGCGCGACATCCTCGGGCCCGGTGCGAAGTACGGGCTCTCCGGAATGACGAAGCTCGACTTCATCTCTCTCGGAATCGCTTTGGTGCTCGGCACCGCCGGCCTGCCGCACGTGCTGATGCGCTTCTACACGGTGCCCACTGCCAAGGAAGCTCGCCGCTCGGTGACCTGGGCGATCGCGCTGATCGGCGCCTTCTACCTGTTCACACTGGTTCTCGGCTACGGCGCGGCCAGCATGGTCGGACCGGACAAGATCTTGGCGGCACCAGGTAAGGAGAACGCGGCAGCTCCGCTGCTCGCCTTCGAACTCGGTGGCACCATCTTCCTCGGCATCATCTCCGCGGTTGCGTTCGCGACCATCCTCGCCGTCGTTGCCGGCCTCGCGATCACTGCGTCGGCGTCGTTCGCCCACGACATCTACGCCAGTGTCATCAAGCGCGGCAACGCAACCGAGGAGCAGCAGGTTCGAGTTTCTCGCATCACCGTCGTGGTCATCGGACTCGTCTCCATCGTTCTCGGGATCATGGCGATGGGGCAGAACATCGCCTTCCTGGTGGCTCTCGCCTTCGCAGTGGCTGCCTCGGCGAACCTGCCCACCCTGCTGTATTCGCTGTTCTGGAAGAAGTTCAACACCACCGGTGCACTCTTCAGCATCTACGGCGGTTTGATCAGCTGCTTGACGCTGATCGTCTTCTCCCCGGCAGTGTCGGGCAAGGCGTCGTCGATGTTCCCGAACTCCGACTTCGCGTGGTTCCCGCTCTCGAACCCCGGCATCGTCTCGATCCCGCTGGCATTCGTCCTCGGCATCGTCGGTACGTATATCGGACGCAACAAGATCGAAGATCCGGCAAAGCAGGCAGAGATGGAAGTTCGCTCCCTCACCGGCGTCGGCGTCGAGAAAGCCGTCAGCCACTAGTAGGGGCAAAGCCCCCGTGCGCCTTTCTGGTACCTCTGGTTACGGAAAAGGCGCACGGGGCTTATTGTTCTGCCATGGCAAAGCTCACAGTGAAAATCGACGTTCCGCTTCCTCCTCAGGAAGTGTGGGACAAGGCCTCCGATCTCAGCGGCTACGAAAACTGGCTCGTGGTTCACGACGGATGGCGTAGCGAACTTCCCGAGCAGTTGGGTGTCGGCACCGAGATCAGCTCGGTCGTGACCGTGAAGGGCCTGCGCAACCGCGTTCGGTGGACCATCAAGAAGTACGACGTCCCGAAGGCGATCTCGCTCAAGGGAGACGGCAAGGGCGGGGTCAAGCTCGGTCTCGAACTCGACGTGAAGGCAAAGGGTGACGGGTCGGAACTTGCGCTGACAGTCGAGTTGGGTGGCGCACCGCTGTTCGGCCCGATCGGTTCGAGTGTGGCGCGGGCGCTCAAGGGCGATGTGGAAAAGTCGCTGGCCCAGTTTGTCCAGATCTACACCTAGTTTGTCGAGATACACACATAGAGCTACTTCGCCGCTAACATGAGCTAGGATTCTTTTCGGCGGGATAAACCAGGCATCGGTTGGTTATTGGTGCGGGTCCCGCCGGAAAGGATTCGCTCAATGTCGTCTCGTCACGGGTACGGCGCACCACCTGCGTCCATGCCTCGATCCGTGCAGGTTCTGATCGGACTCCTGGCGGTAGTTGCAGTCGGTGGAACCGCAGCATTTGCGGTGACGTTCAAAAGCGTCAGCGACAAGGGAGAACTTGGCGTGGGCGCCGCTGCGGCGGCGACGGCAACCAACTGTGACAACCCGGAAACCGTGCCTGTCGCGGCGGATCCGTCGATCGCCTCAGCGCTCGAAGCCGTCGCCGCTGCCATTCCCGCTGCGGATCTCGGGTGCACGTCACTGCGCGTGACGCCGCAAGATCCCGCGCTCACCGTCGCGGCGATCGCCGACGGTACGGCATCCGGGCTGTGGATCCCTGATTCGAGTGAATGGCTGGACAAGGTTTCGGCGAGCGGCCGGCAAGTCCGCCGGATCAGCAGTTCGGTCGCGTCCACCCCGGTCGTCACCGTCTCGGCGCCTGGGGCCGAGACGCCCGCCGCATGGACGGATGTCCTTGGCTCTCCAGCGCTGCACATCGGCGATCCCTTGACCAGCGCCGTCTCCAGCGCTCCGATCGTGGCTGCCTTTGCCGAGACCCAGGCGCGGGGCGGAGACCTCACGTCCATTTCGGCAGCCCTGGTACCGGTGGCGCAAGCGCAGTTCGGAAATCTGAAGGAAACCGGTTCGACCGGACGCATCCAAACCGTGGACGCGGACGGCGGGACCGCGGTGACTACCGAGCAGACCTTCGAGGCTTATCTCGCCGCGCATGCGGGCAGTGGACTCACCGCGTCGGTACCGACGTCCGGTTCGGTCTTCATGGATTACCCGATGGCAAGTGTGGGCGCAGACTCGTCGAGGACAGACGAAGCCGGCAAACTACTGGCGGCGGCTCTGACGTCGGACACCGGACGCTCCGTGCTCGCCGGCCTGGGGTTCCGCGGCGCGGATCAGGCCCCACTGGTCGCCGGCGGAGTGGGGAAGGTTGTGTCGCTGGTGCCGTCCGATCCGGCTGTGGTCACCAAAGCCCTGGCGCGGTACGAGATTCTGTCCAGACCATCGCGCGCATTGGCGGTTGTCGACGTCTCGGGGTCCATGGACTACATGCAGGACGGGATCACTCGAATGGCCGCGACCGCGCAGGCCGGCGACATCGCGATCCGAATGTTTCCCGCCAACGCACAATTGGGCCTCTGGGCATTCTCCGTGGACCTCGGTGACGGGACGGACTACCGCGAACTCGAACCCATCGCCCGTATGGATGCAACGGAAGGCGAGACGGACCATCGGAGCAAACTACTGTCTCAGATCGACAATCTCTCTTCGATCGTCGGCGGCGGAACAGGTTTGTACGACAGCGTTCTCGCCGCGTATCGGTCGGTGCAACAGTCCTACGATCCGGCCTCGATCAATTCGGTGATTCTGCTGACCGACGGTGCCAACGACGATCCGGCAGGTATCGCGCTGCAGGAACTTCTCGACACCCTGACTCGCGAACAGGACCCGACGCGCCCGGTGCCGATCATCACCATCGGCGTCACCGATGACGCCGATACCGATGTGCTCGAGCAGATTTCGGCTCTCACCGGCGGCAACAGTCACTTCGCTCCGACACCGGCAGACATCCCGAAGGTCTTCGTCGGCGCGATCAGTGGGCGCGCCGGCTGAACTACTCGAGTACGGGTGCGTCCGCGCTGTCCGTGATCCATTCGGTCGCGAGCTTCTCTAGGGTGCCGTCGGCGTAGAGCGCATCCACGGCGGCAGAGACGCACGCGGTCAGTGGACTGTTCTTCTCGAGCACCAAACCGAAGAATTCGGTGACCGCGTTGGGCCGCGGAAACTGACCCACGATGACGGACCCGGGGAGTTCGTTCTCGGTGATGTGGAATCCCGTCGGGATGTCGACGACCAGCGCCTCGATCTCGCCTGCGGCCAGCGCTGCTTTCGCGTCGTCCGTGGTCGCGAATTCGCGTGGCGCAGTGGTCGGAACAATCGTGTCGGTGATCGCCGCGAGGCTGGTGGAACCCGTCTGAGCGCCCAAGCGGTAGCCCGCAAGATCCGCAAGATTCTTTGCACCAGCGGCTTTGCTTCCGCGTGAGGCGATCACCGACTGCGCCACTGCGTAATACGGCGAGCTGAAGTCGACGTTCTCGCGGCGTTCCCCGGAAATCGTGAACTGATTGGCGTCGAAGTCGAAATTCTTGGGGCCCGGTTTCAAAGCGTCGTTGAAGGCGACCGTGGTGAAGCGAACCTGCTCGGCGGTGTATCCGAGCTTGTCGACGACGGCGCGGGCCACCGCGCCCTCGAAGCCCTTGCCGTTCGACGGATTGTTGTCGACGAACCACGGTGCGTATGCCGGTGAATCGGTGGCGATGGTCAAGACACCGTCTTCGAGGGTGGTCCCGCTCTGGGGTCCGCACTTGTCCACTGCGGTGGTCGAGGGCAGTTTGGTGAAGGCCTCGGGAACCGTGGTCGTGGTATCCGCTGCCGCAGGTGCTTCCGGCTGCGACGAACACGAGCCCAACAAGATCGAGGAAGCGAAGATCGCGGTCACGGCAACAGCGCGTCGTGTCATAGGCACAAGGCCATCTTGCCTGTTTGTCCGGTATGGACGTGACGGGGGTCTCGTGCGAGAGGTGTTCACGCAGCTGAGCGTCGTAGCGCAAGGCGCTCCGACGGCGTCGTCCCACCCCAGACTCCGTGCGGTTCAGCGGTCTCGAGTGCAAAAGTCAGGCAGTCCCGGATGACGGGGCAGCGGAAGCACACCTGCTTCGCGGAACTTTCCCGAGCGGCCCGATTGCGTCCGCGTTCTTCTCCTGGCGAATAGAACACCGCCGGGTCCACCGTCTTACAGGTGGCGAACATCCGCCAGTTGTTCTCCACTAACGGCCCCGGGGAACTGCGAACTGTCATCGTGGTCTCCTCTCCCATCGAGAATCCAGTCTCGCCCGTGGCCCTGCGCGGCGGCAGGTTTCCGATCCACCAGATTTCTACTGCCATACGCAGCGGTATCCAGACACAGCGGTATCCAGACACAGCGATTTCCAGCACAATGAGGAAATGGCAACGACGGATCGGGGTCAGATCACTCTCGACGGCACAACCGTGCCCGTGACCAATCTGGGCAAGATCCTCTACCCCGAGAGTGGGACCACGAAGGCCGAAGTCATCGACTACTACACCCGTATCGCCGCAGTCATGCTTCCGCACGTCGTCGGTAGGCCGGGTACTCGTAAGCGTTGGCCGAACGGTGTCGACGGCCAGTCCTTCTTCGAGAAGAACCTTGCGTCGTCTGCGCCGCAGTGGCTTACCCGAGCGTCGCTGCAACACTCGGATCGTGTTGTCACTTATCCGATCTTCGATTCCGTTGCATCGCTGGCGTGGTTGGGGCAGCAGGCGGCACTCGAATTGCACGTTCCCCAATGGCGGTTCGACGGTTCCGAGCGAGGCCCGGCGACACGACTGGTGTTCGATCTCGATCCGGGTGAGGGCGTGGGGTTGGCCGAGTGCGCCGAGGTGGCGAGGTCGATTCGAGATCTGGTTGCAACTCTGGGGTGGACTGCCTATCCGGTAACCAGTGGTAGCAAGGGAATCCACCTCTACGTTCCGCTGGATCGAACTTTGGACGGCAGTGGTGCGTCGACTGTTGCCAAGCAGATCGCCACCGGATTGGAGAAGCTTCACCCGGATCTCGTCACCGCAACGATGGCTCGAAATGTCCGGGCCGGCAAGATTTTCGTGGACTGGAGTCAGAACAACGCCGCCAAGACCACCATTGCGCCCTATTCGATGCGCGGTCGCGATCAACCCTATGTTGCCGCGCCGCGTAGTTGGGACGAACTCGACGATCCGAAGCTGCGCCACCTGCTGTTCGACGAGGTTCTGGAGCGCGTCGAATCAGACGGTGATCTGCTGCGCGACTTGGATCCGCCCGTCTCGACGGCTGTGGCCGACACGTTGACGCACTATCGCAACAAACGATCGGCTGATCGGACGCCCGAGCCGATCCCGGCTGCGGTGGACAAGCCGATCCCGGCTGCGGTGGACAAGGAGACAGCGGGCAATACCTTTGTGATTCAAGAACATCACGCCAGGCGATTGCATTACGACGTACGTCTCGAGCGGGACGGTGTGCTCGTATCCTGGGCAGTCCCGAAGGGCGTGCCGACCAGTGCTGGAGAGAACCGTTTGGCCGTGCACACCGAGGATCATCCGCTCGAATACGCCACGTTCTCGGGCACGATTCCGAAGGGGGAGTACGGCGGCGGTTCGATGACGATCTGGGATTCCGGAACATACGAGACCGAGAAGTGGCGTGACGACGAGGTGATCGTGCGCTTGAGTGGGGAGCGGGTGCAGGGACGGTTCGCGCTGATCCGGACAAAGGGTAACCAGTGGTTGATGCATCTGATGAAGGATCAGAACGCGAGTTTCGGAACGGAGTTTCCCAACAATCTCGAGCCGATGCTTGCCACCGCTGGAACGCTCGAGGGCCTCGACCCGCAGGAGTGGGCTTTCGAAGGAAAATGGGACGGTATTCGGGTAATTCTCGAATATCGTTCGGGCACAATGTCACTCCGCAGTCGCGCGGGTAACGACAAGACTCGGGACTATCCCGCCCTTTCGGGGTTGGCCGAGATCCTGGACGGTCATGAGGTGGTTCTCGACGGTGAAGTGGTGGCGTACAACGAGGCGGGTGTCACCGATTTCGGTCTGCTGCAGCGCGGTGGGGATCCGGTTTTTCTGGCCTTCGATCTTCTGTACCTCGACGGAGTGTCTTTGCTGCGGAAGTCCTATTCGGATCGCCGTACCGTGTTGAATGCATTGGCGGGCAAGGTCGGTGAACTCGAGGTGCCCCCACAGATCGAGGGTACGGCGGAGAACGCGTTGGAGGTGAGTGCCGCTGCCGGGTGGGAAGGAATTGTCGCCAAACGTCGTGCATCGGTCTACCTTCCGGGTCGGCGCGGGTCGAGTTGGATCAAGGTGAAGAACTGGCGCACCCAGGAGGTGGTGATCGGTGGGTGGCGCACCGGACAGGGCAATCGAGCGCAGGGAATCGGCGCGCTGCTCATGGGTATTCCGGGCGAGCACGGGTTGACCTACGTGGGGCGCGTCGGCACCGGCTTCAGTGATCGCGACTTGGAGTCTTTACTTGCGACACTGGAACCGCTGCGTCAGAAGGAAAGTCCGTTCGGGGAGGAACTGCCCGCCGACGACCGCAAGGGAGCAGTGTGGGTGAAACCGGAACTCGTCGGTGAGGTGCGGTTCATGGATTGGACGAAGACCGAGCGTCTGCGTCATCCGAGTTGGCGAGGTCTGCGGGAGGACAAGAAACCGAACGACGTGGTGCGGGAAACAGTGCAATGACGGCCAACGCACCGACGAACGCGACTGCGGCACAGATTTGGATTCCGGTACTCATCGCCGAGGTGTAAGCCTGGTTCGCTGCGTCGGTCAAGGCACTCGCTGGGGGAGCTCCGGCATGGATCTGCGCCAGATCGGCTGTGGAAGTGTCGACTCCGGGTTCGAAGCGGGACCGGAAAACGGTGGCTACGACCGTCCCGATGACGGCGACGCCCAGAACTCCACCCAACTCTCGCACGACGCTGTTGATCGAACTGACCATCGAAGCCTGCTGGGGCGCAACCGAAGACATCGACGTGGTTGTGGCCGGAGCCATGACCAACCCCATCCCCGCGCCGACCAGTGCCATGATCGCAGCCAGGATTCCGAACGGTGCGTACCTATCCGCTGCGATCGACAGGACCAACAGTCCCACGGACATGACTGCGAGACCGCTCGCGATCGAACTGCGCACGCCGAATCGGCCGACCATACGATCGCTGCTGGAGGCGACAGCCGCCATCACTATCGCAAACGGAACTGCACCGACGCCGGCGACCAATGGACCGTAACCACGAACTAATTGGAGGTATTGCGTGTACGTGAAGAGAACTCCGAAAAGGGCGAAGAACGTTACGGCCAAGATGGCATTGGAGATGCTGAACACTCGACTGGTGAAGATGCGCACGTCGGTCATCGGCGCCGAGGCCCGCAGCTCCCACCAAATGAATACGGCGAGAAGTGCTGTTGCGCTGACGATCTCCACCAGGGTGACGGTCGACGACCATCCGCGAAGGCTTGCCTGGGTGAGGGCATCCACGATCAAAGCCAGTCCGCCGGCGGACAACAGGAGCCCGGGGATGTCGAACGAGCCCTTCGTGATGCCTCTTGCCGGGGGCACAAGAAAAACCGTCGCGGCGATCACACCGGCGACCAGTGGGAGGTTGATCCAGAAGACACTGCCCCAGTTGAAATGTTCGAGTAGTACGCCACCGGCTACCGGACCGATCGCGATTCCGAGTCCGGCGGCTGCAGACCAGATGCCTATCGCCCGACCTCTCTCGTGCGGGGCGAACATCGCGACGACAAGTGACAGCGTCGCGGGCATGACCAGTGCGGCGGCTGCTCCCATGACTGTTCTCCAACCGATCAGCTGCAGCGAGGTGTGAGAGAGGGCAGCGCAGGCAGACCCGAGGGCAAAAAGTGTGAGGCCGGTCAGAAGTACTCGCCGGTGACCGAATCTCGCGCCCAGTCCACCCGCAGTGATGAGTAAGGCGGCGAACGCCAGTGTGTACGCGTTGTTGATCCATTGCAGGTCGACGGTGGTGGCGTGCAGTTCGCGGGCAAGGGTGGGGATGGCGGTGTTGAGGACGGTGTTGTCGATCGTGACGACGACGAGGGAAGTGCAGAGGGCGCCTAGTGCTGCCCATCGTCGCCGGTCAGTGGGTTCCAGAGAATTCATTATTTCCTTACGAATGTAACCTTACGGATGTTTAGTGATGAGAACGTACCGCTTCGCCTTACATGTGTAAAGTTTGTCTGGTGAGTCATGTTCCCGAGGGCGCCGATGAAACTGAAAACAGTGATACTCGGAGTTCTCGCGCCCGAAATCCGCGAGGAAGCGGTGCACGACTGCGTGGAGAGATCGTTGCCGCAGCGGCGACGCTCATCGCCCGCACCGGATCGGATCAGGCGGTGACGCTTCGATCGGTCGCTCGCGAGGTCGGGATCTCTGCCCCGTCTATCTATGGACATTTTTCCGATCGTGACGCCATTGTCGAAGCGGTTGTCTCCGAATCGCTGGAGCAGTTGCATCTCGCCGTAGTCGACGCAGTGGCCGCGCATTCCGACCCTGTCGAGGGCCTGTATGCCGGTTGCTCGGCGTACGTCGAGTTCGGCATTTCCGAGCCTGCTCGGTATCGGGTCTTGTTCGGGTGGTCCAGGCCGAAAGGTCAATCGCCGCAATCGGATACGAGAGGGCTGGCCGCGTTCAATACCCTGGTGACCAATCTCGACGTGTGTGTCGCCGCTGGGAAGTCAACCAGCACAGACACTTTTGTCGATGCCGTGTCGATCTGGACCTCGCTGCACGGGCAGGTGATGTTGCGTGCCGATCTCCCGGAGTTCCCGTGGCCGTCGACCGACACCGTCAGTGAGATGGTGAGGAGCCTTGCGCGGCTTGTGAACTGACGCCTTGTTCGTTTGTCGATCCGGAACCCTGCTAGGTCTGATCCAGCATCGTGAGATAGGCATCGAGCTGAGCTGCGCCGGCGAGAAGGTTGCGACTGCGTGTGGTCAGCCGGTCTTGCCAGGAGTCGAGGAACGCTGCCAATGCGTCCGCGCCGCCGGCCTCGCGCAGCGAATCGACGAATTGGGCGACCTGCGACAGCCGGTAGCCGCCGCGTCGCAGTTGCCTTGCGATCTCGGCGTCGCGCACACACTCCGGCCCGTATTCGCGATAACCCGTTGATCGTTCGCGCTCTGGACGCAGAATGCCGTGCTCTTCCCAGGTGCGCAGTGTGGCTGGATGCACGCCGAGACGGCGCGCGAGCTCACCCACCGTCAATGCTGGACCACGCACGCGTGCCGGTGCCGTGGTGGACAGAGTCCCCAGCGCTGTGGCTACCTCGGTGCGGGTGCCACGCTCGGCGAGCAGCGTCACGTGCGCACTGTCGATCAGGCGGTAGGCGGACTCGGTGTCGCCCTGATTGGTTGCCCGCATGATTTCCGTAGCTTGTTGGTGTCCGTGACCGCTGCGCAACGCAAGGAAAGTACGCAGGGCCTGCGCGTGAAGAGGCGTGTAGCGCCGGTAGCCGGTGTTGCTGCGCTCGGTCGGAGGAAGGATGCCGGCGTCGTCGTAATTGCGGATCGCCTGTGCGGACAAGCCGTGTTCACGGGCAAGGTCGATGGGCCGCACTGATCACCTCCGATTGAGGCTTTCAGCGATCTGCCCCAGGTAATTGTTGTGAAAGTTTCACTCGAATCTTCAACGATACTGTCGAAGGCAGTCCACCTTCGAAAGGGATATCCATGTCTACTGCCTCGACACTGAGTGAGATCGGCCGCCAACTCGAAGACTCGGCAAGTCTTGGTCGCGTCGTCGACGAACTGCTCGCAGCGCGAAGCGAGGCGCCGACTCTGCTCGCCCTCGGCGAGCCGACTCACGGGATCAAGGCTTTTCCGTTGCTGCGCAACGAACTTCTCGGCCAGCTGGTCGAACGAGGGTATCGGTCGGTTGTGCTCGAAACAGATGTCTTTGCGGCATTCCTTGTCGACGACTACGTGAGCGGGGGAGAGGCGGACATCGAGACAGTCCTCGCCACAGGCTTCAGCCACGGATTCGGCGCGGTACCGGGTAACCGCGAACTCGTCGAATGGCTACGCGAGTACAACCACGGCCGCGCTCCGGCCGACCGAGTTCGCTTCTACGGCTTCGATGCTCCGGTCGAGTATTCCGGCGCCCCGAGCCCACGCCGCGCACTGTCAGCGATAGGTGACTTCCTGCCCGCTGCGATGCGGCCGCATTCGTTCGACGACATCGACCTTCTGCTCGGGCAGGACACCGACTGGACCAACCCGGCGGCGATGTTCGATCCGGCTGCGTCCATCGGTGAATCCGATCATGCTCGCCTCCTGCGCATCATTGCGGACGACCTCGGCAGCATCCTTAGGCGCGCTGCGCCCGCGCTGCGACCCGCCGACCCGGACGGGTACGACCTGGCCCTCGCACACGCACGCACCGCTGTAGGACTCCTGCGATACCACGCCGCGATGGCGCGTTCCGCTCCGGATCGCATCGGAACCCTGCTCAGCCTGCGCGCCGAGATGATGGCGGAGAACCTGCTGGCCGTCGTTGCCCAGGAGCAGCGACGCGGGCCGAGCCTGCTGTTCGCCCACAACGCTCATCTCCTGCGAGTGCAGTCCGAGATGCCGGTCAGCGAGGATGTGGTCAGTTGGGGGAGCGCCGGTTCACTCGTCGGACTTGTCCTCGGGGAGCGTTACGTATTCGTGGCAACCGATGCCAATCCCGACAGTGATCCGGGCACGCTGCAGGGTGCGTTGGCCGATGCGACAACCCGCCGGGCCCTGTTTCCGACGCCGGCCCTGCGAGCCGCGCTCGGCCCGTCGATCGCCGCGGGCGAGGCGATCCTGCCAGGCCATCTGCCGCTGAAACCGTCGGAGTTGGACGGCGCCGACGCGGTCATCTTCGTCGCCGATACCGACGGGCAGCGTCATCAGTACTGGTAGTTGTCAGTACTGCAAGCCGTTTCAGGGGCAGAGAGCATGCGAGAGCATCGCGACAGTGTCCGGTTGGTCCTTCGGCGTCGACGTCAGCGTCACGGTGAATGCACGATCCGGCGTCGCACCGGACAAGGTGTAGTACCCGTAAATCCCGCCGCTGTGGCCGGTAAAGGTGACGCCGCAAGGAAGTTCGGTGGCGCTGACGCCCATCCCATACCCGAGCCCCTCGGCTTCGGTGGCGGCGACCTGCCCAGTGGTCATCTCGGCAAGCTGCGCGGCCGGCACCACCTGCCCGTCGAGTAGTGCCCGCCAGAAGACGTTCAGGTCTGTGCCCGTCGACACCATCGCACCGGCAGACCAGGGGATCGACGGTTCGGTCCGGGAAACATCGGTCAGGCCACCTCCCAGATCCTGGTAGCCCGTCAGATGATCGCCCCTGATGTCGCGTTCACCGGCCGGCGGGAGGTACGTGTCTCCCAGATGCAGCGGGTCGAGTATCCGAGACTGAAGTTCATCGGCGTAGCTGCGGCCGGTCACGGATTCGACGAGCATCCCGAGAACGATGTAGTTGGTGTTGGTGTAGACGAACGACGTTCCGGGAACGAATTGCGCCGGTTTGCCGAGGGCGATGGCGACCGCAGCGGAAGGCGTCAGCGTTCGGTCCTCGTTTGCGGCAATCCATTCGTCGGCTCCGGGCTCACCGGCGAACTCGGGAAGGCCGCTGCGGTGTTGCAGCAGCTGCCGCACGGTGATCGTGCTGCCGTCCGTGCCGCTCCCATGTATCTGCCCCGGAAGGTACTGCTCGATCGGTGCGTCGAGGTCGACCTTGCCTTCGGCCACCAACTGCAGAACGAGCGAAGCTGTGAATGTTTTTGTCACACTTCCGATCCGGACGCGATCATTCTTGCCGATCGAATCGCCGTTTGTCCGGTTGGGCACCCCGCTGGTCATGACAGCCGACGTGGTGGCGTCGTCGAGTGTTGCGATCGACCCGACGACGCCCGACCTGGTGAGCCCGTCGAGATCCGATTGAATCTCCACAGCGCGCTGGAGCGTCGAGCAACCGACCAGCGCCGTGGTGGCTCCGATGATGACCGCGGCGAGGAGGAGGTATGAACGCATGAGTCGAATCTATGGATTTCGTCGTGCCACGGGATCCAGGAAATCCCCCATCATTCCCTGATCTTTCTGCCAGGCCGGGACGTAAGGCCTGTTTGTCGAAAACCGACAAATCGGATCAATCATTCCTGTCCGAACACCACGTCTACGCCGTTAACATCCGAACGAAGTGTTTGTTTTCACGTGTCTTACCAGTTCACGGCTATCGAGGTGTGCTGCCGCGCGCCGAAACGACTCCCACGAAGGACGGATGCATGAAGAAGTCGACACTCCGCAAGGGAACGGTCGCAGCTCTGCTGACTGGAAGTGTTCTGTTGCTCTCCGCTGCCCCTACCTCGGCCGACCCGGGAAGTCTCGGCAGCGGCGGTAGTAGTGGGAGTTCCGGCAGCCTGGGGAGCACGGGCAGCATCAGCAGTGGTTCAGCCGCCCTGCCCATTCCGAGTCCGGCAGGCCTGATCGCGCTGGCAGCGGCGAGCACTCAGACCGGAAAGCCCTACCAGTGGGGTGGCGTCGGGCCGAACTCGTGGGACTGCTCCGGGCTGGTGCAATGGGCGTTTCGGCAGGCCGGGGTGAATCTGCCACGGACCAGTCAGCAGCAGGCCAACGTCGGACAGCCGGTTCCGCGGTGGGCCCTCGCTCCCGGCGACGTCATCACGTTCTATCCCGGAGCGACGCACGTCGGTATCTACGCTGGGTTCGGAATGGTGTTCAACGCCTACGGTGTTGGTGTTCCGACCGGACTGACACCCCTCACGGATCTGCCGATCAACAACATCCGCAGGTTCTAGAACCTGCACAGAACCTTCACAAGTCCTCCCAGGTTCATCCACGACGGCCGAATACAGTCAGTTCCATGAGTCAGCGAAGAGTGCTCGTGGTCGACGACGAGGTCAGTATCTGCGAGTCCATCGCGGCGAGGCTGCGCGCCGAGGGCTACGACGTCGAGCTGGCGTTCGACGGTCCCAGTGCGGTGGCGCGCTGCGAGCAGATGGATGCCGACCTGGTGGTGCTCGACGTCATGATGCCGGGATTCGACGGCCTCGAAGTGTGCCGCCGCATCCAGGCCGTGCGCCCGGTGCCCGTGCTGATGCTGACCGCTCGTGCCGATGAAACCGACATGCTGATCGGTCTCGGTGTGGGGGCCGACGATTACCTGAGCAAGCCGTTCAGCATGCGTGTCCTCGTCGCCCGGGTGCAGGCGTTGCTTCGGCGCGCTGATCGTGCGGAGCATGCCGCTCGTCCGGTGACCGACCTCCTCGAGTTCGGTGACGTCGTGATCGACCTGACCGAGCGTCGAGTGCGCCGTGATGCCCAAGAAGTCCATCTGACCCGCACCGAATTCGATCTCATCGCCTACCTGGCAGAGCGACCGCGAGCCGCGATCCCACGGGAGTCGCTGCTCGAGGAGATCTGGGGCTGGGGCGAAGGAGCGGGTAGTCGGACCGTCGACAGCCACGTCAAGGCGTTACGACGCAAGCTCGGACCTTCCGTGATCCGGACTGTTCACGGCGTCGGGTACGCCTGGGACGTGCCGCGATGAGCGGCGTCGACAGACTCTTTGCGCGGTGGCCGCGGCCGCTGGACCCGATGCGATCCTTCAAGGTGAAGGTCGGGCTCTTGGTTGTCGCAGCACTGTTGTTCGCCTCCGGTGGGTTCTGGCTGACGTCGCAACAACCGTATCGATTCGCTTTGCTGACAGCTTTGATTGTCGCTCTGGCTGTTACGCAGGTCCTTGCACACGGAATGACCTCGCCGCTTCGTGAGATGACAGCAGCGGCGAAGGCCATGGCACAAGGAGACTATTCGCGGCGAGTGCGAGCGACTTCCCGCGACGAAGTAGGCGAACTCGCCCATGCGTTCAATCGGATGGCCGAGGACCTCGGGGCCGACGACCGGTACCGCCGCGAGCTGATCGGAAACGTCTCCCACGAATTACGCACGCCCATCACCGCTTTGCAGGCCATGCTCGAAAACGTCGTCGACGGCGTCGAAGAACCGGATCCGGCGATGATGAAGTCGGCGCTGCGGCAGACGGAACGACTGGGCGCGTTGGTGGCCGACCTTCTCGACCTCTCGAAACTCGAAGGCGGCGCAATGCCGTTGAAGCGCTGCCGTTTCGAGGTCGAGCCCTTCCTACGCGAGCTGTCGAGTGTGAGTGCGGGCGACATCGAGATAGACGTGAAGCCCCCGCAATTGTCCGTGGTAGCCGATCCGGATCGCCTCCATCAGGTGGTGACCAACTTGGTGGACAACGCGGTTCAGCACGGGAACGTCGACACCAAAGTGGCCATCCGAGTACGCACCGGTAGCGCGGGGGAGTTGGTGCTCGACGTGCACGACGACGGCCCCGGCATCGAACCACAAGCCCGAGAGCGAGTGTTCGACCGCTTCATCCGCGGCGGATCGACAGACGGGGGCACCGGGCTCGGTCTCGCGATCGCGAAGTGGGCAGTCGAATTACATGACGGCAGGATCGCCGTCGTCGATGCCCCGTCGGGATGCTGCATTCGAGTAGTGCTGCCGCAGAACTGAATCAAAGACTTTGACGAGATCGAGAGATCTCGCGATGGCGCATGCCTTCATCGGCATTCGTCTGTACTTCCGAACCCGAAAATTTGAACCCGAAACATAGGAGATCACATGAGCGCTCCGATAGTTATTCCACCGAAGCCGCCGATGCAGGCCGCAAAACCCAAGCGTCCCAGCCGGTTCTGGCGCCCCGATCGAACGTCGATGGCCACCCGCTCGATGCTCGTCGGCGCGGGCGCAGTAGGGGTGCTTGCCGCCCTGATCCTCGACCCGTGGTTCGTGAGTATCGCGTACGTGATCGTGGGTGCCGGTGTGGTGATCGTCTTCGGGATTCTGACGTCGCCGCGGATGACCGTGACGCAGTGGGTCGCCGCCATCGGGATGCTTGCACTACTGGGCGTTGCCGCCGTTCGCGGTGCAGAGTGGTTGGTGTTCATCTGCGTCGTAGCGGCGTGGGTTCTGTTCACGTGGACTCTGATCGGCGGGCGGACGTGGACCGGGATACTCCTGGGAACGTTGGCACCCTGGCGGGCGCCCCACCGGACGGTCAACTTCGTTCGTCGTCGAAAACTCGCTACCCGCTCTGCTCCGCGGGTGCCGGCGGCGCGAGTAATCGTCGTGAGCGCAGTGTCGGTTGTCCTCCTGCTGATCTTCGGATCTCTGTTCGTGAGTGCGGATCCGGAGTTCGCGAAGATCTTCGGCGGCTTCGCTCCGGCCATCTCGGTGTCGAACCCGGTCGCACGGATCTTCGCCGGCGTCGTGATGGCGTTCGGCACACTGGTTGCGGTGTATCTGCGTCGTAGAACGCCGACGGTGGACGCGTTTGCACCTGCGCCGGCGACGCCGTTACCGATGTGGGAATGGGCGGTCCCGCTCGGCGTGCTCAACGTCCTGTTCCTCGGTTTTGTTGCAGTGCAGACGAAGACGCTGTTCGGGGGAGACGAGCACGTTCAGGTGACCGACGGACTGACCTATGCGGACTACGCGCGCGAGGGTTTCTGGCAGCTCATGGCGGTAACCGTGCTCACGCTGCTCGTCATCGCCGTCGCAGTGCGGTTCATCGACCGTCGCGATGCTGGATCGAGGCGTTTGGCCCGCGGTCTGTTGGGTGCACTGTGCCTCTTCAGCCTGGTGATCGTGGCATCCGCCGTGCACCGGATGTGGTTGTACGAGAATCAGTACGGTTTCACGGTGCTGCGCGTCAGCGTTTTCGCGACAGAGCTGCTTCTGGGATTCGTGTTCGTGCTCTTGCTCGTCGCGGGTATCCGGATGTCCGGGAAGTGGCTACCCACAGCTGTTCTCGCCACCTCTGCCCTTGCTCTGCTGGCATTCGCTGTGTTCAACCCCGACGCGTACATCGCGCAAAAGAACGTGGAGCGGTTCGAGGGCGGTAAGAGCATCGACGTCTCCTACCTGCACGGGCTCTCCGTCGACGCGGTGCCTGCTTTGGATCGACTACCGGAGCCGCAGCGCTCGTGTGCGTTGAGTAGGTATCGATTCGGAGTGCCAGGTAACAGTGCGCCCTGGGAGTTCAACGCGGCGCGTGAGAAGGCCCGCGACATCGTGGAGACTCGCCCAGTGGGGCCATGCCTGCAGATGTACACGGTCGGATAGACGCAGAGCGATTGTGCAGCCGCGCGGCAGATATAGCGCGCGGCTGCACAATCGGCGAGCGCCGCCGGGTCGATCAATGCACGGCGAGTGAGATCTTCTCCCGTTCCGTCGCGGACACGACGTCGCGGGTGGAGCGCAAGTCGATGGTCACGCTGTGCAACGTGCCGCCGTAACGGAAGGTGCCGTGCTCGGCGAACTCCTCCGAGACCGGGCTTCCCCGGTTGATGCCGACGTCGAGCTGTTCGTTCATGCTGAAGATCGCCCGCGTGGTCTTCTCGATCCGGCCCTCGGAGACCACCTCGCCGTCAACGCTCAGGGAGACGATTCCGCCCTTGCCGATTCCGCCGCCGTCGTACTCGAAGTGAACGGATACCTCGCTGGCGTCGGCACTAAGCTGACCCGGCCCACGAACGTAGGTTCGGCCTCCACCGCTGAAGTTGTAGCAGTAGACCGGGACGGAATCGAGTATGTACAAAGCGAATCCGCCGAACCGACCACCGAGGCTGACCAGCATGCCGTCCGCAACGCTGCCCAGGCTCGCGGTCAGCGTGTACGAGCGGTTGAAGAACGTCGGTGCAGCCTTCTCGACCAGGCCGTTCATGTGCGGGTACAGCGTGAGGGTCTTACGGCCCATCAGCGGATGTGGTGGTCGTGATTCCGCGGTGGCGTGACGGCCGACCGTTCTGTCGTCCAGCGGCAGTACTTGATACTTGGCGGCCTCGACGAGGAACTTGTCCTTGAGCCTGGCAAGGATCTCGGGATGCTCGTCTGCAAGATCGCGTGCCTGCGACCAGTCGACCGATGTGTCGTACAACTCCCAACGGTCTTCGCTCATCGGGGTGAGCTCGAGGCCGTGAGTCGCCATCAGCCAGGGTGCGCGGTGCGCGGTGACCGCGGTCCAGCCGTGATCATAGATTCCGCGATTGCCGAAGATCTCGAAATACTGTGTGGTGTGGCGCTCTTCGGCGTCGGGCTCGGCGAAAGTGTAGTTCATCGCCACACCCTCCATCGGTTTCTGGGCGACGCCGTCGACGCTGGTCGGTGCCGGAATACCGGCCGCTTCCAGAATTGTCGGCGTGATGTCGACGCAGTGGTGCCACTGTTCCCTGATTCCGGGCTTGTCGATCCCCTTGGGCCAGCGGGCGATCAGGCCGTTTCGGGTACCGCCGTAGTGGGACGCGACCTGCTTGGCCCACTGGTACGGGGTGTCGAGGGCCAGAGCCCACGACGCCGGGTAGTGCGGGTAGCTGGTTTCGGTTCCCAATTCGTCGTAGCGCGCCAGCACGTCGGATGTCGCACTCTTGTAACCGTTGAGGCCGGCGAGGTAGTTGAACGAGCCCTCCATGCCGCCTTCCGCGGAAGCGCCGTTGTCACCCATCATGTAGAGCACCAGGGTGTTGTCGAGTACACCCATGTCCTGCAACCGGTCGACGAGCCTGCCGACCTCGTCGTCGGTGTGCTCGAGGAACGCCGCGTACAACTCCATCAGACGGGCCGAAACCTTCTTCTGATCGTCGTCGAGTTCGTCCCAGTGCGGGAGCCCCGGAGCCCACGGGGCCAACTCGGTATCAGGAGCGACGACGCCCAGTTCCTTCTGTTTTTCGAGGGTGATCTCGCGTTGGCGATCCCAGCCGTGATCGAATTCGCCGACGTACTTGTCCAGGTAGCTGTCCGGGACCTGAAGTGGGGCATGGCAAGCGCCGAACGGGAGATAGCAGAACCACGGCTTGTCCGGGTCCATCGTGTTGACACCCTCGACCCATTCGATCGCGTGGTCGACCAGGTCCTCGGACAGGTGGTATCCCTCCTGTGGTGTCTTCGGCAAGTCCACCATGGTGAAGTCCTCGTAGAGCACTGGCGTGAACTGGTCGGACTCGGCGCCGAGGAAACCGTAGAACTTGTCGAAACCCTCACGGACCGGCCAACGATCGAACGGCCCCGCGGCGGTTGTCTCCCAAGTCGGGGTCTGGTGCATCTTGCCGAAAGCGCCCGTCGCATAGCCGTTTCCCTGCAAGACGCGGGCAACTGTCGCTGCGGAAGCGGGCCGGGTCCCGTTGTATCCCGGTGCAGCGTTCGCCATTTCGGAGATGACTCCCATGCCGACGCTGTGGTGATTGCGCCCGGTCAACGTGGCAGCGCGCGTCGGTGAGCACAGAGCGGTGGTATGGAATCGGCTGTACTTCACGCCGGTCTCGGCCAAACGCTCGGCGGTGGGTGTGCGGCACGGACCGCCGAAGGCAGAGGGCGCCCCGAATCCGACGTCGTCGATCATGATCAGTAGCACGTTCGGTGCCCCGACGGGTGGGCGAAGCGGTTCCGGGCGGGTGTACGGGGGATTCTGATCGGGGTAGTACACGGCGGCCGCGACGTTCGGCGTCTCGGGGATGATCGGGATGGAATGGCGATTCACCAGCAGGCTCCTTGGCGTGTGCAAAACCGGGTCGATTAAGCAGTCGTCTTAATTTGAAAGCGTATCGGTCCGGATTCCGTTGACGCCGTAGGTCTCGCTGACTGGGACTATCACCCCCCGTGAGTGGTTAAGGAGTCCCTGTACTCCCTCATCGCGCACAGGGGTTGGGTCTTGCGAAATTAAGACAGCGACTTATATGGTCGGTGTATGCCCGCCTCGCTGGACGCCAAGAACGCCATGATCGCCGTCGCTGAACGGATGTTTGCCGAGCACGGTATTCACGAAGTGTCCATGAGGGACGTGGCGACTGCGGCCGGGCAGCGAAACAACTCTGCGGTTCAGTATCACTTCGGTGGGCGAGACGGTCTGGTGCTGGCAGTATTCCGCCATCGGATGGATCAGATCAATGCAGCGCGACTGACGTATCTCGACGACATCGACGCCAATGGGCGGACTGACCTGGTCCGCGCGTTGGTCGAAGCCTTTCTGTATCCGCTGGCCGATTTCATGGCGACGGTCGACGGTTCCAACTATGCGAGGTTCATTGCGAGGGTCTCGCCGTCGGTGGATACACAGAGCGCCGAGTTCCGTGAGGTCAGCGAGGGGATCAACGAAGTTGTCGGCAGACTGACGCGGGCATTGCCGCATCTGCCCCGCCGCGTCGCGGTCGAACGGATCGACCTGTCGTTCAACATGAGTGTGTCCGCGCTGGCCATATTCGAGCAGCGCCGCGAAGACGAAAACCCGGTTGTGCAGGCGGATTTCGATACGACGGTGGACCATCTGGTCGATCTCGCGGTGGGAGCCCTGACTGCACCCCAAAGCACACACAAGCGCACACGAGCACAGCGGGTGCACGCGTCGACTGACGTGTGACCCTTCAGGACACGACAGGACGGAGTCATTTGATGGCTACCCTTACATCATCGCGCACAGTTCAAATCGGCAATCACACAATCGAATTCGGGCCACGCGGAATGCGGCGAAATCCGGAAGGCGTTGAATCGAACCCGTACGAGCGGTTCACTCTGACGCCCGTCACACCGTTCATCGGTGCCGAGATCAGCGATATCGACTTACGTGATCCGTCGGAGGATCAGATCGAGGATCTACGTCGGGCCCTACTCGAATGGAAGGTGGTCTTCTTCCGCGACCAGCCGATTTCGAGTCTGAATCATCGTGACTTCGCCGCCCATTGGGGCGAACTCGAGATTCATCCACTTCTCCCGCAGGGAGAGGTCCCGGCCGTCGTCAGATTCGAACGCGGAGAGGACAGTCCAGGCACCGAGAACATTTGGCACGTCGACGTCACCTGGACCAAGACACCGCCGCTCGGTTCGGTCCTTCGGGCGATCGACGTGCCGCCGGCCGGCGGTGACACGTTGTGGGCAGATATGGGAAATGCTTTCGACTGCCTCCCGGACGAGATCAAGGACTTGATCGACGGCAAGGACGCCATTCACGATTTCGTGCCGTCCTTCGGACGCGGTATGAGTCCGGAGAAGTTGGAGCAGATGAAGGAGCAGTACCCACCGGTTCTGCATCCGATGGTCCGTAAGCATCCGGAAACCGGGCGTAAGACGCTGTTCGTCAACAGCCTCTTCACCACCCACATTCCGGACATGGATCCTGCCGAAGGCAACGATCTGCTCAACCTGTTGTTTGCGCAGGTCAAGGTCCCGGACTTCCAGTGCCGTTTCAAGTGGGCGCCGAATTCGATTGCATTCTGGGACAACCGGGCAACACAGCACTACGCGGCGAGCGACTACTTCCCTCATCGCCGTGTCATGGAGCGGGTGGCAATCCTCGGAGACGTGCCCTTCTGAACTACGTCTGCGGAATGCGGATGATGCACCGAAAGCCGACGTGGCAGGTCGAGGACTCTTCGGACTCGCCCTGCCGCGCGGCAGGGCGGTACCGCAAGCAGTAGTTCGGCGCGCACAGATGTGAGCCGCCTTTGATCACCCGTCGTGCGTAGGGTTCGCCCGTCAAGACCTCGGTGGCGAACTCCGCGCGGGGATTGCGCGGAATGCAGCACGAAGAGGCAGGCGCGACATTCTTGGAACTGTGGGCGTGGTCGGACGTGTAATGATCGGCCGTCCATTCCCACACGTTCCCGGCCATGTCGAGCAGTCCGTAGCCGTTGGGCCGGAACTTTCCGACCGGCGCGGTGCGCTCGTACCCGTCCTCGAGCAGGTTCTCCCACGGGAACTGGCCCTGCCAGACATTGCCACCAGGCCGCCCACCCGGCGAGTCGTGATCGCCCCACACGTAGGCCTGGCGATCGAGTCCGCCGCGGGCGGCGAACTCCCACTCGGCCTCGGTCGGGAGTTCCTTGCCGGCCCACGCGGCATAGGCCTGGGCGTCGAAGTACGACACGTGAGTAACGGGGTGCCGTTCACGTCCCCCGATATTGCTGTCAGCTCCCTCGGGATGGCGCCAGTCGGCACCGGGAGTGAACGACCACCACTGGGTGTAGTCGTCGAGTGGAACAGGGCCGGGTGGTGAATTGAAGACCAACGATCCCGGAACGAGGAGGGCTGGATCGGCGTCGGGATAGTCGGCGGGATCCGGGGCGATTTCCGCTGTGGTGACGTGGCCGGTTGCCTTCACGAAGCGTCGGAACTCGGCGACCGTCACCGCCGTCGTGTCCATCCAGAATCCGTCGACTGTGACCTGGTGAACTGGGCGTTCTTCGGGATAGAAGTCTTCGGAGCCCATCCAGTACGTCCCACCCGGGATCAAAGACATGTTCTTCGGGGGAGTAGTCGTGGAGTGAGGCATCGTCATGATTTCAAGAATCGCACGTTGGTCGCGCCGGTGTGGGGAGAGTCCCACCTGGTGCCCTCGGCAGGATTCGAACCTGCGACCCTTCCTTTAGGAGAGGAATGCTCTATCCCCTGAGCTACGAGGGCGGGGAGCATACCGACAAGCACTGAAAACCCTGTGCTGCGGGGGTTTTCGCTTCCCGATACTGCCGTTGCATCCGCTCGACCTATCGGCACGAAGCCCCAGACGTCACAGCTGCGCTAGTCAGTGTAGCGGCCCGCCGACGCGGTGGCGAAGTCGACGGTGTCATCGCGTGCAAGGTGCCGGCCGAACCGATCGTACTGATCGCAATGGTGGTCACTGCCGAGCAGGCGCGGCATGGTGCGGGAATGACCCGCAGAATCCGCTTCAACGCCTTTGCCATGAACTGCGTCGCCCACCAATCGCCAGGTCTGTGGCGCCACCCCGAGGACCAGTCGTCCAGGTACACGGATCTGAGGTACTGGACGGAGTTGGCGAAACTCCTCGAGCGTGGACGATTCGACGGACTCTTCCTGGCAGATGTCCTGGGAACCTACGACGTCTATGGCGGGAACCACGACGCAGCGTTGCGGCAGGGCGCGCAGGTACCGGTCTCGGACCCACTGCTGCTGGCGTCGGCGATGGCTGCCGTGACGGAGCACTTGGGCTTCGGTATCACCGCTGGTACAGCGTTTGAGCATCCGTACCCGTTCGCTCGGCGTTTGAGCACCCTCGATCACCTGACGAACGGGCGAATCGGGTGGAACGTGGTCACCGGGTACCTCCCGTCGGCCGCACGGAACATGGGCGAGGACGACCAACTCCAACACGACGATCGCTACGACCACGCGGACGAGTACCTCGAAGTCCTCTACAAGCTGTGGGAAACGTCGTGGGAAGACGATGCGGTGGTGCGTGATCGAACCACCGGGGTCTACACGGACCCGTCCAAAGTTCATCCGATCGAGCATGAAGGCAAGCACTTCACGGTTCCGGGCATCCACATTTCGGAACCGTCCCCACAGCGGACGCCGGTCATCTTCCAGGCCGGCGCGTCGCCTCGCGGGGTTCGATTCGCCGCCGAGAATGCCGAGGCAATTTTTGTCGGTGCGCCGACCAAGGCGATTCTCAAAGACACCGTCACCCGAATCCGAGACGAGCTGACCAAGGTGGGCCGCGATCCGTACTCGGCCCGGATCTACACGCTGTTGACGATCATCACCGACCGAACCTCCGAATTGGCTCAGGCGAAACTCGAGGATTACCGCAGTTACGCGAGCAGTGAAGGTGCACTCGTCTTCACCTCGGGGTGGATGGGGATCGACCTGTCCGGATACCGAGCCGACGAGCCGATCGGAAACGTCGAAAGCAATGCCATTCAATCCGCGGTCGCATCGTTTCGTCAGGCCGACGAGAAGGGCCGTGAATGGACGGTGGGGGACATCGCGGAGTGGGCGGGTATCGGCGGGCTGGGACCGATCGTCGTCGGTTCCGGTGCGGAAGTCGCGGACGAGTTGCAGGAGTGGGTTGCCGAGACCGACGTCGACGGGTTCAATCTCGCGTACGCGGTGACTCCTGGAACCTTCGAAGACATTGTGGAGCATGTGATTCCGGAGCTGACGAAGCGGGGCGCCTACCAGAGCGACTACGACGAGGGGACACTGCGCAACAAGTTGTTCGGGAGAGGCGACAGGCTGCCACTCGAACACCGTGGCCGGAGTTTCGACCGGATCCGCACTGCCGGCTGAGCGGACCTCAGGACCAGCCGGACCCGGGTACGTGGACCGAGGTGGTGAGGTCGACCGCCTCGATGTCCGAAGACCTCAATTCCTCACCGCACACACTGCACCCGAGCCTTGCTTCGAACCGCTTACCGCAGGCCTTGTGATGGAGAACGATGTCCGGGCCGTCCGCCGATCTGAACCAACGTTGACCCCAGGAGATCATGCACATCACGACGGGGAAGTAGGCCGTCCCCTTGGCGGTGAGTCGATACTCGGACCACTGTGGGCGATCCGGAAGCGGACGCGTTTCCATCACACCGATCTCGGTGAGGTGCTTCAAACGATCCGCGACTATCGCCGGTGGAGCGCCGGTGATCTCGGCGAACTCTCCGTACCGGCGAGCGCCTCGGAACGCGGCACCGATGATCGCCGCCGACCAGCGATTGCCGACGAGTTCCATCGTGTGAGCCAGAATTTCCGGACGGCGTTCGGACTTGGTGGAGCGTCGACGCGATGTTGCTTCGGGGACACTGCGTGAGAAGTCGCCACTCGGGCCCATTTCGGAGTCCAGAGACCGCACGTCCACGTCCTCGCCGCACTCCTTGCAACGCAGGATCGGGGTGAAGTCGTTTCCGCATGTGCTGTGCCGCAGCGATGGTAGTGGCGCGGTTTCATTGGGCGCCCACTGCTTCTCCCACGACCACATGGTGATGAGGACGGGCCAGATCGATTGCCCTTTGCGAGTGACCGCGTACTCGTGCCTCGGTGGGTTCTGCTGATACTCACGACGCTCGAGCATTCCGCCGGCCGTCAGGATTGCCAACCGTGCGGACAACACGGAGTTGGAGATTCCCCCCAATGCCAGCCAGTCGTTGTAGCGCCGCGACCCCAACAGGGCGAACCGCAGAATCCAGAGATTCCACTCGTCCCCCAACAACCCGAGCGTGACGGCCAGTGCGTTGGGTCCGCCTGCGGGCAACTCGGTGACGCCCGCCGACGCGGTGGGTGTCGAAGAGTCGGTTGCATTCACTCGTACCACCCCGAAATCATAGGCCGTGAACCCAGTGGCACCGCGAGAGCGTACCGAGTGGTCTGCAGAAAGAGTCGGGAATCACTCGGTACGGGCAATGAGTAACGCTTCCTGAGTGATCTGGCAGATCTGGAGTCCGGATCGATCGAAGACAGCGGCATTCACGACCGCTCTGCCGGCATGAGCTGTGGGGGTCGAATGCTCGAAGAGCAGCCACTCGTCCGCTCGCACGGGGCGCTGAAACCACATCGTGTGATCGAGGGACACTCCCGTCCAATCCGTGTCGAGCGAGTGCTCCTGCCCGATGTCGTATCCATGCGGAGTCAAAGCGGTGGCCATCAACATCAAATCACTGGCATAAGCAAGAGCAGCGACGTGAATCAGTGGATCTTCGCTCAGTCGCTGCGCCGAACGCATCCAGATGTTGCGCGGAGGCGCCGCCGAATGTGTCGTGGGGGACTGCGAATCGAGTGGGGACACACGAATCTCGATGGCGGAGAACTCCTCCCACACTTCTCCCAGCCCACCGTCCGCCTCGGCCAACTCTTGCAACGTCACGCACTCTTCGGGTGGGAGTGCTGCGGGGACGGCTCGACTGTGAGTGATGCCCTCGTCGATCGAGGAGGCCGAGACCGTCGAACGGCAGACCAGTCGTCCGCCCTGGTGGACGTCGACGCCTCTGGTGGACAGGCGCTTTCCGTCGCGAAGGCGATCGACCGAGAACTCGGTGGCGCAATTCGTCGACCCGGGGCGAAGGAAGTGCGTGTGGACGGAACTGATCGCTTTGCCGTCGGTGACCGTGTGTCCGGCCGCGAGAATCGACTGCGCGACCAGTTGGCCGCCGAACAACTGAGGAAGCCGAACACCGTCGTTCGACCCTTGCCACCGGTCCGGGCCGGTCGATTCCAGGTCGAAGACGTCGGCGAGGCCACTCGTGGGGGCGGTCACGACGCGTGGTTTCGTGCCGGGCGGGGCGGACGGGGAAAGAATCCGCTGGTCCGGGCGACGTAATCGTCGTAAGCCTGTCCCTTGCTCTTGCGCATGCCACGTTCGAGCAACGCCTTACCGCTGTAGCTCACCAGCAGTTTGATCATCACGATCGGCGAGATGATCGTGATCAGCGCCAGTGGATCACCGAGTGCGAGGAGGAACAATCCGACCCAGACGCATGCATCGCCGAAGTAGTTGGGGTGCCGAGTCCAGGACCACAATCCACGATCCATCACCTTTCCGGTATTGGCAGGATCAGCCTTGAAGCGGGAAAGTTGGTAGTCGCCAACCGATTCGAAGGCGAAGCCGATGGCCCAGACGGCGATACCGATCGCGCCGACGACGCCGAGGGCACGAAACTCGTACATCGCGAACTGGACAGGCAGCGACACCACGAGAATGAGGACGCCTTGGAGTCCGTAGATCTTCCGAATCAGGAACGGAACCAACGGTCCCTGTTGATGTTTGAGCAGGGCAGTGTAGCGCTTGTCCTGCCCGTGCCCCCGGTTTCGGAAGCCGATGTACAACCCCAGTCGCATCCCCCACACCACGGTCAGCGCAAGGACAACGAGGCGACGCAGATCGTTTCCTTCCGATCCGATGGACGTCAGGTACGAGACGACGGCGACGACGGCGAAGCCTGGCCCCCAACAGATATCGATGATCGAGTGATTGTTCATTCGGATGGCGACGGCCATCACTGCGGCGATGAAGAGGAGTACGGCGATGGCACTCACTCCGAAGTTCAGCGCTAGATCGCCCAGTGGGATGTCGGTCATGCGTGCGCCTTCCGATTGTGGTGGTCGAGCAGTTCGGAAGCGAAGTCCGCGAAGGCTTCCTGTGCGCTCGGATAGGTGTGAGGTGTGCCGAGTCGACTGGCTACGAGCAGTCCATCGAGCGCCGTGGCATCGAGTTCGGTGGTGGTAGGCAAGAATTCGGTCGATCCCTCGACGGCGTCGGCCGAACGCACGCCATTGCCTGCCGTGACGATCACCTGACCGTTGGTAGTGGACTCGGGATCAACAAGGGCGGTGACTACCGGTGCGACCAAGTCGGCTCCCATGATGTCGATGAATTCGGGGTTCATTCCGGATTCGGTCATCTGCGTAGTGGCATAGGGAAGAAGGACATTGGTGAAGACGTTGCGGTTCGCACCTTCTGCCGCTGCGGTGCGGCCCAGGGCGATCACGGCTCCCTTGCTTGCGGCGTAAGCAGATACGGTGGGCTCACCGTGCAGTCCTGCGGTCGAGGCAATCATCACGATGCGTCCGAACCCGGCTTCGCGCATCACGCGGGAGGCTTCGGCTGCAACCAGTGCGGTCCCGACGACGTTTGTCGTGATGACGGTACTGAGGTTCTCGGCAGTGGTGCGGTGGAGCATCTGCGGACCGCTGACCGCGGCGCTGGTGATGCAGAAATCGAGTCGTCCGAACCGAGTGAGAGCGTCGTCCACCAACTTTCGACCGACGTCGGGGTCGGTGACGTCGTCGTGGTTGGCGACCGCCTGTCCACCGGATTCGAGGATTTCGTCGACAACCTGATCTGCGGGGCCTCGGCCGCTCGAATCGAGCGTGCGATTTCGATTGTTGACGATCACCGTGACGCCTCGGCTTGCCAGATGCAGCGCGACGGCACGGCCGAGGCCCTTGCCACCTCCGGTGACGACGGCAACGCGACCGGAGAGTGCACTGGCGGTCATGAGGCGATCCGTTCGACGAGCACGGCAACTCCGACGCCTGCAGCGCCACTGACCGCGGCCACGCCGTATCGCCCGTCGCTTCGAACCAGTTCGTCGACGCACGCGCCCACGAGAATTGCTCCGGTAGCGCCGAAGGCATGGCCCATCGCCATTGTTCCGCCGTTGGGGTTCATCCGGTCCGGCCCGGCGTCGAGAGCGCGACGGAACCGCAGGCAGAGCGCGGAGAAGGCTTCCGCGAACTCGAACACGTCGATGTCCTGCGGACGCAGTCCGGCTCGCGCGATGACGGCCTCCACGGCGCTCTGACCTGCCGTGAGCATGAGAACCGGATTCACCGATGTCGACGCGGAACCGATGATCCGTGCGCGAGGTGTCAAACCGGCTCGGGCAGCGGCTTTCTCGGACCCGAGGAGCAGGAGTGCGGCTCCGTCGGCCATGGCGGGAGAGGATCCGACGGTGTGCAGGTGCTCGATCTTTCCGACCTCTGGGTACGCGGCGAGCGCGAGAGCGTCCTGACCCCCGGCGCCGAGTCCTTCGAATGCAGCCGGAAGTGCGGCGAGTCCCTCTGCACTCGTGTCTGCCCTGACCAGTTCGTCGTGCGCGATTCCCGCCTCACCGTTTCTTCCGGGAACAGGTACAACCGACCGCTCGAACGCCCCGTTGCGCCACGCTTCGGCAGCCTTGTGCTGGGTTTCGACGCCGTAGGCATCCAACTCGTCGCGGGAGTACCCCTCGATCGTGGCATTCAAGTCGGCGGCAACACCCATATGGATGGAGCCGATCTGCGCGATAGTCGCCGGGTCGGTCCACAGCGGCCCGCGATCACTGAACATCGGGGTGCGGGAGACGCTTTCGACACCGCCTGCCACGACGAGGGAAACATCGTCGCTACGGATGCGGGCTGCGCTCTGGCCGACTGCGTCGACTCCGGATGCGCAGAATCGGTTGAGAGTCGCTCCGGGAACGGAGTCGCCCCAACCTGCCAGCAGTGCGGCAGTTCTCGCGATGTTCGCGCCCTGCTCGTCCACCTGCGATGCGCAACCGAGAACTACGTCGTCGATCTGTTCTGCGGCGAGGTTTGTTCGACCCTGCAGAGCCTTGGCCAGGTGGACCACAAGATCCACGGGGCTGTGTTCGTGGAGGGCGCCTCGCGCCGATGCTCGACCGCGCGGCGTACGCACGTAGTCGAGGACAAAAGCATCAGTCATTTTCAACCCTTCAATTAGTAGAGTTACTCTGCTAGTTGTAGTACGGTTGCGATGAAATTACAACCGCCGATACACGGGTATCTCGGTGACGTCACCGAGGCCGGATCGGCAAGGGGAGAGGTCATGACTGTTTCGAACATTTGGATTCTCGGCGGGTACCAATCCGACTTCGCACGAAACTTCACCCGTGAGGAACTCGATTTCGCGAACCTTGCCGAAGAGGTGGTGAACCACACGCTGGCCGCGGCGAAGGTTCCCGCCACCGACATCGAGGTGATTCACGTCGGTAATGCCTTCGGCCAGTTGTTTGCCGGCCAAGGTCAGCTGGGTGCGATGCCCGCCACCGTCCATCCGGAACTCTGGGGTGTGCCCTCGTCCAGACACGAGGCGGCATGCGCATCGGGCAGTATCGCGGTACTCGCCGCAATGGCAGACCTGCGTGCCGGGAACTACGACGCCGCTCTGGTGATGGGTATCGAACTGGAGAAGACAGTTCCGGGTGACGACGCAGCGGGTCATCTTGGTGCCGCAGCCTGGGTCGGACATGAAGGTCGGGAAGCAAAATTCATGTGGCCGTACATGTTCGATCGTGTGTCGAAGGAGTACGGGCGCCGTTACGGGATCGACGAATCTCACCTGCGCGCGATCTCGCAGATCAATTTCGCGAACGCGAAGAACAACCCCAACGCACAGACACGCGGTTGGTCGGTGCCCGATCTGCTCGGAAATGCGGGTGGTGACGACACCACCAATCCTGTTGTGGAAGGTGGTGTTCGACGATTCGATTGCAGTCAGGTGACCGACGGTGGTGCCGGGGTGGTGCTGGTGACGGACAAGTACCTTCGTGAGCATCCTGGTGCCGCGGCGACTCCTCTGGCTCAGATCGCGGGCTGGGGCCACCGCACCGTCGGTTTGGGCCTCGAACAGAAACTGGCGCGTGACGCGGAGAATCCCTACGTGATGCCACACGTTCGGGATGCGGTGATGGACGCCTTCTCCCGGGCCGGAGTCGATCTGGCCGGGATAGACGGGATCGAAACACATGATTGTTTCACCGCGAGTGAGTATCTCGCGATCGACCACATCGGTCTGACGGCGCCTGGCGAATCCTGGAAAGCCATCGAGAGTGGAGACATCGCCATGGGCGGCAAGCTGCCGATCAACCCGAGCGGCGGTCTGATCGGCGGCGGTCATCCGGTGGGCGCCAGCGGTGTCCGCATGCTTCTCGATGCGGCCCATCAGGTGACGGGAACGGCCGGCGGCTTCCAAGTCGAGGGCGCACACCGGTTTGCGACGCTCAACTTCGGCGGAAGTACGGCCACCACCGTCAGTTTTGTCGTCGACGCCGTTTCCTGAATTGCAGCCCAGTCTTTCCCCATCAGTCGAAAAGAGAAATCCATGGACGTCGAAATCGTAGGCAAGTTGTTGTCCACCCTTCCCGCCGATGACGATCACCCGTATCGCACCGGCCCGTGGCAACCGCAGACTACCGAGTTCAAAGCGGACAACCTCGAAGTTGTGTTCGGAGAGGTTCCGAAAGACCTCGACGGTGTCTACCTGCGAAATACCGAGAATCCGCTTCATCCCTCGATGAAGGCGTATCACCCCTTCGACGGTGACGGCATGATTCACATCGTGGGTTTTCGCGACGGAGAGTCGTTCTACCGCAACCGATTCGTACGTACGGACGGTTTGGCGGCCGAGCAGGATGCCGGCGCTGCGTTGTGGGCAGGGCTTGCCGAGTCTCCCAAACTCAGTCGCCCCGAGGGAGGCAAAGGTGCCCGCACCCGGATGAAGGACGCGTCCAGCACCGACGTCGTTGTTCACCGGGGAACCGCTCTCACCAGCTTCTACCAGTGTGGGGATCTGTATCGCCTCGATCCGATGTCGGCGGAGACACTCGGAAAGGAAAGCTGGAACGGCAAGTTCCCCTTCGAATGGGGTGTGTCCGCGCACCCGAAGGTGGACGACAAGACCGGAGAAATGCTGTTCTTCAACTACAGCAAGGAAGCGCCGTACATGCATTACGGCGTCGTGGACTCGGCCAACGAGTTGGTCCACTACGTCGACGTCCCACTTCCCGGTCCGCGCCTGCCGCACGACATGGCCTTCACGGAAAACTACGCGATCCTCAACGATTGCCCCCTGTTCTGGGATCCGGTTCTGCTCGAGAAGGGCGCGCACGTCGCGAATTTCCATCCCGAAATCCCGCTGCGTCTCGGAGTCATCCCACGCCGCGGAAACACCGCTGACATCAAGTGGTTCGAGGCCGATCCGACCTATGTCCTGCACTTCGTGAACGCCTACGAAGAGGGTGACGAAATAGTTCTCGACGGTTTCTACCAAGGTGACCCGGAGCCGTCGGACAACGGCATGGGCAATCAGTGGGAACGTGCCTTCCGTTTTCTCGCTCTCGATCGTATGCAGACCCGGCTGCACCGCTGGCGATTGAACCTGGTCACCGGAGCTACGCGTGAAGAGCAACTCAGTGACTCGATCACCGAATTCGGCATGATGAACGGGAATTTCGCGGGCGAGAAATATCGATACGCATACGCGGCTTCGGGTAAGCCGTCGTGGTTCCTGTTCGACGGATTGGTCAAACACGACCTGCTGACGGGCAACGAGGAACGATTCACCTTCGGTGACGGTGTGTACGGCAGCGAGACTTCGATGGCGCCGCGCGTGGGTGGTACCGCTGAAGACGACGGCTATCTCATCACGTTGACCACTGACATGAACGAGGATGCGTCCTTCTGCCTGATCTTCGACGCCGCCCGCGTCGGAGATGGTCCTCTGTGCAAACTTCGCCTTCCCGAAAGGATTTCGAGTGGCACGCACTCGACGTGGGCTCCGGGTGCCGAACTCCGACGCTGGCAGAGTGCCGACACCGCAGCCGAAGCGGTCGGATTGTGACGGCCACGCCCGACTCGGGCTCCTGGGAGATCTTGCGGCAGGTGGTGATCGGCGCACGAGACCTGGACAAGACCGGTCGGCAACTACGTGAAGCGCTGAATCTCGCTGCCGGATTCGCGGATCCGCTGCTCGAAGACATCGGATTGGCCGACGAGACCCTCGCCGTCGGGCCGCAAGCCTTTCTGGAGATCGTCGCACCGCTCGACGAGACTGTCTCGCTGGCGAGATGGATCCGAAAGGGCGGAGGGGAGGGCGGTTATGCACTCTCGATCCAGGTATCGAACATCGAGCCCTATCTGGAACGTGCAGTTGCGGCCGATGTTCGGACAGTGGCCGATCTCGAGGCCTACGGTCACCGGATCGTCCAGCTCCATCCCGGTGATCTCGGACTGCTCGTAGAACTCGACGAGATTCCCGACGCCGACGAGTGGTTCTGGGATGAGACGGAGAAGGAGGTTTCGGTCGATCCATGGGTCGACGACATCCTCGGCGTCGACGTGTCCTCTCCCGATCCGGCCAAGACGGCGGCACTGTGGGTTGAGGTGTTCGGAAAGAAACCCGTTTCGACGCAAACACTCTCGATCACGCTGGGATCGCGCGTCGTGTCGTTCGTTCCGGGGGAGCGGTCGATGCTCAGTGCAATCGATCTGGCGGCGTCGAGCGGCGCGTCTGCCGTCGAGCCCGGTCTGAGTCTCGGCGGCGTCGAGTTCCGGATTCACCCACGCTGAGCTTGCCTCACATCGAACGACAGAAATGGGGGCCGATCGCTCGAAGCGATCGGCCCCGATTTCTTGTCATGGACTCAGGCGAAGTCCTGCCGCAAGCGAGTTTTGAGAAGCTTTCCACTCGCGTTGCGTGGCAGCTCCTCGACGAACCGAACTGCACTGGGGCACTTGAAGTGAGCCAGCCGCTCGCGTGACCACTCGATGATCTCAGCTTCGGTGGCACCAGAATCGCCGGCTCGAACGACCACCGCAATGGGAGCCTCACCCCAGCGATCGGAGTGGACGCCGACCACTGCGACTTCCCGGATTCCAGGGTGCCCCGAGAGAACGCTCTCCACCTCGGCGGGATAGACGTTCTCACCGCCGGAGACGATCATGTCCTTGAGACGGTCGTGGAGGTAGAGGTAACCGTCCTCGTCGAAGGATCCTCCGTCTCCAGTTCGGAGCCAGTCTCCGTCCAACATGGTGGCCGCCGTCGCTGCCTCGTTGCGCCAGTAGCGTTTCATGACGTGAGCGCCGCCGATGACGACCTCGCCGCGGCTACCGACCGGGACGTCCTCGAGCGTCACGGGATCGACGATGCGGATGGGTACGCCGAACATCGGCTGCCCGACGGACTTCAACCTATGCGCGGTCGACTCGTCGGTCGCCCGATGGTCGTCGGGCGTCAGCATGGTGACGCCGCCGGTTGACTCGGTGAGTCCGTATGCCTGCAGGAAACTACATCCGAATACCTTCGTCGCATCTTGCAACAGGGGCAGTGGCATCGGCGCGGCTCCGTAGACCAGGAACTGCAGGGCACTCCAATCTGCCTCGCGCACAGCAGGTAGGGAGGTCAGGACGCTGATCACTGCGGGAACGGCGACCGCATGCGTGACCTTGTACTCCTGCATCAGCGCGACGAGTTCGAGAGGCCCGGCGATGGTCTCGAGCAGTAGAGCGCCACCGCCGAGCGTCGTGACGAGGGCAAGACCGAGCCCCGCGACGTGGAAGAACGGAACCGGGCACATAGCCACGGAGTCGGTGTCGAGATCGAGTAGGTGATACATGGTGGCAAGAGCTCGGCCGAGGTTGGCGCCGGTGAGCTCGATTCCCTTGGGATGACCGGTGGTTCCCGACGAGTAGAAGATCAGCGCTGTGTCGTCGGGACGACGCGATGACCCTGGATCTTCGTCCCCGACACCGGACAGCCAGTCATTCCACGAGACCGAGTTTCCGGTGCCGTCGACTGTGACGACGGTTCGGACGCTACCGACCGCCGCCGCGACGTCGGAGAGGCCCTCATCGCCTGCTCCGAGGACGACGACGGTCGGCTCGCTGTTGCTCAGGATGTAGTCGACCTCACCCGGTGCCAGCCGATTGTTGACCGCCGTCAGAATCGAGCCCATTTTCGAAGATCCGTACAAGGCGGAGAGGAAGGACGGTGCGTTGGTGCCGATGTACGCCACCCGGTCGCCGGGTCGAACACCATCGCGCAGAAGTGCATTCGCCACTCGGTTGGCTTCGACGTCCAGCTCGCGAAAACTGGTTCGACCGTCATCGGAGATGACGGCGGTGCTGTCCGGGGTCGCAATGGCCCGGCTGCGGAGTAGGTCTTCCAGATTCTGTACGGGACGTCCGTCGGGCAGGAGCGCGTTCACGGAAGGTTCAGGGGCGGAAGGTTCACGGGTGGCAGTCGAATCTACGGCCGTCGGCTGAGTTGTCATGCTGAATGCTCCAATCTGAAGGGGGCAAAGACAGGGGGTTCGAAAATGCCGGCGGGAGCGGCGAGTACATGCTCGACGGCGCGTAGTGCCGGGCCTGCGGTGATGAATTGACCGGCCGTTGTGCGACTGTTCGGATCTTGCGGTTCGACCAGATTGACGGTCATCACGATCTCGGGTTTGCCGAAGAGGTGGACTTCCCATTGGTCCCGTTCCGCGTATTCCTCGCGATCAGGTTCCATGGTCCAGATGATGGCGAGGGTGAGGAACTGCTTTCCGTCGACCATTGCGTGCCAGCGCCATTCGGTGGTTCCGACGGTTCCGGCCGCAATGCGTCCGGCAGCGACGTCGAGATCCGTACGCGCGGGAAGCGCCTTGTGATCAGAGACGACCTCGTCGTAGGTGACGCCCAGGCGCTCGCACATGAACGCGATGGTCTCGAGGTACAGCGACGCGTACAGCGAGGGCAACGGCCCGGTTCCGTCCAGTTCCTCCGGGGGCGAGCCCATTCCCATGACGGTGAACGCGAAGTCGGGGTCGGGCATGCCGCGAGCATCGAGCACCTCGTCGATCGTGATTCGGTCGAGTTCGATCGATGTTCCCGTCAGAGCCAACGCCAATCGCTCGCCGATGACACCTGGGCTCACACCAACCCCGTAGAGCGTCGAATCGCCTTCCTTGCATGCTTGGGCGAACATGTGCTCGCGCTCGGTGCCGTGTGCGCGGGGGAAGTGCTGCCCGGCCGTCGTGATCACGTTGATCCCGGCTCGAAGCAGACGGCACAGATCGTCGTCGTGGCGTTCGTACGGAATCTGCAACCGCGGACTGTGGATGAGAACCTGTGGGCGCGAGCGGATGATCTCGTCCACGTCACGTGTAGCGATCACCCCCGTCGGTGCGCGTCTGGCGATGTCACCGGCGTCTCGACCTGCCTTGGCGTCGCTGTAGACGTACAGGCCGACCAACTCGAGGTCGGGACGATCGATGATTCCGCGCAGCGCCGTCTTGCCGATGGCGCCGGTCGCCCACTGGGCAACACGAATCGGATCGCTCATGATCGGGTGGTCAGTTCGCCGGCGAAGAGGAGCTTGCCCAGTCCGCGTTCGTACCGAATCGGGTCGCGGGCCAGGCGCGCACGTGCGTCGATTGCCATAAAATCGGTGTCGCACGTCCACTCGCCGCGTTGCATGGCGGCGAGTCCGGTTGCCGCGATGTCGAGGGGGTTTTCCTTGTGGCCCTGCACATGTGACGCCATGCGGGTGTCGACGCTGCCGACGATCAACGACGTGACGGTGATGCCGTGCGGTTCGAGTTCGGCGCGAGCGATTCCGCCGAGCGACAGAGCAGCCGCCTTGGCCGGTGAATAGCCACCCATGAAAGCGGTCGGAGCGATTGCGGCCACCGACAGGACGTTGACTATCGATCCTCCGCCACGGGCGGCGAGCACCGGCGCGAAGGTTCGGATCATCGTCAGAGGCCCGAAGTAGTTGACCTCCATCTCGGCTCGCGCAGCCGCTTGATCGTCGGCCTCGATCAACCGATTTCCGGTGAACAGTCCGGCATTGTTGACGACCACAGTGGTGTCACCGCACGCCCTGGCCGCTGTGTCGACGAGTCCTGGATCGGTCACGTCGAGTTCGACGATGTGCGCTCCGGTGGCTCGCAGCTCGGCCGGTGCCTCGTCGGGATTTCTCACCCCCGCATAGATTTTGGTTGCACCCATCGATCTCGCCTGGTGGACGAAGGCGAGCCCGAGTCCCCGATTGGCGCCGGTGACGAGGACGGTAGCGCCCGCTATCGGAGTTCCGCGAAACGTTGTCATGAGTGCTCCTGTGCCTGTGGGGTGTCGGCGGCTTGTC
Organism: Rhodococcus sp. NPDC057135; assembly: GCF_042670865.1. Classification (NCBI taxonomy): domain Bacteria; kingdom Bacillati; phylum Actinomycetota; class Actinomycetes; order Mycobacteriales; family Nocardiaceae; genus Rhodococcus; species Rhodococcus sp. NPDC057135. The sequence continues at coordinate 288,876 of NZ_JBHUUU010000003.1, forward strand.
GGGTGTAGATGAGGTCGTCGGGAAATTTCTTGCTCTTCTTCAATGACGATTCGGGTGCGAGCATCCCGAAGATCCAGCCTTCGGCAGTGGCCATGTCGTGGTTCCAGTCCCACCGCAGTGCGCGGTGGCGGATTCCCCACCTGCCGTCCTCGAAGCCGAAGCGGTCGATCAAGCGCGCCGAGGTGAGTGTGTCGGCTATGCCGTCCGAGTGCTTGATTCGTGCGAATGCGAGGACGTAGGACTCGACGTGTGCGGTGTCCCCGTCGAGTTCGATCAAGACGTTGGTCAGGGCGTGGGTCGTCAGCGACCGCGGGTGCGTTATGGCCCCGGCGATGTGGTCGACGTACTCGTCGGCAGTGCCGGTGAAGACCCCGCCGTGGTCTTCGGTTGCGCCGGGTAGGTAGCAATGCCGGGCGTCCTCGACGTCGCCGCGATCTGCGGCTCGGAGGAAACGCGCCAGAACTTCGTAGATTTCCTGCTTGGCGACGAGGGCTTCGATCGGGCTGTACTCCCGAGTGCCCGGGCCCCCGCCGGTATCGACTGCGCGAATGTCGTTGGACCTCACGATGATGTCCCTTCTCGGCCCCGGAGCGGAGCCGCACGTTGACGGAGTGCCTCTGCTTACTGTAGTAATCTCTATCACACTGTTAATTGAAGTGTCACGAGGAGGTGAACCAATGCTTGGAACCACACCACCCGCACAACCCGCGAATGACCCGGTCGTACTCACGCTTTCCGGCGTATCGATCGAATTCGGCGGTGTCACCGCTCTCGACGACGTCGGCTTCGACGTCCGCGCCGGACAGATCTGCGGGCTCATCGGACCCAACGGCGCTGGTAAGACCACGCTGTTCAACTGCATCACAAGGATTTACGAGCCGAGCCGGGGCGTCATCACCTGGCAGGGAACCGATCTACTCGGGCTGCGCCCCTATGCGCTCGCTTCGGCCGGGATCGCTCGAACCTTCCAGAATCTCGCACTGTTCAGCGGCATGAGCGTCTTCGACAACACCATGGTCGGCGGATCGTCTCGGGGTCGCTTCGGGCTGGCGAGCGGGCTTCTCGGCTGGCCTCCAGCGCGCGCTCGAGTCCGAGAACTGCGAGAGAAGGCCTGGTATCTGCTCGAACGCCTCGAACTCGTCGACGTCGCGAACGCACCTGCGGCAGGACTTCCGTTCGGAACACTCAAGCGCGTCGAACTGGCGCGAGCATTGATGTCCGAGCCGTCGCTACTCCTGCTGGACGAACCTGCCGGTGGGCTCACGCACAGTGAAGTCAAGGAACTGGGAGAACTGATCGTCTCCCTCCGTGACGACTTCGGCTTCGGTGCGCTTCTGGTCGAACACCACATGGGATTGGTGCTCGGGATCTCCGATCACGTTGTAGCCCTGAACTTCGGCCACAAGATTGCCGAGGGAACTCCGGCCGAGATCCAGCAGGATGACGCCGTGATCAACGCGTACCTGGGGCGTGCCGCATGACGCTGTTGAAGGTCGACGATCTGCATGCCGGCTACGGGCGAGGCAATGTACTGCACGGGGTTTCGCTCGACGTCGAACCTGGCGGGGTCGCTGTGGTTCTCGGCGCGAACGGCGCCGGAAAGACCACCATGATGCGTGCGCTGGCCGGGTTGATTCCGCATCAGGGAACGATCACCTTCAACGGTTCGCCGTTGGGGTCCAAACCGGAACGCGCGGTGGCTGCCGGCGTGAGCCTGGTACCGCAAGGCCGCGGAACTCTCGGTCAACTGTCCGTTCGTGACAATCTGCTCGTCGGCGCTGCGTTGCGTAAGGACAAGGCGGAGATCGCAGCCGACATCGAGCGGTGGTGCGAGACGTTTCCGGTGCTCGGTCGTCGCTCGACGCAACTGGCGGGCTCACTCTCGGGCGGCGAACAGCAGATGCTCGCGGTCGCGCGCGCATTGATGAGCCGTCCCACACTGCTTCTGTGCGACGAACCCAGCCTGGGTCTGGCACCCATCGTCATCGCCGAATTGTTCGACACGCTCGGTGCGATCAACCGCAGCGACGGAACTGCACTGCTGATCGTGGAACAGAATGCCGATCTCGCAATGAAACTTGCGTCGAAGGTCTTCCTGCTCGACGTCGGCACCATCGTCGCTGCCGGAACGCCCGAGGAATTTCGTTCCGACGACGTCGTGCGCAGCGCTTACCTCGGGTATCAGGAGTAAACGGTGACACTCTTTCTCGAACGACTCATTTCCGGATTGACCAACGGGTCCATCTACGCAATTCTCGCCCTCGCACTGGTTGTGGTGTTCCGCGCCACCGGCACGATCAACTTCGCTCAGGGCGAGTTGGCTCTGTTCACGACCTTCGTGGCGTGGTGGCTCACGACGATGTCCTGGCCGATCTGGGCCGCGATCGGAGCGGCTCTCGCTCTCGGCTTCTTGCTCGGTGCATTGATGGAGCGTCTGCTGATCCGGCCGGTTCAGCGGAGAAGCGACATGGCAGTGCTGATCGTGGCACTGGGATTGTTCACCGGGCTCAACTCGTTGGCCGGAATGCTGTGGGGGAGCGATACGAAGATCATGCCGAGTCCGTTCCCCAACGGTCCGACCGATTACATCTCGGTGGGCGGTGCGCGTGTGTACGGCGACGCGCTGGGTGTACTCGTGGCGCTGGTTGTCCTACTTGTGTTGATGTCCTTGCTCTTTCGCAAGACCAGGGTTGGTCTGCACATGCGCGCTGTCGCGGACAACGCCGAATCGGCAACCCTCGCTGGAGTTCCGACCAGCCGGATACTCGCAATCGGTTGGGGTGTTGCGGCAGCGATCGGCGCACTGGCCGGTGTCCTGGTCACTCCGCTCTCGCCGCAACAACTCGGTCTCACGACCATGTTTCCGATCTTCATCGCAGCATCTGCGGCCGCACTGTTCGGAGGACTCGACAGTCTTGTCGGTGCCGTGGTCGGTGGGTTGACGATCGGTGTCCTGGAATCGATGCTCAGCGGCTACATTTCGGCCATCGGCGGTTCGCTTCAGCAGACCTCCGCTCTGCTGATCATCGTGGTGATCCTCTTCGTCAGACCCAATGGACTGTTCGGTACCAAGAAACTGGAGCGAGTATGACGACGCTTGCCGAGAGAAATGAACCCGCCGTCGCCGAAAAGGCGGTCAGGCAGCCGCGTGTGGTGGTCGCCGGATCGACGTCGTACCGGTTACTCCAGATGGGGCTGTTGGTGGCAGCCGTCTGTGCTTTGCTTCTCGCGTCACAAAGTGCGCCGTTTCGCGTAGGGCAGTTCACGAGCGTCTTCATCATCGCGATTGCCATTGCGGGACTGAATATCGTCAGTGGATACACGGGACTGCTGTCGATCGGGCATTCTGCCTTCTTCGGCCTCGGCGCGTACACGACCGGCGTGCTGATCGTCGATCGCGGATACTCGCCGTTGACCACGATCCCGATGGCAGTCGTATTATGTTTTGTACTAGGGCTTCTCGTCGGTCTTCCGTCGTTGCGGATCAAGGGGCTGTATCTGGCTCTCGTGACACTCGCTGTCGCTGTGGCGTTTCCCGAAGTGATCCGCAAGTCCGGCGATCTGACCGGTGGTGCTGCCGGAATGGTGGTTCGTGCAAATCTACTGGTCCCGCCGAAATGGACTGGTTTGACTCGCGCGGACACATATCTGTGGATCTTCTGGGTGTCGGTCGTGACGCTGGCAATTGTCATGCTCCTGATTCGCAATCTCGTCAAGAGTCGATTCGGTCTGGCTATGGTCGCGGTGCGCGACAACGAGATTGCGGCGAGCGCAAACGGCATCAACGTCGCGCGGGTCAAGATTCTCGCTTTCGGGCTTTCCGGCGCGATCACCGGCCTGGGAGGTTCGCTGTTCACGATGTACATCGGCGCGCTCTCTCCCGAGTCCTTCTCGCTGATGAAGTCGATCGAGTTCATCACCGGCCTGGTGTTGGGCGGAATCGCAACCCAATTCGGCCCGATCGTGGGAGCAACGGCAGTGGTGTTCTTGCCGTACTACACCGGAAGCGTCACCGACGGCCCCGTGTCGGGAGTGGTGTTCGGCGCGGTGCTGATCGCGATCGTGTTCTTGATGCCGGACGGAATCGTCGGTCGGATCAACAGCGTCCTACGACGATTCGTCCTCGTGGTTCCCGCAGATCATCCCAAGTATCGCGAGGGCGAACCTCGCACTTGAGCACCATCTCCCTCGCCCACTCTCGTTTCTCTCAACTCACAGCAAGGAACTGGACGACATGAAAAGGCAGACCACGATTCCCGCAGTCATCGCCGCTGCGGCACTACTCCTCACGGCCTGCGGAGGTAGCTCCGATGCAGAGAGCAACACGTCGACATCAGCCGGTGCAGTCTCGGTCGACGACTGCAGCGATCCCAGCGGTGCCGCAGCGCCGATCACCGACAAACTCACGGTGGGATGGAGTGGCCCGACATCCGGCCCGCTTGCCGACGCGGTCGGCAACGTGATCGAAGGAATGCGAGCACGGTTCGAGGTGGCGAACGCGGCCGGCGGTGTCGGCGGTGTCAAACTCGACGTGGTGGTCAAGGACGACGCCTTCTCCCCGGAGCGCGCCAAAGCCAATGTCGGAGAGTTCATTCAGAAGGACAAGGTCGATGTTCTGGGCACGTTCGGAGCCGGTCAGTTGAATGCCATCGCGGACGATCAGACCACTGCCTGTGTGCCACTGCTCTTTGCGCAGGCAGGGATGCCCGAGTTCCGGGTCATCGAAGACTTCCCGTGGACAACGGAGTATCTACCGGATCCGGGCATCGAGATGGAGGTAGTCGTCGAGAGTCTGAAGAAGAAGTATCCGGACGGCGCCAAGGTCGCATTGGCTACGAACCAGACCGAGTCGGGACAGGGAATCGCCAACGGCTTCAAGTCCGCGATCGAAGGAACCAACTTCGAGATCGCTGCCGAGGAGGCGTTGACCGACCCCAAGACGGCGGCATCGACCCTCAAGGCCAGTGGCGCCGAGGTGTTGGTGGTGGCCGGTGTCACCACTGACTGCCTCGCGATCACTCAGGCGATCGGACGTGTCGGATGGAAGCCCGACACCGTGATTCAGCCGTCGAACTGCGTCGACGGTGCGACCCTGTACGCGCCCGCCGGTGATGCTGCAGACGGGCAGCAGGTGATGGTGTGGCTCAAGGATCCCAACAACGCTCTCTACAAGGACGATGCGGCGGTACGTGACTACCTAGCGGGTGCAGCTGCTCACGGTGCCGATTCCCCGACCAACAGCTACACCGTGAACGGATGGGCCATCGGTGACCTGTTGGTGGACAACTTCACTCGGGCCTCCGAGTCTTCTGACGGACTCTCTCGCGCCACCATCATGAGTGCCGCGCGTACGCAGGACTACCACCCGCCGATGTTCATCGACGGAATCAAGTTCACCATGACCGCCGATCATGCGCTGGGCATCTTGGCATTCCAGCCGTTCGAGTGGAATGCCGCTACCCAGGCATTCGAGAAGCAGGGCGACGTGATCGACATTTCCGGCCGTTACGAGAACTGAAGCGAGTGCGCGAATGAACAAGACACACAGGGGATTGCATCCTCGCGGCAAGGTGGACGAATACACCTCGAAGGGGTGGTGGTCCGACGAGACGATCGATCAGGTGTTCCGGGCGCAGGTGCGGGTCCGCGGCGACGAACTCGCGGTAGTTGATCCGGCGAACCGGACTGAGTTGTCCGGCGGAGATCCACGACGCCTCAGTTGGAACCAACTGGAGAGCGAAGTCATCGCGCTCGCTGCCCGCTTCTCCGAGGTGGGTTTGGGCCGGGGAGATGTTCTGGGCGTGCAGATGCCCAATACCGTCGAATTGGTCGAGGTCTACCTTGCAGCATGGTCTCTGGGGATCGTGGTCTCGCCCTTGCCCATGCAGTACCGCGAACGTGAAGTGGAAGGAATGGCAAACCAGGCGGCGTTTGCAGCATTTGTCACCGTACCCAGTTTTGGTGACAGACTCCCTGCTACGGAGATCGCCGCAATCAGATCTCGGATTCCCTCTCTGAGATCGGTGTTCGCCTACGCTCCCGCGTCCGAGCTTGCGGCTCAGCTTCCCGCCGGTGTCGTGGGGCTGAGTCCTCGGGCGGCCACCGAAACACAGCGCAGTGAATTGGATGAACGAAACACCGAAGATCCCAACGACCCCAACGATGCGATGACGATCTGTTGGACCTCCGGGACCGAAAGCGAACCGAAGGGGGTCCCGCGTTCGCACTACGAGTGGCTGGCCATCTGCTGGGCCACGATCGACGCTCCCGACATCGTCGTCGGCGACGTCTTGTTGAACCCGTTCCCGATGGTCAACATGGCCGGAATCAACGGAATGTTCTTGCCGTGGCTCCGCACGGGATGTGTACTGGTACAGCACCACCCGTTCGACCTTCGAGTGTTCCTCGGGCAGATCGAGGCCGAGCGAGTGACGTACACAGTAGCGCCGCCTGCGCTGTTGTGGATGCTGCTCGCCGACGAGTCGATGCTCGCGGCGGTCGACCTGTCGAGCTTGACCCGTATCGGTTCGGGTTCGGTGCCACTGCAACCTCCGATGGTGCGGGGATGGCAGGAGCGATACGGAATCGGAGTCATCAACTTTTTCGGATCCAACGAAGGCATCAGTCTGCTCTCCTCGCCTGCGGACATGCCGGATCCGGACGACCGCGCACGGTACTTCCCCCGCTTCGGTGTCGAGAACTTTCGCTGGAGCACCAGGATCTCGGACTGGATGGCCGTTCGCTTGGTGGACGTGGTCACCGGCGAGGACATCACCGAAGTCGGGTACCCGGGTGAGTTGCGAATCAGCGGACCGACGGTCTTCGCCGGCTATCTCGGCGATCGACCGTCGCCGTTCGACGAACGCGGATTCCTCTGCACCGGAGACATCTTCGAGATCGCCGGTGATCACGGGCAGTTCCTCCGCTACCTGGATCGAGGCAAGGACCTCGTGATCCGCGGCGGAATGAACATCGCCCCAGCCGAACTGGAGGGTTTGATCGCCGAGCATCCGGCAGTTGCGGATGTGGCCGTCATCGGCGACCCCGACGAAGTGCTCGGTGAGCGCGTCGCAGCAGTGGTCACGCTGCGGCCCGAGACGGAACTCGAACTGGACGCTCTGGTCGCGTTCCTGAAGGACAAGCGCATCGCGTCGTACAAGCTTCCCGAACGGCTGGAGATTCGGAAAGAGTTGCCGCGCAATTCGACCGGAAAGATCCTCAAGCGTGAACTTCGACAGAAGAGTGTGGCATGAGTGTGATGAACGACAGTGAAAAACTTGCGCTGGCGCGTGAGATGTTCCAGGCCTGGGACGTCATGGATTGGACACGCGTCGTCGACCTGTTCGCCGAGGACGGTGTGCTCCACAGCGTGATGCAGGAACCTCTTGTCGGCAAGGAAGCTGTCGCGGGCCGAATTGCGTTGCTGGCAAGCAAGTGCGAACGGATCACCTTGAAAATCGAATCTCTCGGCGTGATCGACGGCAGGGTATTCGTGCAGCGAGTCGACGACTTCCACTTCGACGGTACCCACGGCGTCGTGCCTGTTGTCGGAATCCTCACCATGGCAGACGGACGGATCACCGAGTGGCTCGAATACTACGACCGTCCGACACTGTTGAAGGGAATGGGTCTTGTCTCCGATTTCGAGTAGCGGGATTTCGAGTAGCGGGATTTCGAGTAGCGAGACTTCGAAGCGAGGAATGCCGACTGTCGACATCTCCCTGGGTTTGTGGCAGGACCGTCCGCCGCGCGAGGTGACCGTCACTGCGCGCCTTGCCGACAAACTGGGGTTCGGCCGAGTGTGGGTGGGGGAGATGGCGACGTACGACGCCTTTGCGTTGGCTACGTCGGTCGGCGCCGGCTTCGAGCGCTCCGAGTTGGTGGTCGGCCCGCTGGCAGTGACGGTTCGTGATCCGGCGATGATCGCGATCGGGGCGGCGTCGGTAGCGGACTTGACCGGGCGTCACGTGTCGATCGCGTTGGGAACGTCCAGCACTGTCGTGGTCGAAAAATGGCATGGGCGAAGCAGATCCGGGTCGGCACGTGCACTCGCGGAGTCCGCCCGCGGTGTGCGAGCGCTGATGAACGGCGAGCGGGGCGAAGTCGCCGGAACGGTGATGCGGACCAGTGGATACCGACTGCGCCTTCAGCCGCCGGGTGGCCGGTTGATCGTTGCGGCATTCGGAGACAAGGCGCTTCGGGCAGCCGTGGAGTTGGGTGACGAACTGGTGCTCAATCTGGTGAGTGCGGAGCAGGCCGGTCGTTTGATCTCGCGATGCAAGGAGATCGCGGCCGAGTTGAAGACGGGCATGCCCGTCGTGTCGGTGTGGGCACCGGCTGCTGTCGCCGAGAATGGACCGTCGCAGGTCTCGATCGACCAACTCAGACGTGGGCTTGTTCCGTATCTCGCTGCCCCCGGATACTCGGACATGTTCGTCCGCGCAGGCTTCGCAGACGTGATCGAGGCAGCGAGGGCCGGAGCCGCACCGCGAGAGCTCTTGAGTCAGGTCTCCGACGCCATGGTGGCGATGGTGGGAATCGTGGGAACTGCGTCCGATGCTCGCGCGCAACTCGAGGCGTACCGAGCGGAGGGTGTGGATACCGTCGTGGCCGTGCCTTCATCCACTGATTCGGACCCGGCCGGGCAAGTGACCATGGAACTTCTCGCCGAGATGGCATGACGAATCCCCGACGAACTTACTCTCAGGTAAGTTCGTCGGGGATATGTCGAATCGGAGGAGTTGCCGTGAGTGATCGTGTTCGTGTCGAGGTAGTGCAGTCGGTGGCGTACGTAACGCTGAACCGACCGGAGAAACTCAACGGTCTCGATTTGGACATGCTCGACGCGCTGGTGAATGCCGCTCGAACGATCGAAACCGATCGTTCGATTCGGGGTGTAGTTCTGCAAGGCGCGGGTGACGCATTCTCTGCGGGGTTGGACTTCGCTTCTGCGGGCAAGCAACCGAGGCGGATGGCAAGGGCCTTTGCAAAATTCGCCGGTCAGAAGACCAACCTGTTTCAGCGCGCGTGCTGGGTGTGGCGCGAATTGCCCGTGCCGGTCATCGCGGTCGTTCACGGCCACTGCTTCGGTGGGGGACTGCAATTGGCGCTCGCCGCAGACTTTCGCTTTACCACCCCTGATTGCACGTTCTCGGTGATGGAGGCGAAGTGGGGATTGATTCCAGACATGACCGGGACGATCACGATGCGTGAACTCGCGGCAATGGACGTCGTGAAACGCCTCGCCATGACGGCGGAACTGTTCGACGGAAATAAGGCTCTCGAGTGGGGTTTCGTGAGCGGAGTCAGCGACAATCCGCTCAAGCCGGCACAGGAACTGCTGTCGCAGATCATGACTCGCTCGCCGGACGCCGTCGCAGCAACGAAGATGTTGTTGCACAAGACCTGGAACCGATCGCCTCGCTGGGCATTCTGGATCGAATCGCGGATCCAACTGGCTTTGATGCGGGGTAGAAACCACAAGATCGTGCGTACCGCGAACGGTGCGAAGAAGTTGCCGGAGTTCGCCATTCGGAAGTTCGGCTGACGAACTCCGGCATCGCGGCGCCGTGCGGCGTCCACGTCGAGGTTGATCACAGCATCAGATCTCGTCCTGATCGGTCTTTGATGAGCATCGTTGCGACGAAGGACACCGCGGCCAACAGGGCAAGATAGATCGAGATGGCCAGAGTGCCACCTGTTCTGCCGAGGAGCCACTGCGCGACGGTTGGCGCGAAAGCGCCACCGAAAATGGTGCCGACGGCGTAGGAGATCGACGCGCCGCTGTAACGGATCGATGCCGGGAACAGTTCGGCGAACAACGCCGGCTGAGGTCCGTAGGAAAGCCCGAGTCCGACCGAGAAGAGGATCATCGCCACGTAGATCCAGCCGAGATTTCCGGTGTCGATGAGGAGGAAGAACGGCACTGCGAACAGGATCATTGCGAGGTTGCCCACGTTCATCACCGTGGTGCGGCCGCGCCGATCCGACCAGTAGGCGCCGATCATGGTGAACACGCCCCACGTGACGGCACTGGCGAGCGTGGCAATCAGTAGTTCCGTCTTACCCAGGCCGTACGTCTTGGTCGCGTACGCGACGATGAATCCACCGATCACCATGTAGCCGTTGCCGTTTGTGCCGATGAAGGACAGGGCTGCGAGTACGACCTGCTTGGGGTGCTTCTTGAAGAGCGTGCGGATAGGCGTATTGCTCTCGGAGCGGCGTTCCTTGAGTTCGGCGAAGACGGGTGACTCACTGACCCTGCTTCGGATGTAGAAGCCGACGCCGATCAACACGACGCTGAGCAGGAACGGCACTCGCCATCCCCAGGTGGTGAACTGTTCGTCAGTGAGGGTGAACGTGCACAGTGCCAAAACACCGGTGGCGAGCAACATTCCGAGCGGTACACCCATCTGGACGAAGGCACCGAAGAACCCTCGGCGTTTGGTGGGTGCATGTTCGACGGCAAGAAGAGCGGCCCCGCCCCATTCGCCGCCCGTCGAGAATCCCTGCACGATTCGGAGAAGTATCAGCAGGATCGGCGCCCAGATTCCGATCGAGGCATATGTCGGCAGTACACCGATCAGGACCGTCGCGGCGCCCATCATTGCCAGAGTTGCCACCAGCACGCGCTTTCGGCCGAGTCGATCACCGAGATAGCCGGCGACGATGGCGCCGAGTGGACGGAAGACGAAGCTGATGCCGACCGTGACGTAGGAAACGATCTGACCTGCCGAGCCCATCGGCTTGAAGAACAGGTCCGCAAAAATCAGCGCTGCGGCTTGGGCGTAGATGAAGAAGTCGTACCACTCGACGGTGGTGCCGACCATCGACGCCATCGCGGCGCGGTCGTACTCCTTCGCGGCGGGTTTGGTGTCAGTTCTGGTAGTGGTCATCGAGCTACTTTCTGCCAGTCACGTGGCCCACCGAAGAGGTGAACTGCGAAGTCGGAACAGGGGAGAAATACTGTTCGATCTGCGACGTTGCCGGTGTGCTCGGTGCATGCTTGTGGCTGACTCGGAGCGTTCCTGCGCGATCCCATTGTCAATATCGGCAACCGAATGATCGGTAGGTAATGAATTATGCAGAAGTGTGTGCGTCAACACAAGAGGTGTCGGAAAGGTCTGATTATCCGGTGCGGAGCGTGCGAGAAATCAGGCGCTCAGTTTTGGGGCGACGCGGCAATGCGCAGGTCGATTTCCCGGGCGCTGAGGAGGTGGTCGAGGACAAGAACCGCGCAGCCGAGAATGCCGGATTGTGCGCCGTGGCTGACCGATGCGATCTGCAGCTTTCGGGTGGCCAGCGCCGTTGCATTGCCGTACACGGACTCTCGAAGCCCGGCGAGGAAGAGTTCGTCCGCCTCGGCCATGTCGCCGCCGATGATCAGGACCTCGGGATTGAGGAGGTTGACCGCGCCGGAAATGACGTCGCCGATCAGTCGACCGCTACTTCTGATGAGTCGGCGTGCCTCGCTGTCGCCGTCCAGAGCGAGGCGGACCACGTCACGCACGTGCCCGACGCTTCGGCCCTGATCTCGGAGGGCGTGCACGAGAGCCCAACCGCTGGCGACGGTTTCGACGCAGCCGACGTCGCCGCACCGACATTTCATGCCGCGTGCCGCAGCAGTTTTCGTGTGCCCGATCTCGCCGGAGGCTCCGAGTGAACCGCGTTGGAGGACTCCGCCCAGGACGATTCCCGCGCCCAATCCTGTCGATGCCTTGATCATCAGGAGGTTGGGCGCGCTCTCGCGGCGTTCGCTCAATTCGGCCAGAGCCATCACGTTGGCATCGTTGTCGGCAAAAAGTGGTGCCGTCGTCACCGATGTCAAGTACGGGGCGAGGGCAACTCCGTCCCATCCCGCCATCATCGGAGAATCGAGGCTGGCTCCTGCGGCGACGTCGACGGTTCCCGGAATGCTCAGTCCGACTCCGATGACTTCGGTCGACTTCCGCTGGACCCGGGCCAGCAGTGACGAGAGATGCTCGGCAATTTCGGGCATCAGTTCGTCCGGGCCGACTCCGACCGACTTGTCGATGTCTTCCGCGGCGAGGATTGTGCCCGCCAGGTCGGTGACGGCAAGTTGTGCCCGCGATCGACCGATCGCCACGACGAGAACCACGCCGGACGATTTCGCGAACGTGAGAGTGGACGGAGGCCGGCCGCCTGTCGACGGACCCTCGTCGTCATCGGCGATCAAACCAAGCGATTGAAGTGCGGCAACCCTGGCCGATACTGCCGTCCTGGACAGGCCGGTGAGCTTCCCGATCTCGCTGCGAGTGGTCGCTGAACCGCTGCGTATCAGCGTGAATACCTCTCCCGCGGTAGCCGGAGTCGTGGACGGTCGGGTCATTGTCCTATTCAAGCATTCCTCGTCGGTAACTTCAGTGCGAAAGTTCCCTGACTTTGTCCACAAAAAGACGTAAGTAGGTCTTGTGAAAAAGCAGAAGTAGGCATAGTCTGTGTCTTGACTCACTGCCACGGGCGTCCGAGGAGACGAGTCGCAGTTTCTGTGAAGCAGGGCGCACAAACAGGGGAGAACCTGATGAGCCGCACCGATACACAAGAGATCGTCGAGTTCGCACGTAAGTGGCAGCAGTTCGACGGTGGACCTGACGAAGAGATCTTTGTAACTTTCGGCCTCGCACCGGACGAGTATTTCCGCAGGCTGCAGGCGATTCTCGACGACGGCGTCGCAGCGCTTACTCCGCCGGTCACCGGCGAACTCGCTTCGGTCTGCGCACATCGACTCGGCCGATCGGCCACGCGTCGATAAGTCCGACCCGGCGTAAGTCCCGAGTCACCCGAATCCGTTTCACCCGAGTAAGGAATTGAGGTCGCCATCATGCACAAGCACCTTCCGATGCCGTACCCGACCGCCGAAGTGTGGGATTGGCAGCTGCAGGGAGCGTGCCGCGGGCACGACTCCGCGGTGTATTTCCACCCGGACGGCGAGCGCGGACATGCTCGCGAGAACCGTGAACGCAACGCCAAGAAGGTCTGCGGAACGTGCCCTGTTCTCCAGCAGTGCCGCGAACACGCACTGTCCGTCCACGAGCCGTACGGCATCTGGGGTGGAATGACGGAGACCGAGCGCGCAGAATATGTGCGATCGCTGCGAAAGCGCAGCAACCGGATGCCCGCGGTCGCCAACGCGAGCTGACGGTCCTTCGGAAAGGACTCCAGTGTGACTCTCGTTGCCGGTATCGATTCGTCTACCCAGTCGTGCAAAGTCATTGTCCGTGACGCCGATTCGGGCAAACTGGTACGAGAAGGACGAGCGGCTCATCCAGTCGGTACCGAGATAGATCCGGCACGCTGGCTCGAGGCGATGGACAGTGCAATCGCCGCGGCGGGTGGGCTGGACGACGTTGCAGCCGTTTCCGTCGGAGCTCAACAGCACGGCATGGTGTGTCTGGACAACGGCGGCGAGGTCGTCAGGCCGGCGTTGCTGTGGAACGACACTCGTTCGGCGAAGGCTGCGGCCGATCTGGTCGACGAACTCGGCGGATCGAAGGAATGGGCCGACGCCGTCGGAGTCGTTCCGGTCGCCGCGGTCACGGCAAGCAAGCTTCGATGGCTGGCAGATCACGAACAGGCCAACGCCGATCGCACTGCCGCGGTGTGTCTTCCGCACGACTGGCTGTCCTGGAAATTGGGCGGGTCAGGTTCGTTGAAGGAACTTGCGACAGATGCGGGCGACGCCAGTGGAACCGGCTATTACGCTGCCGCGACGCGCGAATACCGTACCGATATGTTGGCGTTGGCATTTCGCGATCGAACCCCACAGGTTCCCCGAGTTGCAGCGCCGAACGAACAGATCGGAAGCACTCGCTCCGGGGGAATCATCGGGCCGGGCACGGGTGACAATGCCGCAGCCGCACTGGGTTTGGGTGCAGTCCCCGGTGACGTGATCATCTCGATCGGAACTTCCGGCGTCGTGTCCGCTGTATCAGTAACGCCCACACACGATCCCAGTGGAAACGTGGCCGGATTCGCGGACGCAACCGGACTGCACCTGCCACTGGTGTGCACTCTCAACGGAGCTCGCATTCTTGATGCGACGGCATCCATTCTCGGCGTCGATCACGCCGAACTGTCCAGGTTGGCGCTGACCGCGCCCCTCGGAAACGACGGTCTGGTCATGATTCCGTACTTCGAGGGTGAACGGACGCCCAACCGGCCCGATGCCACGGGAGCCATGCACGGTTTCCGTTTGGAGAACTCGACGCCTGCGCACTTTGCGCGAGCCGCAGTCGAAGGTCTCCTGTGCGGCTTGGCCGACGGCGTCGACGATCTGGTTCGTCAGGGCGTCGAGGTGAAGCGAGTTCTCCTCGTGGGAGGCGGAGCCAAGTCTCGTGCTCTCTGTGAGATAGCGCCGGCAATTCTCGGGGTGCCGGTCGTGATCCCTGCTCCGGGTGAGTACGTCGCCGAGGGAGCCTGCAGGCAAGCAGCATGGACACTTTCCGGGGACGCGCAGCCGCCGGTGTGGCCGAAACCGGAAGAGCGGCGATTCGACGCCGAACCAGCTCCCCACGTGCGTGAGCGTTACGCGTCGTTGCGCGAACTCACCGAAGGCGTGTAACCACAGAGCCTGACACCGTCCGCTCGGTTAGGGTGACTCCGTGGACTTGTTGGTAGGTATAGACATGGGGACGGGTAGCAGCAAAGGGGTTCTAGTGACCCCTGACGGTGTGGTCCTGGCAACCGAGCAGATCGATCATCAGATCTCGATGCCCCGGCCCGGGTGGGCCGAGGTGGACGCCGAGAAGATGTGGTGGTCCGAGGTGTGTGAGATCTCGAAACGTCTAGTGGCGCAGGTTCCTACGAACGCCAAGGTGGCCGGCGTATGTGTCAGTGGCGTCGGTCCGGCATTGGTGTTGTGCGACAGTGAACTTCGTCCTGTTCGTCCGGCTATCCTCTATGGAATCGACAGTCGAGCCTCGGCAGAAGTGGCCTCGCTGACCGAATTGTTCAGCGAGGAGGCAATACTCGATTGTGGTGGCAAACTCCTGTCGAGTCAGGCCGTCGGACCGAAGATCGAGTGGGTGCGCATCCACGAACCGGATATTTTTGCCGCGGCGACGCGGTGGTACGGCTCGAATTCGTACATCGCCGCAAAGCTGACCGGCGAGTACATTCAAGATCATCACACGGCCAGTCAGTGTGATCCGCTCTATTCGGTTCGAGACTTCAGCTGGAAATCCGATCGGCTCGATCGCATTCTGGGACATCTGGAATGTCCACGTTTGGTATGGCCGAGTGATGTTGTCGGACTTGTGCACGCCCGCGCAGCCGAGCAGACCGGACTACCGGCCGGCACTCCTGTTGTCGCGGGTACCGTCGACGCCTTTTCCGAGGGGTTCAGTGTGGGTGCCCGTCACCCAGGGGATCTCATGCTCATGTACGGGTCGACGATGTTCCTTGTGCAGGTGCTCGACAAGTTTCACAGCAACCCGGCATTGTGGACAACCGCGGGCGTTCAGAAGAACACTCTGGCACTCGCGGCCGGCACATCCACCGCCGGAAGCTTGACCGGATGGCTTCAAAAGCTCACCGGTGATGCACCATTCGAACAGTTGCTCGCCGAAGCTGAGGCGGTGCCGGCCGGCGCCGAAGGGTTGTTGATTCTTCCGTACTTTGCCGGCGAACGTAGCCCCGTGTTCGACCCCAAAGCCAGAGGCGTTGTCGCAGGACTCTCATTGCGCCACGGCCGGGGGCATCTGTTTCGTGCTGCCTACGAGGGCATTGCCTTCGGGATCCGTCAGATACTCGAAATGTTCAGTGACACAGATGAGCCCGTCCGGCGCACGATCGCTGTGGGAGGTGGCGTCAAGAGTCGGGTCTGGACACAGGCGATCAGTGACATCACCGGACACACACAGTTGGTTCCCGCTCAGACCATCGGCGCCAGCTACGGCGACGCGTTGTTGGCTGCGATCGGGACCGGACTTGTTGCGCCGGATACCGATTGGACGACTCTGTCGCACGAAGTAGTGCCGAACGCAGCCAACAGCGCGATGTACGAGGATTTGTATCAAACGTGGTTGACGCTGTACCCGTCGACGAAGGAACAAATCCACGCCCTCGCCGAATTCGGCTGAACCGCCCACTGGCTGCGGCCGTTCAGCTTACGAGGTAACCGCCGTCGATGGGAAGATCGGTTCCGTTCACCATGGCTGCGGCGTCCGACGCCAGCCAGACGACGGCCTCGGACACCTCGTCCGGCACGGCAAAGCGGCCACTCGGGATACGATTCAACATCGGTGCAGCCTTGTCGTGCTCACCCCATACCGTCTGGCCCATCTCGGTGAGTACAACCGTCGGGCAGACCGAATTCGCCCGGACGCCGCGGTTACCCAACTCCAAGGCAAGCACTTTGGTGGCCATCACCAAACCAGCCTTTGCGATGCAGTACGAATAGTGTTCGGGCAACGCGCGTAATGCTGCTGCTGACGCAACCGTCACGATGGCTCCGCCGCCCGCATCGGCCATGGCTGAGCCGATCTTCGCGGCGAGCAAGGCCGGGGCACGGAGGTTGACGTTCAGAACCGCGTCGAAGTTGGGTTCGGTTATGGCGGTGACAAATTCGGGATACGAGATTCCAGCGTTGTTGACCAGCACATCCAGTCCACCGAATACCGCGAGAGACTCTTGTGCGACCTGGGTCGGTGCGTCGGGGGATGCGAGGTCTGCAACGAGAATCTCGGCGCGCACGCCAAAACTGTCGCTGAGTCTGTCGGCCAGCGTTGTGAGTTCGGAACGGCTACGACCGGAGACGATTACGTCCGCACCGGCTTGGGCGAAGGCGTGTGCGATTTGCGTGCCGATGCCTTTCGAGGCTCCAGTGACAAGAGCGCGTTTTCCGTCGAGCGGACGCGCTGACGCAGTAGGCATGGCAAAGCCTTTCGAAGTTACTCGACCGCAAGTATCTGTTGTGCGGTGGTGGGGTCGGTGACAAGTTGATTGAAGTACCGGCTGCGCGCACCGGCGATGATGGGAGCGACTTTCTCGGCACCGACGGCCACGGCGATGCCCACCGGGATATCTTGCAGTGCAGACAGTTCGAGCGCAATAAGACGTTCGCTACCGGGGAAGTCGACGGTGTTGCCGTCACGATCGTAAAAGCGAGAGCAGATGTCGCCCACGGCTTCTCGAAGCGACGACGACGTTATCGGAACGAACTGCGGAATGTCGGCGCGCAGTAGGGGGGGAGCGCCGATGCCCATGAGGATAGCCCGAGCCCGTGGCCACAGGCCGAGAACTCGCTGTATGGCCGGATCCTTGGTGAGGGTCGGATACAGATCGGGACCTGGAAGCGCCGGCGCAAAAAGATAATTCGGACGTCCGCCGATCTTGTTCGAGATCAAGCGGGTGATCTCGTTGGTCTGGTACCACTCTTCTGGTTGGTCGTTGCCACCGACAGTGGGAGCGACGAGGACTCCTGGAATGGGTGTCAGATCGTATTGCGCGACTTCGTATACCGTCCGCCCGGAGGACACGAGCAGTACGTCACCTGGCACGAGGCCGGCGCCGGCGAGCGCCTCGGCCGTCGCCGGGGCGAGTACCGATCCCATGACGTCGACCGTGCCCTTCTGCTGCGCCGGAGTGGGTAGAGGACCAGAGAGGTACACGCGATGCAGTCCGAGCTTGACGCGCAACCGCTCGGCCAGGCTCCCATGCGCTTCTTCCTGAGGTGGCACAACTTGGATGCGGACTATGCCCTGTCTTCGCGCCTCGGAAAGCATGCGACTGACGGTAGCGCGGCTGGTGCCGAGGGCTTTTGCCACTTCGGCCTGAGTGGCGTCTTCGTCGTAGTAGAGCTTGGCCGCGGTGTAGAGCAACGCGTGCGTGAATGTGCTGTTTGTGCTGGTCGATGTCGAACCGGCAGGCGTGGACGCGGGTAGTGGCATCGCGTCTGAGCTGCTGATCGGCATGACAGAAAGGTACCGCATGAACAGATGCTCACGCACCTAGTTCACGTGAACAATTGTGCTGGACATATGTAATCCGATCCGATACTGTGACCGCCGACACATGAAATTGTGTTCACGAGCAGCTACTGGACCAGCGCTTTGCGCCCCATCCAGACCTGATCCCCAGAGGAGACAAAGATGTCCGAGACGATGAAGGCGGTCATCTGCCACGGTCCGCGCGACTATCGACTCGAAGAAGTGCCGAAGCCTGTACCGGGCCCTGGTGAAGCGCTGGTTCGGGTCGAAGCAGTCGGAATCTGTGCGAGCGACCTGAAGTGCTATCACGGTGCAGCAAAATTCTGGGGCGACGAAAACCGTCCGGCCTGGGCCGAGACCGAGGTCATTCCGGGGCACGAATTTGTCGGTGAGGTTGTCTCGATCGATGCGGAAGGGTCGAAGCGCTGGGGGATTCAGGTGGGCGATCGTGTGGTCTCCGAACAAATCGTTCCGTGTTGGGAATGCCGTTACTGCAAGCGCGGGCAGTATCACATGTGCCAGCCGCACAACCTGTACGGATTCAAGCGAGTCACCCCTGGCGCGATGGCCGAATTCATGGTCTATCCAGTGGAAGCTTTGGTGCACAAGGTATCCAAGGATCTGCCGGCAGCACATGCTGCGTTTGCAGAGCCGCTGTCGTGCTCACTGCACGCCGTGGAACGGGCTGGAATCACCTTTGACGACGTTGTCGTCGTTGCGGGCTGCGGGCCGATCGGGCTGGGGATGGTTGCCGGTGCGCGGGCAAAAAGCCCGGCGCACGTGATCGCTCTCGACATGGCACCGGAAAAGCTCGAGCTCGCCAAACTGTGCGGAGCCGACATCGTGATCAACATCGCCGACGAAGATGCCGTGCAGATCGTCAAAGATCTCACCGATGGTTATGGAGCCGATGTCTATCTTGAGGGGACAGGCCATCCGTCTGCAGTTCCCCAGGGCCTCAACATCTTGCGCAAGCTCGGCACCTACGTCGAATACGGGGTGTTCAAAGACGACGTCAGCGTCGACTGGAGCATCATCAGCGACGACAAGGAACTTGACGTACTCGGGGCGCACCTGGGGCCCGACTGTTGGCCGGCCGCAATCCGGATGATCGAGTCAGGCCTGCTGCCGATGGACAAGATCTGCACGCATCAGCTTCCGTTGGAAGACTTCCAGCAGGGACTCGATCTGGTGGCCAGTGGCACCGAGTCCGTGAAGGTTTCACTCATTCCCTGACGGTTCGCACACTCGACCTGTGCCGCAGGTCGTTCGAGATCCCCACCCATCCATTCAGCGGAGAATCAACATGAGTCGTTTCACACCCCGCGTCCCATTCAGCGGTGGTCCACAGCTCTCGCGTCGAGAGATGCTGCGGGCGTTCGGTATCGCGGGGATGGCTGCCGCGAGCGTGCCCATACTTTCCGCCTGTGGTGTCGGTGGCGGTGAGAAGCCGACCAACGGAGCGTCGGAGGTGACAGGCGGTTTCAATTGGCGGGCGCTCGAAGGTACGAGCATAAACATCCTGCAAACCCCGCACCCGTATCAGCAGGCGTTGCAGCCCCTGCTCGCTGATTTCACCGAATTGACCGGTATTACAGTCAAAGCCGATCTGGTGCCGGAGGCCGACTATTTCACCAAGCTCAACACCGAACTTGCCGGTGGTACCGGCAAGCACGACGTGTTCATGCTCGGTGCGTACTTCATCTGGCAGTACGGGCCGCCGGCCTGGCTCGAGGATCTGCAGCCGTGGCTCGAGAACACATCGGCCACCAGCGACGAGTACGACTTCGAGGACATCTACGAGGGGTTGCGTACCTCCACGCGATGGGATTTCGAGTTGGGGTCTCCACTCGGAACCGGTGGGCAATGGGCACTGCCGCTCGGATTCGAGAACAACGTCGTCACGTACAACAAGAGGGTCTTCGACGACAAGGGCATTACGCTGCCCGACACATTCGACGGATTGATCCAACTTGCAACGGATCTCACGGATCGAAGTGAGAACGTCTACGGAATCGCCACACGAGGCTCGAAGTCCTGGGCGACGATTCACCCGGGGTTCATGACGCAGTTCACCCGCGAGGGTGCGAAGGACTACGAATTTCGGGGTGGCGAGTTGGTGGCGACGATGGACTCGGACAAGGCTGTCGCCTTCACCGAGAAGTGGATCGACATGATGCACGCTGCCGGACCGACCTCGTGGACAACGTACGACTATCCGCAGGCAACAGGCGATCTCGGTGACGGCAAGGCAATGATGGTCTACGACGCGGACAGTGCGACGTACCCGAAGAACAAGCCCGGAGCCAGTCGCGAAGCGGGTAACCTCGCTTGGTACCCAGGTCCGGCGGGCCCGGACGGGAGTTACGCGACCAACCTGTGGACGTGGTCGTTGGCCATGAATGCGCGTTCCGAGAAAAAGCATGCGGCCTGGCTTTTCCTGCAGTGGGCCACCAGTAAGGGAACTCTCAACGACGCGGTCAAATCAGGTATCTTCGCGAACCCCGTGCGCAAGTCCGTGTTCGACGAAACTTTCAAACAGGAAGTCGGCGACGGTATGCCGGGCTATCTCGAAACGTTCGAGACGGTGATCAGCAGTTCCAAGATCCAGTTCACTCCTCAGAAGAAGTTCTTCGACACCACCGAGGACTGGGCTGTCGCGCTGCAGGACATCTACGGAGGCAAGGACGCGAAATCGGCGCTGTCCTCGCTCGCCAAGACCAACACATCCAAGGTAAACCTCTGATCCGCGGCGGATCACCGGAGCAAGGGAGTAAGGAAAAGTGACTACCCAATCCACCCGTCCGCCGTCGGAGGCTCACTCCGCGAAACCGGCAGGCGCACCGCCCCGCAACGTCGAACCTCCCGAAGTGCCGATGTGGCGACGCAAGTTGCGCCCGTACATCCTCTCGATTCCGGCTGTGGTGATCGTTGTCGGGATTCTCTATCCGTTTGTGATCGGCGCGTACTACTCATTCTTGAATTACGCGGCAGTGAACCCGGATCCGCAGTTCGTGTGGTTCAAGAACTTCGCGAGTGTCCTGGGCGACTCGAGCTTCTGGACCAGCGTGCGTGTGACCGGAGTCTTCGCGATTGTCGCCACGGCGGTCGAGACGGTGATCGGTGTCGGCATCGCGTTATTGCTCAACCGTTCGAGCTTGATCGGGAAGATCTTCGAGAAGGTGCTGATCCTTCCGCTGATGATCGCACCGGTCATCGCCGGCGTGATCTGGAAGCTGATGTTCAACCCGCAGTTCGGAATTCTGAATCACGTTCTGGGGCTGGGTAACACATTCGACTGGTTGAGCAGTCAGAACGCCCTGTGGTCCGTCATTCTGGTGGACCTGTGGATCTTCACTCCCTTCGTGGCGATTCTTGTTCTCGCCGGCATGCGTTCTTTACCGAAGGAGCCGTTCGAAGCGTCCGAGGTAGACGGTGCCAGTTGGTTCTACATGTTCCGC
Organism: Rhodococcus sp. NPDC057135; assembly: GCF_042670865.1. Lineage (NCBI taxonomy): Bacteria > Bacillati > Actinomycetota > Actinomycetes > Mycobacteriales > Nocardiaceae > Rhodococcus > Rhodococcus sp. NPDC057135. The sequence continues at coordinate 310,285 of NZ_JBHUUU010000003.1, forward strand.
CGGCTCATGCTGCCCATGTTGTGGCCCTACATCCTGGTCGCCGTGATCTTCCGATTCATGGACAACCTCAAAGTGTTCGACGCGGTGTACGTCCTGACTGCGGGTGGACCAGGACTGTCCACCCGAACGCTCCAGATCGGTGCGTTCGAGGATTCGATCATCAATCTCGACTACTCCCGCGGCAGCACATACATGTTCTTGCTGTGGATCATCGTGTTCGTCACCGCGCGCTATCTGGTGAGCGTGTTGGGCAAGGCGCAGCGTCGTGCTGCCGGAGCGGAGTCGTAAAGTCATGGCCAGTGAATTGATGCCAGGCCAGAAGAGGTTCACGGTGGGAGCCGTAGCCGCGGACATCGTGTTGGTCGTGTGGTTCGTCTTCTCGCTCTTTCCCATCCTGTGGATGTTTCTGCTGGCGCTGAAAACTCCGGCCGAGCAGACCACCACATATTTCAAGTTCAGTCCCACGTTCGAGAACTTCGGAACCGTGCTGAGTCAGAAGGGCACGGATCTGACGAGTGTCGACTTCAAGTCGGCTCTGCTGACCAGCCTGATCAATTGTGGTGGTGCTGTTCTGGTTTCGTTGGCCATCGGCATTCCGGCTGCGTATGCTGCCGGACGTTGGAAGTACAAGGGATCCAACGATCTGATGTTCAACATGCTTTCCTTCCGCTTTGCGCCGGAGCTGATGGTGATCGTCCCGCTGTTCGTCATCTACAACCAGATCGGGTTGTTCGACACCAAACTCGGGATGGTGTGGGTTCTTCAACTGGTGACGATGCCTCTGGTGGTCTGGATCTTGCGCTCGTATTTCGAAGATCTGCCTGAAGATCTCGAACAGGCGGCTCTCCTGGACGGGTACACGCGCAAGCGCGCCTTCGTCATGGTGGCGCTTCCACTTGTTCGTCCGGGAATTGCCGCAGCAGCACTACTTTCGTTCATCTTCGCGTGGAACAACTACGTTTTCCCTCTCATCCTCGCCGACAGCAACGCCGGAACAGTCACCGTCGCAGTGACCAAGTTCCTCGGTGGTGGCGGACAGGCCTACTACAATCTGACAGCTGCGGCTGCGGTGATCGCTGCTCTACCACCGCTGATTCTGGCGTTGACGATCCAGCGATACCTTGTCCGCGGACTGTCGTTCGGGGCGGTGAAATCCTGATGGTCGCACTTACTGTCAAAGCATTGACCAAACACTACGGAAAGACCGTGGGCATCGACGGCATCGACCTCGACGTGGCAGACGGTGAATTCCTCGTCATTCTGGGACCTTCGGGCGCAGGCAAGACCACGACGCTCAAGTCGATAGCCGGACTCGTCGAAGTCGACGACGGCACGGTCGACATCGGGGGAGTGAACATGACGCTCGTCGAGCCATACCACCGTAACGTCGCCATGGCCTTCGAGAGTTACGCGCTGTACCCGCAAAAGACAGTGTCCGAGAATCTGGCGTCACCACTCAAGTCCGGTCGAACCGGAAAATACTCGGAGGACGAGCAGAAGCGCCGTATCGACACCGTCACCAAGACCTTGGGAATCAACCACCTTCTCGAGCGATTTCCACGGGAACTCTCGAACGGGCAGCGGCAGCGAGTTGCTCTCGGGCGAGTGTTGGTACGGCCGGCCGACGTGTACCTTCTCGACGAACCGCTCTCACATCTCGATGCCAAACTACGGGCGGCGATGCGTGCCGAATTGCGCCAACTCGGTCAGATGTCCAACACCACAACGGTATACGTGACACACGACTATCAAGAAGCACTGGCGTTGGGTGATCGAATCGCGATCCTGAGGGAGGGGCGGCTGGTCCAGATCGACACGCCGGCGAACATCTGGCATGCGCCCGCTGACACCTTCGTGGCGCGCTCGCTCGGCCAACCCGAGATCAACGTGTTCGAGGCAGTAGTCGACGGGGCAGCGCTCCGGGTGCCCGGAACCGACCTGGAGGTCGTGATTCCGTCGGACATCACGATATCTACGTCGGCCGGCGCTCGAATCGGTATCCGACCGTGTGACATCGAGATTCGGGCAGATTTCTCGCGGACCCCAGGCTTGGTGGCCGTACGCGGCCGGATCCAACTGGTGGAGCGCCTCGGCCGCAATGTCGAACTCTCGATTGATCTCGGCAGCGGGGTCACGATGATCGGTCTGTCGTCGGGGGGTTCGCTCGCGGTCGAAGGTGCCGAGGTCGTTGTGGAAGTGGCTTGCCAGAACATTCACCTGTTCGAGGGAGCGCCCGAGGGGACGGACAGTCGACGACTCGGCAACGCGATCGCCGGTGCCGGCAGGACCGGCGACAGTGTAACGACCCACGCAGCACAGGAGGACAGGCGATGACCACTACCGCCGATAGCCGTCGCGCCACGAAGGTCGCGCAATCACTCACCCTGGACAACCTGGAGAAGACTTACTCTTCACGCGGGCGGGCAACATTCCATGCGGTCAAAGGAATCGACCTACACATCGAACCGGGTGAGTTGGTCGCACTGCTCGGTCCTTCGGGATGCGGCAAGACGACAACCCTTCGGATGATCGCCGGCCTGGAGACCGTCTCGAGCGGTGAGATCTTGATCGGTGACCGGAAGATCAGTCAGCTGGCACCCGGAAAACGAGGAGTCGGGGTGGGATTCGAGAGCTACGCTTTGTATCCGCCGCTCTCGGTACGCGACAACCTCTCGTACGGATTGAAAGCCCGAAAAGTAGCGGGCGCAGACGAACTGGTGTCCACCATTGCCCGTCGTCTGGAGATGGAGGACCTACTCGACTTGCGTCCGGCAGGATTGTCGAGCGGACAGAAGCAGCGAGTTGCACTCGCTCGGGCCCTTGTGCGCAACCCGCCGGTTCTGCTCCTCGACGAACCGCTCTCGCACCTCGACGCGTCGGCGCGGCAACGGGTTCGGCGTGAACTGAAGATGCTGCAACGCGAATTCGGCTACACCACAATCGTGGTCACCCACGACCAGGTCGAAGCGCTGAGCTTGGCCGACCGGCTTGCGGTGATGGACGGTGGCATCATCCAGCAGTACGGCACTCCTGACGAGGTGTTCGACGATCCGGCCAACATCTTCGTGGCGGAGTTCGTGGGTGAACCGCAGATCAACATGTTCGACGGAATTGTGCGGCTCGAGAACGGATCTGCGGTTGTTGCCATAGGCTCGGCTGGTACCTTACCGGTCTCGACACGCAATGTCGTTGAGGGTCAGTCGGTTCGGGTCGGAGTTCGACCCCAAGACATGACTATGGTGCCGGGGCCTGCCGCGCATCGGCAGATCACGGTGCACGTGAAGCATTTCGAGCACCTGATGGAGTTCGGTTTGGTACAGGTGAACGCAGCGGGGACCGAGTCGACTGGCTCGGGTTCGACGCTGATGGTTCAGACGCCGGCCCACGAGAGGTTTGCGGCAGGCGACGAGTGCGCTGCGACTGCTCTTCCTGAACGTGTCTATCTGTTCGACCCCGAAACCGGAAATCGACTGCGTTAGAGGTATTTTCATGACTCGGCTATTCAACGATCCCGCGACATTTACGGAAGACATGCTCGAGGGTTTCCTCGACGCCAACTCCGACTATGTTGTCGGTGTGCCAGGCGGTGTAGTACGAGCCCAGGAGACACGACCGGGCAAGGTTGCGGTCGTCGTAGGTGGCGGTTCCGGTCACTATCCCGCGTTCTGTGGTGTCGTCGGGCCGGGGTTCGCCGACGGTGCAGTGGTGGGAAATATCTTCACGTCTCCCTCCGCGGCGGAGGCGGCCTCCGTCGCTCGCACTGTCGACAGCGGTGCCGGGGTGCTTCTGACCACCGGAAATTACGCGGGTGACGTGATGAACTTCTCGCTCGCAGTGAAAGCTTTGGCGCACGAGGGAATCGACGCTCGCTACCTGCCGGTCACCGACGATATTGCGAGTGCTTCGGCGGAGGACATCACGAAGCGGCGGGGAATCGCCGGTGATTTCACGGTATTCAAGATCGCGTCGGCTGCTGCGGAAGCAGGCTATGACCTCGACGAGGTGCAGCGAGTAGGTCGCACGGCGAACGACAACACTCGGACACTCGGTGTTGCTTTCGACGGATGCACCCTGCCGGGCGCCGATCACCCACTGTTCACGGTGGAAACCGGAATGATGGATCTGGGGCTGGGAATTCACGGAGAACCGGGTGTATCCGCGCACGAGATGCCCAGTGCCGCAGAACTGGCGCGACTATTGGTCGACGGCGTGCTTGCCGAACGACCGGACGGTACCGGGACACGTGTCGGTGCGATCCTCAACGGGCTCGGGCGCACCAAGTACGAGGAACTGTTCGTGGTCTGGGGAACCGCGTCGAAGCTGTTGCGGGAGGCCGGATACACGATTGTCTCGCCAGAGGTCGGAGAGTTGGTGACCAGTCTGGACATGGCCGGTTGTTCGCTGACGCTCATGTGGCTGGACGAGGAACTCGAAACGTTCTGGACGGCGGCGGCGGACACTCCGGCATTTCGGCGCGGAACATTCGGTGTGGCAACACGATCGGGGGAGCGTCGTACGACCACTTCGGTGCAAGAGACGTCCGGTGTGAGCGCTGCGGGCGACGACCAGGGACGGCTGTGCGGAGAAACTGTGGCGACGGTGATCGAGGCTCTCGCTCGGGTGATGGCGGTCAACGAAGAAGAACTGGGCCGCATCGATGCGGTGGCGGGCGATGGAGACCACGGGCGCGGGATGGTTCGGGGAACCGAATACGCGACGCTGGCAGCGCAGGCCGCAGCCGTGCAGGGTGCCGGTCCACAAGGAGTTCTGACTGCAGCGGGTGAAGCCTGGGCTGCAAAGGCAGGCGGGACGTCCGGCGTGCTGTGGGGTGCCGCGCTCACGGCGATGGGAACCAGGCTGGGTGACAAAGGGCAACCAGGCGCCCATGACCTGGCTGACGGTGTACGGGCGGGCTTTGACGCGATAGTGGCGCTCGGTGGCGCAAAACCCGGCGACAAGACGATGCTCGACGCTCTGTGGCCGTTCGTGGAAACCTTGAGTGCCGCAGTCGGAAACGGGGTCCCCACAGCGAAGGCATGGGACGAAGCCGCCGTCGTTGCCCAGACCGCAGCCGACGCCACGGCGCAATTGCGCCCGTTGGTGGGTCGAGCACGGCCGCTGGCAGAACGGAGCGTCGGGACCCCGGATGCCGGCGCGATATCGATGGCGATGTGCGTCCGTACCGTCGCTGATTTCTTGAACACGAACTCTGAACGCAAGGAGCACGATCATGGCTGAGCGACTTCGTATCGTCGTCGGTTGCGACGACGCCGGCTTGGAGTACAAGCAGGCACTCAAGGCCGACCTCGAAGTCGACGACCGCGTGGAGGTGGTGACCGATGTCGGCGTCGGAAACGACGAGCACACTGCGTATCCGCACGTTGCTGTCACCGCCGCCAGGTTGGTGGCCGAGGGCAAAGCCGACCGGGCGCTTCTCGTGTGTGGAACTGGGTTGGGCGTCGCTATCAGTGCCAACAAGGTGCCGGGGATCCGCGCGGTGACTGCCCACGACAGTTTCTCGGTGGAGAGATCGGTGCTCAGCAACGACGCACAGGTCTTGTGTTTCGGGCAGCGAGTGGTTGGACTCGAACTCGCCAGGCGACTGGCGAAGGAGTGGTTGGGCTATCACTTCGACACTCGGAGCGCTTCTGCCGAGAAGGTCGCTGCGATCGGCGAATACGAGACTGCCGGTAAGCCCCGCGACTGCTGATCGCTCAGAGCAGGCCGAACTTTCGGACTGCGTCGAGTAGTGCGTGCGGGCGTTCGGTCGTCGGCAGGGGATCGACGAGCGCGAACTGGCAACCGATGTCTCGGGCAGCGCCGTCGGCCTCGTCGCTGTCGCCGACCATCAATGTCTGCGCCGCATCCACATCGAGTTGCGCCAGTGCGTATTCGAAGATTGCGGGTTCCGGTTTGACGGCACCCACCTCGAACGAGAGGACGAACTCGTCGACCCAGACATCCCAGCCTCGGTCGACGAACGCCGGTCGGATGTCGAATGCGATGTTGCTCAGGACCGCGGTTCGTATGCCCTTCTCCGACAATGACTTCAGGACCTCGCCGGTATCCGGGTACGGCGACCACTGGTCCGGATCTACCAGCAGGGCGTAGAAAGCCTCGGCGCGAACCGGATCGGGCACTCCGGACTTGCTCAACACGTCGAGGTAAGCCTGACGATGCAACTTCGGATCCCGGTCGCGGTTCTCCCACGCGTAGATCCCGGCTTCGTCCATCTCGACGGTTCTACCCACCGGCGCGGTCATCCGGCGCATCAGCTCGGCTTGAGCATGCACGTCGAGCGGATCACCTCGGTGATCGACGAGGTGCTCGTTCCAATCGTCGCTCTCTTCCAGACGGAAGAGGGTTCCGGAGAAATCGAACAGCGTCGCGGCGATATGTCCGTCTTGATGGGCCGTGCTGTCAGTGTTCACCTCGACAGGTTATCGGCGTCCGCTTTCCGATGCGTGATGTGAGCCAGTGCACGCGTACTTTGAGAGGGCACATTTTCCGAGGTTCCCCCGACGGGCGTGATTTCGACGCCCCGGATGAACCGAACGACGAGGGGGATCCTCCGTGTCCGACCACGCGAATACACCAGATTTGACGAAGCCGTCCGGCGAAGACCCCCACCTCTCACGTCAGCTGTCCAACCGGCATATCCAGCTGATCGCCATCGGTGGGGCCATCGGCACCGGACTCTTCATGGGATCGGGCAAGACGATCTCTCTCGCCGGGCCTTCCGTGATCTTCGTGTACATGATCATCGGCTTCATGCTCTTCTTCGTCATGCGTGCGATGGGCGAGTTGCTGCTTTCGAACATGGCGTACAAGTCGTTCTCGGACTTCGCCGCCGATCTGCTGGGCCCCTGGGCGGGATTCTTCACCGGCTGGACGTATTGGTTCTGTTGGATCGTCACCGGCATCGCTGACGTCATCGCGATTTCCGGCTACTTCAAATACTGGTGGCCAGGTCTCGCGGCGTGGATTCCCGCTTTGCTGACGATCGCGGCACTACTCCTCCTGAACTTGCCGACGGTGAAGGCCTTCGGTGAAACCGAGTTCTGGTTCGCGCTGATCAAGATCATCGCCATCGTCAGCCTGATCATCGTCGGCATCGTCATGGTCGTCTCCGGGTTCACGGCGCCGAACGGTGCCACCTCCGGCATCGACAATCTCTGGAACGACGGCGGCATGTTCCCGACCGGATTCATGGGCTTCGTGGCCGGCTTCCAGATCGCGGTGTTCGCATTCGTGGGTATCGAACTGGTCGGCACGACAGCAGCCGAGGCGAAGGACCCGGAGAAGAACCTGCCGAAGGCCATCAACTCCATCCCCATTCGTGTGCTGCTGTTCTACGTCATTGCGCTGACCGTGATCATCGCGGTGACACCGTGGCGTGAAATCAGCGCAGACAAGAGTCCGTTCGTCGCCATGTTCACACTCGCCGGCCTCGGCATCGCTGCATCGGTCATCAACTTCGTCGTGCTGACCTCCGCCGCATCTTCGGCGAACTCGGGTATTTACTCCACCTCGCGCATGGTGTTCGGGCTTGCACAAGAAGGCGACGCACCGAGGGCTCTCGGCAAGCTGAACTCACGCAAGGTCCCCGCGAACGCCCTGATGTTCTCGTGCATCTTCCTGCTGGCGTCGCTGATCCTGCTGTTCTCGGGCGACTCCGTGATCGAGGCCTTCACCGTCGTCACGACCATCTCGGCGCTGCTGTTCATGTTCGTGTGGACGATCATCCTGGCGAGCTACATGGTGTACCGGAAGCGTCGTCCGCACCTGCACGAGGCGTCGAAGTTCAAGATGCCCGGCGGCATCGTGATGTGCTGGGTCGTGCTCGCGTTCTTCGTCTTCATCCTCTGGGCGCTGACAACCAAGGACGACACCCTGCAGGCACTTGTCGTCACGCCGATCTGGTTCGTCGTTCTGGGTATCGCGTGGGCGATCATCCGCCGCCGACCCGCTCACCGGGCACGATACGACGCATTCAAGTCAGAACTGGACGCCAGCCGACAGAACGGCGAAAAATAGTTTTGGTCAAGATCGGGTAACGGTGGCGGCCGCCTTGATCAAACTGTTACATTCTTCGGCAGACAGAGGAGCGGGCTTCATCAGAAGGACGCTGCACGCCGACGACTGACGGAGTACACACTGTGGGAAACCACCACCGCACGGGCAATGACGATGTTGTCTTCGAGATCGATCCCGAGGCAGCAAGCGGCCGCCACCGCACCGCGTCGTCTGGCCCTGGTGCCGGTGTCAAGGCAGGCGTCGTAGCTGCGGCTACCGGTGCACTCCTCGTCGGTGCAGGCCAGATGGGTGCAGGAACCGCTGCTGCGGCGCCGGCAACACAGACCATCGCGGGCTTCGAACTCCCGCAGGGTCTGCTTCCCGAAGGCGTTGTCGTTCCGGCTGAATTGGCAGCTCTTCCCGCTCTCGACATTCCTGAGCTGCCCGATTTTGCAGCTGACCTCAACACGCAGGCGCAGCAGTTCCTCGCCGGTATCAATCCCGGCACGTCCGCTCGCACGGTGCAGCCGGTGTCCGGAACGCTGACCTCCACCTTCGGTTCGCGCTGGGGAGCGCACCACGGCGGTCTCGACATCGCAGCCCCGATCGGTACGCCGATCCTGGCTGCAGCCGACGGCCAGGTCATCGACGCCGGCCCGGCGTCAGGTTTCGGACTGTGGGTCCGTGTCCAGCACGACGACGGCACCGTCACCACGTACGGCCACGTCAACGACTACCAGGTCAACGTCGGTCAGCGAGTCAACGCCGGCCAGCAGATCGCCACCGTGGGTAACCGTGGCCAGTCCACCGGCCCCCACCTGCACTTCGAGGTAGCCGAGAACGGCGCAAAGGTCGATCCGGCAGCGTGGCTGCAGGCCCGCGGTGTGGCTGTCACCTGGGTAGACAACTCGTAAGAAAACTTCTTGTAGGACTGCGGTGGTACCGGGAAATTCTTCCTGGTGCCACCGCAGTTCTCGTTTGTCGGTGACCCCGGCCGGATAGCCTTCAGTGACGTTGATCGTCGAAGGGGGAACGCGCGATGGGTGCAGAGGTCACGGCAAGAGAATTCACCAGAGCCGACCGCAGGCTCTTTCGTAAGAAGGTGCGCTCGTGCGTCGACGCCATGAAGCAGATGCTCGACGGTGGTGACTTTCGGGACGCCGTCGACAGGCCCGCGCCGCTGCTGGGTATGGAGATCGAATTCAACCTGGTGAACGGGGACATGGCTCCTGCGATGTCGAATCGTGAAGTACTCGAATCCATAGACGACGCTGCGGTTTTCCAAACCGAACTCGGACAGTTCAACGTCGAGATGAACGTCGAACCCGGCCCTCTCACCGGTGACGCGACTTTCGAATTGGAAAAGAAACTGCGGGCGTCCCTCGACGTCGCAGACGCGCGAATCCATGCGCACGACGCCGAGATGGTGATGATCGGGATGCTGCCGACACTGCAGCTCGAGCATCTCGATCGAGAGTGGATCACCGCCAACCCGCGCTACGAATTGCTCAACGAGCAGATTTTTGCCGCGCGAGGAGAGGACATCGAACTCGACGTCGAAGGTGTCGCGCTACCTGGCGGCGACGTGGAACTTCTTCGGGCCGATACCAATTCGGTGGTGCCGGAGGCGGCGTGTACGTCCATGCAGTTGCATCTGCGGGTGGCGCCGGAAGAATTTGCCGCGCACTGGAATGCCGCGCAGTGTCTGGCCGGAGTGCAAGTGGCGTTGGCCGCCAATTCTCCTTTCCTGGCGGGCAAGGCACTCTGGCACGAATCACGCATTCCGATCTTCGAACAGGCCACGGACACCCGAACTTTCGAGCTGAAGAACCAAGGTGTGCGTCCGCGGGTGTGGTTCGGTGAGCGGTGGATCCATTCGGTGCTCGACCTGTTCGAGGAGAACTCGCGGTATTTTCCGGCCCTGCTGCCTGATGTGTCGGACACCGATCCACTGGAAGTGCTCGCGGCGGGCGAGATTCCGGAGTTGAGCGAGCTTCAGATGCACAACGGCACGGTTTACCGGTGGAATCGACCGGTGTACGACTGCTCGGATGGCAAGCCGCACTTGCGTATCGAGAATCGTGTGCTGCCGGCCGGGCCGACCGTCGTCGACATCATGGCCAATGCAGCCTTCTACTACGGAACCGTTCGGGCACTGGTGAACGCGGAGCGGCCACTGTGGTCGCACATGTCTTTTCATGCGGCGGAAGAGAACTTGCACATCGGCGCCAAATACGGACTGGACGCGACCCTGTACTGGCCGGAGATCGGCTGGGTCGGTGCCGACGAGTTGATATTGCGAAGGCTGCTGCCGTTGGCGCACGAGGGTTTGGCGGACTTCGGATTGTCCGCCGCCGCCCGCGATCGGTACCTCGGCGTCATCGAAGGGCGGTGCATGAATCGGCAGACCGGTGCGGCCTGGCAGCGAGAGCACGTTGCGCGGGCGGAGGCCGCGGGCGCGGACCGCTCGACTGCGCTCACCGGAATGCTCCGCGGTTACGTGGAGAACATGCGCACGGGAGATCCTGTTCACACCTGGTCCTGATTGCTCTGCTAATTCTCCTATCCGTCAACAGTTTCGGGGACTTAAGTCCCCGAAATCGAGAGGGGGCGACCCCAAAAAAGCCGGACAAGTGGGATGGTTAGAGTGAAAGTGGCTCGGTTACTTCTTCAGGAAGGTGGGCACATGAGTTCACGCGAACATAACAGTGTTGTTGTCGGAGTCGAGGGTTCGGACACTGCGTCCACCGCGCTCCGCGAGGCCGCGAAAATCGCCGCCCAGCGCGAATTGCGACTCGACATCATCCACGCTCTCGACTTCGCGCCGTACGGTTTCGGTGGACCGTACGTCGACGCGGGTGGGGTGTACGAGTGGGTCGAGGAGGCCGGAAAAGCGATCTTGGCAGAGGCGGAGCAGTTCGCCCGTGAGATCGATCCGAAACTCGAGGTTCACACCGAAATCGCCATCGGCAGTGCAACTCAGTGGTTGATCGAGAGTTCGGCACAGGCGAGGCGCGTAGTTGTCGGAGCTTCTGCATCAGGCAAGGCGGCAACGGCAGTGCTCGGCAATACCGCGGTCGGGGTGGCCAGTCACGGCAAGTGCCCGGTGATCGTCGTTCGAGACCGCGACGGCGCGGTGCCCTCGGAGGGGCCGGTGGTGGTCGGCGTCGACGGCAGCGCATTGAGCGCCCAGGCCGTCGGTGCGGCTTTCGAGGAAGCGGCATTCCGCGGCGCCGAGTTGGTGGCGCTGCACGTGTGGAGCGACCTCGGCAGTGCGGCATTCGAAGACCCGAGGGCCGCTGCACTTGCACCGCAGTCCCTCGAAGAGGAAGAGCACGCCGTTCTCAGCGAGAGCTTGGCAGGTTGGTCCGAGCAGTACCCGGACGTGAAGGTCCGGCGCGAGGTCTACCTCGACAACCCACGTGGACGACTGCTGGACTGGTCGGCAAAAGCGCAGCTCGTGGTCGTCGGTAGCCGTGGTCGCGGTGGATTCCGCGGCATGCTCCTCGGCTCGACCAGCAACACCCTGATCGCTTCGGCCAAGTGCCCCGTCATGGTGGTTCGCCCCGAAGAATCCTGACCCTCCTCAGGTTCTCCCGCTACCCCGTTCATTTCGGTCATCGAATATGAACGGGGTAGTCACATGAATGCGGACTCAGGTTCCGTAGTGTTCGATGTGAGTAAGTGTTCGATGGGAGTACCACTGCCCGTGTGCGCGTCGCACACGGCAGCAATCGTCAGGATTGGGGTTACAACGTGCGTATCGGTATGGGTTTGAACTACAGCGGCGGGTTCGCCGAAACCGTCGAAGAGGTCGGTGACCTGGAGAAGGCGGGCCTGGACATCGCTTTCGTCCCGGAAGCGTATTCCTTCGACGCGGTCAGCCAGCTCGGCTACCTGGCGGCCAAGACGTCGACAATCGAACTCGCTTCGGGAATCTTTCAGATCTACACCCGTACGCCTTCGTTGACCGCGATGACGGCAGCGGGCCTGGACTTCGTCTCCAACGGCCGGTTCGTCATGGGACTGGGCGCCTCCGGGCCGCAGGTGATCGAGGGATTCCACGGCGTCAAGTACGACGCTCCGCTGGGACGTACCCGTGAGGTCGTCGAGATCTGCCGTAAGGTGTGGCGCCGCGAGAAGGTCGAATACCAGGGCAAGTATTACCAGGTTCCGCTCCCCGCTGAGAAAGGTACCGGACTGGGCAAGCCGCTCAAGCTGATCAATCATCCTGTGCGTGAGCGCATCCCGATCCTGATCGCTTCGCTCGGCCCCAAGAACGTCGAGCTGACGGCCGAGATCGCCGAAGGCTGGGAGCCGATCTTCTTCCATCCGGAGAAGGCAGCCAGCGTGTGGGGCGAGCCGATCGCCAAGGGCAAGGCCAAGCGCGATCCGAGCCTCGGCGAGCTTCAGGTATACGCGTCGCCGGCGCTCGCCATCGGTGACGACGTCGACCACATGCTCGACTGGGTACGCCCGAGCCTTGCGCTCTACATCGGCGGCATGGGCGCCAAGGGCAAGAACTTCTACAACGATCTCGCGGTGCGCTACGGCTACGAAGAGGCCGCCGAGAAGATCCAGGATCTCTACCTCGCGGGCAAGAAGGACGAAGCCGCAGCAGCAGTCCCCGACGAGCTGGTTCGTGCCGTGTCGTTGATCGGTCCCGAGAGCTACGTCAGGGAACGCGTCGCAGCCTTCGCCGAAGCGGGCGTCACGACGCTCAACGTCACGCCGTTGGCTGCCGATCGCAACGGCCGTGTCCAGCTGATCGAGAAGTTCCGCAAGATTTGCGACTGACCCTGCCGTGGGGGGGGGGTTTTAAGGACGGGGGAGTGTTGGAGCGACGCGGGGGGGGGGGGTTGGTGGGGGAGCGGGACCGGTGAGTGGGGGGGGGTGTTAGTGGGTTTGTGAGGTGAGTAAGATGAGGGTGGTTAGAGAGG
>NZ_JBHUUU010000003.1:323250-547506 GCF_042670865.1 Rhodococcus sp. NPDC057135
TGCTGATCTATATGGTCCGCATTTTTTGCCACTGACCGTGCCGTGCGACTTTATAACCCGCCCGCGGTTAATAAAGGCGCACAGCAGGTGTTCCGGATCTCTTGCGCACGAAACCTGATTTTGGGCGCTTCTTGACAGGACTTTCTGCACTTCTGACCGGTCGGCTTCTTCGCCTAACGTGGATCGGGTAGCCAGGGTTCGCGTGCGAGTCCGGCACCGGTGGCCTCGTTGACGCCCGTTCGGGATGTTGGCGGGGCCGTTGCCGCAGTCCACCCAGAGGTCGAATGTCCGATTCGGGACTCGCGTCAGCCGATGAATCCTTTTTGCCGTCATTGGGCAATAGTGTGGGGGCGAAGAGATTCTGTGGTCGATTGTGGAGGGACGAACATGAGTGCAACCAAACCCGTCGTCGTAGCAGTGGACGGTTCGGAATCGGCGTCGTCGGCTGTCGTCTGGGCGGCTCGAACGGCAGTGGCGCTCGGTCGTCCTCTCCACATCGCGACGGTGGTGCACATCCCCGCCTTCTACTACTCCGAGCCGTACCTCGCCGAGAGCTTCAAGGACGAACTGCGCCGCACTGCTACCGCTCGTCTGGACAGCGCACAGATCCTCGCGCGCCAGAGCATCGACGACGACCTCGAGATCGTCACCGAACTTCTCGACGGCAGTGTCTCCGATCGGCTGATCGAATTGTCCAAGAGTGCGTACATCATTGCGCTCGGACCCCGCGGACACGGTGAATTCACCGGACTGGTCGTCGGTTCCGCGACGGTGTCCGTGGTCTCGCACGGCGAATCGCCGGTTGCAGTGGTCAGAGGGCGGACCCTCGACGGGCGACCGCCGACCGAAGGCCCCGTCGTCGTCGGCGTCGACGGATCCGAGAGCAGCATCGAGGCAGTCGAGCATGCTTTCGAGCAGGCTTCCGCGAGGGGCGCCACCTTGATTGCGGTCAACGTGTGGAGTGACGTGAGTGTGCAGCCCTCGCTGGGCGCCACCCCTGAGGACCCACTGTGGAGCAGTATCCAGACTGGCGAGGAAATTGTCCTCGCCGAGCAATTGGCCGGATTCACCGAGCGCTACCCGGACGTCGTCGTCGAGAGGGTCGTCGCGCGTGACCGTCCGGTGCGAGTTCTGAGCGAATACGCGGAGACGGCGCAATTGATAGTCGTCGGTAGCCGTGGGCGCGGCGGATTCGCGGGAATGCTCCTCGGGTCGACCAGTCGGGCGCTCCTGCACACTGCGGATTGCCCGGTTCTCATAGTCCGGCACGTCAACAAGTGAAGAGAATGCATTCAATGAGTTCTGAGTCCACCATCTCCGGTACCGTTCGACTCGAGATGTCTTTTGGAGGGGTTCGATGACAACGCGGATATTCCTGGTTGACGATCACGAGATCGTCAGGCGCGGTTTGTTCGACCTACTCGGCGGGGTCGAAGACTTCGTGGTGGTGGGTGAGGCCGCATCCGTGGGAGAAGCATTGGCTGCGGTACCGCAGAGCAATGCCGACGTCGCGGTTCTGGACGTACGGCTGCCTGACGGCAACGGTGTCGAACTGTGCCGCGAACTGCGCTCCATGCTTCCCGACCTGCGCTGCCTGATGCTCACCTCGTACGCCGACGACGAGGCGTTGCTCGACGCGATCATGGCGGGCGCCTCGGGGTTCGTCCTCAAACAGATCCTGGGAACCGATCTGGTCGCTGCGGTCCGCACAGTCGGGCGCGGCGGTTCACTGCTCGACAGTCGGGCGACGGAGGCGCTGATGCAGCGGATCCGTAGCGACCGCACAGCTGATCCGTTGGCCGAGCTATCCGATCAGGAGCGAGCAGTCTTCGACCTCATCGGAGAGGGACTCACCAACCGGGAGATCGGCGCGCGATTGTTCCTCGCGGAGAAGACGGTCAAGAACTACGTGACGCGTCTGCTGTCGAAGCTGGGCATGCAGCGTCGTACTCAGGCTGCAGTGCTGGCCACCGAAATCCGCAGCGGCAGTCGATAGGTCTACCGACCGGACTTCGGTCGATTCGAGCTGGTGCGACCTAGCGGCACTCGCCAAAGTAGACGTGCACCGCTCGGATCGTGGTTGACGATCGTGCATGTACCGCCGCAGTGTTCGGCACGGCGCTCGAGATTGTGAAGCCCACTCTTGTGGAAGTCGGAGGGGAGTCCGACGCCGTCGTCCTCGATTGTGATCGCGAATTCGACATCCGCGGTGACTGCGATGGTGATGTGGTGTGCATGTGCGTGCCGGAGGACGTTGCTCAGTCCTTCTCGCAGTACAGCTTCGGCGTGCTGGTGGATGCCGGGATTCACGAGAGTGTCGATGGCGCCGGAGAATTGGACGCTGGGGGTCACGGCGGATTGTGCGGTGGCGTCGCCGATGACGTCGAGGAGGCGTCGCCGCAGGCTCGACGAATCGGTGGCCGTGGGAGTCTGCAGATCGAAGATGGTAGTCCGGATCTCGCGGACGGTCTTGTCCAATTGTTCGAGAGATCGTTTGACAATTGCGCGCGCCGACTCGGGGAGGGTCTCGTCCGGAAGCGTGCTCTGCAGGCTCATTCCACTCGCGAACAGTCGCTGGATGACGTTGTCGTGCAGGTCGCGTGCGATGCGGTCGCGGTCCGCGAGAACCGACAACAGGCGTTGCGCCTTCTGTTTCTCGTCGAACTCGATTGCAACGGAGCCGAGTTCGGCCATCGACTCGATCCGGGTCAGTTCGTCGTGGTCCCAGTGCGTGTTGGTGGAATTCGACGCCACGATGACCGCGCCGACTACACCCGAGGCGACGCACATCGGTGCAACGACCGCACTACCGGCCGACGGCACCAGTTCAGTGAGCGCACCTAAGGTGGTGAGCACCTGTAGCTTTCGCGTACTCCGTACGACGTCGAACGGATAGGTCGTCGCTGGAATTCTGACCCCACGAGAAGTGGTTCGGGCGCTGGCCGCAGCATGGACCTGGGCATACCCGTTCTCGCAGATCACCACGATCACGTCCTCGACCCCGGTCAAATCCCGAACGCGGCTGGCAAGAAGTTGCAAGCCGTCCTCGAGCGAGTCACCGGCCAGCAACCGCGAGCGGATGGCAGATGTTGCGGTGAGCCATCTTTCACGAGTTCGAGACTGCTCGAACAGTCGGGCGTTTTCCACGGCGATACCGGCGGCGATGGCGAGAGCCTCCAGAATGACCTCGTCCTCCTGGGTGAACTCGGCTTTTCCTCGCTTCTCGGTCAGATAGATGCTGCCGAACACCTTTCCTCGCATCATGATCGGCGCTCCGAGGAAGCTCTCCATCGGTGGGTGGTTTGCGGGGAATCCGACCGATTCGGGATGGTCGCCGAGATGCGCCACGCGCAAAGTCTGCGGATGATTCATCAGAACACCCAGAACGCCATGCCCTTCGGGAAAATGTCCCATGATCGCGCGTTGGGACCCGGGGATTCCCTCGTAGACGAATTCGGAGAGCCCGCCCCCTGGCGCTGCAACCCCCAGGGCGCCGTAGCGACAGTCCAGAACCGTTGTCGCAGAAGTAATGATCCGTTGAAGTGTCAGGTCGAGATCAAGGCCTGAACCGACGACCAGGACCGCCTCGAGCAGACGGTGGAGCGTGGGGATGTCTGCGTTGGAATCGCCCAGGCGGTCGAGCAACTCGCCGAACGTGCGTGCCGGACTGTGACCCGAAGCTTCGACCATGGTCGAAGCATATCGCCTCGCGGAACGTCAGCCCTCTTGACGGCGACCTTCCCACCACGAAGACCAGTGATGCTTGATTTCGTCGAACTCGTCATCGCTCAGGTTGTAGGTGGTCAGCAGGATCGACATACCTCCGTCGGGTCGCTGGGCAGTCACGGACTGCGCGGCGACGGACAGCAGGCCAGGGCCGAGATCTTCGACTGTCAAGCCGAATTGGTGGTCGGTGACGAAGTCGACGACGCCCTCGAAGTAGTCGCCGGGAGCGATCGTCGCCGCGTATCGACTTCCCTCTGCCAGATCGATTTCGGTGATCCCGAGGACAGTCGCCACGTTCTCGCCGGGGAGCAGAAGGCCGTCGAGATAAATGGTTCTCCGCTCGGCCAGTCCGTGGTGTTCCACGGCGAATCTGAGCAACTGGAGGAACGTCGTCCACCCCTCGGTGATGTCGTCGTACCAGTCGTCTTCCGCCGACTTTGCCGGCCGATCGATGCGGACGACCGTCTTGCCGTCTTGTTCGAACAGAGAGAAACGGTCACCGTTTCCGAGTCTCAGCGTCAACGCTTCGGGGTCGGCCTCAGCGGTGGAGTAAATCTGGGTGATTTCGTCGTCGAGTCCCTCGTACTCCCAGCCGAACCAACGACGAATCAGCGACGGATCACGCAGCGCGGGCCAGAGTACGGACGGGGCTGCGACGATCGACACCTCGATCACGGTTTCGCTCATCCGGAAGACGCTACCGACTTCAGCCCTTCATGGCGACGGTCAGCAGAAATGCGACGTCTTCGAGCGCTTCGACACTGTGCCGGTCGGCCGGAACGGCAAGGAAATCACCGGTGGATCCTTTCCACTGGTCGCTCCCACACACAAGATTCAGCTTCCCGCTCAGGACCAACAGCGTGGCTTCGCCCGGACTGTCGTGTTCGGCGAGGCTCTTGCCGGCGCTCAGCGCGATCACCGTCTGCCGCAGGCTGCGCTGGTGGCCGCCGTAGACGGTTTGTGAACTGCGACCGCTGGTCGCCGAGCCCGCCAGTTTCAACTGTTGGCGAGCGAGAGCGGTCAGTGACTTCTTGTCCATCGAAGACCTCTCGAAAGCGGTGAATGTCGTTCTTGGAGTATGACCGACTCACTCGCAAGGTGCCTCGTTATCGGCGGAAGTCGGTCAGCGAGTGTATTCCAGCCAGCGGAAGCGCAGCCCGCTCTTCTCCGAGGTCTGCCAGGGCTCGTCGGACTTCAGGTTCCATTCGGAGCCGATCTCGGGAGCGAAGGCATCGCCGGCGATATCGAGGTCGATCTCGGTCACGAGTAGATGCGTCGCGAATGGCAGTGCACCCGAATAAATCTGCCCGCCGCCGACCACGAAGACGTCGCCGTCCGGCAACGCCAGAGCGTCGTCCAGGCTGTGGACTACCTCGGCGCCTTCGGCGTGCCACTGCGGATCGCGTGTGACGACGATGTTCCGGCGCCCGCTGAACGGCCGGAACTTCAGTGGAATGGAGTCCCAGGTGCGCCGCCCCATGATCACCGGATGCCCCATGGTGACGCGCTTGAAGTAGGCCATGTCTTCGGACACGCGCCACGGGATCGTGTTGTCGGCGCCGATGACGCCGTCATGAGCCTGTGCCCAGATGAGGGTGACTGTGCGATCGGTCATCGTCAGACCGCAACCGGCGCTTTGATCGCGGGGTGGTGCTGATAGTCGACGATCTCCACATCCTCGAAGGTGTAGTCGAAGATGGAATCGCGCTTGTTCAGTTTCAGGGTCGGCAACGGCAGGGGCTCGCGACCGAGCTGCTCGGTGACCTGATCGACGTGATTGTCATAGATGTGGCAGTCGCCGCCGGTCCAGACGAACTCACCGACTTCGAGTCCGGCTTGCTGGGCCATCATGTGAGTGAGTAGCGCGTAGCTCGCGATGTTGAACGGAACGCCGAGGAACATGTCGGCGCTGCGCTGGTACAGCTGGCACGAGAGCTTGCCGTCGGCGACGTAGAACTGGAAGAAAGCGTGGCAGGGCGCCAGTGCCATCTGCGGAATGTCGGCCACGTTCCACGCCGAGACGATGATCCGCCGCGAATCGGGGTTCGAGCGCAGGGTCTCGACGGTCTGCGTGATCTGGTCGATGTGCTCGCCCGAGGGGGTGGGCCAGCTACGCCACTGGACGCCGTAAACGGGGCCGAGTTCGCCGTTCTCGTCGGCCCACTCGTCCCAGATGGAGACGCCGTGCTCGTGCAGCCACGCCACGTTGGAGTCGCCGCGCAGGAACCACAGGAGCTCGTTGACGATCGACTTGAGGTGGACTTTCTTGGTGGTGACGAGCGGAAAGCCGTCGGAAAGATCGAAGCGCATCTGGTGACCGAAGATGCTGCGGGTACCGGTTCCGGTGCGATCGGATTTGGCGGTACCCGTCTCCATGACGAGCCGGAGGAGGTCTTCGTAAGCAGTGGAGACAGTCACGGCAATCAGTCTAGGGCCTAGCCTGCTGTGCGCCTTTATTAACCTCCGGCGGTTAATAAAGGCGCACAGCAATATAGCCTCGGCGCATGCGCGAACTCTTGGTGATCGGTATCGGTGCGGGTGATCCCGACCAGGTGACTGTCCAGGCGATCAAGGCCATGAACAGGGCCGATACCTTCTTCATCATCGGAAAGGGCGACGAGAAGCAGGCTCTGTTCGACCTGCGAACCGGCATCCTCGACGAGCACGTTCATCTCGACTACAAGGTGGTCGAGATCACGGACCCACCGCGGGACCGAACCCCGACCGATTACGAAGGTGTCGTCGAGGACTGGCACGAGCGACGGGCAGCGAAATTCGAAGCGGAATTCGCGGCCGAACCCGGAGTGGGAGCGATTCTCGTCTGGGGTGACCCTTCCCTCTACGACAGCACTCTGCGGATCGTCGAGCGCGTGCTCGCTCGCGGGAGAGTGTCGTTCGACTACTCCGTCATCCCGGGGATCACGAGCGTGCAGTCGCTGGCTGCACAACACCGGATCGTCCTGAACCGAATCGGCGAACCCATCCACATCACGACCGGCCGCAAACTGGCCGAGGGATTACCTGACGGAGTGGACAACGCCGTCGTGATGCTCGACGCGCATTGCACGTTCACTCAGGTGAGCGAAGACGACGCCGAGATCTGGTGGGGTGCGTACCTCGGAACCTCGGTTGAGGAGTTGATTTCCGGCAAACTGCGCGACGTCGAAGATCGGATCGTCGCGCGTCGAGCGGAGCTGCGAGAGAAGCACGGCTGGATCATGGATACGTACCTCATTCGGCGCTGACGACCGGTCACAGATTGCACCGGTCGATCCTGCGCTCTTGATCCCGAATGACGGTCTGCGCACCTATGATCTGCGCATGACATCGTTCGGACAGGACCGACTGCAGTCGATCCTGCCCGCGCCGCGTGGTCGTGAAAGATCAGCTGTGAAGTCGGCTTTCGACCTTCTCGTTCAGTGGTATCGGCGTCCTGATCAATTCGACAGCTTCAACCGATACCTCGCCACGAAGGGATTGGAACTAGCCGTCCGATTGCTGGTCATCGGTTCCCTGACGACGGTCGTCATCGCGATGACTCTCTTGCGCTTCAGCGACGCGGGCGTTCACAACCATGTCACCAGTGTCGTCAACGCCGTGATCATCGCTGTCACGGTCGCGACGATCGTGCTCTTTTGTCTTCTGCCCGAAATCACGCGTCGGTGGTCGTATTTTTTCGTTGCCTACTGCGAGGTCGGCGTATTCGTCGGCGTGTTCCTGAACAGCGATCCGTTCATCGGGTTGATCCAGTGTGTGCTCTTCGTGTTGATCGGCGGGTACATCGCCTACTTCCACAACGCGAGACTTCAAGCGCTGCACATGGCGTTGTCGATCGTGGTTCTGGCAGTCGTCGGCCGAAAGGTCGCGGTATATGCGGATCCTGCGCTGGCCACTGCACTGTGTCTGATCATCGCCACCGGGATCGTGGTCATCCCGTTTGCCTGCCAGTTCGTCCTCTCACTTCTCGGATCCGACGCCGACAGCTCGGATGTCGATCCGTTGACCGGCCTTCTGAATCGGCGCGGGCTGCAGCGAGCCGTTGTCGAAATGGGGGCAACGGGACGTGCGTCGAGCAAATCGTCTTATGTCGTCGCGATTGTCGACGTCGATTCGTTCAAGAGCGTCAACGACTCACTCGGGCACGAAGAAGGAGATCTTGTACTTCGGCAGATTGCTGACCGACTGCGGTGGTGCGGCAGTGAGAACGCGCTTTTTGCCAGGTTCGGTGGGGACGAGTTCGTCTTGGTCGACACGATAGACGTCGGTGCAGCGTCTGCATTCGAAGGCAATCTGCGAAGGCACTTGCGAATCGATGATCATGATCCGGCTGTGACGACCAGCGTCGGAGTCGCGATCACCTCTGCCGAATGGTCAGCGATCATTTCCGACGAGGAGTTGACGGAACTGTTTCGAGTAGCCGATGCCTCGATGTATCGGGCGAAAGCTGCCGGCGGCAATCAGGTTGTGATCTGGGACGGCAAACTGTGAGAATTGTCTGATTGCGGGGAGTTGACTGGTTTAGTCTGATCTCATGGGATCAACCGGGAATGTGGAGCGTTTGGACGCCGTTGCGTCGCAACGACCGCTCTCGGTTCCTGCATTCCGGCTGATCTCATCTCAACTGGTCGATTGGTATCGACGGCCGGACCAATTCGACACCTTCAACCGCTATCTCGCGGACAAGGGGCTGACCGTCGCTTCGCGAGTTCTTGTCGTCTGCTCGTTGGTGCTGGTCACGGTCATCATGTTCCTGACTCGCTTCAGTTCGCAGGGGCCGACCAGTTCCCACGCGCGCACCGCGAATGCCGTCATCATTGTCGTAACCGTGATGATGGCCGTCGTGCTCTCGACGAGGCGCAGTTTGTCCCGCTCCTGGTCATACGCTTTTGTGCTCTACTCGGAAGTGGGAATAGCGGCCGCAATGCTGTTGTATTCCAATCCGCTTGCTGCATTGGCGCATGCAGTCATGTTCTCCGTAATCGGCGGCTATATCGCGTTTTTTCACAATGCGCGAATGCAGAGCCTGCACATGTTGTGGGTATTCGTTGTCGTCATCGGAATCGTGACACGCATTTCCGTAGTCGAAAACTATTCGGATGTTCCGGTTCTGGTCGCCTTGGTAGTTCTGGTCGGCGCGGCGATCTACGTGATTCCCTTTGCCTGTCAGTTCATCTTCTCCATCCTCGGCACCGACGCGTTGAATTCGCAATTGGACCCACTGACCGGACTGCTCAACAGGAGGGGACTGGCCGACGAGGTGCGACTGTTGCTGGAGCGGTCGCACACGCACTCGGCGCTCTTGGTTGTCGCTGCTGTCGACATCAATCGATTCAAAGCCATCAACGACGAGTACGGACATTCCGTCGGCGACGCTGTTATCGAAAAAGTCGGATCGCGACTGGTCGAATGTGCCGGCCCGACGGCGTTGATCGCACGGATAGGCGGCGACGAGTTCGTCATCGTCGATTCGGTCGATCAACGCTCGTTCGATCGACTCGAACATGACCTTGTGCGGTCGACGATCAACTCGCCCGATCATCCCGAGGTGGCCATGAGCATCGGAATCGCCAAGATCGCAGGGCCTTTCGCGTCAGCGGATGATGCGCTGGTCGCCTACCCGACCCTGCTGCGGCGAGCGGATCGGGCGATGTATTCCGCGAAGGCGCGCGGTGGGCACTCGGTGGTTCTGCAGACGGAATCGGACTGAGCGCACTGTGAGTGTCCGTGGTCGGCGCTAGTCTGTTGCCATGCCTGAACTACCCGAGGTGGAAGCGCTGGCAGGGTTCCTTCGTCAGCACGCGGTCGGCGCAGTGGTGGGACGCGTCGACATCGCCGCACTGAGTGTGCTCAAGACCTTCGATCCGCCGATCACGGCTTTGCAAGGGCGCGACGTGACGGGCGCTGCGCGCTTCGGAAAGCACCTGGCGCTGGACTGCGACGGGTTGTGGTTGGTCACGCATCTCTCCCGTGCCGGTTGGATGCGGTGGCTCGACAACCCGTCCGCGACACCGCCGAAGCCGGGCAAGGGTCCATTGGCGCTGCGCGTTCATTTCTTCACCCCCGAAGGGTTGACGCCGGCATTCGATCTCACCGAGGCGGGTACCAAGAAGCGCCTCGCGGTCTGGGTGGTGAACGATCCGCAGGAGGTTCCTGGGATCGCCCGATTGGGTCCGGACGCGATGGCTGTGACCGAAGCCGAGTTCGCTGAGATTCTGGGCGGCACGTCGGCGCGGATCAAGAACTCGATAGTCGATCAGTCGCTGATCGCCGGGATCGGGAACGCCTACTCGGACGAGATCCTCCACACCGCGAAACTCTCGCCGTTCGCGACCTCGTCGCGTCTGACACCGGAGCAGATTTCGGCTCTGTACGCCGTGATGCGATCCACGCTGGCCGACGCGATCGAGCGCTCGGAGGGTCAGGATGCGGCCCGACTCAAAGGTGAAAAACGCTCGGGAATGCGAGTACACGCGCGCACCGGACTTCCCTGCCCGGTGTGTGGTGACGTCGTACGCGAAGTGTCGTTCGCAGAACGCTCTTTTCAGTACTGCGCAACGTGCCAGACCGGTGGTAAACCGTTGGCGGACAGGCGAATGTCGAAACTACTCAAGTAGCGAACTGCGCCGCGAGCAGTTCGACGAACTCTCGGGCGAGGGCAGACGAATGGGTCGGTTCGGTAATTGCGTGGACGATCCGATGTGGTGCATCGGTGATCGGAATGCAGATCAGTTCGGGATGTAGGGCGCTCATGGATTGGGGGAGCAGGCCGACGCCCAAACCGTTGGCGGTCAGTGAACAGATCAGGTCCACGGAGTTGGCTTCGAGAGTTTTTCCGCGAGGGACCTGTGATTCGGCGAAGGCCTGGTCGGTTTGGACACGGGCCTCGCTGCCCGAGGCGAAGTCCACGAGAGTGTGATCTCGTAGGTCTTCGAGCCTGATCGACGAGGCCTGGGCAAAGGGATGGTCGGGAGCGACAAACGCTGCGGTCGGTTCACTCCACAACGGTGCCGCGGCAAAGCTCTTGGGTAGGCGGCCGGCGGCCAATCCGACAATGCCGACGTCGATCGCGCCGGACCGAACTCCCTCGATCACGACTTCACTGCCGTACGGCCGCGCGGTGATGTTGATGGCAGGGTGTCGGCGTGTCAGATCTGCCAGGGCGCGGCCGACGTCGACGCGTCCTGCCGAGGTGATGGTGCCGACCGTCAGCCGCACCTGCTCGTTGCTCCGGGCTGAGACATCGCTGACCAGTCTCGACATGGCGCCGAGTACCTCACGGGAGCGCGCGACAAAAACCTCGCCGGCAGCAGTCAGGCCGACGTTGCGACTGTTCCGGTTGAACAGTTCTACTCCCAGTTCCTTTTCGAGGTCTCTGATCTGGGCGCTCAGGGCGGACTGGGAAACGTGCAACCGCGCGGCCGCCCGGCTGAAGTGTCTGTCTTCCGCGACGGCAAGGGCGTAGCGAATGTGACGTAGTTCCATTACGTCAATCTATCGTTCTCGGCGATAGATCATGCGTATCCATCTATTGGACGCACGCCGGTGTGTGCGGTCATGCTTGACGACATGATCTCAAGCGACGCGCGTCCGAGGCTCGGACTACCGATAGTGCTCCTCATGGCCGCGGCGACGGGCCTGTGCGCGGGCGGTAACTATTTCAATCAGCCACTTCTCGATTCCATCTCGGAGCACCTGAATGTGTCCGCCTCCACCGCGGCCGCGACTGTGACCATTGCACAGGTCGCGTATGCACTCGGATTGATACTCCTGGTTCCGGTGGGCGACATGGTGGACCGACGCAAGCTGACGGTAGGGCTCATGCTGCTGGCGGCGACCGGTCAAGCGGTCAGCGGATTTGCGCCGAACTTTGCCACGCTGGCAGTGGGAATCGCAGTCGCTGGAGTCTTTTCGGTCGCCGCGCAGGTACTGATCCCGTTTGCCGCCTCACTGGCCGAACCTGAGAGGTCCGGTCAGGTGGTCGGCACGATCATGAGCGGACTACTGATCGGAATCCTGTTGGCGCGCAGCGTTGCCGGCGTGCTCTCCGGACTGGGAGGTTGGTCGACGGTGTACAAGGTGGCGGCGGTGCTGATGGTGGGAATGGCCGTGGCATTGTGGCGATCTTTGCCTTCCGATTCCGCAGATCGCCCGAAGGCCGGTTACGGCGCCACGCTTGCTTCGGTAGGGAGGTTGGCTGCGACGTTGCCGCGACTGAGAACTCGATCGGCTATGGGCGGGTTGGCCTTTGCTGCCGTCAGCACTGTTTTCACAACCATGGCCTTTCTGCTCTCCGACGAATTCGGCTACAGCGACACTCAAATCGGCCTCGTCGGACTTCTCGGTGTGGCAGGAGCATTGATGGCGACAGTGGCAGGCAGACTGGCCGATCGGGGATTGGGTCAGGTGGCAACCGGCGGCGCCATTGCGATTCTGTTGGTCTCGTGGCTTCCCTTTTTCGGCGGAGCCGCGCATATAGTGTGGTTTCTTGTCGCCATCGTTCTTGCCGACCTCGCGCTGCAGGGAGTGCACGTCAGCAACCAGAATGTGATCTACGCCCTTGTCCCCGAAGCGCGTTCGCGTGTGAACTCCGTCTACATGACTACCTACTTCGTCGGTGCTGCCGTGGGTTCGGCAGTGGGATCAGTGGTGTGGAAGTCGTACGGCTGGAACGGAGTATGCATCGCCGGGTTGGTCTTCTCCCTTGTAACGGTGTTGGTGTGGATGCACGATCGCCGACTGGAGACGGCTGAACTGCGAATCCCGGAATCCCCTGTCGCGGTGGGATAGGCGCCGCACCTTATCGGACCCCTGCACCTTTCAGATTTCTGCACCTTCTCAGATTTCGGCCCCGTCCACCAGGATCTTGCCGACGCGTTCGGGATAGAACGACACATGGTCGTCGATCCCGGACGCTTCGGCGGTGGTGAACGGATAGAACCACGCCAGATCCTCAATCGGTGCGAGTTCGGTTGTGCCGGTGAAGGACAGATACGACGCGGTGCCCTTGTACGGGCAAGCCGTGGTGGTCGGAGACGGCGCAAAGTACTCGCTGCGAACGTCGATTCTCGGAATGTAGTACCGCGTCGGCAGGCTGGTTTCGAAGAGCAGTCGGGGTCGTGTCGTCTCCGCGACCAGCACGTCGCCGACAAAAACCTGGACGTGCCTGGACGAGGGGAGTGCGTCGATACGTACGTATGGATCGCGGGCGTGGACAAAGACCTGTTGATCTTCTTCGAACCAGGCGTCCATGCGATCCCAGTAGAACGCGACGTACTCACTCAGGTCCAGGGAACCATCGAACTGTTGAGGGTAGGACCAGACGGCGTCCTCGGCGCGGCGATCCCCGATCTCGATCGTCCAATAGGTGGCGTCGCCCTTCCACGGGCAATGGGTGGTCGTCGACGTCGGGACGAGGAAGTCGGTGCGAACGTCGGTGAGGGGGATGTAGTACATCGGCAGGCGACCGCGTTCGAACAGATAAACCGAACGAGTGGTGTCCGCGACGGTCTGACCAGCGAAGAATGCTCGAATTCGGCGGGGGTTCGGCTCGAGTGCGATCCGCCCGTTGGAAGCTTTGATCTGTGTGTCTTCTGCGTGAGTCAGTGCTGTGGACATTCGCGAATGCTCCTGAGATTCGGCAGGTTGGTCCTTCCCATCCTGCGCCCGGCAGCAGCTATTTGACAGGGTGGAGTCGAAATACGCGGATCTGGCGCCCGAATGCTCGATCGGCGTAGGTTTCGTACGGCGGCCACGCGGTGGTCGCGAGCGTCCACAGTCTCTTACGCGTGGCGCCCTCCGCCAGGGTTGCCCCGACCGGTATTTCGACGCCCTTCACCGTCACGATTGCAGTAGGGTCGGCCATCAAATTGAGTGTCCACGCTGGATGCGCATCCTGCCCCCAGTTGGATCCGACGACGACGAACGCGTCGCCGTCGGGCGCGTACAGGAGTGGCGTAGTACGAGAGCGGCCGGTCTTACGGCCCGTCGTGGTGAGCAGTAGCTGAGTCACGGTGTTCTCCCCGACAAGGGAGAGCTTGCCACCCGACACCTTTTGTACTGCTCGATCGAGCGGAACCAGATCCTTGCCGAGATCCGAGAACCATTGTGTGTGACCGACATTGCGCATCAACGAACGGTAGATATTGCGCATCGAAATCCTCGCTTTCTCGGCGCCGTTTCGGGGTTGGTGTACTCCGACTCAAAAAGAGTCTGCCACGTCAGATCACAGATACCTGAGTCCCAAAGTCCCGAAAGGAAGGAAGCGGTCAAGCGAATTCGGTTTTAGCGGAGCAGAATTGGGGCAAATCTCCGAAACCGCTCGTTTGTGGCCGTCGGACGTTCGCCGGAAGGTCAGGCCTCCGACGTCAAGACGTCGGGCTCGAGCCATTCGACACCGAGCAATTCGGACAGCGACCGCAGACCGGATCGGTCGCCGCCCTTCAGGCCGGTCACGGAATTGAGATTGCGCAACATGACAGTGGCGACGTCCTCTTCCTTGGTGCCCACGCCGAAGGGAATGACCCACGGACACGTCTGGTAGTCGCGGTGTGAGCGACCGAATGTCTGTTCTGCCGCGATTCCCGAGTATCGCGGTTGATGAAAGATCCCCGTCCGTGGCATCGAGGATGCGTGAGTGCCGTCGGGGAGCGCTTCGTTGGCATGGAGCGAAATCGAGGTCGTGACATTGAAGACGATGACGGGTGCGTCCCCGCGTTGAAATCGCAGACGCTGACCCTCCTTGTCCGCTACCGCGCCGAACAGTTTCGCGACCGAGATCCCGGCGTCTTCGATCATCTCGACCAGCGGATCGCCTGCCGTGGAGACGAACTCGACGGCCACCAACACCTGCTTGCCTGCCTTGACCTGGGCTTGCGCCCACTGAGCTGTCGACTCGGCACGGATCATTCCCGCCTTTTGCCGATAGCGGAGAACCAGCGCACGACCCCGAGCAATGTTGCGGCTCTTACGGGCCAAGCCCATCTCGTACGCGTACTCGGCCCACTCCGTCTCGTACTCGGCGCGCTGGGCATGCGTGAGGTCGATCGGCATACCGTCCAGTGGAACGGGTCCCCACGGCGTCGGTCGATGAATCATCAAGGGTGGATTGTTGTTCGACATCCACCCTCGTACGGTCTCGAGCGCCTGGGATTGCAGTGTCGGTGATTCCTTCGCCTCAGCGCTCCACGTCCACTTCCCGTAGGACTTGTCCAGCGGAAGACCGGACTCGACAAGCCTGGCGCCGAGGTCCGACCAGTATTCGGAGGGCTCCGAATGCAGCTGCGCAAAAAGTGGTGCCAGGTAACGCTGATCGGCTGGAGTATGTCCCGGAGTTGCTGTCACGGACAGGACGAAGGGCGCCTGCTCGTGCGCATTCGAAAAGCGCGCAACCTTCTCGAAAGCAGCGGTGCGCTGTGTGTCGTTGCTGTACAGCTGGGCTTCGTCCGCAATCACCACACCGAACGTGTACTTGGGACGCCCGTTTCGTGCGATCAGTTTCTTCAATTGATCAGGCGACATGATCAACCAGCGGAAGCCGCCGTCGCCCACCGAGGCGATGGAATAGCGCCAATGCGGAATGGTGATCTGTGCCGGTCGATCGACGAGCACGAGGATGTTGGTTTCGCCGCGCTCCTCGGCAATCGTCTTGGCTGCCATCACCGCGATGAGCGTTTTACCCAGGCCGGCATTGTCTGCCAACAGAAATCCGCGTTTGCCGGCGCGAGCAGCGTCGACGACGGCGCCCGCTCCCGAAACCTGCTCGGGCCGCGGAATTTTGGGTGCGGCCACTGGACGTTCACCGATGCCGTCATTGATGTCGTCCTCGACCCACTGCTGATATGAGAAGGGGAGTGCCTTGAACGGTGCGAGTTCTGCGGGTAGTTCAGCACCGACCCACGCGTAGCTCTTCCATTTCTTGACGAACTGAGCGCCAGGCGCCGGTGTTCGAAAGGGAACGTCGAGGAGCCAGACTCTTTCACCAGGACCTGCAGTCGGCACATCCGGCATCGCAGCGCGTGATCTCTTCTTTGCGACAGTCTTCTTTGGCGCGGTCTTTCTGGTCGTGCTCTTCTTGGGTGCAGCCTTCTTCGGTGCAGCCTTGCGCGCCGTGGTTGCTTTGCGTGGCGGCATCAGGCGGTGTCGACCTCGGTGGTGTCGGTCTCTGCCGTGAGGAATTCGCGCAGCGTGACTGGAGGCCGGCCGACAAGTTCTTCGACAGTGCCCGTGATCAGCGCCAGTTCACCCTGCGCGATTGCGGTGTACGTCGACACCCATGCATCGAGTTCCCAGGCCGGTGCGTTGTACGACGCCCGTGATTCGTAAGCTTCCTCGACAGTTTCCTCGACGTACGTGGTCTGCTTGCCCGTGACTTCGGTGATGATGCTCGCCGCCTCGGAGAGCGTCAGCGCCTCCCGTCCGGTCAGGTTGTATGTCTGTCCGACATGGGAATCCAGATCCTTCAGGACCGAGACAGCGACGGCCGCAATGTCGGATCGCGCTACAGCGCCGACGAGACCATCCCCGGCGGGGCCCCGGATCACGCCGTCTTCGCCGGCGAGAGCAGGTAGGAAATCGAGGTAGAAGCTGTCGCGCAGGAAGGTGAATGCGAGTCCGGAAGCACGGATGTGTTCTTCGGTGACCCAGTGATCGCGTGCGAGCGTGAACGTTGCGTCCGGGGCGGCGCCGAGGAAAGACGTGTACACGATGTGCCTGACCCCGGCCGCCGCTGCGGCGTCGACGAAGGTGCGATGCTGATCCAGGCGATCTGCGCTTTCGGCCGCCGACACCATGAAAAGGGTGTCGATTCCCGCCAAAGCCGCGAGAGCGCGCTCGCGATCCCCGTATGTGGTCTCGGCAGAATCGGCACCGGCGAGCTGCGGCAATCGATTGACCGAACGTGCGATCAGCCGCTGCGGGACACCGGCGTCGGCCAACGACGCGGCCACCAGGCCGCCGATATGACCGGTAGCGCCGGTGACGGCGATCCTCGCAGACCGTGAATCTACGGACATGGTGCCCCTCCTTCGGTCGGTGTGCATTCCATCTTGCCGGAACCCACCCCCACGTCAGGTCACGACGCGACGATTACACCGCGAGCCACCGACAACGCATCGGACAGAGCAGTCCTGGTGTTGTCGTCGAGGGGCAGCAGGGGCCGGCGGGGAAGGCCGGCGTCGACGCCGAGAAATTCCAACCCGGCTTTGACCGTCGACGGCAGTCCGCGACTGACGAGGACCTTCAGTAGTGGCTCGATCTGTTCGAACACAGCGGCGGCGCCCGACCGATCACCGGATTCGAGTAGACGCCAGAAGTGCACCACCTGTTCGGGGGCCAGACACGGGGCTGCCGTGCACCACCCGCTTGCGCCGGCAGAGAAAGATTGCAGTGCAAGAGGATTGCTGCCGTTGAAGAAGGGGATCGTGCCACCGCTCAGTTCGTTGATGCGGTTCATCCGGGTGATGTCGCCGGTGGATTCCTTGATCATCGTGATGCCGTCGACGGTGGAGACGAGATCGACGAGAAACTCCGGCGACATGTCGATACCGGTGGTGGCCGGATTGTTGTAGATCATCGTCGGAATGTCGACGGAATCGGCTACCGCAGTGACGTGTTCACGAATCTCCTGCTCACCCAGATGCCAGTACGACGTGGGAAGGATCATGACTGCGTCGGCGCCGGCGTCTGCCGCGATCGATGCTCGGCGAAGTGCTCCCGCCGTGGTCAAGTCCGATACGCCGACGACGGTGGGGACTCGGCGGTCGACGTAGTCGAGGCTCTCCCGGGCGACTGTCTCCCAATCCGCGTCGTCGAGATAGGCGCTCTCGCCGGTACTGCCGAGCGGGGCTATCGCGTCGACACCACTGCCGATCATGTTGTCGAGGAGCGTGTGTAGCGGCTTGGGATCGAACGCTCCGGTATCGCGGTCGAACGGGGTGATGGGATAGGCGACAATTCCCTTGATGGTGCTGCTCATGAGATTCTCTATTCTGTTGGTGCGAAACGAAATTCAGTTGGTCAGCGTGTCTGGGTGATTGCGGAGAGCGCGGCGGGCGTAGTACGCGAAGTTCGCCTCGCTGCGCCGAGGAGTCAGCGTCCAATCGTGTGCCTCTTTCGCCAGGCGAGGCGGTAGCGGCTTGATGTCGCCGGCCGCCATCGCCAGCAACTGCAGCCGCGCGGCTCGCTCGATCAGATGCCCGAGGGAACAGGCCTCTTCGACGGTATTACCGACGACGAGTTGGCCGTGGTGAGCGAGCAGAATTGCCCGCTTGTCGCCGAGTGCAGCCGAAATGATCTCGCCCTCCTCGTTTCCCACAGGAACTCCGGGCCAGTCGGCAAGAAATGCGCAATCGTCGTAGAGGGGTGCGATGTCCATCTGGGACACGACGAGGGGAATCTCGAGCATCGACAACGCCGTCGCGTGCAATGGGTGCGTGTGGACGATGCAGTTGACGTCGGGTCGGGCGCGGTAGATCCAGCTGTGGAACCTGTTGGCGGGGTTCGGCATTCCCTCCCCGTCCAGAACCTCGAGATCCTCGTTGACAAGCAGGAGGTTGTCCTCGGTGATCTCGTCGAACCCGAGGCCGAGTCGCTGGGTGACAAACGTGCCGGGCTGCTCACCGCGGGCGGAGATCTGGCCGGCAAGGCCGGAATCGTGGCCGGCGTCCGACAGTGCCCTGCAGGTCAACGCGATCTTCTGTCGAAGGGTCCAACTACCTGTGGTTACTTCGGTGAGCATCTTCGTCTCGGCGGTGGCCATGAGTTCTTGCTTGCTCGCATGCATCGTGTCGGTCATGGGGTGTGCCTTTCTCGGGGCCCAGGAGTAGATGACATTCAGTCACCTATAGGACACAAAGTGTCATATAGGGCGGAATTGCGCAACCCTTGGTTCGTATGGTGCTGGTCATCGCAGGTCAATGTGTTGCTAGGGTGATGACACAAAGTCTCGTGAGGGGAATCGAATGGCAGCGTTTCTGCGGACACATCGGCGTCGTGCCGGTCTGACGCTCGAGGGCTTGGCCGAGCAGACCGGTCTGACGAAGAGTTACCTCTCCAAGGTCGAGCGGGGCATCAGCACGCCGTCGATCGCGGTGGCACTCAAGATTGCACGGGTACTCGATGCCGATGTGGGGCAACTGTTCTCGGACAGCATGGAGGGCAACGTCATGACGATCGCGCGCGCCAAGGACCGGGTGATCGACCCGGCTGCCTCGGCCGAGTCTTCTGTCTACGATCCGATCGCTCCGGCTCTGGTCGGAAAGGCCATGCAGCCGTTCGTGGTTCACCCGGCCTCGGTGATGGGCCCCAAGTTCATGGATCACACGGGGGAGGAGTTCGTGTTCGTGCACTCCGGAGCCGTCGAATTCGAAATCCCCGGGCAGACGATGCACCTCGACGCCGGCGACAGCCTCTACTTCGACGCGAACACGCCCCACCGGATGCGGTCGGTGTCGACTGGTGGCGCGACCGTGTTGGTTGTCGTCTACGACAAGCCCTCGGCTGGATCTCCCAGCGGTGACTCACTGGAAGCTCACTGCGGGGTGAGCAGATGACGCTCGGGATCGATACGACACTCACGCTGCTCGCGGCGGGTCTGATCTTCCTGCTCTCCCTGTGCCTGGGCATCTGGAAGTACCAACAGATGGCGACCTCGGACAATCACCTCGCCCATCCGTATGTCGACATCGCACACCGCGCAGCACTGATGTACTCGTTCGCAACGCTGTTGATCGCGGTGTTCGTCGAACTCAGTGCGTGGCCGACGTGGATCAACCTGACCAGCGCAGCAGTGGTCGTGTTCTTTTTTCTTGCAGCGATATTCAGCTACATCGCTCACGGTGCGATGAAAGACACCGACAACCAATTCGAGTCCGCCGGTCCGCCCCTGCACCTCGGAATGTTCCTGCTGATTCTCGGAGAGGTCGGCGGATTCGCCGTTCTACTCGCAGGATTCGTGAAAGGCCAGTTCTTCTGATCGGGTTTCAGCGCCTGTGCTCGTAGCCGATCCAAGCCCGTCGACGCTCACCCATCGGGTCGTCCTCCACCCGGGACGTCTCGTCGAAGATCATCGTTTGCCGCTCCGGCACGGAGTAGACGGGCCAATCTCGGTCCGGCACTCCGTGGCGGGCGAAGTGGATCCAGTGGCGCTGCATGGTGGAGGTCACCGCGGTCAGTCCGCGGCGCCCTCCGACTGCGGTCAAGGCCGCCGTGAGTGCATCCGAACGCCCGAAGACCGCAAGCAATTCGGTGGCGTGGGTAGCGCCCATGCCGACGAGTCGGAGCAGTCGCGGCGCAAAGTCGTAGCGGTAACTGTAGGTCGGAGCCACCTGGCAGTGGCCCTGGGCGCACAGTATCGCCGGTTCCCAGAAAGTGATGTCGCCGCCGAGATCTGCGGCAGCGAACCGGTGTGGATACGTGGGATAGGCCGCAAGCGCGCGTTCTTTCACGTCCGGCGGGGTGTGGGAGAACATCTTCTCGATCCGTATCGGATTTGTAGGCAAGATGTCGAGAACGCGCGGAAAGATCCGCCCCTCATGGAGATTCGAACCGACCAGCAACGGGACGGGGTGGGCTTTTCCCGCTGCGAACACGTCGAGCGGGTGTTCGGGAAGGACGTCGTCACCCACTACGGGAGCAAATGCCCGGGTTCCGGGTTCTTCGTCCGCGCCGCGGCGCGCAAGTTCTTCGCCGGCATCGACCAGTTCCTTCGCCGAAGCGGAGCGCAGCCACGATGCCGGATCGGTTTCCGGAGCATGTGCGATCTCGAGGAACTCGCGTGCCCAGCGGTGCGCTCGCTCTTTTCCGTATGCGGAAGCGGCCGGCGGACTTTGCGCGATGGCCCGAGCGAACAACCCTTCAGCCGTCGGCGTTGCCATCAGGGTTGTCACCGCGTTGGCGCCGGAAGATTCACCGAACACGGTGACCGCGTTCGGGTCACCGCCGAACGCGGCGATGTTGCGCTGGACCCACGCCAGTGCCGCGATCTGATCACGCAATCCGAGATTCGTCTCGAATGGTTGCTCAGCAGTGGAATATTCGCTGAAATCGAGGTAACCCAAGACGCCCAGTCGATACTGGACAGAGACGTAGACGATGTCGCCTCGCTCGACCAGGGTCGTTCCGCGGTACATGGGCGTCGACGGATTCCCACCGTTGTACGCGCCGCCGTGAATGAAGACCATGACCGGTCGCAGCGAATCGGAACGTAGCCGAGGGGCCACGACGTTCACGAACAGAGAGTTCTCGTCGAAGTTGCTCTTGCGCTGCGGAGACGGAGAACCGAATGCTTCCGCGGGGCGGACGCCATTCCAGGCCTCGACCGCCTGCGGTGCGCGAAATCTCCAGGGACCGATCGGGGGCGCTGCGTAGGGGATTGCCCGCCAGGTGCGCAGTCCTCGATCGAGGCGGCCGCGCACGACGCCGGAATCGAGCTCGACCTCGAGAGCGTGTGTCACGGTAGAGGGATGTCGGTGCCGTGGCTGCGGTAACCGCTGTATCCCGCCCAAGCCAAGCGTTGTTCACGTCTGGGATCGTTCTCGACGCGCACGATCTGGTCGAAGATCATGGTCCGACGCTCCTGTGCGTCGTAACGAGGCCACGATCCGCGCGGAGAGCCGTGCGTGGCGAAGTGAAGCCAGTGTCCCTGAACGGATTCGGTGACTGCGCGCAGTCCGCGCCGACCACCGGGAAGAGTGAGGCCACGCCCGATCATGGTGTCGCCGATACCGAAGACCGCGAACATCTCGAATCCGTGGGTGGCGTCGAGGCCGAGCCAACGCATCATCGTCGGCGCGAAGTCGAATCGGTAGGCGTACGTGGGCGCCGATTGTGCGTGCGCCTGCATCAACTCCACGGACGGGTGCCAGAACGTGACGTCGCCGCCGACGTCGATCGCGGACTGCTCGTCGGGATACCCGGGATAGGTTGCGAGGATGCGCTTCCCGGCTTCGGGATCGGTGAGGGCGAACATGGTGTCGATGCGCGACGGGTTGGTCGGGAGTGCGTCGAGCACTTTCGGGAACAGCGTTCCCTCTCGTCTGTTGGTTCCGATGATCATCGGAACCTGGTGTGCCGAACCTTCTTTGAATGCGTCCAAGGGTGAACGCGGAAGGAAGTCGCCGTCGACGACCGGTCCGAAGGGATGTAGTCCAGGTGTGTTCGCGAGTACCTCGGCGCCCAGTCTGCTTCCGGCTCGGCCCAATTCGACGGCTGTCGCCGAGGTCAGGGCCTTCGCGGGCGGTAGAACGGAATTGAGGATCTCGACGAAACGCGCACCCCAGGCGTGCGATCGCTGAGTGCTCGAGACCAGATCCGGAGCCGAACTTTCGGCGATAGCCCCGGCGAAGAGTCCCTTGGCGGCCGGAGTAGCCATGAGGGTGGTGACGGCAGTGGCTCCGGCGGATTCACCGAAAATCGTGACTTTGTCGGGATCCCCACCGAAGGCGGCGATGTTGCGTTGCACCCACTGCAGCGCCGCTACCTGATCGCGCAGTCCGAGGTTGGAGTCGAATACGCGCTCGGATGTGGAGAACGGGGTGAAATCGAGGTAGCCCAGAGCGCCGAGCCGGTAGTTGATCGAGACGTAGACGACGTCGCCGCGTTCGACGAGGGACACACCGGAGTACAGGCCGGTGGCGGAGGTTCCGATGGTGTTGGCCCCGCCGTGGATGAAAACCATGACGGGACGCGGAGTACTTCCGGTGTTCGCGGGAGCGAGCACGTTGAGCGTCAGGCAGTCTTCGCTGCTGGGCTGGTACTTCCCGGGCGCGAGCAGCAGCCCCTTCTTGTGCTGGACAGACGCGTCGCCGAATCTGGTCGCGTCGCGTTCTCCGGACCACGACGTGACCGGCTGCGGCCGCGTCAGACGCAGTGTTCCGACCGGCGGCCGGGCGTAGGGAATTCCGCGCCAGGCACGAAGTTTTCCCACCCGTCGGCCGCGCAGAATGCCGTCGGCCGTGGTCACAAGTATGTCGGACGCCATGTCGCGACTATACGTACTTCGGGATCGCGTCAGCGGCGAGCCTCCAGCAATCGAAGCCAGACCTCACTGACCGTCGGATAGGAGGGCACCGCATGCCACAGAGTTTCCAGTGGTACGGCGCCGACCACCGCGATTGTCGCCGCATGCACCAGTTCGGATACCTCGGGCCCGGCGAAGGTAGCGCCGAGGATCACGTCGGTGGCCTTGTCGATCACCAACTTCGCGCGTCCCGAGTAGTCGTCACGCAGCAGTGAAGATCCCGCGACGGCGAGTTCGATCTCCACGACTTCGACGTCGTAGCCGTCGTCGCGAGCTTTCTTCTCGGTGCGTCCCACCCAGGCGATCTCGGGTGAGGTGAATACCACCTGGGGAACCTGCTCGTTGTCGGCCGACGCCGTGTATCGAGGTCCGCGCAGTCCGCGACTCTCGGCTCGCGCCGCAATGACGTCTCCGCACACTCTCGCTTGATACTTGCCCATGTGGGTCAGGGGTGAACGGCCGTTGATGTCGCCGACTGCGTAGAGCCACTCACCTTGGGCGCAGAGGTGGTCGTCGGTGGTGACGTACTTGCCGTCCTCGAGGCCGATGGCGGACAAGCCGAGATCGGCAGAGGTCGGGCCGCGGCCCGCCGCGACGATGACCTCGTCGACCTCGATCACGCCGGAAGAGGTCTCGATGCTGACGGGTCCTCCGTGGATGTGGCCTTCGCCGGTGTCCTTGGCATCGGGGCGTGAGACCGAGTTGACGTCAGTGCTCAGTCGAACGTCCACACCGCGGGCGCCGAGTGCTTCGGCAACCATCGTTCCGGCAAACGGTTCTGCTGATTTCAAGAGAGCATCGCCCCTCACGAGCAGCGTCACGTGAGCGCCGAACGACGACAACCACGTTGCGCACTCCGTTGCGACCACTCCGCCGCCGATGACCGCCACTCGCGACGGAACCTCGTGCAGGTTGGTGGCGTCGCGCGAGGTCCACGGGAGCGCCTCGCGCAATCCCGGTGTCTTCGGGACGGTGGCAGTTGTACCCGTGGCGAGTACGACTGCCTGGCGGGCGCGGAGCTTACGGGTGCCGTCGACGGTCACTGCTCGCTCGCCGTCGATCACTCCGTGGCCTTTGATCACGGTGATACCCACGGAGGTTGCCCAGTCGACCTGGGACGAATCGTCGTGGTTGTGGGTGAACGAGTCGCGCCGTTTCAGGACGGCCTCGACGTCCAGCGGTCCGGCCGGGATACCGGGCAAGGCGTCGGCCGCTTCGAGGACCTGCCCTGGACGCAGTAACGCCTTGCTGGGCATACAGGCCCAATACGAGCATTCACCGCCGACCAGTTCGTGTTCCACGATTGCGGCGGTGCGATTACTCCCGGCGATGGCGTATGCGGCGGCGTTCTCACCAGCAGGCCCACCGCCGATCACGATGACATCGAATTCGTCGGTCATTGCTCCACGGTATGCCGGATCGGTCCGAGTTCGCTCGGTTACTGCCGGGTACGAGAGCTCGATGGTGGCTACAGTTGCACCCATGACGCGGCAGAAGATTTTGATCACGGGTGCCAGTTCGGGTCTCGGGGAGGAGATGGCCAGGAGATTTGCCGCAGCAGGTCGCGATCTCGCGCTGTGTGCCCGGCGGAGGGATCGCCTCGACACGCTGCGCGAGGAGTTGGTGGCCCAGTTCCCGTCGATCAGCGTCGCAGTGCGCGAACTCGATGTGACCGAACACGATTCCGTCGTCCGAGTTTTCGGCGAGCTTCGCGACGAGCTGGGCGGTCTGGACCGAGTGATCGTCAATGCCGGGCTCGGCAAGGGCGCGAAGATCGGTACCGGCAAAGCGCACGCGAATCTCGCAACAGCGCAGACGAATTTTGTCGGTGCGCTTTCGCAGTGTGAAGCTGCACTCGAGATCTTCCGCGCGCAGGACGCCGGACACCTGGTTCTCGTGTCCTCGATCAGCGCGGATCGGGGGCTACCCGGGCCGAAGGCGGCCTACTCGGCGAGCAAGGCAGGGGTAGCGGCTCTGGGGGAGGCGCTCAGTATCGAGTTGTCGCGCAAACCCATTCGGGTCACCACGTTGCTGCCAGGCTTCATCAAGACCGACATGTCCGCCGGCGCCGGCGACGATGCTGCGCTCATGGCCAGTTTGGACGAAGGCGTCAGCGCGATGGTCGACGCCATCGAGAAGGAAACCACACGGGCGGCGCTGCCCGGCCTCAAGTGGCAGGGGATAGATGCGGCCCTACGATTCCTGCCCAACTCCGTGACAGCGAGGTTTGTCTGATGAGCATCCACATCTCGAACGGCAAGCCCCGGGTAGTGATCGTCGGTGGCGGCTTCGGTGGGCTGTACGCGGCGAGACGACTCAAGAAGGCAGACGTCGAGGTGGTTCTGATCGACCGGGGAACCAGCCATGTCTTCCAGCCGTTGCTCTACCAGTGCGCCACCGGCCTGCTCTCCGAAGGGCAGATCGCAAGTCCGCTGCGTCATCTACTCGAAGACAACAAGAATACGAACGTCGTTCTGGGCGAGGCAAAGTCGGTGGACGCGGATGCCGGGATACTGACCGCCAGCCGCTTCGACGGGTCGACCTTCGAATTGCCGTACGACTATCTGATCGTGGCGGCCGGAATGCGGCAGTCGTACCACGGTCAGGACGAGTTCATCAAATGGGCGCCGGGGATGAAAACCCTCGACGACGCTCTGGCGATCAGACGCAGTCTCATTGCCGCGTTCGAGATGGCCGAATCGCTCCCGACGGCGGAGGAGCGTCGACCGTGGCTGACCTTCGCCGTGGCGGGCGGCGGGCCGACCGGTGTCGAATTGGCCGGGCAGATCCGTGAATTGGCGATGCACGCGCTGACCAACGAGTTCCGGTCCATCGACCCGGACGAGGCGCGGGTGCTGCTTTTCCACGGGGACGATCGTGTGTTGCCCTCGTTCAGTCGCAAGCTCTCGGCTGCAGCCAAACGCACTCTCGACGGGATAGGCGTCGAGACTCACCTCGGTGTGCACGTCACCGACGTGTGCGAGACCAGCATCGAGACGACGGACAAGAAGACAAAAGAGAAGCGGCAGTACGAGACTCGGACGATTCTGTGGACTGCGGGCGTCGAAGCAGTGCCATTCGCCGAGGCCTTGGCCACAGCACTGGGTGTGAAGCAGGTCGGCGGTGGCCGCATCGAAGTGGAAGCCGATCTGACCGTCCCCGGTCACCCGAACGTCTACGTGGTTGGCGACCTCATGTCTCGTGACAAGCTTGCCGGGGTGGCCGAGGTTGCGATGCAGGGTGGCCGGCACGCCGGGGCCAGGATCGCGGCCACCGTCGAAAACGGTGCACCCAACCGAAAGCCTTTCAAGTACCGCGATCTTGGAACTGCGGCCTACATCTCGCGTCGCCACGCGTTGCTTCAGGCAGGGCCGGTTCAGTTGTCCGGGTTCATCGGATGGGTGTCCTGGGGAATCATCCACATCGCGTTTCTCGCCGGGTTCCGCAACCGCGCCAGCACGGTGCTGAACTGGGGTGCAACCTTGGCGTCGAAAACTCGTCGGGAACGGGCAATCACGTACGGTGACCCGGAAACCGCTCGGCAGCCGTACAACTGACGCCTACTCCGTTTCGAACACGGGGTTCCCGGCAGCGTTGATCATCCACCACAGGCTGCCGACGCTCTGCCCGAGCATGTCGCCGGGAACCTTGTCGTCGAGATACCGATAGACGGGCTTGCCGTTGACGGTGATCTGGAATGATCCCTCGGGTCCGTCGACGGTGCCGATCACCGCGTCGATCCCTTCGACGATCGGTGAATCGGTGACCGAGGTGACCGCGGGCCAATAACGCAGGCACGCTTCGTCGCACGAGCCGGCTTGGGAGTTCTCCTCGTCCGGGTTGTAGACGTAGACCGTCATGCCCTCGCCGTCGACGGCGATCGTCCCGAGCGGGGAGTCTGCGGTCTTCAGCAAGGGTGCATCGGCAGCGGCAGGTGGTGACAGCGACGTCGAGATGGCGGTGACGTTGTCCGCGCTGTCCCCGGAATCGAGGGCGTCGGGCGAGCAACCGGTGAGGACGAGGGCGGTACTCGCAACCGTCGCGAACAACCACTGTCTGCGCATGACGTCTCCGTTCTGGGCGGGAGTGCTCGGGACGAGCAATCGGGGATACCCGTTGCGGACGAGCTGAAAACGCTGGTGATCGATCCCTCGACAATAGCTCTGTGACAGAGCTATTGTGAGGTTGTGGATGAAAGCGGAGCAGATCTTGCCGATGACGTCCTCGAGGCGCTCGGTCAATTGCGTCGGGGAACCAGGAAGGCGTCGGGGCGGCCGTTTGCGGAACGACCGCTCGCCGGCGCCCAGATCGAACTCGTCAGGTTGCTACGGCGCAACCCGGGTCTGTCCGTGGCCGAGGCTGCCGGGCGATTGGGCGTCGCGGCAAATACGGTGTCCACCTTGGTTCGTCAACTGGTCGACGAGGGAGTGATCGAACGCGTCGCCGACCAGGCCGATCGCCGCGTCGCGCGATTGGTGCTCTCGGACGAGGCGCGCGCCCGCGTCGAGGTGTGGCGTGATCGTCGGAGTGTGATTGTCGGTCAGGCATTGTCGACTCTGACCGCAGAAGACAGGGCGAGAATCGAGGCTGCGTTACCGGCCCTGTCTCGATTGGCGAGCGCTCTGGCAGCAGCCGGATCAGAAGGTGAGGGGCAGTGAGATGCTGACACAGTGGTGGAAGAGCCGCGCGGCACACCTGCCCGACCCTGGCGCACCCGCGGTCGAGATCGACTCGGTCACATACAAGTTCGGCGATCGCCGCGCGGTGGACGACCTGAGCCTGGTCGTCAAAGCCGGGGAATGCTTCGGACTGCTCGGTCCCAACGGTGCAGGAAAGACGACGACGATCAGGTTGCTCAACACCCTGCTTCCCCTGCAGGAGGGCGACATTCGAATTCTCGGTCGATCCGTTCGTACCGAAGCAATGACCATTCGGCGCTGCCTCGGGTACGTGCCACAACAGCTCTCGATCGAAGGCGCATTGACCGCACGCGAGAACGTGACCTGGTTCGCGCGACTGTACGACGTTCCGCGGTCCGAACGACGCGAGCGCGTCGACCAGGCGCTCGAGATGGTGGATCTGCTCGAATCGGCGGATCGTCTCGCGTCGAGCTTTTCCGGCGGGATGGTGCGACGGCTCGAACTTGCGCAGGCACTGGTGAACCGGCCGTCGCTTCTGGTACTCGACGAACCGACGGTGGGGTTGGATCCCATTGCCCGCGAATCCGTCTGGCAGCGAGTGACAGAGATGCAGAAGCAGTACGGCATGACCGTCCTGCTCACTACGCACTACATGGAAGAAGCCGACGAGTTGTGTGATCGAGTTGCGTTGATGCATCACGGTGAACTTCGCGCAGTGGGCGAGCCGAGTGAGTTGGCCGCCGAACTGGGACCGGACGCCACTCTCGAAGACGTTTTCCGTCATTACACCGGCGACGATCTCTTCGGCGACAAGTCAGGAGGTCTCCGCGATGTCCGCACTGCCCGTCGCACAGCGCGCCGCTTGGGCTGATCCCACTACCAACGGTTTTGCTCGATTGCTGTCGAGAATTTACACATTCTGCCTCGTGGAAGTGCAGAAGTTGCGACACGATCGATCTGAATTGGTCACGCGCGCAATACAGCCGATCCTCTGGTTGGTGATCTTCGGTCAGACGTTCAGTCATATCCGAGCGATCCCGACCGGCGACGTTCCTTATCTCGACTTTCTCGCGCCGGGCATCATCGCGCAGTCCGCTCTTTTTGTTGCGATCTTCTACGGAATCCAGATCATCTGGGAGCGTGACGCGGGAGTCCTCACCAAATTGATGGTCACGCCGACGCCCCGCGCTGCATTGGTGACCGGTAAGGCATTTGCCGCCGGTATCCGCGCTGTCGCGCAGGCAGTGGTGGTCGTCATCGTGGCGGCACTGTTGGGCGTGAGCTTGACGTGGAACCCGCTCAAACTGCTCGGAGTCGTGGTCGTCGTTGTCCTGGGCTCCGCGTTTTTTGCCTGCTTGTCGGTCGCGATCGCGGGAATCGTGCTCAAACGAGATCGATTGATGGGCATCGGGCAGGCAATCACCATGCCACTGTTCTTTGCCTCCAACGCGCTGTACCCGGTCGAACTCATGCCGACGTGGGTTCAGTGGCTCAGCCGCATAAACCCGCTGAGCTACGAGGTGTCAGCGCTGCGGGGTCTGCTCATCGGAATGCCGACCGATTACGCCGTCGACTTCGGCGTGCTGATCGGGGCAGCGCTGCTCGGAATCGTCACCGCCTCGGCACTATTGGGCCGGTTGACTCGCTGACGTTCACCCTGGACTAGTCGCGCGTGAACGGTGGGGTGTACGTGCTGCAATCCGGAGGGACGGCCGGGAGTCCTTCGGACGAGCGAAGTTTCTCCGCAATGGACGAGAGCAAATCTTGCGATTCAGGGGAGAGATCGACCGCTTTGATGGCCAGAGAACGTAATTCGCTGTCGTGGAACTCTTCGACAACCGAACGGTCTTCTTCCGGAATCAGTTCGGGATCGTGTCGAGGCGTCGGACCGAAGAAGTACTCGGCGGCAACGCCGAAGTAATCGGCCAATGCCAAAACGACCTGCTCGGACGGATTTGTGCGCACACCACTTCGAAGTTGCGAGAGGTACGGTGTCGAAATCTTGCATCCTCGTTGTGAAAGAGCTTCCACAACTTGTGCGTTGGTGAGTCTAGGGGCTGTGGCCGGGTACAAGGCGTTCAAGCGGTCCTTGAATGAATCGGTCACAATTCCTCCCTCGAGCGTGACCCAGCGTCACAGCTACTTCGCAGTTTTCACATAGTAGACGACACGGTTATTCTGGACTCCGGTCGAAAGTCCTTTCACCTGCGGATATTTGGTGCGGCGACATTCCAAAGACTTTGCAAAGTATGTGATTTACACCGCGTACTGACCGTTCGTTTTGCCAAGCGGTGAGGGGGTGGCGTATAAGCAAAACAGTGGTGGTTACCCCGTTGTGCTGCAGGTTCTTTCGGCCGGTCCTATCCGAGGGGGTCGATGCATGTCGGCTTTGTCTGTAACGTGCGAGAACTGTCGGCCGGCGACGGCCGCTGCGTTCCGCGGAGTTGGCGCGCCGTCCTTACTCGGTGATCGACTCGACGCCCGCGAGTAGTAACGGGCGCGTACTTTTTGTCATTCGCGAGTGGGCGGTCGGGTGCGTCGACCCGTCGGTCAGGTGTTCCTCGGTGGCTCCGTTCGAAGTCGGCGCCTTCCGAAAAGCGTCCGATTGGTATGTCATCGATGTTGGAGCGCAGTACATCTCGTCGATCGCCACTATTTCATACGGTGCTGTCGGCGCCGTCGGCCTGTGCCCCGACATGTTCGGCAGCCTTCGGCGACGACACGCAGGTCTCGTGACGGAGCACTCCCGGAAGGGCACGTCGAGTGTCATCTCTGCATCTTTCGAGTCGGAATTGCCTGTTGCGTCTGTAGTGGTCGGAGTCCGTTGCGGCTAGACGCCAGTCAGGGCGGTGCAGAGGGTGACAGTGACCGGCGGCAATTCTGTCGCACAGATCTTCCGATTCGACCCTGTCCCGACCCTGTCTCGGCTGTCGAAATGCGGCATATCGTGCACCATGCCTACCTCGACCCGGATCAGCTGCTTATGGCACGGGACTTGCTGACCGGCGCATACTGGTTACAACGCGGTGTTTGAAAGGGCAGGACTGGCATGGTCAGTGTCGAGAAGTGGGCGATGTGGGATTCCGCCGTGGAGGTGGACGTCACCGAGGGCGCTGCGCTGCCCACTGCGCACGCGTTGATCGCAGCTGCCATCGACGAAACCGAGACGGTGTGCGACCTTCGCCGGGGCGACGCCGAGATTCACGCCGTGAATCTCGCTCAGGGAACTCCCGTCAAAGTGACACGACGTATGTCGGCTCTGCTGCGGTCGGCGCTGTGGGCGGCCCGTATGACAGGCGGTGCAGTCAATCCGCTTGCCGACAATTACTCCGAGGACGAATCCATCCCTCCGGTACACCCGACCCCGACGTTCGAGGACGTACAACTCGACGGTGACGTGGTGTACGCGCCGTGGGGTGCGTCGTTCGACATCACCGGAGTTGCCAAGGCGGACACCGTCGATCGCGCCGCGCAGATCGTCGCTGCCGAATTGCAATGTGGCGTTGCCGTCCGGATCGGCGACGTGATCGCCACTGCCGGCCATGCACCGGCCGGTGGCTGGCAGATTCCGGTGCCGGGCAGCGAAGAAGTCGAGCTGATCAACGGAACGGCGATGGCGACGGCGCGGGCGGTAGAGCTGCCCTCCTGGGAACCCAACCAAGAGCGGCCCTCCACGGAGTGGGCGCAGGTCTCGGTGATCGCGGACGATGCTGTGTGGGCGTATGCCGCGAGCGAAGCAGCGTTGATCCGAGGCATCAGC
Source organism: Rhodococcus sp. NPDC057135 (assembly GCF_042670865.1). Taxonomy (NCBI): domain Bacteria; kingdom Bacillati; phylum Actinomycetota; class Actinomycetes; order Mycobacteriales; family Nocardiaceae; genus Rhodococcus; species Rhodococcus sp. NPDC057135. Next base: position 354,392 of record NZ_JBHUUU010000003.1, read on the forward strand.
GCGATCAAATGGGTTGAACAGCAAGAACTTCGCGCTCGGCTCGTCGACCGATCCGGACGTGTGTACACAACGGAGAGTTGGTTCGGCCCCGCCGCCGCGTGAAGTCAGGCGCGTCCGCGCTCCTTGCGGTACCACTGCACCAGAGCATCTGTAGATGTGTCGCCGAGGTCGCCGGGTGCCTTTTCGGAAGAGAGTGCAGGCCCAAGTTCCAGCGCTTGTGTCTTGCCGAGTTCGACGCCCCACTGATCGAACGGATTGACACCCCACACAGCACCTTCGACAAACACCTGATGCTCGTAGAGGGCGATCAACTGACCGACGACCGAGGGTGTCAATTCCTTCGCCAAGATGGTGCTCGAGGGCCGGTTGCCTGGCATCACCTTGTGCGGCACCAACTCCGGAGCCGTGCCCTCCGACGCGATCTCTTCGGCCGTCTTGCCGAACGCAAGAACCTTGGTCTGAGCGAAGAAGTTACTCATGAGCAGATCGTGCATGGATCCCGTGCCGTCCGCCGTCGGTAGATCGTCGGTGGATTCCGCGAACCCGATGAAATCGGCAGGCACGAGCCAGGTGCCCTGATGCAGGAGCTGATAGAACGCGTGCTGCCCGTTGGTTCCAGGCTCGCCCCAGAAGATCTCACCGGTGGACGTGGTTACCGGTGAGCCGTCGGCGCGCACCGACTTGCCGTTGGATTCCATGGTCAGCTGCTGCAGGTACGCGGGAAAGCGCAACAAGTCGTTGGAGTACGGCAGAACTGCGCGGGACTGAGCGCCGAAGAAGTTGGAGTACCAGAGCCCGATGAGTCCGAGGAGGACCGGCGCGTTCTGCTCGAGCGGTTGGTTTCGGAAATGCGTGTCGATCTGGTGGAAACCGTCGAGGAACTCCGCAAAACGAACGGGTCCGACAGCGCACATGACCGACAAGCCGATTGCCGAGTCGACCGAGTAGCGCCCGCCGACCCAATCCCAGAAACCGAACATGTTCGCGGTGTCGATGCCGAACTCCGCCACGCGGTCACCGTGGGTGGAGACTGCGACGAAATGCTTGGCTACGGCAGAGACGTCTTCGCTGCCCAGGCCGGCGAACAGCCAACGCTTTGCCGCGGTCGCGTTGGTGAGCGTCTCGAGGGTGGAGAAGGTCTTGGACGCGACGATGAAGAGCGTCGTCTCCGGATCGAGGTCGTCGAGCTGCCCGACCAGATCGACAGGGTCGATGTTGGAGACGAACCGGACGCTGATTCCGGCGTCGGCGTAATGCCGTAGCGCGCGATAAACCATCACGGGCCCGAGGTCGGAACCACCGATGCCGATGTTGACGATGGTGCGGATTCGCTTGCCGGTGGCGCCGGTCCACTCGCCACTGCGCACGCGATCCGCGAAAGCGCCCATCGCGTCCAGAACCTCGTGAACGTCCGCGACGACGTCCTGACCGTCGACGGTCAGACCAGAATCCTTCGGCAGACGCAGCGCTGTGTGAAGCACGGCGCGGTCTTCCGAAGTGTTGATGTGATCGCCCGCGAACATCGCGTCGCGTCGTGCTTCGACGCCGGCTTCGCGGGCAAGGTCGACGAGCAGCGCGAGAGTCTCGCGGCTGACACGATGCTTGCTGTAGTCGATGTGAAGATCACCGGCGTCGATCGTCAGCTCTCGCCCTCGGGCTGGATCGTCCTGGAAGAGTTCTCGCAGGTGAACGCCTTCGATGTCGGCGTAATGAGCGCGCAGTTTCTGCCAGGCTGAGGTTCCGGTGATATCAGTGCTCACGATCATCGACTTTAGTGGCACCGGCTGGAAACTTCCTCGCGAGTCTTACTCGCCCGCAGACGTAGGCGGCTCCGGCGAGCATCATGGAACCCATGGACACATTCGAATTCATTCGATCAGTTCCCACCCAGTTGTTCGTCGGCGGCCGGTTCGTGCCCGCGGAGAACAACGCGACCTTCCCGGTGTCGGATCCGTCGACCGGGAAACCGTTGACCGATGTCGCCGATGCGAGCCCCGCGGACGCGCTGCGCGCCCTCGACGAAGCAGTGGCCGTCTCCCCGAAATGGGCGAGCACACCTGCGCGCGAGCGTGGAGAAATCCTGCGAGCCGTCTTCGAGAAGATCACCGAGCGCGCCGAGGACGTGGCGCTGCTGATGACCCTCGAAATGGGCAAGGCACTCGCCGAAAGTCGCGCCGAGGTGAAGTACGGGGCGGAGTTCTTCCGGTGGTTCAGCGAGGAGGCCGTTCGCATCGGCGGGCGCTACACACCGGCGCCGGCGGGCAACGGCCGGATCCTCGTCACCAAGGCGCCGGTCGGACCGTGTCTGGCCATCACGCCCTGGAATTTCCCGTTGGCGATGGGTACCCGGAAGATCGGACCGGCCTTGGCTGCCGGATGCACGATCATCGTCAAGCCCGCCTCGGAGACCCCGTTGACGATGCTGCTGCTCGCCCAGCTCATGGCCGAGGCAGGGCTACCCGACGGTGTCCTCTCGGTGTTGCCGACGTCGAAATCCGGTGAAGTGACCGGCCCGCTCATCGACGATCCGCGATTGCGCAAGCTCACCTTCACCGGGTCCACCGGCGTCGGCAAGATGCTCGTGGAGAAGTCCGCGAAGCGGTTGCTCCGCACGTCGATGGAACTGGGCGGCAACGCACCCTTCGTGGTGTTCGACGACGCGGACGTCGACAAGGCCGTCGAGGGTGCGGTCCTGGCCAAGCTCCGCAACGGGGGCGAAGCCTGCACCGCCGCCAACCGGTTCCACGTCGCCAATGCGGTGCGTGAAGAGTTCACCACCAAACTGACCGAGAAGATGGCGGCTTTCACGATGGGACCCGGTACCGACCCGGAGACCAAGCTCGGGCCGTTGATCAACCAGAATCAGCTCGACACCGTCGCAGAGCTGGTCGCAGACGCGGTGAATGCCGGGGCAAAGGTGCGACTGGGCGGCGAAGCGCCAGGTGGTGAAGGGTACTTCTATCCCGCCACGGTGCTGGCCGACGTTCCGGCGAGTGCACGGATTCTGAAGGAAGAAGTGTTCGGACCCGTCGCCGCAATCACGGGCTTCGATACCGAAGCCGAGGGAATAGCGGCCGCCAACGACACCGAATTCGGATTGGCCGCGTACATCTTCACGAAGGATCTCGACCGTGCACTTCGAGTTTCCGACGCTCTGGAATCAGGAATGATCGGCGTCAACCGCGGAGTGATCTCGGACGCGGCAGCGCCGTTCGGTGGTGTGAAGGAATCCGGATTCGGCCGCGAGGGCGGGACCGAGGGGATCGAGGAGTACCTCGACACGAAGTACATCGCGCTCGAGAGCTGATACACACGCGAACGGCCACATCGGGACTGCCAGAGGCAATCCGATGTGGCCGTTCGTGAATGATCGGCGTGTGCGCTAGTGGCCCAGGCGTCCTCGGCCCAGACGCAGGAGCAGCATCGCGAGGGTATGGCCTTCCTGGCCTAGCTCGTTGAACCGTTCGAGGACCTTCATCTCCCGGCTGTGCACCAGACGCGGACCACCCGATGCCATCCGGGTGCGGCCGATGATCTGGGAGACCTCGGAGCGGCGTTTGATGGCCGCGAGGATCTCGGCGTCGAGACGGTCGATTTCTTTCCGTAGTTCGTCGATCTCCGCCTCACTCTGGGGGATCTCGACGTCCGTCGGAGCAGTATTTACAGTATTTACAGTATTTCCATTGGGTGCTGCAGCCTGGGTGCTCATTGCTATTCGTCTCCTCTTCCTACTGCGTGGATCGTGGTCTCGGCTCGGGTCGTTACCGATCCAGGCACACTGACGAAAATGCCCCGGATCCGATTCGGACCAGGGGCGGGTGAGCTGTTCAGATCACGTGCACCGAAGTCCGGGGCACGTAAAGTAACGCCACAGCGGACCGACGGGGTCGGCCGCGTTGTCGCGAACGGAAATGCTGAACATAGCGTCCAGTTTGCCATGTTCGACACAAGGAATCCAAGTGCCTCTACCAGCAGGTGGACGCACTGACGACCGTGTCGGTGGACGCCGGTAGCGTGGACAGGCGATGAACACGTACCCAGCACTCGGTGAGCACGACGGACATTCCCATCACGACGGGGGCGGCGCGCGGGGACACGACGCGGGTTCGGACGCCCTCCTCGAGGGGCTCAACCCGCAGCAACGCGAGGCCGTGGTCCATACCGGTTCGCCGTTGCTGATCGTTGCGGGTGCCGGCTCGGGCAAGACGGCAGTGCTGACGCGTCGCATCGCCTATCTGTTGGCCGAACGGGGTATCACTCCCGGTCAGATCCTGGCCATCACCTTCACCAACAAGGCTGCGGCCGAGATGCGTGAGCGTGTGGCCGCGCTTGTCGGACCGCGCGCAAACGCCATGTGGGTATCGACGTTCCACTCGAGTTGTGTTCGCATCCTGCGGGCACAGGCGGCGCTCCTGCCCGGTCTCAACTCGAATTTCTCGATCTACGATTCCGACGACTCGCGTCGACTGCTGACGATGATCTCGAAGGACCTCGAGCTCGACACCAAACGATTCTCCGCGCGGCTTCTCGCCACGCACATCTCCAACCTCAAGAACGAACTCGTCGGACCGGAAGAAGCCGTTGTCGCGGCCGATCAGGATCCGGCGGAACTGCCGCGACTGATCGCCAAGGTCTACGGCCACTACCAACAGCGACTGCGTGCTGCGAACGCACTCGACTTCGACGACCTCATCGGCGAGACCGTTGCGCTCTTGCAGGCGTTTCCGCAGATCGCCGAGTACTACCGTCGCCGCTTCCGTCACGTACTCGTCGACGAGTACCAGGACACCAACCACGCGCAGTACATGCTGGTGCGTGAACTGGTCGGTGGAGCCGGTGAGTCCGACCACGCTGTTGCACCGGCCGAGCTGTGTGTCGTCGGTGACGCCGATCAGTCGATCTACGCATTCCGCGGAGCCACCATCCGCAACATCGAAGAGTTCGAACGCGACTACCCGGACGCCCGAACCATCCTGCTCGAACAGAACTACCGCTCGACGCAGAACATCCTCTCGGCAGCCAACTCCGTGATCTCCAAGAACACCGGACGACGAGAAAAGCGCCTGTGGACCGATTCCGGTGAGGGCGAACTGATCGTCGGTTACGTTGCAGACAACGAGCACGACGAAGCATCGTTCGTCGCCTCGGAGATCGATCGTCTGGTGGACCAGGGCGAGACCAAGTTCGCCGACATCGCGGTCTTCTACCGGACCAACAACTCCTCACGTGCGCTCGAGGAAATCTTCATCCGACTCGGTGTGCCGTACAAGGTGGTCGGCGGCGTTCGCTTCTACGAACGCAAGGAAGTTCGGGACATCGTCGCGTACCTGCGCGTCCTCGCCAACGAAGACGACACCGTGAGCCTGCGACGCATTCTCAACACACCACGACGCGGTATCGGTGATCGAGCCGAAGCCTGCGTCGCCGTGCACTCCGAGCACCGCAACATCAGCTTCGCCGCCGCACTGCGCGACGGCGCGGAAGGCAAAGTGGCGCTGCTCAATACGCGTTCACAGAAGGCCATCGCGTCGTTCCTCGAGATGATGGACGGACTGCGGGCCCTGCTGCCGACAGCAGCGGCCGACGAGGACGAACCCTTCGAGCTCGGTGACATCGGTGAGGTCGCCGAGGCGGTGCTCGAGCGAACCGGCTATCGCGCCGAACTGGCGGCGAGCAGCGATCCGCAGGACGGCGCTCGGCTCGACAACTTGAACGAACTCGTCAGTGTGGCAAGAGAATTCAGTTCCGACGCACGAAACGCGGCGGGGCTGATAGATCCGGACGACGAGGAAACGGCAGCCATGCGCGAAGGTGAACCCGATCCGGGTTCGCTCGCCGCGTTCCTCGAACGCGTATCGCTTGTCGCCGACGCCGATCAACTACCGGACTCCGACGACGGCGTCGTGACCATGATGACGCTTCACACCGCCAAGGGCCTCGAGTTCCCGGTCGTCTTCGTCACCGGCTGGGAGGACGGGCAGTTCCCGCACATGCGCGCCCTCGGCGATCCTGCAGAGCTGTCCGAAGAGCGTCGACTTGCCTACGTCGGCATCACCCGAGCCAGGCAGCGCCTGTACCTGACGCGCGCGATCATGCGTTCGGCATGGGGGCAACCGATCCAGAACCCGGCGTCACGGTTCATTCAGGAGATCCCGGAGGACCTGATCAACTGGCGCCGCGAGGATCCGGGCACCGGTGGTGGATTCGGTAGTGGCAGGCCGGGTTACGGCAGCGGAAGCCGCTACGGCAGCCAGGGTGGCCAGGGTTACGGCGGCGGACAGGGTTATGGGGGAGGGTCAGGCAAGGCTGCGTCGACTCCCAGTTTCGGAGCCGCGCGTGGCCGCAACAACGTTCTGGTCCTCACCACGGGTGATCGCGTCAGTCACGACAAGTACGGTCTGGGTACCGTTCTCGAAACCAAGGGCACCGGACCCACCGCGACGGTCACCATCGACTTCGGTAGCGCGGGCAAGGTGCGGTTGATGCTCATCGGCGGTGTGCCGATGGTGAAGCTGTAGAAGGCAGACGAAAACTTCCGGCCCGCACCTGAAAAGGTGCGGGCCGGAAGTTTTTTTCAGAAGTGATGGGTTCGCGATCAGTCCTGCTCGATACCGAGGCTGATGCCGCGCGAGGCGAGCCAGGGGAGGGGATCGATCTTGTTCTCGCCGGCGAGGTGAACCTCGAAGTGAAGGTGCGGGCCGGTGGAGAAGCCGCGGTTGCCGACAGTGGCGATCTGGTCGCCGGCCATGACCTGCTGACCGACGGTGACGGTCGACGTGTCGATGTGGCCGTAGACGGTGATCGTTCCGTCCGCATGCTGCAGACGGACCCACATGCCGAATCCGGAAGCCGGGCCCGAATCGATGACCTTGCCGTCGGCGACGGCGACGATGGGCGTCCCGATCGGGGCAGCGATGTCGACGCCCGCGTGCAGGGTGCCCCAGCGGGTACCGAAGTTGGACGTGAAGGTTCCGACTGCGGGCAGGACGAACAGCGGGCGACGGGCAGCGGCTTCGCGTGCGGCGCGCTCGTCACTGAAACGCTGGCCCTTGGCAAGCAGGTTGCTGAACTGGGAAAGATCGGTCGGCGCTGCGACGTTGAGGACCTGGGGAGCGTCGGCTTCGGTGGTGGCTGCCGTGGAGGTGGCCGGAGCGAATTGAGCGGCCTGCGGTTCTGCGGTGGTGCCGATCGCGGAGGACTCGTTGGCGAGTGCAACTTCCGAGTGGTCGGCGGCGGAAGAGGAACCGTCGTTGATGACTGCCTGGCCCGCAGCGACAACTGCGCCGGCTGCAACGGCCAGAACGGCGGCGCGGCCCTTGAGGGCGGAGGGAGGAGTGGGGAGTCGGTGGGCACCGCTGCGGCGAACCGGAGATTCGACATCGACTGTCGGTGCGGAGGAGGAGTAAGTGGGAGCGCTGATCACGTCGGACTCGACGAACTCGTGAGAGTCGGATTCTGACGACGTGGAGGATGAATTTCGAATGAACATATCGGTAGAGATCTCAGAACTTTTAGTCTCGGTGTAACGCCTGGCCGAGTGCGTTGGATAAGTGGTCGTGACCTCGTCATGTGCTGGGTTCGAGAACCTACTAGCGGTGAACTGGCTGCGGTGATGCATATGCCGGTTCTCTCCTCGAGTTCGTGATCAGCCCGTGACTTAGACCGACTGACGGTAACGAAATGATTGCGATGGGCGCAAGCCGTAGCGGAAACCTGTCCGATTATGTGACGTGCCTCACAGCTTGACCTGGGAATATGTCGATTCGGGCAAAACGGACGAATCATCTCGTTTCGTGATCAAGCGTGTCACAACCGGATCACCGGTCCACCCAGGCACTACCGTCGATCGAGTGTCCACAACACCTGGAACTACGTCGCAGGCGCGTTTCGACGACCCCCGAATGAAGTCCGGTGCGCCCCTCGCGGCGGCAACCGGATTGCTCGGAGCCCTCGCAGTCGCGGCCGGTCCCGTCGTCGGAGTCGGGAGTGGCCGAGGGATCGACACGACGGGGGCTCTTGCTTCTGCAGCTCTCTTCGCCGCTGTCTGCACGATCATCGTGCCGTTGGTTGCAGTGCTTGCTTCCGGACGCAGACCCGCCTTTGCCGGTGGACTCCTGGCAGGTATCGGCGCGGTGGCGCTCGGGGCGGCAATTCTGGACGTCCAGTTGTTCGTCGACGCAATCGATGCAAACCGCTTGGACCTTTTCCGTCCGATTTCTGCGGGTTCGATCGATGCGGGTCCGGGTGCCTACCTCGCGCTCGTCGGCCACGGACTTCTTGTCTTGGCCGGTGTTCTCGGGCTCATGGTCGTCCATCGTGAATCGGAACGAGACGGATACGGCAGTGCGCGCGCCGCAGAATTCGACGGGCGATCGGTTGGCGGGCGGATCGGCGGGTGGCCGACAGCGCTGCTGATTCTGGCCGCAGTGGTGTTCGTGCTCTCCCTGTTCGGTCCTTCCTTCAGTTCGCAGGATCCGATCTTCCTGGTGAAACCACTCGTCGACTCGGCGGCGGCCACCGCTGTCGGTACGGGATTGGTCGGCGTCGCGGTACTCGTGGCGGTCGCGGCGGCTTTGACGTCCATCTCGCTGCCGGTTGGCTGCGGCGCGCTGATCGGTGTCGGTCTCGGCGCACTGGCAGTCAGCGGCACCAGGGTGGTGGCGGGTTTCGCGGCCGGTGATCGGATCGGGGTCGGCTCGGGTTCCGTCGTCGGGGCGCTGGCAGCGGTAGTCATCGTCGTCATCGGAGTTTCGGCGCACTATCTGGCGTCCAGACGCGAAGCTGATGCGATTCCCGCCGCCAGTGCGGACCGCGCTCCCGCGAAGACGACGAAGGGGGCGCTCAAAGCAGTCATGGTGGCTCAGTCCCGGGCAGCGCAGGCACGGGTGAACCGACTCCACCGCGTGGCCGGAATCGGCGCAGTTGTCACGGCAGCAGTGGCAGCCTTGGGCGCGGTCCTTCCGGTTCTGTCGTTGCCGGAGGGAATCCCGGAACCGTCGATTCTTTCGTCTCGACTTGTCCTGCTCGCCGCTGCCGTACTGCTGGTCGCCGCGCTGGGTCTCTTCGTTCCGGGCCGCGCCGCCGTGGTGCGTCCGGCCGTCGGAGTGTTGTGGACAACGGTCGTGATGGGAGTCGCCGCGGTCATGCAGTCGGCAGTCATCGCGACGGACGTACCGGGCGTCGGGTTGGGAGCCGGAGCCTTCGTCCTCTGCGGGGCAGCACTCCTCGCTGCGGCGACGGGACTGCTCGTCTGGTTGGCAGGAAGCGCCGAACGTGAGGACGTCGACACGTCGGTAGGCGGCGGTTCGAGAGGGCTGGTACTTCTCGTCGGAGGGATCGGCGGCGTCGCGGTCCTGATCGGAACCGCGCTTCCGCTCTATCAAGGCGACGCGTACAGGGCGGCGTCAGTTCTGGAGTGGCCGTGGGGAATTGACGTCTGGGGGCAACTGCTCGTCGGCGTCGCCGTCGTGATCGCCGCGGTGATCGCCGCGTCTGCGCGGCCGGCGCAGGGCGTAGTACTGCTGATCGGATCTGCCGTGGCAGCTCTGGTGTACGTCAGTGAGTGGCCGCTCACGTCATCGCGCATATCGGACGCAACGGTGGGGGTGGGTGCGATCACAGCAGCCACGGGCATAGTGTTGCTTCTCGTTGCAGCGTTCTCGAGCGCAAGAATCAGTGAGACTGATGCTTGACAAATTCGGTGTGGCCACCTTGCCGAATCGGTGAGGCGTGCCTCATTGGGCAATTGCGCGTGACTTGGGCCACATAGCATCAATGCGGGCGCAAACCGAACGCGGCAACTGGTTAAAGTCCAGAACAGACCCGCTCCTACCCCTCGAGCGGGTGACAACGCAGACGAGACGGTGAGCAGATGGATCTCTTCGAATACCAGGCGAAGGAACTCTTCGCCAAGCACGGAGTGCCGACTTCGGCTGGACGTGTTACAGACACAGTCGCCGGCGCACGCGAGATTGCCGAAGAAATCGGTAAGCCCGTGATGGTGAAGGCACAGGTCAAGGTAGGCGGCCGCGGCAAGGCCGGTGGCGTCAAGTACTCGCCCGACGTGGATGCCGCAGTGGCAAACGCCGAGGCAATCCTGGGCCTGGACATCAAGGGCCATGTCGTCAAGAAGCTGCTGGTCGCAGAGGCAAGTGACATTGCCGAGGAGTACTACATCTCCTTCCTGCTCGACCGCACCAACCGCACCTACCTGGCCATGTGCTCGGTAGAGGGTGGCGTCGAGATCGAGGTCACCGCCGAGGAGAACCCCGACGCTCTCGCGAAGATCCCCGTCGACGCAGTCAAGGGCGTCGACCTCGCGTTCGCGCGCAGCATCGCCGAGGCAGGAAAGCTGCCCGCAGAGGTGCTCGACGCAGCGGCCGTCACGATCCAGAAGCTGTGGGAGGTCTTCATCAACGAGGACGCACTCCTCGTCGAGGTCAACCCCCTCGTTCGCACGCCTTCCGACGAGATCCTCGCCCTCGACGGCAAGGTCACCCTCGACGAGAACGCAGCGTTCCGTCAGCCCGGCCACGAGGCATTCGAGGATCGCGACGCAACCGATCCCCTCGAGCTCAAGGCCAAGGAAAACGACCTTAACTACGTCAAGCTCGACGGTGAGGTCGGAATCATCGGCAACGGCGCGGGCCTTGTCATGTCCACGCTGGACGTCGTCGCATACGCCGGCGAGAACCACGGTGGCGTCAAGCCCGCCAACTTCCTCGACATCGGCGGCGGAGCTTCCGCTGCAGTCATGGCAGCCGGCCTCGACGTCATCCTCAACGACGCACAGGTCAAGAGCGTGTTCGTCAACGTCTTCGGCGGCATCACCGCGTGTGACGCAGTTGCCAACGGCATCGTCGGCGCACTGAAGACCCTGGGCGACGAGGCCAACAAGCCGCTCGTCGTTCGCCTGGACGGAAACAACGTCGAAGAGGGTCGTCGCATCCTCGCCGAGGCCAACCACCCGCTGGTCACGGTCGTCGCAACCATGGACGAGGCCGCCGACAAGGCCGCCGAACTCGCTCACGCAGCGAAGTAAGGGACTCACAGAACAATGGCAATCTTCCTCACCAAGGATTCAAAGGTCATCGTCCAGGGCATCACCGGCGGCGAGGGCACCAAGCACACCGCTCTGATGCTCAAGGCCGGCACCCAGGTCGTCGGCGGCGTCAACGCACGCAAGGCCGGCACCACGGTCTCGCACGTTGCTGCTGACGGTTCCCCTGTCGAGCTCCCCGTCTTCGCGACGGTCGAAGAGGCAATCAAGGAGACCGGCGCAGACGTCTCCATCGCATTCGTTCCCCCGGCCTTCTCGAAGGACGCCATCGTCGAGGCCATCGACGCGGAGATCCCGCTCCTCGTGGTCATCACCGAGGGCATCCCGGTTCAGGACTCCGCTTACGCTTGGGCGTACAACGAGTCCAAGGGCAAGAAGACCCGCATCATCGGACCGAACTGCCCCGGCATCATCACCCCGGGTGAGGCCCTCGTCGGCATCACGCCCGCCAACATTGCAGGCACCGGCCCCATCGGCCTGGTCTCCAAGTCGGGCACCCTGACCTACCAGATGATGTACGAACTCCGTGACTTCGGCTTCTCCACCGCCATCGGCATCGGCGGCGACCCGGTCATCGGCACCACCCACATCGACGCCATCGAGGCGTTCGAGAAGGATCCCGAGACCAAGGTCATCGTGATGATCGGTGAAATCGGTGGCGACGCCGAAGAGCGTGCAGCCGATTACATCAAGGCCAACGTCACCAAGCCGGTCGTCGGCTACGTGGCAGGCTTCACCGCTCCCGAAGGCAAGACCATGGGCCACGCCGGCGCCATCGTCTCCGGTTCCTCGGGAACGGCTCAGGCCAAGCAGGAAGCTCTCGAAGCTGCAGGCGTGAAGGTCGGCAAGACGCCGTCCGCCACTGCTGCTCTCGCTCGCGAGATCCTTCAGTCCCTGTAAGGGGCTTCGCCCCCCGTGCGTGGTTAGGGAGTTTCCGGACTCCTTAACCACGCACAGTGGTATCGACCCACATCGATCCGGCGGGTTCCAACTGCCCGGCGCCGGATGTGATGGATGCGACGACCGATTCGAGATCGTCGGCATCACGGGCGGCGAGTGTCATGACCGCCTTCGATCCATAGGTAGTTCCGAGCACCGAGACGCCCCGCGCTCTCAGTTCTGCTTCCACTCGACCGGCCTCTGAGTGCCGGATCGCCAAAGTGCGCAGGATTTTCCGCTCCCTGGCCACCAACTCGGCCGAATCGAGAGCAACCGAGACCGCTCCCGAATACGCGCGAACCAATCCGCCGGCGCCGAGCTTGATTCCGCCGAAATAGCGCGTGACGACCACAATCACATCGACCAGATCTCGAGACTTGAGAACCTGAAGCATCGGCACTCCCGCAGTGCCGCCCGGTTCGCCGTCGTCGTGTGCACGCTCGACGCGCGAGTTCGCGTCGTATCCGATCACGAAAGCCGAACAATGGTGGCGCGCATCGGGATACAGCGACTTCTGCTCCGCGACGAACGACATGGCGGCTTCGGTGTCGTCGATCCGGCGAAGCGCGGCGATGAATCGTGAGTGCTTCACCTCGGTTTCGACGACATGGTCGGCGCCGGGCGCGAGGGTGAAGGGCATCTGCCCATTGTCTCCCGTCGGTGTTAGCGTGCGAAGTCGAGACACATACGCTGGTAACCATCGAAGACCGTCTACGAGGAGAAGTCATGACGTTCACGCCGCAAGGGCCCAACTTCGGGCCACCGAATCAGCCGGCAGCGGGCGGTGGAACCAAGAATCTCGGATTCATCCTGCTCATCGCCGTCGCGGCGCTCGGCCTGATCAACTTCCTACTCGGTTTTGCGCCCTTCACCACGATCAGTGGAAGCAGCAGCGGAATCGGCAGCGATCTGGACACCAGTTCGAGCTTCTTCGAGTCGAGCATCTACGGCCTCGGATTCATCTTCGCCGGCGGCGTTGTCGCGGGCGTCTCGCTGCTCCCGAAGCAGTCGTACGCAGGCATTGCCGCAGCGCTCTCACTCACGGGTTTCTTTGCTTTGGTGTTCGCCGCGTTCTCCGTCGGTACCAGCGACTACGTCGAGATCGGGCTCGGTTGGGGCCTGATCATCGTGCTGATTCTCTCGTTCGTGCAGACCGTCGTCGCAGTTGCTGCCTTGCTGTTCGAGATCGGAATCCTGAAGGCTCCCGCGCCGCGTCCGGTAGCCCAGCAGTACGGTCAGCCGCAGGGTTACGGTCAGCAGCAGGGTCAACAGCCGGGGCAGCCCCAGGGCTACGGACAGGGGCAGTACGGTCAGCCCCAGCAGGCTCAGCAGCAGCCTCAGCAGGGTCAGTACCAGCAGAATCCGCAGTACGGGCAGGCGCAGCAGCAGGGATACGGGGGAGCGCACGCCGCCCCCGCCGACCCGACTGCTTCGCAGCAGCCTTATGGGCAGAGCGCATCGCCCTACGGCCAGAACCCGGTGCAGAATCCCACGCAGACCCAGGCCGACTCGTCGTCGTCCGCAACGACGTCGTCTTACTATCCGCTGACCTCGCAGCCCGGTGGCCAGCCGAACCCGAGCTACTCGTCGGACCAGTTCACCGCTCCGCGTGGTTACGGCCAGCCGTACAACCAGCAGCAGACTGGCTCGACCGAGCAGCCGACGGGCTTCGAGCCCCCGACTTTCGAGCCCCCGACGTTCGAATCACCGACGCCGCCCGCGGAACCTGAGCAGGGCAGCAGCGATTCTGCGGCCGAGACCAAGGTCTTCGGTTCCCAGAACCCTGACGAGCGTCAGCAGTAGTACTTCTTCGTTTCACGAGCATGAATGTGGCCTCCGACCCGCTGCGGGTGGAGGCCACATTCCGTGAGCCCGACGGCGCGCCTGAGTGCGCGGCGCACTATCGAGTGAAACCCTCGAGGGGATGAGTTCTTTGATTGATGGCACCCGGTCCCGTCCCGCGTCCGCACGACCCGGACGTGGTCGTACTGGCGGCGGCCGCGTCGGCGGCGGTCGCCCGGCACCCAACCCGGACCTGGCACGCAAGTTGCTGACTGTCGCGTTCCGGCCGTCGGGCCTGACGATGCTGCTGATCGCGGCCGTTGTTGTGGTCACCTTGGTATCGGCGAGCAGCGATCTGACCGGAACCTTCGGCGCCATTGCCACTACATGGTTGGTCATCCACCAAGTGCCGGCGACTATCAGCGGCGTCCAACTCGGTGTACTGCCACTGCTTCCGACGGCGGTCATGATGTGGGTGGTCGCACGCCGATGCGCGTCGACTGCGGTGCACACCGACTCCCGCGACGACACACTCCGCCTGGTGGGGGCCGCGATCGCCGGACCGTTGACGATCACGGCGATCGCGCTCGCAGTGGTCGCCGACGCTTCCGCGGCGATTCCGCTGTCGAGCCCCAACACGTTGGCTGCTTTCGGCTGGGTCGCCGGGATTCACCTGATCGCCGCGTCCGTCGGTATTGCTGCTGCGCACTGGGATCGTGTCGTCGCCGAGATTCCGCCGTGGGCATCTGCCGCTGTCCGCCCGGCAACGGCCGCGTCGGCAGCGCTGTTGGCCGCAGGCGCCGTGGCCGTCGTAGTGTCACTGCTCGTGTCGTGGTCGACTGTCGGTGACCTGCTCGCGCGCGGCAACGGGTTTGTCGGCGTTCTGGGATTGACGGTGTTGTCGCTCCTCTATCTTCCGAATCTCGTGGTCGGCGCTGCCGCGGTGATGACAGGATCGACGGCCGATTTCGGCAACGTCTCCATCAGTGTGTTCGGCAACATCGGCGGAGATCTGCCACCGCTGCCCCTTCTCGGAGCCATTCCGGAAGGCGTCGCCGGCGGAATCTGGCCGATCTTGTTGATCGTTCCGGCGGCGGTGGGAGTGATGCTCGGCCGCGATTGCGCTCGACGCATCGCCGGGCAGGACAGTGTGCTCGCGGTGCTGACGGCAGCTGCCGGTGCCGGCGTCGTCATGGCTCTGCTTGCCCTTGCTGCCGGGGGAGACCTCGGGCAGTTCGGCACCGTCGAGGTCCTGTGGTGGGGCTTCGGTCTTCTGACTTTTGCGTGGCTGGGATTGTTCGGAACCGTCTCGGCGCTGTTCGCGATGTGGTTCTCGCATCGCGGACACATGAAGGACGAGGTTGCGCCGCCGGAGGCTGAACCGGCTCGAACATCCGAGCCAGAACTCGCGATCACGGCCGCGGCCACCCCGGAAGAGGCAGACGAGAACACCGACGAAGTGCTCGCCCAGGAATCTGCGGTAGTTGTCACCAAGGTCGTCGAAGCTGAAATCGTCGAGGAATCAGGCGAACCTGTGCAGGTCGTGACAGAGGAAACCGTCGAGATCGAAGTAGTCGACGCCGAAGTTGTCGCGGCACCCGAGACCGACCCCGCTGCCGGACCCGAGACAGAGTCCGGGCCGGAGACCGACCTGCCCTCGAAGCCGCAGGAGTCCAGCGACTAGGCTGTCATGCGGCCGATACTCCGGCCGCATCATCTTCCAGTTCTCAGGAGTAGTGCGCTGACTGCCTCGGCCGACAATCCGCAGCCGACAATGCCCGACAGGGTCCAATTTCGCGACTCGATCGCGCGGGTAGTCGTACTCGCTTCCGGCGCGGGAACCCTGTTGACCGCGCTGATCGACGCTTCGCATGCCGACGGATACCCGGCCGAGATCGTTGCCGTCGGTGTAGATCGTGACTGCCTCGCCGCCGAGCACGCCGCGGATTCGAAGATTCCGTCCTTCAAGGTGTCGATCAAGGCCTACGAAGATCGCGCCACCTGGGACGACGCGCTGACGGCAGCGGTGGCCGAGCACGAACCCGACCTGGTGGTCAGTGCCGGTTTCATGAAGATCCTCGGCCCCACCTTTCTCGCGCGTTTCGGCGGCCGAATCATCAACACTCATCCCGCGTTGCTGCCTGCCTTCCCCGGCGCGCACGCGGTTCCCGACGCTCTGGCGTACGGCGTGAAGGTCACCGGTTCCACGGTGCATCTCGTCGACGGCGGAGTTGATACCGGGCCGATCTTGGCACAGGAAGCTGTGCCGGTGCATGACGACGACACCGAGTCGTCGTTGCATGAACGCATCAAAATTGTGGAGCGACGGTTGTTGGCGGACGTCATCGCCGCTGTTGCTACGCGCGGAGTGGTTTCCGATGGACGAAAGGCCGTGATCCCCAGTGAGTGAACGCAAGGCTGTGCGCCGTGCACTTGTCAGCGTCTACGACAAGAGTGGTCTGATCGAGCTGGCCACGGGCCTGCACGAGGCCGGTGTCGAGTTGGTCTCGACCGGTTCGACCGCGTCGAAGATCGCCGATGCCGGAATCCCCGTGACCCCGGTCGAGGCTCTGACCGGATTCCCGGAATGCCTCGAAGGCCGTGTGAAGACGCTGCATCCGCGCGTCCACGCCGGCGTTCTCGCCGATACCCGCAAGCCGGATCACCTCGCTCAGCTCGAGGAACTCGGAATCGCGACTTTCGAATTGGTCGTCGTGAATCTGTACCCCTTCACGGAGACGGTTGCCTCGGGCGCCAGCCCGGACGAGTGCGTCGAGCAGATCGACATCGGCGGCCCGTCGATGGTGCGTGCTGCAGCCAAGAACCATCCGTCGGTTGCCGTCGTGGTCGATCCGGCTCGCTACGCCGACGTTCTGACTGCCGTTGCCGGTGGCGGATTCACTCTGCGTGAGCGCACTGTGCTTGCGGCGCAGGCGTTCCAGCACACTGCGTCGTACGACGTCGCTGTTGCAAGCTGGATGACGAGCACGATTGCCGCCGACGAAGACGGTTCGCAGTTCCCGGCCTGGGTCGGTGCCACGTGGAACCGCAGCGCTGTCCTGCGCTACGGCGAGAACCCGCACCAGGACGCCGCGCTGTACGAAAACCCCGCAGCGCCTGCAGGTTTGGCTCAGGCAGAGCAGTTGCACGGCAAGGAGATGTCGTACAACAACTACACGGACTCCGACGCCGCGTGGCGCGCAGCGTACGACTTCACTGATCCGGCAGTGGCAATCATCAAGCACGCCAACCCGTGTGGCATCGCCATCGGCACCGACATCGCCGACGCTCACCGCAAGGCGCACGCATGCGATCCGGTCAGTGCTTTCGGTGGCGTGATCGCAGCCAACCGAGAGGTCACTGTCGAACTGGCCGAGCAGATCGCCGATATCTTCACCGAGGTCGTCATCGCGCCCTCGTACGAAGACGGAGCTGTCGAGGTTCTGCAGCGTAAGAAGAACATTCGTGTTCTGAAGGCTGCCGCTCCCACCGCTACCGGCATCGAACTGCGTCCGATCTCGGGCGGTACTCTGCTCCAGCAGCGCGACGTCCTCGACGCTGACGGGGACAACCCGGCCAACTGGACTCTCGCCAACGGTGAGGCTGCCGATGCCGAGACCCTCGCAGACCTCGAATTTGCTTGGCGCGCCAGCCGTTCGGTGAAGTCCAATGCGATCCTGCTGGCCTCCGGCGGCGCGTCCGTCGGCGTCGGCATGGGCCAGGTCAACCGCGTCGATGCAGCGCATCTTGCTGTTCAGCGCGCCGGTGACCGCGTCGTAGGTTCGGTTGCGGCCTCGGATGCGTTCTTCCCGTTCCCTGACGGCCTGCAGGTACTTCTCAACGCCGGCGTCAAGGCTGTTGTGCAGCCGGGTGGATCGGTTCGTGACAACGAAGTGATTGCTGCGGCCAAGGAAGCCGGCGTCACTCTCTATCTGACCGGTGCGCGTCACTTCGCGCACTGATTCCTGCTTCGCTGGCGGGCCTCGACTTCCTCTTCGTAGGTTGTCGGGGCCCGTTCTGCTTTCAGGTGGCCCGGTTCTTTCAGGCAGCCCGGTTCTTTCAGGCAGCGCTGCTGTGGGTGCCCTGGAGTTCGCGGGGTGAGCCGGTGATGACGACGCGTGAGGCTCCGCGACTGCGGATCTCGCTGATCAGTGCGCCGAGGGTGGCTTCGTGGGCAGCGTCGGAGTGCGAAAGATCCAGGGTGACGGCGTATCCGGTGAGGTCACCGGGCAGATCGACATACGGCGGCGCGATGGACAGTTGGTTGACTCGAAGTTTCATGTGGTGCTCCTGCGTGTGAAAGGTAAAAGAAAAGGCACCCGAGGCGTTTGCCCTGGGTGCCCGAGAACGAATCCGGTGAAACTGGGGATCATTCTCGGGGTACACCGCGCTTGTTGCCCATGTGCTCGGCCGACATTGCGGCCGAAAAAATGTGCTTGTCTGCGGTGCAGCTGCGCCACGAAAGTACGGATACGACGTTCGGGTGTAGCGACATGATGTCCGTTCCTTTCTCGGTGGCGTTGCTGGTTAATGGATGACCGTACAGCACCGACCGAGGGTTCGCACCAATAAAAAGCGCCGCGAACGTAAACACGGGGTGACTTCTGTCCCCGGATTTGTGGGATTGAAAGCGCCTCTGTTGCAGGTCAGGCGTAGAAAGCGAAAGTCCCTCCGCGATGCTTCGCGGAGGGAACTTTCTACCTGAAAAAAAGGACGTTCGGTCTGTACGTGATCAGGAGAACGAACGGACCCACGCTGTGAAGGGCTCCGAGAACTCTGCCGAGTACGGAAGCGGCGCGACGTAGTCGGCACCGGTGGACTGTTCGTCGCCGATGTCCTTGAGTACGAAGTTGGCGTTGCGCATCCGCACGGAAGTCAGCGCTGTATGTGAGAGCGCGGCATCCAGTGCTGCGACATCGGCGGGAATGACTTGGATGTCCTTGTCCGAGCAGCTGGTGAGAACGGGCATGCCCGCCGGCAGCGCCGCCACGAGCGCAACCGGGTCCAATGCGTCTTCCTCGGCGAGTGCCTTGGCGTTGGCGTGAACGAGTCCCGCATTCTGCAGCGGCTCGGGCAGGTCATCCGGAACTGTGCCCTCGGATCGCAGCGACTCGACGGCGTCGGCGAGCGCGACGCGCAGTTCGTCAGCCAGTTCGACCGGCAACTGACCAGCGCCGACGACGGCGTCGAGCTGGCGGTGAATCTGCGTCGTGAGTAGATCGAGAAGCCTGACGCTCAGTGGCTCGAGGAGTGCGAGGGCGCTGACTCTGGTGCCCTCCTTCGCAGTGGCGAGAGCCAGCGCGACGACGGCACCGTCGCTGTGTCCGACCACGAACAAGCGCTCGGGATCGACACCGGGTTGCCCGGCGAGGTAGTCCAGTCCGTCGGAGGCGGCGTCGACAAACGTGTTGAAGCCGAGATCGGCGATGTCTTCGATCTCGTAGTCGCCGAGTGCGGTTTCGCCGCTGCCGAGCTTGTCGTAACGCAGACTTGAAATGCCCTGATTCTCAAGGAGATCCGCGATGAAGCGGAGGGTTCCGATATCACCTTCGAGGAGCGCGCTGTCGCCGTTGCGATCGGTGGGGCCGCTGCCGGCCAGAATCAGTGCGGCCGGGGCAGGGGCGTCGGGTGAGGCGGCCAGGCGAAGACTCCCGTACAGGGTGACGTCGCCGGATTGGAACGAGATCTCGGTGTCGGACATGACGACTTGTCTACCAGGTCCGCACGTTCAGGCGGTGCGCAGACTCCGTACACGGCGCCAGCCGCGCCAACTGAACCACAAGAGTGCGGCGAGCAGCGGAATGATCAGGAACGGCAAGATCATCGCGATCAACGAGGTGAAGAAAGTCAGTACGTCCTCGATGACGGAAACGACAGGATTTGCCAGCCCACCGGTAGTGGCCGTACTGACCGCGCGAGTTCCGGTCTGGGCGGCGCTGAACGTCAAAGCCGTCGGTGCGCCGACGATGATGCCTGCGAGCGCGGCTATCGCAGGATCGAGATGGCTGAAAGCCGCCCAGGCAGCGATCACTCCGGCGACGGGTCCGGTGACGTTCCCGATCACCGACAACGCGTTGTCCACGAAGGGAATGAGGTCGGCACCCAGTTCGACCACTGCGGCGATCGCCAATGCCACCAGTGCGCCGGTGGATCCGATCCACCGCATCGACTCGCCGACGGTGACCCCGAACAGTTCGAAATGCACCGCAGCGCTCAGCATCAACAGCGGCAGGAAGGTTCGCATTCCGGACGCTGCGGCGAGTCCAAGGCCGAGCATGGCGGGCAACACCCAGGTATCCATGGGTGGAGTTTAGGTCTACTGTGCGCCTTTATTAACCGCCGGCGGTTAATAAAGGCGCACAGCAAGCACTCGGAAAGGACCTTCCATGGCGACAAACCCGCAGCCGATGTTCTTCCTCAACCTGCCCGTCAGGGACCTGGGCAAGGCCACCACCTTCTACGAGGCCCTCGGATACTCCAAGAACACGCAGTTCTCCGACGAGAACGCGTCGTCGATGGTCATCAGTGACACCATCGTCGTGATGCTGTTGGCCGAGCCCTTCTTCAAGACCTTCACCACCAAGGGCATCGCCGACACCTCGACGTCGACGGAGGCGCTGCTCGGACTCTCGGCCGAGACCCGTGAGGCCGTCGACACCATCGTCGACAAGGCGCTCGCGAGCGGCGGTTCCGAAGGAAACGCGACGCAGGATCACGGCTTCATGTACAGCCGCAGCTTCCAGGATCCCGACGGCCACATCTGGGAAATCGTCTGGATGAACCCCGAGAACATCGAGGGCTGAGCGACCGAACTTCCTCGGCGAGAGGCGAAACCCCGCAAACACTCGTAGCGTGGAGTGGTGACTGTCGCAAAAACCCTCGGAGAGCTACGCGCCTCCGGACACGTACAGCGAAGTGTCAAGGAAGAACTACGAGAGAACCTTCTCGCCGCGTTGCGGGACGGCCGTGACCCCTGGCCCGGGATAGTCGGGTTCGAGGACACGGTCGCTCCACAACTCGAGCGGGCGCTGATCGCCGGCCACGACGTGGTTCTGCTCGGCGAAAGAGGTCAGGGAAAGACGAGGTTGCTTCGCACTCTCGGGCTCCTGCTCGACGAGTGGACGCCCGTCATCGAAGGCTCGGAACTGGGGGAGCACCCGTACGAGCCGATCACCCCGGCTTCGATACGTCGAGCCAAGGAACTGGGTGACGACCTCCCGATCGCCTGGCGCCACCGCAGCGAGCGGTACTCCGAGAAACTGGCAACGCCGGACACCTCGGTCGCCGACCTGATCGGCGACGTCGACCCCGTCAAGGTTGCCGAGGGTCGGAGCCTCGGCGATCCGGAGACCATTCACTTCGGTCTGGTCCCTCGCGCGCATCGCGGAATCGTGGCCATCAACGAGCTTCCCGACCTAGCCGAGCGCATCCAGGTCTCGCTGCTCAACGTGATGGAGGAGCGAGACATCCAGGTCCGCGGATACACACTTCGGCTTCCGTTGGACGTCCTGCTGGTCGCGAGCGCGAACCCCGAGGACTACACCAACCGTGGACGCATCATCACACCGCTCAAGGACCGCTTCGGCGCCGAGATCCGCACTCACTATCCGGTCGAACTGGAGGGCGAGATCGCGGTGATCGAGCAGGAAGCGCATCTGGCCGCCGAGGTGCCCGACTATCTCCTCGAAATTCTTGCCAGATTCACACGCCTGCTTCGTGAATCCACCTCGGTGGACCAGCGATCTGGTGTGTCGGCACGATTTGCCGTCGCCGGCGCAGAAACCGTCAGTGCGGCTGCGGTACGACGCGCGGCGGTGCTAGGCGAAGCTGATCCTGTTGCACGGCCGGTCGATCTCGAGTCCGTGGTCGAGGTTCTTCGCGGCAAGGTGGAGTTCGAATCCGGCGAAGAGGGCCGCGAACTGGAGGTGCTCGAGCACCTGTTGCGTCGCGCGACGGCCGATACCGTTCGGGTGCGTCTCGGCGGAATCGACCTGGGAATGCTGGTTGCTGCTGTGGAGATGGGCAATACGATCGTCACCGGTGAATCTGTCACGGCCAAGGCATTTCTCGACGAACTTCCGGACCTCGAAGTACTGGACGAAGTAGCCGAACGTCTCGGCGCGCAATCCGACGGTGAGCGTGCCGCCGGTGCCGAACTTGCCCTCGAAGGGCTTTACCTCGCGCGCCGGATCTCCAAAGATCAAGGCCCGGGCGGCCGCTCGGTGTATTCGTAAGGGGCAGTGATGATTCACAATCCGCGGTACGGGCCGTACGACGGCGGTCCCGATCCGCTGGCGCCTCCGGTAGATCTGCGCGATGCCTTGGCAGCAATCGGCGACGACGTCCTGTCCGGCACGTCGCCGCGCCATGCCCTGCGGGAGCTGCTGCGGCGAGGTAATCGTGACATGCGCGGGCTCGACGACCTTGCCGCCCAGGCGAACCGGCGTCGACGTGAGTTGCTGCGTCGCAACAACCTCGACGGAACTCTCGACGAGGTTCGTAGGCTTCTCGACAAGGCGGTGCTCGAAGAGCGCAAGGAACTGGCACGTGCTCTCGACGACGACGCACGGTTCAACGAAATGCGGATCGAGGAGTTGCCACCGTCGACAGCTCAGGCCGTGCAAGATCTGGCCGATTACAACTGGCGCAGCGAACAGGCTCGCGCGGATTACGAGAAGATCCGTGATCTGCTCGGACGCGAGGTCCTCGATCAGCGATTCTCAGGCATGAAGCAGGCGCTCGAGGGTGCCACCGACGAGGATCGCGAGCAGATTCGTCAGATGCTGGCAGATCTGAATCAACTGCTGGACGCGCACTCTCGGGGCGTCGACACTCCGGAGCAGTTTGCAGAGTTCATGGACAAGCACGGGCAGTACTTCCCGGACAACCCCCGCAACGTCGAGGAACTTCTGGATTCGTTGGCGCAGCGCGCCGCGGCCGCACAACGATTACGGAACTCGCTCTCGCAGGAGCAGCGCGACGAGTTGGATGCGTTGGCACAGCAGGCTTTCGGTGATCCGAGCCTGATGAGTGAACTGGGGCAACTCGACCAGTACCTTCAGGCAGCTCGACCGGGTGAGGACTGGGAAGGCTCGCAACAGTTCCGTGGCGACAACGGAATGGGTTTGGGTGAGGGAACCGGCGCGCTGCAGGACATTGCCGAGCTGGAATCGTTGGCGGACCAACTGTCGCAGCAGTACGCAGGCGCAGCGCTCGACGACATCGACCCCGAACTGCTCGCGCGGCAACTCGGCGACGAAGCCGCCGCTGACGCCCGCACTCTGGCCGATCTCGAAAAGGCTTTGCAGGAACAGGGTTTCTTCGATCGCGCACCGGACGGTCAATGGCGCCTGTCGCCCAAGGCCATGCGGCAGCTCGGGCAGACTGCTCTGCGCGACGTCGCCGGGCAACTGTCGTCACGAACCGGTCAACGCGATACTCGTCGGGCCGGTGCGATGGGTGAACCGACCGGAGCTTCCCGCGAATGGGAATTCGGGGACACCGAACCGTGGGACGTCACGAGAACGATCACCAACGCCGTCCTGCGTGACCCGGGCCGAATGCCGGTGCGGCTGAGCGTCGTCGATGTCGAGGTGGCCGAAACCGAACAGCGTAGTCAGGCTGCCGTGGCTCTATTGGTGGACACGTCGTTCTCGATGGTCATGGAGGATCGCTGGGTTCCGATGAAGCGAACCGCTCTGGCGCTCAATCACCTGGTGAGTACGCGATTTCGTAGCGACGAGCTGCAGTTGATCGCCTTCGGACGCCACGCGCACGTACTGACTCCGTCTGAGCTCGCCGGTTTGGACGGCGCGTGGGACCAGGGAACCAACCTGCATCATGCACTCTTGTTGGCGGCCAGGCATCTTCGACGCCACTCCAACGCACAGCCGGTGGTACTGATCGTCACCGACGGTGAGCCGACGGCTCACCTCGAAGCGGACGGAGAAGCCAGGTTCGACTACCCGCCGAGTGCGCGAACCCTCGGTTTGACGGTTCGAGCACTCGACGCGGTGGCCAGGCTGGGCGCCAAGGTCACGTTCTTCCGGCTCGGTGACGATCCAGGCCTGGCCAAGGTGGTCGACCGGATGGCGCACCGCGTGGGTGGGCGCGTCATCGCGCCGGACCTGGACGGCCTCGGCGCTGCCGTCGTGAGTGACTACATGCGAGGTCGCCGCTAGTTCTGTTCAGCGGGCTGATGCTGGGTGATGCAGTGGATGCCGCCGCCACGTTCGAACAGCGGCCTCGCGTCGACGGTGACGACGGTGCGCCCGGGGTAAGCGGCTGACAGGATCCGGGCCGCTTCGGCATCGGCAGGATCGCCGAAGCTGCAGGCGATCACTCCGCGATTCACCACGAGATGGTTGATGTAGCTGTAGTCGACGAATCCCTCGTCGTCGCGCAGGATCTCGGGCGCAGGTACCCGGATGACCTTCCACGGCCGGCCGCCGACGTCGGTCGAGCGTTCGAACAACTCGATGATTGTCTTGCTGACGGCGTAGTCGGGGTGCACCGGATTGCGTTGGTCGTGGACGAGTACCACTCCGGGGGAAGAGATTGCCGCGACGATGTCGACGTGTCCGCGGGTTCCGTAGGTCTCCTGATCGCGGGTCAATCCGCGGGGAAGCCAGATAACGTGCTTGGCTCCGATGGTGCGGGCGAGTTCGGCTTCGATCTCCGCCTTCGTCAGTTCGGGGTTTCGTCCCGGATCGAGTTGGACGGTTTCGGTGACCAGTACAGTGCCGAGGCCGTCGACCTGAATTCCGCCGCCCTCGTTGACGATTGGTGAGTCGACCAACTGGGCCCCGGACTGCTCGACGACAAACCTGCCGATCTTCGAGTCCTTGTCCCACTGCGCCCAATCCTGTGCGCCCCACCCGTTGAACACCCAGTCGACTCCGCCGAGGCGGCCCTCGTCGGATAGAACGAACGTCGGCCCGATGTCGCGCATCCATGCGTCGTCGAGAGGCGCCTCGACGATGTCTACCTTCTCGGACAGGTACTTTCGCGCTTCTTCGACCTCGGCGGGATCGACGACGACGGTGACCGGCTCGAATTCGGCGACGGCGTGTGCAACTGCAGCCCACGTCGAGCGAGCTTCGTGTTGTTCTTCCGCGGTGTCCCCGAGGGAGTATCCGGCGCTGGGGTACGCCATCCAGGTACGTTCGTGCGGTTCGCTTTCCGCGGGCATGCGCCAGGTCATCGCTTGGCTCCCGCAGTGTTCACCGGTGCGGTCAGAGTCGAGTAGGTGTCCGGACGACGCGTTGCCAGGAATGGGAACAGTGCCAGCCAGTCTTCACGGTGCTGCAGGTCGAGATCGGCGACCAGCACGGCGGATTCGTCGCGGGGAGCCTGAACGAGGATGCGTCCGTACGGGTCCGAGATGAAGGAAGAACCATAGAAGGTGATGAGGCCTTCACTGCCGTGGCGATTGGGGACAACCATGAACGTGCCGTTCGCGATCCCGTTTCCGACGATCACCTGCTGCCACAGTGGCTGGGTGTCGAAGTTCGGGTGATCAGGCTCCGAACCGATCGCCGTCGGATACACCAGAACCTGTGCACCGGCGAGGGAGTACGCACGAGCGACCTCGGGAAACCACTCGTCCCAGCACGTCGGGAGTCCAAACTTGGCGCCGAGCGCCTCGTGAACGGGGTATGCGTCCTCGGACGGACCGCCCCGGAAGTACGTGTCCTCGTAGTACCCGGCCGTCACCGGAATGTGGAGCTTGCGGGTACGAGCGAGAAGCTCCCCTCCGGGGGAGACGAGGATCGCGGTGTTGAATCCCAGTCCGTCCTCGGCTTCGCTGCGCTCGTACAGCGATGCATGAACGAGGACCTGGTTCTCGGCGGCGGCCTTGGCAGCGAAGGTGAGAGTGGGTCCGGTGAGCAGGTCTTCGGCTTCGCGTCCGGGATTGTCCCCGGCAGGGGTGGAGGCGGGGTAGCGGCTGAGCGTCAACTCCGGAAGGAACACCACTGCCGCTCCCAGTTTCGCTGCGGATGCGATGCCCTCACTCAGTTCGGCGCGGAGGTCGTTCTGGTCTGCGTGCCAGCGATGTTGGACGAGACCTACTCGCAATGGGGCAGACGTGGAGGGTGAAGTCGCGGCCAGGGACTCGGGGGGAGTGAGGGCGGTGATCGTCAGCATGGGTTTCCTCGGTGCTCGGTATTCGACGTTCAACGTAAAACGAATGTGATTCGTTAAGTATGGTGGGTGAGCGCTGATTGATCAAGGCCTTTCGGGGAATTGTTTTCCGGCGCCAGTACCAGCGTTCGAAAAGAGAACGGTTCGGCCCACCACAGGAGGACACATGCCGCGGCCACCGCAACGACTGCTCTCACCGGAGATCATCACCGAGGCAGCGATCGAGTCGGTGGACGAGTCCGGCGACTTCACGATGCCTGGACTCGCCGCAAGGCTGAAGGTTCGACCCTCGTCGCTCTACAACCACGTTTCCGGACGAGCCGAGATCGTCGAACTGATGAGGGCTCAACTGATGGCAGGAATCGACGTGCAGTCGGCCTCGGGGACCTGGAGTGAGACCGTCGCGGCGCTGGCAGCCGAGTACCGGCGAAGCTACGCCGCGCATCCTCGTCTGATTCCGCTCTTCACTGCGCAGACAGTGCAGGCCGGTGTGGCTTTCACCCTGTACAACGCATTGGCGCAGGCATTTGCCGATGGTGGCTTCGACCCGGCTGAAACACTGCACGCGATCACGACCGTCGACAGTTTTGTTCTCGGTTCGGCCTTGGACCTGGCGGCGCCGGACGTCCAGTGGGCGTCGGGGCCCGAAGCCAACGACGCGATGAAGGCGGCGTTGGCAACGTCCGGGAAGAATCCCGAACGTGCCGACGCCGCCTTCGAATTCGGCTTGCGGGTGTTGATGGCGGGCCTGATCGCGCAGGCTCCCGAAACCGCTGTCTCCTAGGACACGCTGAGGTCGTTCTCGTCGCGCAAAGCTTCCGTGTCGCGGTTGAGGGTCTTGCCCTCGAAGAACTCGGGATTGCGCACTCGCATGACCATCATCAGGACCGCGCCGAGGATGAGGATTCCGAAGCCGAGGAAGAAGACCAGGCCGATACCGCCGATGGATGCTCCACTGGCGTTGTCCGGATTCATACTCTCCTGGACCGATATGACGAACACCGCAAACAGCATGAGACCACCGATGAGCGGGAACGCGAGCCGGAAGACGAAGTTTCGCACGCTGTCGAACACTGTCTTGCGGAAGTACCACACGCACGCGAATGCCGTGATGCCGTAGTACCAGCAGATCATGATGCCGAGTGCGGCGATCGTGTCGAGCAGTGCACTTTCGGACAGGAACGTGACAACGCTGTAGAACACTGCGGTCACCGCGCCGGCCACGACTGTGGCGTACGACGGCACCAGGAAGCGAGGGGAGACCTCGGCGAGTTTCTTGGGGAAGGCTCCGTACGCGCCCATGGCGAGCATGGTTCGTGCGGCGGGCAGAAACGTGGTCTGCAGGCTGGCGACGGAGGAGACGAAGACGGCGAGGAACAGGAGCATTCCGCCCCAGTTGCCCAGGACCGGGTCGGCGAGGGCGCCGAAGACGTTCTCGGAGTTGTCGGGATTGCCGAGGCCGAGGCCTTCCTCGCCGACGCCCGCGTACATCATCGCGGCCACGGCGACCAACAGGTAGGTCAGGAGAATGGTTGCGACACAGAGCAAACCGGCACGGCCCGGGGTCTTTTTCGGGTTCTTCGACTCCTCGCCCAGTGTGAGACAGGTATCCCAGCCCCAGAACGCGAAGATCGATCCGGTGAGTCCGATGACAAATGCGCCGATCGCGAGTCCGCTGAACGGGTTGAACCAACTCAGGTCGAAGGACAATCCGGCCGGGGCATCGCCGGCACCGACGTGAACCAGTGCAACGACGGCGAAGACGACGAGCAGCACCATCTGGAAACCGACGAGCGCGAACTGCACGCGCTCGCTGGTGGTGATTCCTCGACTGGCAATCCAGGTGGCCAAGGCGATGAACACCAGGGTGGTGCCGACGTTGACGAACTTGTTGCCCGGTAGATCGGCGATGGAGGGATTGTCGACCACTCGCGCTATGAACAGATAGAAGAAGTCGACGGCAATGGCCGCGAGGTTCGAGAGCACGATGATGGTGGCGATCACCATGCCCCAGCCGCACATCCAGCCGACGTACGGTCCGAATGCCTTGGTGGACCACGTGAATGACGCTCCGCAGTCAGGAGTGTCGGAGTTCAGTTCGCGGTACGCGTACGCGGTGAGGAACATCGGGATGAAGCCGGCGATGAAGATGGCGGGCATCTTGAGACCGACCGCAGCGACGATCAATCCGATGCTGGCCGTCAGGGTGTAACCCGGTGCCACGGAGGAGATTCCGAGCACCGCGCCGGAGATCATGCCGATCTTGCCGGTGGCGAGGCCTTTGGAACTCAGTTCGGTGCTGGTCATGACAGTGCCTCCGGCTGGGTGAATTCGTGCTTGGGCACTACGACCATGGGAACGGGCAACACGCGCAGCATCTTGGCGGCGGTGGAACCCAGGAAAAGTTTGCGGGGCTGGGCGAGGCGACTTGAACCGACCATCACGAGATCGCCGTCCTGCCAGTCCAGTTGACGCACTGCCGATTCCACGGTGGACCCGTCGGCGATGATGACCTCGATGGGGAACTCCGCGGGGAGCGCGGCTCTTGCGACGTCGAGTGTGTCCTGAGCGTGATTTCGTGCACGCTCCCTGGCCGACTCAGCGGTGTCGCGATGATCGCGCAGATCGTTCTGGGGGTCGAGCGCCACGAGAGAGACCAGTCGCAGCGGAACCTGCATCAGTTCGCTGGCGCGCACGGCGGTGTTCAAGACGATGTCGGCGCCGACGCGGGTGCCGAGTGCACAGGTGACCTCTCGTATTGCAGTGGCCGCCGAGTGCCGCGTTCCGCGAGGGGCCAGTGCTACCGGGACGTGGGCGGAGTGCAGCAGTTCGGTCGAGACCGAACCTATCGCGTGACGGCCGAGCAGACCGTCGCCGGAAGCGCCCACCACGATCGCCAGCGCGTTCAGTCGGTCCACCTCGTCGAGCAGGCCCTGAGCAAACGACTCGTGGAAGCTCAGGTGTACTTCCACCTGGATGTCTTCGGGCACCGACGCTTTCGCTTCGGCGAGCCAATCGTGTGCACGTGCGGCGAGGATGTCGTCGTAGCCGGCTTCCGAAGGAACCTTGGCCGGCAGTGTCCGATCCGGTGGGAGGACCATGCAGATGTCGAGTTGCGCGCCGAGACTGCGCGCGAGCTGGGCCCCGAGGACCAGCCCGTCTTTACCGCTGGGTGTGGCGAGGTATCCGACGATAAGGCGCATGGTGGCTCTTTTCCGGATTGGAGGAATCTGCTGTGCGCCTTTATTAACCGCGGGGGGTTAATAAAGGCGCACAGCAGGAGGGGCGGCGACTCAGTCGTGCGAACTCATGACGTGCTTGAGACGGGTGTAGTCCTCGACTCCGTAGGCCGAGAGATCCTTGCCGTAACCGGAGTACTTGAAGCCGCCGTGCGGCATCTCGGCGACGAGCGGGATGTGGCAGTTGATCCATACCGCACCGAAGTCGAGAGCAGCGGAGACACGTTGCGTGACACCGTGATCCTTGGTCCAGATGCTCGAGGCCAGGCCGAACCGAACGTCGTTGGCAAGCGTGATCGCCTCCTTCTCGTCGGAGAAGCTCTGGACTGTGAGGATAGGACCGAAAGTCTCTTCCTGCACGATGTCGTCTGATTGCGCGACGCCGGTGATGACGGTCGGCTCGAAGAAGAATCCGGTTTCGCCCGAACGCTTTCCGCCGGTAACGATCTTGGCCGACGCCGGCAGGTTCGCGATCTTGTCGCTCACGGCGTTGAAGTGGTTGATGTTGTTGAGCGGGCCGTAGAAGGCATCAGGATCGGAAGGCGCTCCGGGTCGCAGCTTTTCGGCGTTACGCACGAGAGCTTCGACGAGCTGATCGTGGATGGATTCGTGAACGATCACGCGGGTGGCCGCGGTGCAATCCTGGCCGCCGTTGAAGAATGCTGCCTCAGCGATGCCGGTGGCAGTCTTCTCGATGTCGACGTCGCCGAAGACGATCGCCGGGGCTTTGCCGCCCAATTCGAGGTGTGCACGCTTGAGCTGCTGCGCCGCGGACACGGCGACAGCGATGCCTGCCCGTACCGAACCGGTGATGGAGACGAGACCGAGGGCCGGGTTCTCCACCAACGTCGCGCCGGTTCCGCCGTTGCCGAGGACGACGTTCAACACACCGTCCGGCAGGATGCCCTTCGAGAGCTTCGCCAGGACCAACGTGCTGCCGGGTGTGGTGTCGCTGGGCTTGAGGACGATCGTGTTGCCGGCTGCGAGCGCGGGCCCGATCTTCCACAGCGCCATCATGAACGGGTAGTTCCAGGGAGTGACCTGACCGACGACGCCGATCGGCTCACGGCGGACGTACGAGGTGAAACCTTCCATGTACTCTCCGGCAGCCTTGCCCTCGAGAAGGCGTGCGGCGCCGGCGAAGAACCGCATCTGATCGGCTCCGACCTTGACCTCTTCGTCGGCGATCATCTGGTGGGCCTGGCCGGTGTTGGCGCTTTCGGCCGCGACGATTTCGTCGCTGTGCGCTTCGATGGCGTCGGCGAGCTTGAGGAGTGCGGCCTGGCGCACGCTCGGAGTGGTCTTGCCCCAGGTCTCGAATGCGCGCTGCGCCGCTTCGACGGCGGCGTCGACGTCTTCCTTGGTGGAGACCGGCGTACGCCCGACCACACTCTCGTCCACGGGGTTGATCAGGTCGAGCGTTTCCGTCGCGGCTGAGGCGACGAATTCACCGTTGATGTAGTTCTCGAGTACGACGATCGACATCGGTACCGGTTCCTCTCGAGGTCGAACGAGTTCCGGCCGAGGTGATCGGCACGGAACTCGCACTTTGTGGGGCGTGTGTGAGCAAGTGTGCGCTGACTCACAGGTAAAGACAGCTGCCAAAAAGGTGAAATCTTTGATCACCAACGCGCCGAGTTGTACAGTCCAGCGCATGACGATCGCTGTGCGGTGGATGTTGGCGCAGCCGGACCTCGCGCTCGAACTCAAAGGTGGAGCGCAGGGTGTCGGTCGCGAAATCACATTTGCGCACGCCACGGAGTTGCTCGACCCGTTCCGATGGTTGACCGGCGGCGAATTCATCCTCACCACCGGCATTCGACTGCCGTCCACTCAGCAAAAGCGCGGCCGTTATCTCCGGATGCTCGACGCAGCGGGTGTGGCGGCGGTGGGGTTCGGTACCGGACTCTCATACCCCGAGGTCCCGGCCGATCTGGTGGCCGTCGCCGACGAGATCGGGCTGCCGCTGATCGAGGTGCCACTGCCGACGCCCTTTGCCGCCGTCGTCAAACGCGTGATGAGCCGGTTGGCAGAGCAGGAATACGAAGCTGTCCTTCGGGCGTCACGGGCGCAACCGCGGATGACGCGCGCAGTCATTTCCGGTGGGACTGCTGCGACCGTGCGTGAACTGGCGATCGCGACTTCGGCGACGGTGCTCCTGCTCGACGTCGCAGGACGGGTTCTCGAGAGCTCACCTCAACTGCCGACCGACGACGTGATCGGCGAACTGCGAGCAACTCTCGGGGGCGGTGCGTCCAGCAGCGTGACGCTTGCACGTTCCGGAGCGTCCATCGCCGTGCAGCAGATCAGTGTCGGGCGTACGCCGTACGGATATCTGGCGGTCATCAGTGCGTCCGCCCTCAGCTACGTTGATCAGATACTTCTCGGTCACGCGAACTCTTTGCTGGCGTTGGACTTCGAGAAACCCGCCCGCCTGCGCGCCACTCAGGATCAGTTGAATTCGCATGCCCTCGGACTGCTGCTCACCGAAGACCGCGACCCGGCGCCGGCGTGGCAACAGATCCGCCAAGCCGCCGACGGCGAGGGAATGATCCGTGGCCTGACAGTTCTTGCCGACACGTCCGACGTCGCGGGACGCGTCGCAGTCGAGATTGCCGAGTTCATGAACAAGGCAGGGCGGCAGTTGTTCTCGCGGATCAACGACACTCGCGTCACGGTGCTGCTGCGAGGAACCGACGACGTCGCGTTCGCCCGAGAGCTACTGAGCGGGGTATCGAGGTCGGATCTACGCTCACTTCGCGTCGGCCTGAGCGCGCGACGCGTGGTCGCGGCGCTGGCGGTCGCAGTCGAACAGTCCCAGCTGTGTGCGTCTGCGGCGGAAATCGGCGGTGAGCCTTTGGAATTCGCGGCGCTGACCGGGAGTGTGCTGCTGTCTTTCGATTCCACCCGTGAAGTGCTCAACACACTGGCGGAAACGATGATCACTCCGATCGAGGATTACGACCGTGACAACGGCACCGAACTGCTGGCGTCGTTGCGGGCGTTCCTCGAGGCCAACGGGCATTGGGAGGCGGCAGCCATCACGATGGGCGTTCACCGACACACGCTGCGAAGCCGAATGGCGAAGGTGGAGAGCCTGATCGACTGTCGGCTGGAAGTTGCGAGAGTTCGTGCGGAACTGCTGCTCTCGATCATTGCCCGGCAGTCGTGACTGCCGGGCAATGATCGAGACTTGGCAAAGCGGCCGTCAGGCCTTGCTGCGGGCGATGATGTCGGCGGCGGTTCGCTGACCCATCCGGACGGCGCCGTCGACGTGCTGATACCCCTCAGCCGCGATGTCGGAACACGAGAAGTGAATCGGGCCGACGGGCGTGCGGGAATCCGCGCCGTAGCGGTGCAGGCCACCGAGGTCGAAGCTCGCCGCGTAGGCACCGCGTGTCCATTCCTCCGAGCCCCAGTCGGATTCGTAGTACACAACCGGCTCTTCCGCTTTCGGGCCCAGGTAGCGGGCGAGTGAGGCCAGAATCGTAGCCTTACGCTCCTCGGCGGAAAGCTCGAACATGGCGTCGGCCTTCTCGTCGGAGACGAAAGCGACCAGGGTGCCGCGATCGTCCTCGTGGTTGGTGTTGTCGTACACCTCCTGCACTACCTCGGACGCGCCGAAACCGGTGCCGGACAGGCCGTCTTCACGCCAGAAAGGCGTCTCGTACACGGCGTGCACCTTGATGACGAGGCCGAGGGACTGGTGCTGGTGCATCTGGTGCTGACGGCGCGGCAGCGGGGGATCGTAGGAGATCCGGGAGTAGAGGTTGGGCGGTACAGCCAGGATGACCCGGCTTGCCTCGACACGAACATCGCCGTCCGCCAACACCGTTGCGCCGGATTCGTTCCACTGCACCGTACGCACGGGCGCGTTGAGGAAGACGTCGTCACCGAGCGCCTCTGCCATACGGATGGATACCTGCTGCATTCCGCCGACAACGCGCTTGTCGAGGATGAAGTCCTCGTCGACGAGGTGGGAGAACGAACCAGCGGAGGCGGCCATCAGTACTGCCTGCAGAGCGGAGAACGAGTGGGCGGGCTTGGTGAGCATGCCGCCGGCGATGAAGAGGCCGATGTTGTCGCGCGCCTCGGCGTCGTCGGACTGGTTGATCAGCCACTGCTTGAACGAGACGGTGTCGAGATCGCGGGCGAGGGGGTGTGCCCACGGCTCCTCCGCGCCGATCTGCGCTGCGAGATCGTCCATCTCGTCGATGAGACGGTCCATCTCCTTCTTCGTGGTCTCGTTCGTGGGGAAGGAATCACCCGTGTACTGCGTCCGCTCACCCGCTGACGAGATGTAGACGGATTCGCCCTCTCGGTAGCGCTCGAACGTCGTGAGGCCGAGCTCGTCGAGCAAGGAGATCAGCGCGGTCTGGTCCGGGGAGACCCACTGGCCGCCGATTTCCAGGACTGCGCCGTCGATGGTGTCGGTCCACGTGCGGCCGCCGACACGATCGCGTGCTTCGATCACGGCGACGGACAAGCCGGCCTTGCGCAGCGCGGTTGCCGCTGCCAGGCCAGAGGGGCCGGCGCCGACAATTGCAACGTCTCTCTGGAGAGTAGGCACTTGCGAGCTCCTTCATGTTGAGCACCGCTCGAGTCGAAAAGCTGCCGACGAGCGAGTGAACGGTTGTCGGTTTTCAGTCTGTCCTGAGGAGACGCACGCCACACCTGACGAAACGGAGTGTTCGATCGTCGAACTTGTGCCGTTTAGGCGCGCGGCTAGCCGTTGATGACGTGACGATCGCCGAGCGGTCGGCTCAGCGGGACGTCCAAGCTGCCGAACACGGCAACCAAAATGCACATCTTGTCCGCGGCCTCGGGCAGTGCCCCGGTTCGCAGAGTGACGATCACCGTCGTATCAGTCTCTTCGACGGCTGCGTACGCGCCGTAGCACTCCGGAGTGCCCGTCACGAAGTGGACGGCCACCGTGTGATCGTCGACCTCGGACCACGATTCGAACATCGTGGCCGTTGCACCCACGATGTCGGTGCGACTGTCGAACTCCGTGCCCATCTCGCTGTCGTCGACCTCGTCGGGAACGGGCGTTCCGAGCGACCAGTCGGCGGGACTCGCTTCGTTGGCCGCCATCGGATTCGGTGCGGCAACCGGCCCGGTTGTCTGGGCCCCGACGGAGCATCCGGCCAAAGCAAGGCAGGCCAGAACGGCGAGGGTTAGTACACGCATGGATCCACCGTAACCCTGCTCAAGCGAGTAGTGCCGTGACCAGCGCAATTGCCGGAATCGACGCCAAAGTGGTGACAAAGGCGCTGTCTCGGGCGAGGACCATTCCGCGCCGGTAGCGGCTTGCGTAGATGAAGACGTTCTGCGCAGTCGGCAAGGTCGAGACGACCACGATGGCGAACAACTGATGGCCGTCGATGCCGAGGAGGAAATGCGCCATCAGGTAGGCCAACACAGGTTGGACGACGATTTTGAGCGTCGACGCCAGCGCGACGTCGCGGCGCGGACTCGAGCCCTTCTCCAGCACCCGCACGCCGTACAGCGAGAGCCCGAATGCCAACAGCGCTCCGGGGACCGACGTGGCGCCGATCAATTCGAAAGGCTGCATCAGCGGCCGGGGCGGTGACCAACCGACCAACGCGACGATCAATCCCGCTGCACCCGCGAGCACGATCGGGTTCTTGAACGGGGCGGTGACGGTGTCGATCAACGAGAGCTTCTCGGCATTCTCGCCGCGAAGCGCCGTCAGATCGAGGATCGTCAAAGCGATCGGGGAGTAGACGACGATCTGGAACAGCAGGAGCGGGGCAACGAACGTGGCATCACCGAGTACGAATACCGCGATCGGGATTCCGAGGTTTGCCGAATTCACGTATGACGCGGACAGTGCGCCGATAGTCAGTTCGGGCAGCGGCCGATTGAGCCAGATCTTCGCAACGAGAACGTACAGAGCGCCGACTACAAAGGCCGTGGCCGACGCAACCGCGAGCGTCGGCGAGAAGATCACCGACAGATCGGACGACGCGAGCGTGGTGAACAGCAAGGCGGGCGTCGCGACGAAGAAGACGAGTCGACCGAGAACGAACTGTCCTTGGCTACCGAGGGTGCCGAGTCGGCCGAGGAGATACCCGACCGCGATGACAACAAAAATTACGGTGAAACCCGCAACAACTCCCGACACGCTGCGGGCACCTCTCGACTGGAATGAACGACTTCGAGAAATCTTAGTCCGGGCAACAAAAAGGCCGCGCAGTCGAGTGACTGCGCGGCCTCTTCGGTACTTCTACGTGTGACTACCGTGCGGCGGTGAAGGGGAGCAACGCCATTTCGCGTGCGTTCTTCACTGCAACGGCGACCTGACGCTGCTGCTGCGGGGTCAGGCCCGTGACGCGACGGCTGCGGATCTTGCCGCGGTCCGAGATGAACGTGCGAAGCAAGTTGATGTCCTTGTAATCGACATGCGTGATCTTCGCTGCGAACAACGGGTTCTTCTTGGGCTTACGACCCTCTACGGGGCGTGGCTTCTTCGACGGTGAACGCTTGACTGCCATCCGACTTCCTTACCAGCTCGACTTGTGTACGCCAGGCAGTTCCCCACGGTGCGCCATTTCTCGCACGCGAATCCGGGAGAGCCCGAACTTCCGCAGGTGGCCGCGCGGACGTCCATCCGCAGCGTCTCGATTGCGCAATCGTACCGGACTGGCGTCGCGTGGTAGACGTTGCAGGGTCGCTTGGGCCTTCGCGCGCTCCTCGGGCGAGCTTTTCGGGGAGCGGATCGCCTCCTTGAGAGCGGATCGCTGCTCCGCGTACCGCTCGACGATGACCCGTCGCTGGTTGTTCTTGGCGATCTTCGACTTCTTGGCCATGCCTACTTCTCTTCTCGGAAATCGACGTGCTTTCGCAGCACCGGGTCGTACTTCTTCAGCACGAGTCGATCGGGGTCGTTGCGACGGTTCTTGCGGGTCACGTACGTGTACCCGGTGCCCGCGGTGGACTTGAGTTTCACGATCGGGCGGATCTCGTTGCGCGCCATCTGCTCAGACCTTCTCGCCGCGGGCGCGGATCCGGGCGACGACGGATTCGATGCCGTCGCGGTCGATCGTCTTGATCCCCTTGGTCGAGAGCGTGAGCGTGATGCGGCGGCCCTCGCTGGGCAGCACGTAGGTCTTGCGCTGGATGTTCGGGTTCCAGCGACGATTCGAACGCTTGTGGGAGTGCGAGACGGATTTTCCGAACCCCGGCACACGTCCGGTCACTTGGCAGTGAGCCGACATGGGTGTTCCTTTCAACTTGCAGATGACAATCGTTTTCGACAATGCGGTGAGATCAATGTAGCGTTCAACCTCGGTAATGACAATCATTCCCAGAAAGGTCCGCTGTGAACACGATCCTGGACGGCAGGACTCCGCTGGTCCTGGTCGCCGGCATGAGCGAATCCACCCCACACACCGCACGAGCGTTGCTGCGAACCGGAACTGTTCTGGTCCATCACGACCTGAGTCACGTCCGTGAAGGAGTCGTCCGGCGGACGGTCACCTCGATGACCGGGAGTGCCGGGTCTGCCAGCACTGTGTCCGAGCACGAGACGATCCTCGAGCTCGCCCACGGCTGCGTCTCCTGCACCCTGCGGGAAGACCTGCTGCCGCTGCTGCGCCGGCTTCACTCGCACAGTTCGGTCCAGCGGATCGTCTTGCTGCTGGACCGCCAACTCGAACCCGAAGCGCTGTGCTGGGCGATCGAGCACGTCGTCGTGACCGGCGTCGTCGGCCAACTCGACGGACCGGCACAGCGCGACGTCCGCGTCGACGCCGTCGTGACGTGCATCGACGCGCAGACCTGGCTCGCCGACGCGACGGGCGACGAAGCTCTCGACGACGACCGCACCCTGGCTCAGGTCGTCGTCGGGCAGGTCGACTTCGCCGACGCGCTCGTCCTGCGCGGGTCCGACGGACTCGACGGCTGGCAGCGGTCCCGCCTGAACGCGGTTCTCGCGCGCATCGCTCCGCGGGTACCCGTCTTCGATGAGGGAGACGACATCGAGGCACTGCTCCTCGAGGTGCCGACGGATGCGCGCCGCGGTGAACTGGCCGACGCACATTCACCGTTGCTGCGTCGCCAGCCGCCGCTCGACGACGACGGCGGAGTGATGCTGGTCGAGTTCACCGCGAACCGGCCGTTCCACCCCGGGCGTCTGCACGAGGCGATCGACGTCCTGCTCGAAGGCGTCGTGTACTCCCGGGGGCGCGTCTGGGTGGCGACGCAACCGGGTGAAGCGCTCTGGCTCGAATCGGCCGGCGGTGGCTTGCGAGTTGCGAGCGCAGACACCTGGCTGGCCGCGATGACGCCGGAGCAACGAGAGCGC
Source organism: Rhodococcus sp. NPDC057135 (assembly GCF_042670865.1). Taxonomy (NCBI): domain Bacteria; kingdom Bacillati; phylum Actinomycetota; class Actinomycetes; order Mycobacteriales; family Nocardiaceae; genus Rhodococcus; species Rhodococcus sp. NPDC057135. Next base: position 391,884 of record NZ_JBHUUU010000003.1, read on the forward strand.
GTTCCGGCCGAGCGCCGTGCCCTCGCCGCTCTGAAATGGGACGAGCGTTTCGGTGATCGCGACACCTCGATGGTCGTTCTGACCTGCGGTGCCAACCCGCTCGAGATCGACCGAACACTGCAGCACGCCTTGGTCACCGACGACGAATTGGCAGACGAAACGTCGTGGGCCACCTGGGAAGACCCGTTCGGTGAGTTCCACGAAGACCCGTGTGACGAATCCGAATCACCTTATGCCGAAACCGAATCAACGCGAGAGGGAAACGAATGAAGAAGCAGATGCACCCCGACTACCACCCGGTGGTGTTCCAGGACGCCAGCACCGGCAAGAGCTTCCTGACCCGATCGACCGTGACGAGTGACCGCACCGTCGAATGGGAAGACGGCGGCACGTACCCGCTGCTGGTCGTCGATGTCACGAGCGACTCGCAACCGTTCTGGACCGGAGCGCAACGCGTGATGGACACCGCAGGACGCGTCGAGAAGTTCGAGCGTCGCTACGGAAAGCGCAAGGCGCTCTGATGGCCGTTCCGAAGCGGAAGATGTCCCGCTCCAACACGCGCAGTCGGCGTGCCCAGTGGAAGGCGACGGCGCCCGATCTGGTCGAGGTCACGGCCTTCGGCCAGACCCACCGGGTTCCCCGGCGACTGGTCAAAGCGGTTCGACTCGGGGTGATCGACCCGAGCCGCATCTGACCGTGCGATCCTTGGCCGGTGCTGCTGAGGATCCTCGAACTGGTGGGCATCGTGGCGTTCGCGGCCTCGGGTGCCCTGGTGGGCGTCACCAAGCGACTCGACATCTTCGGGGTGTGCTCGGTGGGTGTGTTCACCGGTATCGGCGGCGGTATCGTCCGCGACGTTCTCCTCGGCGTCCATCCGCCCAGCTCGCTGAGCAGTTGGCCGTACTTCGGAACGGCCGCCGCCACCTCACTCGCCGTGTTCTACCTTCACGAGCCGCTGAATCGACTGCGTCGTGAAATCCTGGCGCTCGACGCACTGGGAATGGGCCTGTTCGCGAGCACCGGCGCCGTCATCGCGCTGGACAACAACGCCAGTTCGCTGGCGGCGACGTTGATCGGTGCGACCGCTGCAATTGGCGGCGGAGTGATCCGCGACGTCCTCGTCAACGAGGTGCCGCTGCTCCTGCACAAGGACCTGTACGCGGTTCCCGCACTGCTCGGCGCTGCGTTGGTGGTCACAGTCTCGCAAGCCGGACTGTCCACCAACGCCGCGCTGGTGTGCGGCACCGCATTCGCCGCAGTGTTCAGACTGCTTGCGTTGTGGCGTCATTGGAGCCTGCCGGGACCCCGTCGAACCCGGGACTGATCGCGACACGCCGGAGCCCGGAATCGGACCCTCTCAGCCGCATCTCAGCACTTCAGTCCAAACTGTCGGTATGCGTATTTTGGTGGTCGACGACGACCGGGCGGTTCGCGAGTCGCTTCGGCGGTCGCTCAGCTTCAACGGCTACACGGTCGAACTCGCGGTCGACGGGCTCGACGCTCTCGAGAAGATCCTCGCCAACCGGCCCGACGCCGTCGTTCTCGACGTCATGATGCCGCGACTCGACGGACTCGAAGTGTGCCGCCGACTGCGCAGCGCCGGCGACGACCTACCCATCCTGGTACTCACCGCTCGCGATTCGGTCAGCGAGCGAGTCGCCGGCCTCGACGCCGGAGCCGACGACTACCTGCCCAAGCCTTTCGCCTTGGAAGAACTGCTCGCGCGACTGCGTGCTCTGCTGCGTCGCACCGCACCCGATCTCGACGCCGATTCCGAGATGATGGCGTTCGAGGACCTCACCCTCGACCCGGTCACCCGCGAGGTCAAGCGCGGCGAACGATCGATCAGCCTCACCCGAACCGAGTTCTCCCTCCTCGAAATGCTCATGGCCAACCCGCGCCGCGTGCTGACCCGTGGACGCATTCTCGAAGAGGTGTGGGGATACGACTTCCCGACGTCCGGCAATGCGCTCGAGGTGTACGTCGGCTACCTGCGTCGTAAAACGGAGGCGGACGGCGAACCGAGGTTGATTCACACTGTCCGCGGAGTCGGCTACGTCCTGCGGGAGACGCCTCCGTGATCACCGCTCCGTTCGGCAAGAACGCCGAACCGAAGAAATCCTCCACCGCCCAAGCGTCCGTCGAAATGCGCCCGCCGATGCCACTGACCCGTTCGGTGTCGCTGCGTTGGCGCGTGACACTGCTCGCTGCGTCGGTGGTGGCCATTGCCGTCGCAGTCATGGCGATCGCGGCGTACGCGGTGGTTTCGCGTGCGCTCTACGCGGACGTCGATCACCAGTTGCGGACCAGAGCAGCGGTGCTCATCGACAGTAATGTCGTGCGCTTCGATCCTCGCTACATCTCCGGCGCGACGCTCTACACCACCGACATCAGTGTTGCCCTGATCTTCTCGGATCTGAGCACGTACCAGCCGCCCGGTTCCGACGTGCCCATCGGTGAAGCCGAAGATGCCGTTGCGCGGGGCGAATCGGATTCCTCGCTCCGAACCGTCGACGGCCAGCGTGTGCTGGCCCAACGAACCCATGACGGAAGCACTTTGGTGATCGGGCAGCGGCTCGCGCCGACCGTTGCGGTACTGGACCGTCTGGCCTGGGTGCTCTTCGTGGTCGGCGGGTGTGGCGTCATTCTCGCGGCGGTGGCGGGTACTACCGTGGGCCGCACCGGTTTACGGCCTATTGCCAGGCTGACTGCAGCCACCGAACGCGTCGCCCGGACCGACGATCTGACGCAGATCCCCGTGACCGGCAGCGACGAATTGGCGCGCCTGACAGAGAGTTTCAACACGATGCTGCGGGCACTCGCCGAGTCCCGCGAGCGTCAGTCGCGTCTCGTTGCGGACGCCGGACACGAGTTGCGCACACCGCTGACTTCGTTGCGTACCAACATGGAATTGCTCATCGCGTCCAGTCGACCAGGCGCGCCGCAGATTCCCGACGAGGACATGGCCGAACTGCGCGCCGACGTCGTCGCGCAGATCGAGGAACTGTCGACTCTTGTCGGCGACCTCGTCGATCTGGCCCGCGAAGACGCGCCCGAAACCGTGTACGAGCGCGTCGACGTCAGCGACGTCGTCGAGCGGGCGCTCGAGCGAGCACGGCGCAGGCGCAACGAAATCGAGTTCGAGGCGGTCACCACTCCGTGGTACGTCTACGGAGACCAGGCGGGCCTCTCGCGTGCCGTGCTCAACGTCCTCGACAACGCTGCGAAATGGAGCCCGAAGGGCGAACAGGTGCGCGTCGAAATGCGTCCGGTCGGCCAAGGATTGTTGGAATTGACCGTAAGTGATGCGGGACCTGGCATTCCGGAGGAGGATCGGGAGTTGGTGTTCGATCGTTTCTACCGGTCGACCGCGGCTCGGTCCATGCCGGGATCGGGTCTGGGACTTGCGATTGTGCGTCAGGTCGTTGTCAAGCACGGCGGCACCATCGCGATCGACGAATCCGATCGTGGGGGAGCGCTGGTTCGAATCGTGCTTCCCGGCGAACCGGGTCCGAGCGCCGAGTAGCGTGTTCGGGCGGCTGCCCAGGCCCGTCGGTCCCGCGTATCGGTGACCGAGGTCACGGGGTAATGCGTTCGGGCCGAAAGTATTTCGGGCCGAGCCGGCAACACCGGTTTTTCACGTCGAACTCTGGGTAAAGTGACAGGCACGTCTCAGCGCCTTCTCAGCAGCGCAAGGCAGCATTGTCGGCAGAACAGTTGTGACTGCCCGTCCGGTGGTCACCGTAGACGAAAGCGAGCCGATGACCGAGGACCGTAACGTCGGGCCGACCCGGCCCGAGCAGCCCAACAGCGAGCCCACCACCCAGGCGCAGCCGCAGCAGCCTCCTGTGCAGCCGCAGCAGCCGTACCAGCCGACCGAATCCTTTGCCCGGCCCACCGAAGGCCGACCCACCGAAGGCCGACCCACTGAAGGCCGACCCACCGAAAGCTTCGGGCAGGCGCCGCAGCAGCCCACGCAGGCTTTCGGCCACCCGCACGGTGCTCATGAGGCGGCGTACCAGCAGAACGCTCCGTACGGCGCACCCAACCCAGGTGGACCTGGTGGACCCGGCGGCCCGAACGGTCCGGGCGGCCACAATCAGATCCCAGCGCCGCTGCAGGGGCCGAACTCCGGTTCGACCACCACCAAGCCGAAGTCAGGACGCATGGCGCTGGTTGCCGGCGCTCTCGCCCTGGTTCTGGTCAGTGGTGGCGTCGGTGGCGTGGTCGGTGCCGTCGTAGCGGACCGCAACGGTGGAACCGCGACGGTCACCAACTCGCTGAACGCCCCCAAGCCCACTGCCACCAACACGTCCAACGCTCCTGCCGGCTCGGTTCAGGCCGTTGCCTCGAAGGTGGTGCCCAGCGTCGTGCAGATCGAGGTGGCCACCGCGCAGGGACAGGGCGGTGAGGGTTCCGGTGTCATCCTGTCCTCCGACGGCCTGATCCTGACCAACAACCACGTTGCCGGTGCTCAGGGAGCGCAACTTCGCGTCGCGTTCTCCGACGGAACCAAGGCCTCGGCCACCCTGGTCGGTGCCGATCCCGTCTCCGACATCGCCGTGATCAAGGTCGACGGTCGCAACGACCTCACGCCCATCGATCTCGGCAACTCCGGCGACGTCCAGGTCGGACAGCAGGTTGTTGCCGTCGGGTCCCCGCTCGGTCTGGCCGGCACGGTCACCGAAGGCATCATCTCCGCACTCGATCGTCCGGTGTCCACGAGCGGCGAGTCCGGCAACCAGAACACCGTCATCGACGCTCTGCAGACCGACGCAGCGATCAACCCCGGTAACTCCGGTGGTGCCCTCGTGAACATGGACGGCCAGCTGATCGGCATCAACACGGCGATCGCCTCCCTCGGAGCGTCCTCGGGTACCCAGGGCGGCTCCATCGGCCTCGGGTTCGCCATCCCGATCGATCAGGCACGCCGCGTCGCCGACGAGCTGATCAAGACCGGCAAGGCGACCCAGGCCATGATCGGCGTGACCGTGCCGTCGCAGGACAACGCCGACGGCGCAACCGTCATGGATGTCACCGCTGACGGGCCAGCCGCAAAGGCCGGTATCCCGAAGGGCGCAGTCATCACCAAAGTCGACGGTCGTGTTGTCGCAGACGGTGATTCGCTGATCGCGGCAGTGCGTTCGCATGCTCCCGGAGACAAGGTCTCGATCACGTACAGCGACGGCGGGCAGACCAAGACCGTCGATGTCACGTTGGGAACCGCGGCGGCGCAGGGCGGCCGATGATGTTCGGCGATCAGCAGACGATCGACCCGATCTTCGGCCAGATCGCAACGGCGTCGGGATCGGACACTACGGTAGGAGTCATGGAACTCGAAGCCACATCGGCCGGCCGCGCTCTGGTCGTCATCGTCGACGATCGAACAGCCCACGGCGACAACACCGACTCCATCGGTCCTCTGGTCACGGAACTGCTGAACGAAGCGGGTTTTCTCGTCGATGCGACGGTTGCCGTCGCCGCCGACGAAGTGGAAATTCGCAACGCTCTCAACACCGCGGTCATCGGTGGCGTCGACCTCGTCATCTCGGTCGGCGGTACCGGGGTGTCCCCGCGTGACGTCACTCCCGATGTGACCGCCGAGGTTCTCGATCGCGAGATCCCGGGAATTGCCGAAGCACTTCGCGCTTCCGGTCTTTCGGCCGGATCACTCGATGCCGGCTTGTCCCGTGGCCTCGTCGGGGTTTCGGGCAGCACGTTGGTCGCCAACCTGGCGTCGACCAGGCCGGCGATTCGCGACGGCATGGCAACCCTGACGGCACTGGCGAGCCACGTCATCGCCGAGCTGTCCAGCCTCGAGGGCTGAGACGGTTTGCCCGAGCAGCCGGATATCCCGAAGAAGCCGCCAGTCGACAAGAAGCGCCTGGCGCGCATCTTCGGGGACGTCTTTCCCGAGACGACGTCGGACGAGCGGGGTCCGGAAGGATCGTCGCGATCCTCGGACGACGATTGGCTGCGCAGCCAGCGGCCCCCGCACCACGGTGGTTGAGAAGTAAATCAGGCCCTCGGACGCAATGTCCGAGGGCCTGATTTGTTCTGTGGGCACTGCCTATTCGAGCGTCTTGGCGTGCGCTCCCGTGTCGGCGCCGCTGTTGGCGGAGAGGATGTCGCGGATCTGGATGAGCAGATCGGTTTCGCTGGCTTCCTTGTCCTCGGGCTCGGAGACGAACTTCTTCTTCGCCGCATTCGCGGGAACGATGAGGACGAAGTAAACGACCGCCGCGATGATGACGAAGTTGATGATCGCGGTGACCACTGCGCCGAAGTTCAGGAACGTCTCAGAGGTGTCACCCGTCAGCTGAATGCCCCACCCGTATTCGTTGCCGCCGCCGATCGAAGCGACGAGCGGGTTGATGATGTTGCTGGTGAATGCTGTGACGATGGCGGTGAAGGCAGCTCCGATGACCACTGCGACGGCCAGGTCGAGCACGTTTCCGCGAAGCAGGAAATCCTTGAATCCCTTGAGCATGTCGGTGTCCCCTCGAGTCTCCGATGGCAAGTGCCAGATGGTCCGTTGATACCGAACCGACTGGAAAAATCCTAGAGGAGCTTCGGCCGCTTTGTGCGGTCAGCGAAATGTCACGGTGATCGCATTGGACAGAGATGCGGCGGCTACGACGTTGGCCGCCGGTGTCGGCAGGGCCAGCAGAATCACCTGTTCCTGCTGGTTACGTGTACTTTCCGAGGTGGTGACCAGCGCGACGACTGCCCCCGCGGCAAGAATCTGCGGGGCCTTGTCGGCAATTGATTCGTTGGGTGTGTCGGGGCGGGGTGTGTCTGGGCCGACAGTCAGGACGTCGACGACATCGCCGCTGCGCAAAATGTCTGCAACGGCCGCATCGGCGAGTCGAACGGGAACGATGCGGGCGTCGTCGGTGCCCACCGACAACCCGGCCAACCGGGGGCTGAGAACACGCACGTCGGTGACGGTTTCTCCGGAGCGAATCGGGCCGGCAACGGTTCTCCCGACTACCAGGTCGGTATCGGAGACAACTCCTTCGGGAAGGTGTTTCGAGTCGATCTCGCGGACCTCGACATCCGAATCCGCGATCACCTGCCCCGGAGTGAGATCGCGACTCGAGACAACTACGGCGACGGTGTCGGTCGCGGGGTCGCCTCGGAAGAAAAGAACAACGCCGAGTACGGCCAGGACAACGGCTGCGAACTTGCGGACGGTCGCCGAGCGAAATCGTGTGCCGCGTGTCAGTCCGACGAGGCGATCGAAGGTGTTCGGCGTGAGATCGAGTTGGGCGCGCAATGGGTGGGAGCGCCTCGGCGAACGAGAACGTACTGACGGCATTCATGCACGTTAGGGCCGGAAGCGGTGCTTCCGGCCCTAACGATGTGAACCTGTGGACAACCCGGAGGTTGTGGAAATCAGCTTGCGGCAGCCTTCGCGGGCGCCGGCGTGCTGGTCGACGAACTCGAGGTCGAAGAGGAGTCCGACTTGGACTCGGACTTCGCGGCGGGTGCCGAATCGCTCTTGGCCGGCTCGCTCGCTGTTCCGGAGCCGCCGCGGCTGTCGGTGCGGTAGAAGCCGCTGCCCTTGAACACGATGCCAACAGAGTTGAACAGCTTGCGGAGCTTGCCTGAGCAGGCTGGGCAGACCGTCAGCGAATCTTCGCTGAAGGACTGGACGATGTCGAAACGGTTGTCACATTCCGTACATGCGTATGAGTAGGTGGGCACCGGGCTTCCTCCGCACTGTGATGTTCGAGCAGCCGCGTATTTACACCGCAGCCTTTAGCACTCTACAAGTGACAGTGCCAACAGCGCTAATCAGGGATCTATTCCCGCAGATCATTCGCGATGGAGCCGCGCGAGACCGCCGCCCGGCGTCAGTGCCCAGCCCATCGGAATGTCGTGGTCGTCTGCCGGCAAGGTCTCGACGAGTTCGGAGTCTCTGACGAGGGCCACCAGTCGAGTCTGCGAGCCGACCGACCCGAGAGTGCGGTCGTAGAAGCCTGCGCCACGGCCGAGGCGTGTTCCGCGAAAGTCCACCGCGAGTGCAGGGATCAGCATGCATTCCACCTCGGACAGGGTTTCCGGTGGTAGGACGGGTCCGACGGGCTCCCGAATGCCGTACTTCGCCGGGCGCAAACCGTCGGCGCCGCTGTACTGGACCCAGGACAAGGGTCCGGGCTCCCCGGTGATCGGTAGTAGTACTCGCTGGGCGATCTCGGCAACGGCGTCGAGCAAGTCGGTGGATCCGGGTTCGGTGCGAGTGGGGACATACGCACATACCGTTGACCCGTCGACGATCACCGACCGCAGGTGCGTGATCAACGCCGCAGTTTCCGTGTTTCGAGTGTGCTCCGAGACTGCTTCACGGGCTGCGAGTGCGATTTGTCGCCATTGCGCTTTTGTCCGAGGTGTCACCCCGCAACGATATTCGTCTTGCTGACCGAGCGGTAACAAGCGGCGGCTAAGGTGTTGGCATGACAGACGTTGTCGCTAGCAGCACGAGGGCCTTCCGTACGGCCGTGGTCCCCGCAGCCGGACTTGGTACGCGCTTCCTGCCTGCCACCAAGACGGTTCCGAAAGAATTGCTGCCGGTCGTGGACACACCGGGTATCGAACTGGTGGCAGGTGAAGCCGCGGACTCGGGAGCCGAGCGGCTCGTCATCGTGACGTCCCCGGGCAAAGACGGAGTGGTTGCTCACTTCGTCGAGGATCTCGTGCTCGAAAGCAAGCTGGAAGCAAGCGGAAAACTTGCTGCCCTGGCAAAGGTGCGCAAAGCGCCAGGTTTGCTCGAAGTCGATTCCGTGATTCAGGAACAGCCCCTCGGGCTCGGGCATGCCGTCGGTTGTGTCGAGTCGGTTCTCGACGACGACGAGGATGCCATCGCGGTCCTTCTGCCCGACGATCTGGTACTGCCGCGTGGTGTCCTGGAGATCATGGCGCGAGTTCGGGCCAAGCGCGGCGGCTCCGTTCTCTGTGCAATCGACGTACCCAAAGATGCGGTCAGTGCCTACGGCGTCTTCGACGTCGAGATCGTTCCCGACGCGGTCAATCCCGACGTACTCAAGGTCGTCGGCATGGTCGAGAAGCCCGCTGTGGAAGATGCGCCGTCGACCTTTGCCGCGGCGGGTCGCTACCTGCTCGACCGTGCGATCTTCGACGCACTTCGTCGCATCAAGCCGGGAGCCGGCGGTGAGTTGCAACTCACCGACGCCATCGCGCTCCTGATTTCCGAGGGTCATCCGGTTCACGTGGTTGTGCACCGCGGAACACGTCATGACCTGGGCAACCCCGGCGGGTACCTCCGCGCTTCGGTTGACCTGGCTCTCGACAGTGACGACTACGGCCCGTCCTTGCGTAAGTGGCTCGCGGATCGACTCGACCGCTGAGCGTGTCGCCACGGTGGTTGATCGCCCGATAACGCAGTATCAATGTGCTTGTCCCTTTTCGAAGGCAAGGCATCATGAGCTGACGGATATCACCGAATTTCCAGACACAGGAGGACGCGGACCAGATGCGGTCGGTTGAGGAGCAGCAGACCAGGGTTACCGCTGCTGCAGTGGCACCCCGTCCGGTTCGGGTCGCCATCTCGGAGGCGCAGGGACTGCTGTGTGCCGAGGAAGTGGTGACCGAACGCCCATTGCCAGGATTCGATCAAGCTGCCATCGACGGTTACGCGGTTCGCAGCGTCGATGTCGCCGGTGCAGGAGCCGATCTCCGAGGCGAGGATGGCGAGCCCACCGACCTCAGCTTGCCGGTGGTCGGCGAGGTGACGGCGGGCTCACGCCAACCGATCCGGCTGCAACCTCGTCAGGCTGTCCGAGTCGACACCGGCGCGCCGTTGCCCACGCTGGCCGACGCAGTCCTTCCGCTCGAAAACACCGACGGTGGTCGCGCTCGCGTTCGGATCTTCGAGCCGGTGCGTTCGGGCGATTACGTTCGCCGTGCAGGTGACGACGTCCAACCGGGTGATGTCGCCGTTCGGGCAGGCACCATCATCGGAGCCGCACAGGTCGGGTTGCTTGCCGCCGTCGGCCGCGACAAAGTGCTCGTCCATCCGCGTCCGCGCCTCTCGGTCATCAGCGTCGGTGGAGAACTCGTCGACGTGGATCGCACGCCGGGGCCTGGTCAGGTCTACGACGTTAATTCGTATGCTCTCGCTGCCGCCGCGCGCGATGCCGGTGCCGACGTCAACCGCGTGGGAATCGCAGGCAACGACTCGCGCCGTCTGCGTGAAGTAGTCGAGGGTCAGCTGATTCGCTCGGAAATCGTTGTCATCGCCGGTGCAGTGGGCGGCGGAGCGTCCGACGAAGTTCGTGAGGCGCTTGCCGATCTGGGGACACTCGAGGTCGAGCGCGTTGCCATGCATCCGGGATCAGTCCAAGGCTTCGGACAGCTGGGACGAGACGAGGTTCCGACCTTTCTCCTACCGTCCAATCCGGTCAGCGCACTGGTGGTATTCGAAGTCATGGTTCGCCCGCTGATCAGAATCGCGCTGGGACGACGCCAACCGATGCGACGAGTAGTGAAGGCGCGCACGGTGGGAACGATTACGTCGATCGCCGATCGCAAGGGTTTCCTGCGTGGTCAGCTGATGCGTGACGAAGCGACGGGGGAGTACCTGGTGCAGGCTCTCGGCGGTGCACCCGGCGCGTCCTCTCATCTCCTCGCGACTTTGGCGGAAGCCAATTGCCTGGTTCTTGTCGATCGAGACGTCACCGAAGTGCACATCGGTGAAGAAGTCGACGTAGCTTTTCTCGCCCAACGTGGGTAACGCCGACCCGAGTGGGGTGTGATGTCAGTCCATCCAGGATGGCCGGAAGATCTCGGCCCGCTGCGAGTGCCCGCGGGCGTGGTGACCGTCCGCCCCGTCAAGCTTCGTGACGCTGCTGTGTGGAGTCGTCTCCGCATTCGCGATCGCGAGCACCTCGAGCCGTGGGAGCCCACCGGAGAATCGCCCTGGGATGCTCGCCACCACATCACTGTCTGGCCCTCCCTGTGCGGAAACCTTCGCTCCGAAGCGCGCAAGGGCAGGATCCTTCCCCTGGTGATCGAACTCGACGGGAAGTACTGCGGGCAGGTCACCATCGGAAATGTGGTGCGCGGCGCCCTGAGGTCCGCCTGGGTGGGCTACTGGGTCGCCTCGCACGTCACCGGTGGGGGCGTTGCCACAGCGGCCGTTGCGCTCACACTCGATCACGCATTCTCGAAGGTCGGTCTGCATCGAGTGGAGGCGACTGTTCGCCCGGAGAACGCGTCGAGTCGCGCAGTCCTGCGAAATGTGGGGTTCCGGGAGGAAGGTCTCCTCAAACGCTATCTCGATGTAGACGGCCAATGGCGCGATCATCTTCTGGTCGGAATGACGATCGAGGAAGTGCCCACCACCGTCGTCGACAGATTGGTGCGGTCCGGGCGCGCTTCGTGGGTGTGACGAAGACGGCGCCAGAAGCGTGAGAAACGCGAGCTAAACAGCAGTTACCGCTGAGTAGTCCTACTTTTGGTCGGAAATTTGTGATTTTTGATTCAACTAGAACTTGAGACTTTTGGGACTGAACCGGAAGTTCAGTTCGGTACGCGTGTGACACATGAGTATGGTGGGGTTCGGCGCGTCGGCAACGATGCGAGGGCGTCGGCCGTTAACCTTGACTCGTCAACGGCTGGCATAGGTGCTGGTAGGTGATCGGGAGGAGGCCGCGGCATGCCTAGCTCATTCGTGTGGATCGGGCTGGTGGCCGTGTGGCTGTTCGTCCTGGTGCCGATGCTCGTCAACAAGCGCCCCAGGATCCGGCAGACGAGTGACGCGGCGCTCGCGACTCGAGTACTCCACCGCGGCGACAGCAACCCTGTTCAGCGCGGGCCGGCAGCAGGACATCGAAGCGATCCGAACTGGCAACCAGAACCAGTGCGCAGCAGCTACGACGCGGAGGACCAGATGGACACTCACGCAGAAGACGATTACGCCGGCGGTCGTGCACCGGTCGGAGAATTTGTTCCCGTCAGGCGCGGCCGAGGCGGGTTCGACCCCGAAGCGGATGCCATCGCCCGGGAGGCGCGGTACGCCTTCCGTCAGCGGACATTGCTGGGACTTGCGTTCGTCGCAATTCTTTCGGGCGCTCTCGCATTGATCATCTCGCCGATGGTGTGGTGGTTGTTCGCGCTCACCGTGTGCGGCCTCGGCGGGTACATGGCTTACTTGCGTCGGCAGGTTCGGATCGAGCAGGAGATTCGCCGCCGTCGCACCGAACGCCTCAACCGATCGCGACTCGGAGTCGAATCGCACACCGACGAAGAGCTGCGCCTGATTCCCGCGCGACTGCGTCGGCCCGGAGCGGTTGTCCTCGAAGTCGACGACGAAGATCCGGTGTTCGATCACTTGGACCACTACGAAGAAGAGGTCAGGCACACCGAGATGCGTCGCGCGTCCGGTCAGTGATCCTCTGAGCCGATCTTCTGGGCCGATCCGTCGGGCCGAAAGTTCGTGTCGGGTGATTCCAACGGGAGTATTCGTTCCTGTTAGAGTTGCCGAGCACCGCTGAGGCGGTGGCACGGGGCTGTGGCGCAGTTGGTAGCGCGCTTCGTTCGCATCGAAGAGGTCAGGGGTTCGATTCCCCTCAGCTCCACCAAGAAGTACCAGCAAAAAGGGTCTTTCAACGAAAGTTGAACGACCCTTTCCTGCATTTTCAGGGCCTGCCCGAATTGCGAAGATTCGGTCTGAGTGTGCGCCGTTTCATACGATTGCGACCGCCGATCCGGACCGTTGAGCTTCCAAGTGAGGGATGATCCTTGGGCGGATACATGTTTGCCGGAAATGTAACGAGGGTCTGTCCGCTGCGATAGGCACGGTGAGTCCGCTGCAGTTTTCCGCAGGTAGGACGTATATGTCGGGGAGGAATGTCGATGAGCCAGCCACGACGGCTAGCGATGATGCTTGTTGCTGTGATGTGCCTGATGGGAATCGGCGTCCTTGCCGTATCGGTCTTCCCCGCCATCGTCGCCGCCCAGCCTGGTGGCAATAACGGCAATGGAAACAACGGCAACGGCAACGGCAACGGAAACAACGGCAACGGCAATTACGGCAACGGAAACAACGGCAACAACGGCAATTACGGCAACGGGAACAACGGCAACGGCAACGGCAACAACGGTGGCGGCGACGGCAACTACGGCTGGCATTGCCATCATCACCACCACAACTGCGGAACGACGGTAGTGCCGACGACCACGACGACTGTGCCGACGACTACGACGACGACGACTGAGCCGACCACGACCACGACGACGACTGAGCCCACGACGACGACCACGACGACTGAGCCCACGACGACGACTGAGCCCACGACGACGACTGAGCCCACGACGACGACTGAGCCGACGACGACGACGACTGAGCCGACGACGACGACTGAGCCGACGACGACGACTGAGCCGACGACGACGACTGAGCCGACGACGACGACGACCGAGCCCACGACGACGACGACGACCGAGCCCACGACGACGACCACGACGACCACGACGACGACCGAGCCCACGACCGAAACCTCCGCCAGTTCCTCGGTGTTTCGGCCAACCGGCACTGCCTCGGTCACGCCTGCAACCTCGCCGGCTGAAAATTCTTCGAGTGAAGCACCCTCCGAGACGCAGTCTCCCTCCGAATCGCAGCCGAGTTCCGAGCAGTCGTCCGCGGTAGCGGCTCCGCCGGCGGGACCGTCTGATCCGCAGGGGCCGTCAGCGGGCGGCGGAGCACCTGCACCTTCTTCCGGTGGACCGGCGAACGCTGCGCCGGGCGCAGTCGCAGCACCATCGGTCCCCGAGGTTCTGGCCGCTCCGGCACCCGTAGCTCCCCAGGTGCCGTCGAATACTCCGAACGTCGCGACTCCCAGTGACAACCCGCAGGCATTTCCGACGGCGTTCACTCAAGGGCTTCCGCCGATTCTCAACGCTGCCGCCGTCGCCGGCGGTGTGGGCGGGATGGCGGTCGTGGCGGCCGGTGCGGGAGCAATGACTTTCCGCGGAGCATCGCTGCAGAAGGCGCGATTGGCTGCCGCCCGTGCCGAGTTCTTGGCACCCGGATCACAGGGAGGTGCGTGAGTCGTGCCGGACAGACGTTCACATCGCCGCGTTCTGGCTGCGGTGGATGCCGTATGTGACGCTGCAGCGTCGTCGGAGGCTGTGTCACTGCTGACGGTGGTGCAGACAGTCGCCCGCGAGCGTGGTCGACCGATCGAGATCGATCTGGAAACCCCGCTCGCCACCGGAGTGTGCGGTCAGCGTCGAGCCTACGACGATCACGATGTCATCGTCCTGGCTCCCGGACTGCCCAACGTCGAGCGAACCCTGGCACATGAGTTGGGGCACATAGTGTTTCGTCACGAGGGTGCCGAGATCGCCGAGGCGACGCTCGAAGTCAGTGACGATTTGATCGCGTACATGCTGAGCCAACGCTCTTTGCGGCGCAACGAGCCCGTGCCGATGGATGACATCGCCGAGTGGGAGGCCGAGACGTTTGCGTCCATGTTGATCATGCGTCTGCGAACGATGAGTGGCCGTGGAACACCGCTGTCGGTGTTGCGGTACGACGAGGCGATCGGATGATCTTTTGGGCTGTGGCCCTTCTCGTCTGGGTTGCAGCCGGCGCGAGACTGGGTCGAGTTGTCGCGCGCACCGCTACCCCCTTGCGAATGTCGATGGTCTTTGCCGGCTTCTCGGTCGCATTGTCCTCGACGGTCATGGTGCCGGCGGTGTGGGACATCGTCGATCGCATTGCACCGGAGCAGCATGCCGCAGCGATGATCGTTCTTGTCTTGTGGACAGCGTTGTCTGCGGCCAGCGCAGTCGGTGCCGTGTCTGCCTGGCCGGTGATGTCGCGCCCAGCTATGCGCGGCCTCGCTACGGTGCTGTACTCGGTGGGGCTGCTGGTGGCGATCGCGGTTCTTTTCGGTTACCCGGCGCCGGCTCTGATCTTTGTCATCGTCGCTCTGTCCCTTGTCATTTCGACAGGTCTACGGCACGTGGCGTGGGCGCCGTTGGGCCGTGGTATCGCATTGATCGTGACGGGTTCGTCGATCCTGCTTGTCGTGGTCGTCGTGATGCTGGTCGAGTCGATCGGTGGCACAGGAGCACTCGAATCGGATGTCTGGACGGGCGCAGGGGTCTGGTTCATCGCTGCGTCGAGTGTTCTTATAGCGCTGGGCATCACATGGGTGCTTCTCGAGACCTGGTTGCGCGCACGACGAGATTTGTATCGTCTGCGGCGGATGCATGCGCTTCTCGTCAAACGATTCCCCGAGGTTGTCGACGCGGACAGTGCTGGAAGTACTTCCGTGCTGCGAGCATCGGACATGATCGCCCAGATCATGGATGCAATGTATATCCAGTCCGGCGCCGGGATGTTCGACGTCGGTGGACAGGAACCGCCACGGGCAGTCACTGCACATGCGGGAATACTGGCAGGGTGGATCGCGGATCCGTTGGCCTCGGATGTGTTGGACACCAGGTGGATTGCACCACCGGAGAAGATGTCTGCGCGCCGTTGGGTCTTGTTGTTGGCGAAAGAACTCGATGAAACGACAAAAGTAGGTCGACGTTCATAGTCGACCTACTCCATGTCATTTCAGTATTTCAGTGCTCTCGCCACTTCAGCACTTTCGCATCAGCGTGACGCGTCAGGCGGAACCTCTGGCAATCCTTCACTCGCGCGGAGCTTTTCAGCCATCGTGGTGAGCAGGTTCTGCGATTCTTCCGAGAGGTCGAATGCACGGCTCGAGAGGCGGCGAAGACCGTAGCCTTGGAGCTGCGAGAGCAGCTCGAGGTCGTGATCGATCTTGGCTGCGTAGATGTCGTTGAAGAAGTAGTCGGGCTTCACCTTGAAGAACCTGGCGAATGCGGCGACTGTCTCGTCGGACGGATTGGTGCGCTGTCCCGAGCGGAGCTGCGAGATGTACGGCTTGGAGATCTGATGGCCGTCTTCGATGAGCGCTGCCGCAACCTCGGCATTGGTGTGGGGTTTGCGCCCCGGAGGATGAACACTGTCGAACAGTTTGTTCAATCGTTCTGCAAAGTCAGCCATTGTGAACCGCCCCGTAATCCTCTCTAGCTAGCAATTGTCCGTTCAGTGAATCCTACGGTATCACGCGGATAACCGATCGGTAGCTCACCGTAGTCTGTTTAGTGGAGTAGTTGTCAAATGTGTCCGAGATTCGATTCATCGGGTCGTTGAGTGCTCAGCTATGTCCCAGCGCACATTGAGTATCCGCCGCACGGAAAAGCGCAGCTACGGCTGCGCTATTCGAACCTTCCAGTACTTGGCTAATATGCCCATTATCAAACTATTTACCTGTTTTGGCGATATTAGCTAAGCGTTAGCCTGGTTTTTCGAGAGTGTTTCGGTTGAAAAACTGCAGTTCAGGCACGGTTTGAATGAATGAGGTCGCAATCTGACTGCTTATTCGCGATGTCGTGGGGATCACTTCTGGGTTGAACCTTGAACGGTTTGCCGGAACGCGATCTGTGCTAGCTAAACCCGCTGGACAGGTGCAGAATTGTGATATGAAACACACGATGAGCGATGACGAACTGCGCCGCGCAATCCGTGAAATTCAGGATCGAGCCCACGACGCGCGCAAGCGTGGGGACGATGTAGCGGCGGAAGAACTCGACCGTACGGTCAGGGGCTATCAAGAGCAGATGATGCAGCGTCTGTAGTACTGCGTGCGGTCGTCTCCACCGAACATTTGTGGAGTGCGGCCGCACTCGCAGGTCGCCTTGCGTGTTTCGGGGCGCCTGCACCGTGCGTGCGTAGACTTTCCCGCATGTCCACAGTACTAGTGCGGGGGAGTGTTCATCCATGTCTGTAAGGTCGCTCGACGGCAAGAAATGCCTGATCACCGGCGCTGGTAGTGGAATTGGACGCGCAACCGCGCTGCGTGCATCCGAGGCTGGTGCAGAATTGTTTCTCACCGATATCAATGACCTCGGATTAGAGGAGACCGTTGCGATGGTCGGTGCCGGCGGCGGCACGGTCAGCATGGCGAAGGCGCTCGACATCTCGGACTACGACGAGGTCGTGAAATTCGGTACCGAGATTCACACTCAATTCTCTCCGATGGATGTCGTCATGAATATCGCCGGCATTTCAGCTTGGGGAACTATCGAGAACCTCGAACATCGGCATTGGAAGTCGATGGTGGACGTCAACTTGATGGGGCCTATTCATGTCATGGAGACGTTTGTTCCGCCCATGATTCGTGCAGGCAAGGGCGGACATCTGGTCAATGTGTCTTCGGCCGCCGGGCTCTTGGCCCTGCCGTGGCACGCTGCCTACAGTGCGAGCAAGTTCGGCCTTCGCGGGGTCTCCGAGGTGCTGCGATTCGATCTGAAGCGGCACGGGATCGGCGTCAGTCTGGTTGTGCCTGGTGGGGTGAAGACGCCTTTGGTGGGAACCGTGGAAATCGCGGGTATCGACAGGGATGACCCGCGGGTAAAAAAGCTCACACATCGGTTCGAGAAGCGCGCGGTTTCGCCGGAAAAGGTGGCGTCGTGCATTGTTCGGGGGATCGAGAAGAACAAGTATCTCGTTTACACGTCCAATGACATCCGTTTCGGATACTGGTGGGCGCGCAAATTCGCCCCGCCTTACGAGTTCGTCATGCAAAAAGCGAACGACCAGTTCGGTAAATTGCTCAGGCGATGAGCATTAACTCAGTCGGGACTTTTATCTAGTCGAATAGGGACCAAGGTCATGCCGAAGAGTTTTCATTTCGATATCGAATTCAAATATCCGATCGACGACGTTCATCGAACTTTGACAGACCCGAGTTATTGGAAAGTTCGACTGGGCGATCTGTATGCCACCTCGGACATCGCGGTACTGGACGGATCCATCGAAGTATCGGTATCCGAGGAAATTGACTCCGCCTCCCTGCCGAGCTTGGTTGCGAAGGTTGCGCCGAGTCGACTCGGTCTGCGGCGAATCGATCGGTGGGGACCTCTGTCGGACGGGCGTGCGGCAGGTTCGGTGACTGGAATCGCGCGGGGACTGCCGATACGAATCGAGACGACGCTCGATCTCACCGCCGCCGAGTCCTGCACGCGGTTGGTCGTCGACGGAACGGCTGAGGTGAAGATGCCGATTATCGGCGGCCAGATCGAGAAGTTGCTGAAGAAGACCGTCGAGGACTTGCTGGGGCGCGATCGGGACGCCGTCGAGTCATTTCTCGCCTGAATCGGCGCCGAAATCGACCTCCAGAACGCGCGCACCCGGACCGGCGGACGCGAGTTGATCGTGAGGGTTGGCGAGGGCGCACCCCTCCAGCGAGAGACACCCACAACCGATACAGCCGGTGAGGTTGTCTCGTAGGCGTTCCAACTGCTCGATGCGTAGATCGAGGTGGCGCCGCCACCCGGTCGACAACCTTTCCCAATCTGCGCGGTTCGGGGTCCGGCCTTCAGGCAGTGTGCCGAGTGCCTCCCGGATTTCCGACAGCGGAATTCCGACGCGTTGCGAGATTCTGATGAAGGCGACGCGTCGAAGTGTGTCTCGTTGGTATCGACGCTGGTTGCCGCTGGTCCGGCGACTGACGATCAGGCCTTCCCGTTCATAGAAATGCAGGGCTGAGACCGCCACACCGCTGCGCTCGGAGAGTTGGCCGGGCGTCAGTTCCTTGGCCTTCCACGACGGCATCTCCATAACGGCTACCGGTCCGTCGCCCGATGAAGTGTGGCGTGGAGGTGATGCGTCAGCGGGGTGTCTCCGTGCGCCATCCACACGTCGTATGTCAGCGTGTCGCCCTGGACCCGCAAGACGCGTCGGACGTCGTGAACGGGTTTTGCGTCGGGCGATGCCGCGAGCGTGAGACGGGTCAAAGCGAGCGTGCCTTCGGAGTCGACGGTGCCGCGGTGGATCTCGACAAATCCGGTGGGTTGACTGACGAGCAGTTCGAGCTCGCCACCAGGTGTTGGGCGCAGGTATCCCGATTCCATGTGAAGCGGTCGGCCGTCGGGAAGCCCGCGAGTGCGCGACGAGTAGGTGACAAATGGTTTGGGAGTGGCCGCGAACTCGATCTCCTCGGAGTACTCGAAGTCGTCGATGGTCGGGAAATGTCCGGCTCCAGCGCCGACCCAGCGTCCGGTGAACCTGTCGATTCCGGCGCCGCTCAGCGCCACCTGATCCGTACTGTCCATTGCGTAGTCCTCTCGCCTGCGTCGGATCAGACGTTACGCGGGCCGGTAAGGCAGCTGCTTCTCCCTGCTGGGTGGGGCCTACGGGATTAGTGTTCACTCATGAACGCTTCTGGCTCCGTCCCCCTCGGTGTCGATTCCGAGGTGGGCCGCTTGCGATCGGTCATTCTTCATCGGCCCGGCGACGAGTTGAAACGGTTGACCCCGCGCAACAACGACGAGCTGCTGTTCGACGCGTTGCCGTGGGTGGACCGTGCGCAGGAAGAGCACGATCAGTTTGCGACCGTCCTTCGTGAGCGCGGCGTCGAGGTACTGCTTTTGTCCGACCTCCTCACCGAGGCGCTCGAGGTCAGTGGCGCAGCCAGGATCCAAGGAATCGCGGCTGCCGTCGACGCACGCAAGATCGGGCACGCGCTCGGGCAACACCTGGCCGCGTACCTGCGACAGGTAGAGCCGAAGGAGCTGTCGTCGATCCTCACTGCCGGAATGACGTTCGACGAGCTGCCGATCGATGCCGACTCGACCTCGTTGGTGCGTCGGATGCATCACGGCGGTGACTTCGTGATCGACCCCCTGCCCAATTTGCTCTTCACCCGCGATTCGTCGTTCTGGGTCGGGCCGAGGGTGATCATCACGTCCTTGGCGTTGTCGGCGCGAGCTCGCGAATCCTCGATCACGGATCTCGTGTACGCCCATCACCCTCGATTCAAGGGCGTGCGCCGCGCGTACGAGTCCCACACCGCCCCTGTCGAGGGAGGGGACGTGCTGCTTCTCGCTCCGGGGGTGATCGCAATCGGTGTCGGTGAGCGGACGTCACCCGCGGGAGCAGAAGCATTGGCGCGCAGCGTGTTCGACGACGGTCTCGCGCACACGGTGTTGGTTGTTCCGATCGAGCAGCGCCGAGCGTCGATGCATCTCGACACGGTCTGCACCATGGTGGAGGCCGACGCGGTCGTCATGTACCCGGCCATCCAGGACACATTGTCGGCGTTCACCCTGCGCAAGGAGGACGACGGGGTGAGTATTCGCGGTGCGACGCCGTTCCTCGAAGCGGCGGCCGACGCCATGGGAATCGGAAAACTTCGTGTGATCGACACCGGACTCGACACGGTGACGGCCGAGCGCGAGCAGTGGGACGACGGCAACAACACGTTGGCTGTCGAACCTGGCGTCGTCGTCGCGTACGAGCGCAACGTCGAAACGAACGCCAGGCTGGAGGCCTCGGGTATCGAGGTCTTGCGAATCGCGGGTTCCGAACTGGGCTCCGGTCGTGGCGGGCCTCGGTGTATGTCCTGTCCGATCGCCCGCGATCCGCTGTGAGTGGTAGACGCTGTCAGAGAATCTCTTCCACCTTGGCTGCCGGACGCGCGAGCACGGTGCCCTTGTCAGTGACGACGAAGGGGCGTTCGATCAGAATTGGGTGCTCGATCATCGCGTCGAGGATCTCGGATTCGGAAGCGTCGGCGAGTCCGAGTTCCTTGTACTGCGTTTCGCGCTTGCGAACCGCTTGACTGGGCTCGAGGCCGGCGTCGGCGAGGAGTTTTTCCAGCTCGGATCGGGTAGGCGGAGTATCGAGGTACTTGACGATGGTGGGTTCGATTCCGGCATCCCGGATGAGTCCGAGAACAGTCCGCGAGGTGTTGCACCGTTGATTGTGGAAGATGGTTGCAGATGCCATGTTCGTCATTCTGCCTCTGCGTCCGAACTCGTGGGACAAACAGGGGAACAACGGGCCGCTCCGGCGTGCTGCACTTGAAGTACCGACGTGTGAGGAGAAAACGATGACGGAACATCGAAGTGTGGACGAACGACGCGTAGTCATTGCCGGTGGGCACGGCAAGATTGCGCAGCACCTGACATACCTGCTGGCCGGGCATGGTGATCGGCCGGTAGCGCTGATCCGCAATTCTGCGCACGAGGGTGCTGTCCGCACGCTTGGCGCGTTCCCCGTGGTTATCGATCTGGAATCGTCGACGGTCGAGGAAGTTGCGAAGGTGCTGGACGGTGCCGACGTGGCAGTCTTCGCCGCGGGCGCCGGACCGGGCAGCTCGATCGAACGAAAGGACTCCGTCGACCGAGCCGCGGCCGTGCTGTTGGCCGATGCCGCCGAGAAAGCGGGAGTGCGTCGGTTCATTCAGATCAGCGCCATGGGTGCTGGTGACGACGTGCCCGAGGGCACCGACGAGGTTTTTGCCGCGTACCTGCGGGCGAAGACTGCGGCGGAGGAGGACCTCCAGGCAAGGACTTCGCTGGACTGGACGATTCTTCGGCCAGGCCTTCTGACGGACGACGACCCAACCGGTGAAGTGTTGCTTGCGCAGCCGCCCGTCGATCGCGGCTCAGTTCCGCGTGCCGACGTCGCCGCCGTAGTCGAGGCGCTCATCGATGCGCCGTCCAGCGTCGGCAAGATATTGGTTCTGACCTCCGGCCCCCATACGATCCGCGAGGCTGTCGAGGGTCTGTGATCGAGAAGATGCTGTGGCCTGTGACCGAGAAGATACGACGAGGGTGACGATGAAGATCGCGATCGAACACGATTCCTCCACGGCTCCGTACGACCAACTGCGGCAACAGATTATCGAGCAGGTTCACGGCGGCGGATTGATCGCGGGAACCAAGATCCCGACGGTGCGGGCGCTCGCCTCGGAGCTGGGTTTGGCGGCCAACACCGTCGCGAAGGCTTATCGCGCGCTCAGTGATCAGGGCGTCATCGAGACGCGGGGAAAGCAAGGGACCTTCATCGCGTCCGGGACCGATCCGGTGCAGGCGCAGGCCGAACAAGCGGCGACTGCGTTTGCGCATAGCGTCCGCTCGCTCGGGTACTCCGACAGTGAGATCGTCGCTATGGTGGAGTCGGCATTGAGAGGTGCGTGACACAATGATTAAGTTGACGCTTCAAGTTAAAGCTGTCAGTCTTGGCTCATGAATTCGTCGATTGCTCGTGACCTCGGACTCCTCATCGCCCGTGTCGGCCTCGGGATCATCTTCATCGCCCACGGTTGGCAGAAGTTCTTCACCTACAAGATCGCCGGAACGCAGGCCGCATTCGAAGGGATGGGCGCCCCGCTCCCCAAGATTTCTGCAGTTCTCGCCGCATCCATCGAACTCGGCGGCGGAATCCTGCTCATCGCGGGTCTGCTGACCCCGCTCGTCGGAGCGCTCTTGTTCCTCGACATGGTCGGCGCGTTCTTCATCGTGCACGCGGACAAGGGTGTCTTCATCGACAACGGTGGCTATGAACTCGTCGTCGCTCTCGGTGTCGGATCGCTCTTGATCGCCGTGATCGGCGCAGGACGGATCAGCATCGACGGATTGATCGGCAAGGGCAACGGTTGGGTTAAAACCCCAGCTTGATCGCGGTGAGAAGGCGGGCTCAGCGGACGTTGAGCCCGCCTTCTGGCTTGCTTTTGGACCACAAAGTGACGAACGTAGTCATCTATGGTGACGAAATCTGATCGATCCGAACAAGATTCCGGGGCCAACGAAGAGCGCCCGGAGACGGGCTTTACTCGGGTAGGCGTTCGGACCGACTACGTGGTGTTTTCCGTGGCGGCCGCAGCGGTGTCGGCCATTGTCGTGTGGGGCCTGGTAGCTCCCGACAACCTCGACTCGGTAACCGGAAGTGTTCTCGGCTGGTTGGTGACCAACATCGGCTGGCTCTTCGTACTCGCAGCTTCGGCTTTCGTGCTGTTTTCCATCTACCTCGCAGTGAGCCGATTCGGCGACATTCCGCTGGGTAAAGACGGCGAGAAGCCCGAGTTCCGCACCGTCAGCTGGATCGCCATGATGTTCAGCGCCGGTATGGGGATCGGCCTGATGTTCTTCGGTGTCGCGGAACCGCTTGCGCACTACGTGACTCCGCCTCCCGGCACCGACGGCGGCGTCGGAACTGCCATGGCTACCACCATGTTTCACTGGGGACTTCACCCTTGGGCGATGTATGCCGTTGTGGGCCTTGCCATTGCGTACGGGTCGTACCGCCGCGGACGCAAGCAACTGTTCAGTTCGGCCTTCATCCCGTTGCTCGGTCGCAAGGCCGAAGGGCCGATCGGCAAGGTCATCGACATCCTGGCAATCTTTGCGACACTTTTCGGAACCGCAGCATCCTTGGGGCTCGGCGCACTGCAGATCGGCTCCGGTTTCGAGGTAGTCGGCTGGATGGAAGAAGCCGGCGTATTCCTGCTCGTTGCCATCGTCGCGGTGCTCACCCTGGCGTTCGTCGCTTCCGCGGTTTCCGGTGTGGCCAAGGGAATTCAGTGGCTCTCCAACATCAACATGGTGCTCGCGCTGGTCTTGGCCCTGTTCGTGTTCGTTCTCGGGCCCACCGTACTGATTCTCAATCTGCTCCCGACGACCATTGGTGCGTACGTTTCCGACCTTGCCCAGATGTCCGCCCGCACGGGTGCGTCGTCGAATCCCGAAACGGGCGCGTGGCTTTCGTCCTGGACGATCTTCTACTGGGCATGGTGGGTGTCCTGGACGCCGTTTGTCGGCATGTTCCTGGCGCGCATCAGCCGTGGTCGTACGATCCGTCAGTTCATCGTCGGCGTCATCGCCGTTCCCACGACTGTCAGCTTGCTCTGGTTCGCGATCTTCGGCGGCGCCGGCATCGGGGAGGAACGCGATGGAATCGGCCTGTCCAGTCGCGGCTCGGAAGAGGCTCAACTCTTCGGCATGCTCGACAATCTGCCGTTGGCCGGAGTGACGACTGTCCTGGTCATGCTGCTCGTCGCAGTGTTCTTCGTCTCCGGCGCGGACGCCGCGTCGATGGTGATGGGCACGCTCTCGCAGCGCGGAACGCTCGAACCGAGTCGCTGGGTCGTAGTCTTCTGGGGCATGTTGACCGGTGGCGTCGCGGCGCTTCTGCTGTGGACCGGTGGTTCCGAAGCGCTCGACGGCTTGCAGACGATGACGATCATCGCTGCGGCGCCGTTCGTGCTTGTCATGATCGGACTGTGCTTCTCGCTGTACAAGGATCTTTCGCACGACCCGATCATCGTTGCGGCGAAGGAGCAGAAACGTGCACTCCTGCGCCCGCGGCGGGGGCGTCGCGTCGGTAAATCGGCGGAGTAAGCGTGAAAGAAGGAGGCACCGAACTGGGTTCGGTGCCTCCTTCTTTGTCCTGTTACTTCCAGCTCGGCAACCAGAGGTGGTTCTGCCAAGATTCCGGCGTGATCGGCATGGCGGTGAGTATCGGCCAGAGGTAGACGAAGTTGGCCACGACCAGACCGATGTACAGGCTGACTGCAAGAAGTCCGGTGGTACGACGCTCGACGGAGGCGCTCGCCTTGCCCAGAACGTCACCGAGGACGAGCGCAAATCCCATGACCATGAACGGGGCGAGCGCAACGGCGTAGAAGTAGTACATCTGGCGGTCCAGCGTCGCGAACCACGGAAGGTAGGCGGCACCGTAACCCGTCAGGACCACTGCGTATCGCCAATCCCTGCGCACGAACGTCTGCCAGATCGCCCACGCCAGCATCGGCAGGGCCAGCCACCACATCGCCGGTGTGCCGATCAGCATCACGGCCTTGACGCAGCTGGCGGCCCCGCAACCGGTGACCTGCTCACCGTCGGCGTAGTAGTAGAGCATCGGTCGCAGCCCCATCGGCCACGTCCAGGGTTTCGACTCCCACGGGTGGTGGTTTCCGGCGGAGTTCGTCAGACCGGCATGGAATTGGAGAACGTTTCCGCTGTAATACCAGAGTGAGCGCAGCGCGGAGGGGATGAAGCTCCACGTGCCGCCCTCACCGATCTCGTTACCGACGGCGTGACGGTCGACGCCGGTCTCGCTGGTGAACCAAGCCCAGTAGCTCGCGAGGTACACACCGAGCGGAATGATCACCAGCGCATACAGAGCCGGTCCGATGTCGCGAACGGCGGTGCCGACCCATGGGCGCTGCACGCGGTATGCGCGGCGCGCTGACAGGTCGAAGGCAACACTGAGCAATCCGAAGAACAGAATGAAGTACATGCCGGACCACTTGGTTCCGCAGGCCAGACCGAGCAGGATGCCGGCGCCGAACCTCCACCAACGGAAACCCAGTCGCGGACCCCAGGCCGAATCATCGATTCGGCCTTCTTCGTATACCTTCGCCATCCGTTCACGGACTTGGTCGCGATCAACCACCAGGCATCCGAGAGCGGCGAGGACGAAGAAAGCCAGGAAGATGTCGAGCATCCCCAGGCGTGAGGAGACGAAGGTGACGCCGTCCACGATGAGCAGGATTCCGGCAATGGCGCCGATCAGCGTGGAGCGCGTCATGCGGCGCACGATGCGGATGATGAGCAAGACCATCAGTGTCCCGACCAGGGCCGACGAGAATCGCCACCCCCAACCGTTGTAACCGAAGAGTGCTTCTCCGATCGCGATCATCTGCTTGCCGATCGGCGGGTGAACCACCAATCCGTAGCCGGGGTTGTCTTCGATGCCGCCGCCGGTGAGAACCTGCCAACCCTGCGGAACGTAGTGCTTCTCGTCGAAGACCGGAGTGCCGGCGTCGGTCGGATAGGCGAGCATCGTGAAGCGTGTGATTGCCGCGATGGCGGTGATGAAAGCGGTGACTATCCAGCCGCGCAATCTGTCGGTCGGGCCGAAATCAGGATCCGGTACCAGCGGCCCGGGACTACGCACTACCCGATCGCTCGTGGCGGGCGTTGGCCGCTCGTCCGTCTGCACAGTCACCTGGCAATCGTAGGCTGTCAGGTATGACTGGTCGTTTGGTACTCGCCGCAACACCCATGGGAGATGTCGGTGACGCGTCTCCGCGTCTTCGGTCTGCTCTCGCAACCGCCGACGTCGTCGCTGCGGAGGACACACGACGCACCAAGTCTCTGGCGTCCGCGCTCGACGTAACCATCACCGGAAAGATCGTCAGTTTCTACGATCAGGTCGAGATTTCGCGGCTGCCTGCACTGGTCGCCGACGTCGCCGAAGGCAAGACCGTCCTTCTGGTCACCGACGCAGGCATGCCGTCTGTCAGCGATCCTGGATACCGCCTCGTTGCCGCCTGCGTGGCCGAGAACCTCGCCGTCACGTGCCTTCCCGGTCCGTCGGCGGTGACGACGGCGCTGGCACTCTCCGGATTGCCCGTGGAGCGGTTCTGCTTCGACGGATTCCCACCGCGTAAGCAGGGGCAGCGCAAGACGTGGCTCTCGGCCTTGGCAACCGAGCAGCGAGCGTGTGTGTTCTTCGAAGCACCCCATCGCCTTGCCGACTGCCTCGCAGATGCGGTGGAAGTTCTCGGGCCGAATCGGCGCGCGGCCGTGTGCCGGGAATTGACCAAGACTTACGAGGAGGTCAAGCGCGGCACTCTCGGGGAGTTAGCTGCCTGGGCGGCCGAGGGTGTTCGCGGCGAGATCACGGTGGTGCTCGAAGGCGCCGTGCTGGTGGCATCCGATCCTGCCGATCTTGTCGACGAGGTGGAAAGGCTGGTCGAGGGGGGAACGCGCTTGAAGGACGCGTGCGCTCTGGTCGCGACGGCCGGAGTATCCAAGCGCGAGTTGTACGAGACGGTTCTGGCCGCTCGCAAGGACTAGCGGGAGCGGTGCACTGCTGGCGCACCGGGACGCAGGTTGGCGTCGTCGGCTGCGGCCTGGCCGGCGTGCCAGCCTTCGGCGTCGACGGAGCGTCCGCGAGTCTTGCGGGTTGTCGGGAACAGTCGATCGAATTCGGCGTCGACGGCCTCGGACGTGGTGGCGAGGATCGGTAGAAGATCTGCGACGTCCATCGATGCTGCGTCGGCCGCTTCGGCGGTGGCTTTGGTGCCTGCGTCGCGTAATCGGTGTCCGATTCGGCTGGCAAACCCGGCCAGGAACCCCTTGCGGAACGATGTGGTGCGGGAGCCGCCGCGATTGCTCGAATCGGCGAATTGCATTGCACGGGTTGCCTGTACAAGAAGTGAAGTGAACAGCATGTCGACTTGCTGAAGGTCGACCGGAGTGCCGACGACGGTCGCGAGCGCGATATCGCTGAACCACACCGTCCTGACACGATTCGATTCGCCGATCTCGGTCAAGAGGTGAACTTTTTCTTTCACGTACGGGTTCTCGATGTGAATGCGTCGTGCATTCACGGACGTGTCGGTGACCCCGGCGCGACTGTGGAGCAGTGCGGAATCGATCGCGTATCGCGTCATCAACTCCTGGGCCTTCGCGGTGAAGATCTCGGCTTCTTCCGCGAAGTTGGTGGCTTCGGCCTTGGCGAGTAGCCCACGAATTCGCTTGAGTACCTTGGCGTCGACCTCGGTGTCACCGACGCCGGCATAGCTGGTGTGGCTGCGTTGCGACGGCCAGGTGGATGGTGGCGCGAGCAATACCGTCCAATGAGGTAGGCGCATCCATGATCGTGTGACATCGACGATCTGCGAAACAAGGAAGTAGGGGTCCTGGAACAGTAGGCCGGCCGCGAGGGAGCGGAAAGCGTCGTCGTCCACGGTGATTCGAGAGGCGACGCGCCGAGACTTCGGGTACTGCTCGCCGATCGTCTGCAACTGCCCCACCCACTCGAGTGGTGCGCGATCCGACGCGCGGGATGCGTGCGCGTCGAACAGGATGGTGGTGGCAGCGAGATCGGCGTCGGACGCGTCTTTGCTTCGGCGAGCCAGATGGATCAGATCTGCCGGTTGCCATCCGCGTTCGTAGGCGGCCGTCAGTTCGCTGACGAGACCCTGCGCCGCAGAGACGGATTGAGGGCTGACCTCCTGAGTGGACACCCGTGCTCCGTTCCAAGGCAGTGTCTGCGCCGAAGCGCTGGTTCGAATGTATGTTCTATTCGTAGTCATGGCTGGAGTGTGCACGTGGGGTCCGACACATCCGCCGGTAGACGGATATTTCGGACCCCACATGCGGCACTCGTGCCTAGGTCATTCCTCGACGAAGCGGGGGAAGACCGGTGCCGGAGCAGGCAGTTTCCGGTTCGCGTCGATGCGAACCGCGATGTCGGTGAACTGACGGTTCTCTTCGCTCTGACCAAGCAGATCGAGGATGCGTGACGCCGCGTCGGGCATGACGGGCTGAACGAGAAGGCCGACGATACGGACAACTTCGATCGTCACGTAGAGGACCGTTGCCATCCGTGCCGGATCGGTCTTGCGCAGAACCCACGGTTCCTGCTTGGAGAAGTACCGGTTGGTCTCTCCGAGGACGCCCCAGATGGCCTCCAACGCGAGATGCAGTGCTTGCACGTCGAACTCGCTGCGGCACTTGGCAAGCAAGGCATCCGCCGACGCCAGCATCGCCAGGTCGTCCTCGGTGAACTCACCGGGGGTGGGGACCTGGGCGTCGCAGTTCTTCGCGACCATCGTCAGTGAACGCTGCGCGAGGTTGCCCAGTTCGTTGGACAGGTCTGCGTTCATTCGAGTCACGATTGCTTCGTGGCTGTAGCTGCCGTCCTGGCCGTACGAGATCTCGCGGAGCAGGAAGAAGCGGACCGCGTCGAGGCCGTACTGATCGACCATCGCGATCGGATCGACCACGTTGCCGACCGACTTCGACATCTTCTCGCCCTTGTTGTACAAGAACCCGTGGACGAAGACTCGTTCCGGCAGTTCGATGCCGGCCGACATGAGGAACGCCGGCCAGTACACGGTGTGGAACCGTGTGATGTCCTTGCCGATGATGTGCAGGCTCGCGGGCCAGAACTTCTTGAACTCCTCCGAGTCGACGTTCGGATAGCCCACGCCGGTCAGGTAATTGGTGAGGGCGTCGACCCAGACGTACATGACGTGGTCGGGGTCGCCGGGAACCTCGACGCCCCAGTCGAACGTAGTGCGCGAGATCGACAGGTCCTTGAGGCCGCCCTTGACGAAGCTGACGATCTCGTTGCGGCGAGTCGTGGGGGCGATGAACTCGGGATGCTCTTCGTACAGTGCGAGGAGACGGTCCTCGTACGCCGAGAGGCGGAAGGTGTAGTTGGACTCCTCGGTCCACTCCACCGGCGTACCGGTCTCGGTGGACTGACGGGTGCCGTCCTCGAGAAGCGTGGTCTCGGCTTCGGTGTAGAAGGCCTCGTCACGAACCGAGTACCACCCCGAGTACGTGTCGAGGTAGATGTCGCCCGATGCGGCCATCTTCTCCCAGATTGCCTTGCTGGCGACCTGATGATCTGCGTCGGTGGTGCGGATGAACCGGTCGTACGAGATGTTCAGGACCTTGTCGAGGTTCTGGAACACGTCGGAGTTCCGAGCCGCGAGTTCGCGGACGTCGATGCCCTCTTTGATCGCTGTCTGCTGCATCTTCAGACCATGCTCGTCGGTGCCGGTCATGAAGAACACTTCATGTCCGTCCAACCGCTTGAAGCGGGCGAGCGCGTCCGAGGAGATGTACTCGTACGCGTGGCCGATGTGCGGAGCGCCGTTGGGATACGCGATCGCTGTCGTGATGTAGAACGGCGGTCGTTCCGCGCCTTCCGAGGCGGCGGAGTCCGGGCGCGGGGTCTGGGAGGGTGAGGCAGGCACAGTCATGGTGCGCTTACTCTATCGGGCGTGAGCAAAGACCGTCCCGCCCCCGATGCCCCTGAGCCCTTGTCGCCTCTGATCGACGCCCATACACACCTCGACGCGTGCGGTGCGCATGACGCTGCAACCGTGGCCGAGATAGTCGATCGAGCCGAGGCAGTCGGTGTCGGGCGAGTCGTCACGGTGGCCGACGACCTCGACGCCGCGCGATTTGCCGTCGACGCGGCTCATTGGGATTCGAGGGTCTACGCAGCCGTCGCAATCCATCCGACCAGGGCAAACGTTCTTGATGCCGGCACCCGAGCCGAGATCGAGCGTTTGGCGTCCGATCCACGAGTCGTTGCCGTGGGGGAGACCGGGCTCGATCTCTACTGGCCCGGCAAGCTCGAGGGATGCGCCACCATCGAGGAGCAGGTCGACGGTTTCCGGTGGCACATCGACTTGGCGAAGCGTCTGGGCAAGACGTTGATGATCCACAACCGCGAAGCCGACCAGGACTTGCTGCGAGTGCTGAACGAGGAAGGTGCACCGGAGACCGTGGTGTTCCACTGCTTCTCCTCGGATTCGGAGATGGCGCGGGAGTGCATCGACGCCGGGTACGTGCTGAGTTTCTCGGGAACCGTCAGCTTCAAGAACGCGAAAGCGCTGCGTGAGGCCGCGCTGCTGGTGCCGTCGGATCAGCTGATCGTCGAAACGGATGCGCCATTCCTGACGCCGCACCCGTTCCGCGGGGCGCCCAACGAGTCGTACTGCCTGCCCTACACAGTGCGTGCGCTCGCAGACATCCGCGGTGAGGATCCGCAAGCTCTCGCGGCAGCGTCCACGGCGACAGCGGAGCGCGTCTACAAACTCTGACGCTATGGTGGTCTGACAGGTAACTCCGCGCCCGGGACCGTCGTGTCCCGGCCCGTCTACTGCGCGGGGTATTTCAGATGAATGACTACAACGTGGTCACAGTCCGCATCGAAACGTGGGAATTCGAGTGCTGTGCACCGTTGCCGGTGGTCGGCGAAAAATCTGCGTGGGCTTTGCACCCGATAGATGAGTCGCAGTGGTTCGACGGGACGGTTCATGGAGGAATCTATCCCGACGACGTGGAACCTACAGCCGGGATCGTTCTCGCGATCCGACTCGAGCGCGGCGAATTTGTCGAACAAGAACCCAGGCACTGGGTGTTGGTACCTGGGAGCACCGATCACGTTCGAGTCGAGAAGGTCCCGCCACATTTTCGCGGCCTGCCGTCGCTGGTTGCCGGTCGGCGTGGCTGGATGGAGACGGCCGTTGTCGTCGAATTGGCCACCACCCGTGCGCCTTTCCGGTAGTCCCCACTACCAAAAAGGCGCACAGGGGGCTTGCCCCCTAGAGAACCTTCGCCAGGAAGTCCTGGGTTCGCTGCTGCTGGGGGTTGCCGAACAAGTTCTCCGGCTTGCCTTCTTCGACGATGTACCCGTCGGCCATGAAGATGACCCGGTCGGAAACCTCACGGGCGAAGCCCATCTCGTGGGTTACGACGACCATGGTCATGCCCTGCTTGGCGAGGTCGCGAAGAACCTGCAGAACCTCGCCCACCATTTCGGGGTCGAGGGCACTCGTGGCCTCGTCGAACAGCATGATGTCGGGGCTCATCGCCAACGCGCGGGCGATGGCGACACGTTGCTTCTGCCCACCGGACAGGCTGGCGGGCTTGGCATCTGCCTTCTCTGCGAGGCCGACCTGGCCGAGCAGTTTGACGGCGATCTCGCGAGCCTGTTCCTTGGACGATCGGCCGGTCTGCACCGGGGCGAGCATCACGTTTTCGACGACGCTCATGTGTGGGAACAGGTTGAAGTGCTGGAACACCATCCCGATGTGCTGGCGCACCTTGTCGATGTCGACGTCCTTGTTCGTGAGATCGAACTGATCGACGCGCACGGAACCCGCGGTGATGTCTTCGAGGCGGTTGAGGCAGCGCAGGAAGGTGGACTTGCCCGAACCGGAAGGTCCGATGACGCAGACCACTTCACCGCTCTTGATGTCGACGTCGAGGCCTTTGAGAACCTCGTTGTCGCCGAACGACTTCTTCAGTCCCTGGACCGATATCTTGACCTCGGTGTCGGGCTTGCCCATGTTGACGGCTGTTTCGGTCACTTGTTGATCCTCTTCTCGAGGCGGTTCGACAGCTTGGTGAGCGCCATGATGATGATGAAGTACATGACGCCGATGATCAGCCACATGTTGAACGACTGGAAGTTGCGCGCGATGATGATGCGCCCCGTCTGAGTGAGCTCGGCAAGTCCGATGACCGACAGGATCGACGTGTCCTTGAGGGTGATGACGAACTGGTTGATGTACGACGGGATCATCGTGCGAATTGCCTGCGGCATGATGACTTTTCGCATCGACTTCATGTAGTTGATACCCAGGCTTCGTGACGCTTCCATCTGTCCCTTGTCGACGGACAGGATGCCGCCGCGGACGATTTCAGCCATGTACGCACCGGCGTTGAGCGAGAGCGTGATGATGCCTGCCGTGAAGGCGGACATCTGGAAATGCAGGGCGGCAGGGATGCCGAAGTAGATGAAGAACGCCTGCACCAACAGTGGTGTGCCGCGGAAGATGTCGACGTACGCGGTTCCTATGCCTCGGACGAATATGTTGGTCGACACCCGGCAGAGGCCGAAGATCGCGCCGAGCACCAGGGCGATAGCAATCGAGACGACCGAGAGGACGATGGTCAGCCACAGACCCTTGAGGAGCTGGGGGTAGGTGCTCTTGATCAAGCCGATGATCGAGTTGTCCGACGTCGATGCACCCTGACCGAGGTAGGTCGAGACGATTTCGTCGTACTGGCCGTCGTCGCGCAGGTTCTGCAGACCGGCGTTGAACATCTCGAGGAGTTCGGCGTTCTGGCCCTTGTTGACGGCGAAGCCGTAGCTCGCGCCCACCTCTTTTTCGGTGACGGTCTTGAGGCCGTTGCCCTGCGTGATGCCGTAGGCGAGGACGGGATAGTCGTCGAAGACGGCGACGGAGTTCCCGGTTCGGACCTCGTCGTACATGCTGGCGGAGTCAGCGAAATAGACAGTGGTGAAACCGTATTGGTCCTTGATGGACTCGGCGAAGCTGGCGCCCTCGGTGCCGTTCTTGACGGCGACGCGCTTGCCCTTCAGGTCTTCGTACGATTTCACGTCGTTGTCGGTCTCGAGGACGGCCATCTGCACGCCCGACTCGAAGTACGGGTCGGAGAAGTCGAAGACCTGCTTGCGGGCGTCGGTGATGGACATGCCGGCGATGACACCGTCGGCCTGCCCCGCCTGCACGGCCTGAAGGGCCGCGTCGAAGCCGAGCTGCTTGATGTCGACCTTGAAACCTTGGTCCTCGGCGATCGCATTGAGCAGGTCGATGTCGATGCCGACGAGTTTGCCGTCTTCGTTCTCGAATTCGAACGGGGCGAATGTCAGATCGGTGGCGATCGTGTAGGTGCGACCGGGTTGCGCGCTCGCGATTCCGGGGGCGAACAGCGCTGCGATCAGCGCCAGCAGGATGGCCAGGATCGGCCACCTGGCATTACGTGGTCTGTCGAATCTTCTTCGCACTATCGCCCAGCTTTCTTCTGTCGCGCCCGGGATCGCCGGACTGCTTTGAACCAGACGAGAACATACTGCGCCCAGAGCTGAATCGATACACGGGTATCGGAGCCGGAAAGTGCAGAACACACGACACGCCGTTGCCGTTCCGTGACAAAAGTCGCATTTCGTTGTGATTTGGTTGCCGATACAACGCTCGGTCGTTACCGTATTGTGATCGAACGTCGTCTGCCTTGGGATTTCCTGTGTCGCCTTTTGCCAAGATCAACTCCACGAAGTCACCACTTCTCTACTCAGTGGTGGGTGCGTTGCTTCTGACGCTCATCGTCGGGGGTGCGCTCGCCGTAGTTCGGCACAAGACGATCACCCTTGATGTCGACGGCGACATGATCTCGCTGTCCACGATGTCGAGCAGCGTCGGTACCGCTCTCGAGGACGCCGGATACCCGGTCGATCCCAAGGACGCTCTCGCTCCCAGCGCTGATTCCTCCCTGTCCGACGGCGATACCGTCGTACTGCGCCGTGCCCGTGAGTTGGCGCTGACCGTCGACGGTCAGCCGACCACCATCTGGACCACCGCATTGACGGTCGACGAGGCCTTGAAGCAGGTAGATGTTTCCGACGACTTCGCAGTTTCGGCTTCGCGCTCGCATCGTCTGCCCCTCGAACGGACCGAACTCGACGTCGTCAGCCCGAAGACCGTCAGCGTCAGCGACGGCGGCGCTCCCGCGTCGGAGATCAAGCTCGCCGCCGTGACCGTCGGTGATCTTCTCGCGGCGAAGAATGCGCCGCTCGAGCAGGCCGACTCGGTTGTTCCCACCGCGGACACACCTGTCACCAACGGCCTGACCATCCAGGTCACCCGCGACCGCACGGACACTCGCGTCGAGACGCAGCCGATCGCGCCGCCCGAGAACAAGGTCGAAGATCCCGAGCTCGAGAAGGACAAGACCGTCGTCGAGAACCCGGGTGTTGCGGGCGAGCGCACGGCCACCGTCGAGGTCAAGACCGTCAACGGCGTCGAGGCCGGCCGAACCGAACTTTCCGCGACCGTGATCAAGGAACCGGTCGCAGCAGTAGTGAAGGTCGGCACCAAGCAGACTTCCGCGCCCGCCGTGTCCAACGCGTCGACGTGGGACTCCATTGCTCAGTGCGAAGCGACCGGAAACTGGGCCATCAACACCGGCAACGGTTTCTACGGCGGACTTCAGTTCACCCAGAGCACCTGGGAGGCATTCGGCGGCGGTCAGTACGCGGCTCGCGCCGACCTCGCATCACGTGAACAGCAGATCGCGATCGGCGAGAAGGTCCGCGCCGGTCAGGGCTGGGGTGCGTGGCCGTCCTGCACCAGCAAATTGGGCCTGCGCTGACCCGCCCTCACTCCACACAGAACTCAGGAACCCATGTCACCGTTCGCCAAGATCAACTCGACCAGGTCGCCGTTGTTGTACTCGGCGATCGCCGCGCTCCTTCTGACCGTCCTCGTGGGTGGTGTTCTCGCTGTCGTCCGGCACAAGACCATCACCCTCGACGTCGACGGTGAGCAGATTCGCCTGAGCACCATGTCGACCAACGTCGACGGCGCTCTCGAGGATGCGGGTTACCCGATCGGTGACAAGGACGCAGTTGCTCCCGCGGCCGACGCTTCGCTGTCCGACGGCGACACCGTGGTGCTCCGTCGCGCGCGAGAGATCACGCTGACGGTCGACGGTCAGCCGCAGAAGCTCTGGACCACCGCTTTGACCGTCGACGACGCGTTGAAGCAGTTGGATGTCGCAGCAGATGTGCACGTGTCGGCTTCGCGCTCGCAGCGTCTTCCGCTCGACGGCGCCGCGCTGGACGTGCTGACACCGGTTGTCGCAAAACTGGTCGACGGCGCAAACGCGGCAGCAGACGTGCGTATCGCGGCTCCGACGGTAGGGGAGTTCCTCACCGCAAACGGAACGCCGCTCGAGCAGTCGGACACGGTTGTTCCCGCCGCAGATGCGCCGTTGACCGAGGGCCTCGAGGTCACGGTGACGCGTAACCGCACCGAGAACAAGATCGAGACCTTGCCGCTCGATCCGCCGGATCAGCGCATCGAGGATCCGACGATGAACCAGAGCCGTACGACCGTCGAGAACCCGGGCGTTCCCGGCGTGCGCGACGTGACGTTCGCCGTCAATCTCGTCAACGGTGTCGAAGCCGGACGCACACAGGTGGCGGAGACGATCACCACACCGGCTCAGCCGAAGGTCGTGCGTGTCGGCACGAAGCCGGGCACCGAGGTGCCGCCCGTGGAGAACGGTTCGACGTGGGATGCGCTCGCACAGTGCGAGGCCACCGGTAACTGGGCAATCAACACCGGCAACGGTTTCTACGGCGGCGTGCAGTTCGATCAGAACACCTGGGAACGACAGGGCGGGTTGAAATATGCGCCCCGCGCCGACCTCGCCACCCGTGAAGAGCAGATCGCGATTGCGACACAGACCCAGCGCACTCAGGGCTGGGGCGCATGGCCGTCGTGCTCGGGTCGCCTCGGACTGGGATAAGTTCTACTGGTGTCAGACGCCGAACAATCGAACGAACCCATCGCTACTCCGCGCGGGCAGGCAGCCCTGCTCGGTCCGGTCGAGGTGCGCGCTCTTGCCGAGGAATTCGGTGTCCGACCCACGAAACAGTTGGGGCAGAACTTCGTTCACGACGCCAATACCGTGCGACGCATCGTCACCACCGCAGGCGTCACGCGTGACGACGTCGTCCTCGAAGTAGGGCCCGGTCTCGGTTCGCTGACGATGGCGCTGATGGACGTGGTCGATCGGGTCATCGCGGTCGAGATCGATCCCAACCTCGCGGCCCGCCTCCCCAAGACGGTGGCCGAGCGAGCGCCGGAACTGGCCGATCGCCTGACCGTCGTCGAAGCCGACGCAATGCGTGTGTTGCCTTCGCAGATTCCCGGCGAGCCGACCGCGCTGGTCGCGAACCTTCCGTACAACGTCGCGGTGCCGGTACTGCTGCACCTGTTTGCATCGTTGCCGAGTCTGCGGACCGCACTCGTGATGGTGCAAGCCGAGGTTGCCGATCGACTGGCGGCTGATCCGGGAAGCAAGATCTACGGCGTTCCCAGCGTCAAGGCCAACTTCTTCGGCGAGGTTCGCCGCGCCGGCGCCGTCGGACGCAACGTCTTCTGGCCGGTACCCAAGGTGGAATCAGGTCTGGTTCGTATCGACCGGTATGCGGAGCCGCCGTGGCCGATGGACGAGAAGCACCGCAAGCAGGTCTTTGCGGCTATCGACGCCGCATTCGCGCAGCGCCGCAAGACTTTGCGTGCCGCGCTCAGTGGTTGGGCAGGTTCGCCTGCCGAAGCCGAACGACGGCTCCTCGCTGCGGGCATCGAGCCACAGACGCGTGGCGAGATGCTCGACGCAGCAGCCTTCGTTCGGCTGGCTGGAGGCGAATAGCCCCGTGCGCGGTTAAGGAGTGCAGGGACTCCCTAACCGCGCACAGGGGCCTTGCCCCCCGCTATTTGAACCGCCGCAACCTCAGGCTGTTGCTCACCACGAACACACTGCTGAATGCCATTGCGGCACCGGCGAGCATCGGGTTGAGCAGACCGGCCGCAGCCAGCGGGATCGCTGCCGTGTTGTAGGCGAATGCCCAGAACAGGTTGCCCTTGATGGTCTTGAGCGTCTTGCGGGACAGTCGAATTGCATCGGCTGCCGACCGCAGGTCACCGCGCACCAGGGTGATGTCGCTGGCCTCGATTGCAACGTCGGTACCCGTGCCCATTGCCAGACCGAGATCGGCCTGAGCCAGGGCTGCCGCGTCGTTCACGCCGTCGCCGACCATGGCCACGACGCGTCCTTCCGCCTGCAGTTTCTTGACGGCGTCGACCTTGTCGGCCGGCATGACCTCGGCGAACACGGTGCTGATTCCGACCTGATCCGCGACAGTGCGGGCGACGGTGGCGTTGTCACCGGTCAGCAGAACGGGTTCGAGGCCGAGTGCCTTCAACTGCGCGATCGCTTCGGCGCTCGTGTCCTTGACCGCGTCGGCGATCACGAGGATGCCGCGTGCCTTGCCGTCCCAACCCACCGCGATTGCGGTGCGCCCGGCCTTCTCTGCTTCAGCTTTCGCCTCGCGGAGATTTTCCGGCAACGGCATCGACCAGTCGGCGAGCAGCGCGTCTCGGCCGGCGACGACGGCATGACCGTCGACCATTCCCTGCACGCCGCGTCCGGCGACGTTCACGAAATCCTCGACCGGAGGCAATTCGCCCACGGCTTCGGTCGCGCCCTTCGCGATCGCTGCGGCGATGGGGTGCTCGGAGCGATGTTCCAGTGCGCCGGCCAGTCGAAGCACCTCGTCGACGGTTGTTCCTTCGCCCACGACGGTGTCCAGCAGTGTCATCTGACCAGTGGTGACGGTTCCCGTCTTGTCGAGCACGACGGTGTCGACTGCGCGCGTCGATTCGAGCACCTCGGGTCCCTTGATCAGGATTCCCATCTGAGCTCCGCGGCCCGTGCCCACCAACAGGGCTGTGGGCGTTGCCAATCCGAGAGCACAGGGGCACGCGATGATCAGCACGGCGACCGCAGCGGTGAACGCCATCTCGATGGGGTTGCCGGTCCCGAGCCAGTAGCCCAGCGTCGCAACGGCAATCGCGATGACGACCGGAACGAAGATGCCGGCGATCCGATCGGCGAGGCGCTGAACTTCGGCCTTGCCGTTCTGTGCGTCTTCGACCAGCGCCGCCATCTGGGCGAGTTGGGTGTCGCTCCCGACTCGGGTGGCCTGGACGGTCAAGGTTCCACCGACGTTGACGGTGGCGCCGACGACGGTGTCCCCGACACCGACTTCCTCCGGTACGGATTCACCCGTCAACATGCTCATGTCGACGGCTGAGCGGCCCTCGGTGATGATGCCGTCGGTGGCGATCTTCTCGCCGGGCCGAACGATGAAGGAGTCGCCCGCTGCCAGTTCTTCGGCGGGGATTCGTACTTCGACGCCGTCTCGCAATACCGCGACGTCTTTCGCACCGAGTTCCATGAGCGCGCGTAGTGCGGCTCCGGACGTGCGCTTGGACTTGTGCTCGAAGTAGCGTCCGGCCAGTACGAACGTGATGACGCCCGCGGCAACTTCGAGGTAGATGTTGGCGCTGCCGTCCATCCGGTCGACCGTCAGTCTGAACGCGTGTTTCATTCCTGCTTCGCCCGCGGTGCCGAAGAACAGTGCGTAGAGCGACCAGACGAATGCCGAGATGGTGCCCAGGGAGATGAGCGTGTCCATCGTGGCGGCGCCGTGACGCAGGTTCACCCAGGCGGCACGGTGGAAGGGAAGGGCCGCCCACACGATGACCGGCGCGGCCAGCGTGAGGGAGAGCCACTGCCAGTTGTCGAACTGCAGTGCAGGAACCATCGCCATCGCGATGACCGGTACGGAGAGCAGAGTCGAGATGATCAGGCGGGTGCGCAGCTCGCGCAGATCGCGATCCTGCGGGGTTTCCGCGTCCGGGTCGACGGTGTCAGGCGCGCTCGGCGGCTTGGGGAGCGCGGCGGCGTAGCCGGCATTCTCGACGGCAGTGACCAAATCTTCGACGGGTACACCGTCTGGGAAAGTGACCTTGGCCTTTTCCGTCGCGTAGTTGACGGTGGCTGTGACGCCGTCGATCTTGTTGAGCTTCTTCTCGATTCGTGACGCGCAGGAAGCGCAGGTCATTCCGGTGATCGCGAGTTCGACGCTACTCGAGTTGGCAGCATTGTCGACCGCAGTCGGTGACGTCATCAGTGCCCGCCCTCGTGATTGTCTGGAACTGAAGCTGCGGAAGTGCCTGCATCAACCGTGAATTCGGCGGTGCGAACCACTCCTTCGTGTTGGAAGTCGAGGAAGAGGCGATACGTTCCTTCGCTCGGCGCCTGTGCATGGAAGGAAATGTCCGGACCGGGAGCAGTGACGCGGTCGCCCGGCTCACCCTCGGGGTGAACGTGCAGGTAGGCGAGGTCGCCGGTGCGCAGAGCGACAAGGTGACCGTAGGCACCGAGGTACGGATCGAGATCGGTGACCGGGGCTCCGTCGCGAGCAACGCTCAGCGTGATCGGGCCGCCGGCAGTGGTCAGATCACCGTCGAGAGTCACGGTGTATCCGTCGACAGTTGCGGTCGCACTCTTCGCCGGCAGCGGAGCAGGAGCGAATTCGCCTGCCACATCGAAGTTTCGGCCGAGCGTCAGTTGGGTGCCGTCGGTGGGGTCGAAGTCCGCGAAGACTCGGTAGGTACCGGCGACAGGCCAGGTCCAGTCGATCGACCAGGTGCCGTCTGCGGCGAGCGAAGGATGCACGTGGCGGAACTCGCTGGTGTCGTTTCTGACGACGATGAGGTGGAGCATCTTCTCGTGCAGAAGGTCGAAATCGACGACGGGCTCGTTGTTGCTGTCGAGAATCCGGAAGGTCAAGGTTCCCGGCTCCCCAGCTCGATCGGGTGCGGTCACTTCGGTGAGTGTGTAACCGCCGGAAGAGACTTCGAGCCCTGCGGGTGTTGCCGAATCCATGCCTGGCATCGATTCGGTGGTTGATTCGTGGGTGCTGTGCTGGGTAGTGGACATGTCTATCGGGCTTCCGATTGCGGCCCCCACACCGAGGGCGGCGCCGAAGACGGCGACCAGCCCTACGGCGTAGGTGGCAAGTGTTGTCGAGGTGCGCACAGCTGACTCAGCTTGGTACGACTGCGTAGCCGGCTTCGTCGACTGCTGCGACGACGTCGGCTGCGGAGACGGGAGCGTCGCTGGTGACAACGACGCGTCCGCTCGCCAATTCGACATCCACCGCGGTTACGCCCGCGATGTTGCCGATCTCTTCCTTGACGGATCCGACGCAGTGTCCGCAGGTCATTCCGGAAACGGTGTATTCGGCGGTGGTCATCGCAGATCCCTTCGGTTGTGGAAAACTCATTTTACGGATACCCGGTGTAGGTATCGCCCTGCCATCGAAGGTACCCCCAGGGGGTATGCCTGTCAACGGGTTGGTCAGTGATGAAGACCTCAGGGAAGACAACACGGCGGATGTGTGGTCTACTTGTGTTGGTCGTAAGTGTTTGTGTTTGTGTTTCCACGCTCGCAAATGGTTAGGTTGCGAGCGTTTGGACATCCTCCACGGATTTGTCTCAGAACGGTCGTAGTAAGTGACCCGGGCGGTCGAAGCGACTGCCTGTTGACACTGTGTTAGAGGAGATTTACATGGCAGAGGGCATCGTGAAGTGGTTCAACTCCGAGAAGGGGTTCGGCTTCATCGCTCCCGAAGACGGCAGTGCTGACGTCTTCGTTCACTACTCCGAGATCCAGAGTGGCGGCTTCCGCACTCTCGAGGAGAACCAGCGCGTGGCGTTCGAGATCGGTCAGGGCAACAAGGGCCCGCAGGCCACCGGCGTTACCATCGTCTAAGACGTCCATGTAAGTCGGGCAACCGACGCATGACGTACTGACAAGACCCCAACTCTTCGGAGTTGGGGTCTTGTTGCGTTTGGGTGAAAAGCGCTGTCACGCATCGAGATACCGCTGAGTGGCGACTGCCGTTTCCGCCGCGATGGTCCGGCATTCTTCGCGGAGTTCAGGTGGATTCACAACGGTGAAATCGACGTCGAAAGCCCTGAGCCACTGTGCGATCGACCGTAGGGAAGCGCCCGAAAGCACTATGACGCAACGCCCTTCGTCGGTGGACTCCACTGATCCCCACTGTTCGCTGACCATGGGTGCTACCTGCTCGATGGGCGCGTGCAGTAGAACTGTTGCGCGCGTGGAGGAATAGGCCCGAGCGACACCGCGGGAAACGAAGTCGGCTGCACCGCCCGCAGGTAGTTCCCGAGGCGTGAACCGCGGACCGGTGGGGATCTTGGGTTCCATCCTGTCGACGCGAAATGACCGCCAGTCTTCGCGAGCGAGATCCCAGGCCACCAGGTACCACCGAACACCCGACCGTACGAGCCGATACGGTTCCACTTCGCGCCGGCTCTGTGTGCCGTCGTGCGTGCTGTAGTCGAATCTCAAGCGTTCGTGGTTGTGGCACACGGACGCGATGGCGGACAGGACCGACGCATCGACCGCGCTAGCTGCCGGTTCGCGCGGCACGACGTCGATCGACAGTGACTCCAGACGGTGCCGCAGCCTCGACGGCATGATCTGACGCAGTTTCGCCAGCGCGCGCATCGAGGCCTCGCCGATGCCGACCACGGAGCCGGTCGCTCCGGACTGCAAAGAGAGCGCCACCGCGAGCACTTCCTCGTCATCGAGCTGTAGCGGAGGCATCTCCGCGCCGGCACCCAGGCGATATCCGCCGCCGACGCCGACTGTTGCGTCGACGGGGTAACCGAGATCGCGGAGGCGGTCCACGTCACGTCGAACCGTGCGCGGGGTAATCGCGAGTTTGTCTGCGAGTTCGGCACCGGACCAGTCTCGACGCGTCTGGAGCAGTGACAGCAACCGCAGTAGGCGAGCCGATGTCTCCTTCATGGCAAGAAGTCTGCCAAACATTTAGGACCGTATGAGTCCTCAATTGAATTTAGGTTGGTCCATATCCGACCAGTCGAGCAGAAATTGGGGCCACATCATGAGCAGACCGATGATCGAGACGAAGGCGCTCACCAAGCACTTCGCTCAGGGCAAGAAGCTCGTGGAAGCAGTCAAGGGAGTCACGCTCGACGTAGCGGAGGGCGAATTGGTCGCCTTGCTGGGGCCGAACGGTGCCGGAAAATCGACGACGTTGCGAATGCTGACCACCTTGCTCGAGCCCACCTCCGGCAGCGCGCGAATCGCAGGGTTCGACATCTCCGCGGCACGAAACGAGGTGCGCTCGAGCCTTGGATACGTCGGACAGGGGAACGGCGCCGGCCACAACCAGCGGGTTCGCGACGAGTTGGTGACGCAGGGGTTGTGCTACGGAATGTCCAAGGCCGATTCGCAGGTCCGAGCCGACGAGTTGCTGGGTGATCTCGAACTCACCGATCTGGGCACTCGGAAGGTCAGCACTCTGTCGGGCGGGCAACGTAGGCGGCTCGATATCGCTCTGGGCCTGGTCCATCGCCCACCTCTTCTGTTCCTCGACGAGCCGACCACAGGAATGGACCCGCAGAGTCGGGCCAACCTCTGGGACCACATCCTTCGGTTGCGGCGCGAGATGGGCACGACGATCGTGCTGACCACGCATTACCTCGAAGAAGCGGATTCGATGGCAGAGCGGGTCATCGTCATCGACGAGGGCACTGTCATCGCGGACAACACCGCTGCCGCACTCAAGGCGGATCTTGCGGGAGATCATCTTCTGCTCACCTTCGACAGCGTCGAGGCGGCCGGCGTCGCAGCGTCGGTGGCCGAGCAACTTGTCACTGTCCGTGAAGTCACTGTCGACGCAAGCACGGTGAGTATCCGTGCCGGCGAGGGTGATTCGACGCTACCGGTGTTGCT
This sequence comes from Rhodococcus sp. NPDC057135, assembly GCF_042670865.1. Classification (NCBI taxonomy): domain Bacteria; kingdom Bacillati; phylum Actinomycetota; class Actinomycetes; order Mycobacteriales; family Nocardiaceae; genus Rhodococcus; species Rhodococcus sp. NPDC057135. The sequence goes on from NZ_JBHUUU010000003.1 coordinate 434,493, forward strand.
GCGTGAAGCGGATGCCCGAGGTGCCCGCGCTCTCACCGCCGACATCACCAGGCCGACTCTCGACGATGTCTTCCTCACCCTCACCGGTCGCAGCCTGCGCGAGAGCGCCGCCGCGGTCGCTTCCTGAAACCACGACAAAGTACTTCGAAGAACAGGAATCTGCCATGACAATCACACTCGATACCCCACGTACCGTGCACGGCAACATCGTTCGAGACAGCGCAATCGTGATGGGTCGTGAACTGCGACCGATGTTGCGCGATCCGGTCAGCGTTATCTTCAGCCTGATTCAGCCGCTGATCCTGTTGGCGTTGTTCGGGCCTCTGCTCAAAGGGGTCCCGGGTACCGGTGACGGCGTGTGGAATTGGTTCATTCCCGGTGTGTTGGTGATGATCGCGATCTTCGGAACGACGATGACCGGGTCCAACCTCCTGATGGAGATGCAGCAGGGATCGCACGAGCGAATGTTGGTGACTCCGCTCAGACGCTCGTCCTTGTTGATCGGGCGAGCGTGCAAGGAGATGGTTCCGCTTGCCGCGCAGGCGATTTTGATCATTCTGGTTGCGCTTCCGCTCGGATTGGACGTCAACGCAGCGGGCGCCGCGCTCGGGATCGTCCTGCTCGGAGTGTTCGGCGTCGGACTCGGTGCGCTCTCGTACGCTCTCGCTCTGGCTGTGCGGGAGCAGGATTGGATGTTCTGGGTCGTTCAGCAGACGCTGATGTTCCCGCTCCTGATCCTGTCCGGAACCATGCTTCCACTCGATGATGCGCCAGGTTGGATGAAGGTCCTCGTGAACGTCAATCCGCTGGGCTATGTCGTCGATGCCGAGCGGGCACTGTTTGCCGGTGACTTCGCGTCGGGCAGCGTTCTGGCAGGAATCGTGGCCGCTGTGGGCGTTGCGGTTGTCGGTCTGGGCGTAGGTGTGCGCGCGGTGAAATAGCGTGGGTGTACTGGCTGTCGGACGGGGTGCGGCGGTCGCAGGTTTTCGCCCAGGTGTTCGCAGCGCCTATTGTTGTTCCTTGTGCTCTCCGTCGTTCCTCGCCCCGTAGTCGTTCGGGCCCCGTCCAAGGTGAATCTCCACCTTGCCGTCGGGGACCTGCGCGAGGACGGCTATCACGAACTGACGACGGTGTTTCAGGCATTGTCGCTGGCAGACACCGTCACGGTGGCGCCTGCGGACATCCTGACCGTGCGGGTTATCGGCGACGACGCCGCGGCCGTGCCTACCGATCGCACCAATCTCGTGTGGCGTGCCGCCGAGATGCTTGCGGTCGAGGGTGGCGTGGCCCCGAACGTCGAGATCGTCATCGAGAAAGGCATTCCCGTCGCGGGCGGAATGGCCGGTGGGAGCGCCGACGCGGCCGCTGCGTTGGTTGCGCTCAACTCGTTGTGGAAGCTCGACTTCTCACGGCCTGATCTCGACGCCTTCGCGGCACGCCTCGGGAGCGACGTTCCGTTCTCCCTGCACGGTGGCACCGCCCTCGGGACCGGCCGCGGCGAACAACTTGTGCCCGTCTTGACCCGCCACACCTTCCACTGGGTGCTGGCGCTGGCCAAGGGCGGCTTGAGCACACCGGTCGTGTTCCGCGAACTGGACAAGCTGCGGGCCGAAGGTTCCCCGAAACGGCTGGGCAGCGCCGATGCGTTGATTCAGGCGCTCACCACCGGTGACGCTCATCTGCTTGCGCCGCTCCTCGGCAACGATCTGCAGGCGGCAGCACTCTCACTCAACCCGGACCTACGACGGACGCTGCGAGCGGGCGTCGAAGCCGGAGCTTTGGCCGGCATCGTCTCCGGCTCCGGACCGACATGCGCGTTTCTCTGCGCCGACGCACAGTCCGCGGTGGAAGTGAGCGCAGAACTTGCGGGAGCGGGGGTGTGCCGCACCGTTCGCGTGGCGAGCGGACCTGTTCCCGGAGCACGAATACTCGACAATGCGGCAAAGGGACAGCACTGATGGCGAATCTGATCAATCTGGAAAACGTGTCGAAGTCTTTCGGCGTCAAGCCGTTGCTCGACGGGGTCTCCCTGGGCGTCGAGGAAGGCGAGCGCATCGGCGTCGTCGGTCTCAACGGTGGCGGCAAGACAACGATGCTCGAGGTCCTCGCGGGTGTGGAGCAGCCGGATTCGGGACGAGTGAGCCGCGTCGGCGGATTGCGGATGGCCGTCGTGACGCAGCGCGGTGTACTGCCTCCCGGCTCCACGGTCGGTGAAGTGGTCCTGGGGCCGCTCGGAGTAGCTCAGCACGAGTGGGCCGGCGATGCGCGCATCCGTTCGGTGCTCTCGGGTATCGGCATCGACAATCTGGGCGCCGGCGGCGAGCGGTCTGCATTGGACGCCAAGGTCGACGGCCTGTCCGGCGGCGAGCGCCGTCGCGTCGCGCTGGCTGCAGCTCTTGTTCAGGACCTCGATCTGCTGGTGCTCGACGAGCCCACCAACCACCTCGACGTCGAAGGTGTTCAGTGGTTGGCCGAGCATCTCGTCTCACGGCGCAGTGCGCTTGTTGTCGTGACCCACGATCGCTGGTTCCTCGACACCGTCGCCACCCGCACCTGGGAGGTTGTCGGTGGCGGCGTCGAAAGCTACGAGGGTGGCTACAACGACTGGGTGTTCGCCCGTGCCGAGCGTTCCCGTCAGGCCGACGCTTCCGAAGAGCGTCGCCGCAACCTTGCGCGCAAGGAACTGGCGTGGCTGCGCCGCGGTGCTCCTGCCCGTACGTCCAAGCCGAAGTACCGCATCGAAGCAGCAGAAGCCTTGATCGCCGACGTTCCGGCACCTCGTGACGCGGTGGCGCTCGCGTCGTTCGCGCAGCGTCGGCTCGGCAAGGTAGTCATCGAACTCGAAGACGCGCGTCTGGAAACCCCGGACGGCCGCGTACTCGTCGAGGATCTGACCTGGCGTCTGGCGCCGGGCGAGCGTGTCGGCCTGGTCGGCGTCAACGGCTCGGGCAAGACGACGCTGCTGCGGACGCTGGCCGGCGAACTCGAGCCCGCAGCCGGAAAGCGCATTCAGGGACAGACCGTCCACATCGGTTGGCTCAAGCAGGAACTCGACGATCTTCCGACAGACATGCGCGTACTCGACGCGGTCAAGGACGTTGCAGAGCGAATCACCCTGGGTGACAAGGAAGTATCGGCTGGTCAGCTCGCTGAGCGGCTGGGCTTCACACCGGCGCGTCAGCGCACCCCCGTCGGTGACCTGTCCGGTGGTGAGCGCCGACGTCTGCAGTTGACGCGTGTTCTCATGGCCGAGCCCAACGTCTTGCTTCTCGACGAGCCCACCAACGATCTCGACATCGACACGCTTCAGCAACTCGAGGATCTGCTCGACGGCTGGGCAGGCACCATGGTTGTGATCTCGCACGACCGCTACCTGATCGAGCGAATCTGTGACACCACCTGGGCGCTCTTCGGTGATCGCAAGCTCACCAACCTGCCCGGTGGGATCGAGGACTACTTGCGTCGACGCGCCGCGATGGGGGATGGCGACAATCCGTCTGTTGCCTCGACCGCGAGTGGTGCGTCGAAGAGCAAGCAGGTTCGCGACGGTGCCGCGGATCGCGCTGCGCGCAAGGAACTTTCGAAGCTCGAGCGGTCCATTGCGAAGTTCGACGACCGTGAGAAGAAGCTGCACGCATCACTCGCCGACGCGGCCACCGACCCGGACAAGCTGCAGAAGCTCGGCGCAGAACTCAAGCAGGTCATCGCCGACAAGGAAGCCGCCGAAGAGCAGTGGATGGAGCTCTTCGCCGAGCTGGACGGCTAGGGGAACTTCGCCCCGAACTTCTTGAAGGTTCGCTCTGGATCCAGGGTTTCCGGCGCCTGCCTGCGCAGCAGTGCGTCCAGAACGAGCCCGTCCAGTGCTGCGACCAATTCCGCTGCATCGGACGAGGTCATGCCGCGTTCGATCAAGATGGCAACAAATCGATCCCGACCACGCACCAGTTCCACTGCGAGGTCGGGATCGTGGAATGACGCGATGATCAGTTCGTAGCGAGCACGAGTGCGACCGGACTCGGGTCCCAGCCACCGGGCCACCTGTTGCTTCGATGTCTCGCCCGGGCGAGGAAGATCACCGTCCAGAAGATGTCGTACCACTTCGACTATCAGTCCACGTTGGTTTGCGAAGTAGTGCCGTGCGCTGCCGTGTGGCACGCCGGCTTCGTCCTCGACGCCTCTCATCGACCAAGCCCGAAACCCAACCCGGCCCAGTAGTTCGAGCCCAGCGTCCAGAAGCGCTTCTCGCGTCGATTTCTCCACGCAGAGAAGATACCGTGCTAGCCTCTTCTCCACTTGGAGAATTTCTCCGCACGGAGAAGTGACCGGTGGGTCGAACTGATTGGGGTGAAGCGTGGTCATCTTTTTCGACATCCTGCTTGTGCTGTGCGTTGTTGCGATTGTGTGTTTCGCGGGATACGTCCTCTATCGCGTCGTCTTTGACGGCTAGTTAAATGTTGATGTACTTCAACGGGTCTCGGGTGTTCTTTGCTTTTGAAGTTGTCTGTTATGTCTCTGGTTATCGAAAGTCTGTTCGATTAAACTTTGAGCATGGACAGTCGGGAAGCGTGGCAGCTGGATGGCGAGGGCCTCAAGAGTGAGGTTCTGGATCTGGTGCGTGTCCGGCACGAGTTGCAGTCGCGGATGGTGTTGTTGATCGTGGAGATGTTTTCCCGGGAGACTGTGGTCGGGAAGGGTTTTCGGGCGATCGCGCAGTGGTTGCATGGTTCGACGAATTTGGAGATCGGTGAGTGCAGTCTGTTGGTCAGTTTGGCGCGGTTGTTGTTGCTCGAACCTGTTGTGGCGGATGCTTTTCACCGGGGCGATGTGGATGCGTTGAAGGCCCGTCAGGTGGCGTCGTTTTGTCAGCATCCGCCCAAGAACATGACGCCGGCGGATGTGGACCAGGCCCGCGGGATCCTGCTCGGGTTGGCGTCGAAGAACATCGCTGATTGTGATGCGGTGCGGGCGGCGATCCGGCGGATCGAGAAGCAGTACGGCAAACGCGAGGACGGCGTCCCTGTCGGTGAGGATTCGGAGCGTAACGAGTTCTACGCCTCGAAAGGCCTGTACGGGCGGGTCAGCGTGAAAGGCGATCTGGATGCGGTCAACGGGGCCCGTCTGATCACGTTGCTGTCGAGCCTGTCGGCGCCGACGCCGGAGAAAGACGGCGTCAAGGACACTCGCACTCCGGCGCTACGGCGCGCGGATGGGTTCTGCGAACTACTGCGGCGGTACGAGCGGGCGGGGTTGGGTCCGATCGAGGGTGGGGTGAAACCGCACATCACGGTGACTGCGTCGGCGAAAGACATGACGGATCTGCAGGCGCTGAAGGATCTACTGCCGTCGACTCAGGAACTCGGGTTCGCGTGGACGGATTGGGTGGGCCCGATCAGCATCGACACCGCCCGGATGTTGGCCTGCGACTGCACGGTCACCCGGATTTTGTTGGATGAGAACGGTGTTCCGCTCGACTGCGGCAAGGAAGCAAGAACCGCGACGGTTCCGCAGCGGCGGGCTCTGGCCGTCCGTGATGGCGGGTGCGCGTTTCCGGGGTGCGGGACACCATCAGGATGGTGCGATGCCCATCATATTGTTCACTGGAATGATGGCGGCCCAACAGATCTCGACAACCTGATCTTGTTGTGCGGTCATCATCATCGGACACTGCACCACACCGAGTGGAGGGTCGAGATAGGCCCGGATCGGAAGGCGGTGTTCTATCCACCGATGTCGATAGACCCGTTCCAGCATCCGATCGGCGGGAACAGCCCACCCACAGCCGCCTGAACGGGCACAAACTGCAGACGCGAGCACCGGGGCATCACCATGCCCCGGTGCTCACGGCTGTCTACTGTCAGAACGCTACTGTCAGAACGCTACTGTCAGAATGTGAGCGTGAGTCGCCCGTTCTTGTCGCTGATGTGAACAGTTCGCCCGATCGCCGGCGGGTTGTCGCCGCGAAGCTGGGTCAGTTCGGCGGCATTCTCGGGACCAGCGTGACCGGCGACGCGACGTCCGTCCGGCGTCGTCGCGATCACGAACCCGATCTCAGGCTCGCCAGTGCGGCCGTATTCGACGGAGGCTGTGACTATTTCCGCCGTGCCCGTGTAATCAGTGATCAGTTCCGGAACCTCCGCAATTATCGCGCGTGCGTCGGGGTCGCCGACGTACCCGTCAGCATGAGCAGCGGCGGACAACAGTACGCAGTGCTGGTAGGTGAGGAATCCACCGTTGCCGTGGACGAGGGCAAGGTTGGCGCCGTCACGAATTTGCCTGGTGACCTCGGCGACGGAATGCAGGGTGTAGCTGTTGAGTGGCCCACCGAAGAACGAGTGACCTCCGGTGACACTCGGGATCGCGGTATCCGGGAGTCCGAGTTCGCGGATCAACAGCTTGGGCACGATCGGGAAGCAGCTGTAGGCATCGACGATGTCGAGTGCGTCGGCGCCTACTCCGGCACCATCGAGTGTGCGATGCACGGCGTCGTGCATCGCGGCTGAGCTGTCGAAGCTGTTGCGGCTGAGGATGTCCAATGGATCACTGGCGCCCGCGCCGCCCCAGAGGTAGACCAGTTTGCCTTCGTCGATACCGAATTCGAGGGCCGTCGACAACGAGCAGACGACAACCGCCGCAGCCTGATTGACGAAGGGCATGGCGTTGAGCATCAGTGGGTACGGCTCGGAGACCATCCGATTGCCGGGGCCGACGGTGCCGATCTCTTCCGCCGATCGGATCTCCGACGTCCAGGAGGCGGGATTCTTCGATGCCAGCTCCGAGAACGCGGCGTACATCCTCGCGGACCAGGCGAGTGATTCGCGGGCGCCGTGGCCCTCGGCTGCACTGAAGCAGTTCTCGAAGAGCGGGTAGACGCGCGTCGGCACGATGAAGCCGGCGCGCTGCATTTCGGGGCTTCCCAGGTCGGTCGGATCGAATCCGGGAGGCCCTCCGGGCGCTGCCGTCCACCCGATCGAGTCGGGGGTGACTCCGGACTTTCGCAGCGCGGTGCTGCTGGCGTGCGATTCTCCGCCCACGAGCAGAGCAACCGAAGACTCACCGCGGGCGATGGACGCGCCGATCCGATCGAGGAGCGCCGCGGGCCAGTGTCCACCGATCGGAGAGGTCGAGGTGATGCTGGGAGTCGCGCCCAGTCGAGAGGCGAGCAGTCCGGGGAGGTCGTCGTACGACCAGCTGACGGTTTTGACCGCGTACACGGAATCGATCTGTGTTCCCAGCTCAGTGCGTCCACTGTCGTTCAAGGCGGCAACGGTGGCGTCGTGAATCAGATCGAGAGGTTCGCGGTGCCCGTCGGCTGGGTTCCAGCGCAGATCGCCGACGCCGACGATGACCGGGATTCGTGATGCGTCAACCATCATGTACCTCTCGTTGCCGACCCGTAGCCGGGAGTTGCAGTCACGATATCGGGGACCCCGGTATGTGTAACTCGCGGGTCACAGTCAACATTTTTAAGGTTCCTATTTAGGTATGCCTAACGAAAGTCCTATACTCGTCATCATGACAGCTGTGGCAGAGAGAATTTCGGTGCCCGTGGGGCCGCGTTCCATCGATCACCCCTACTCGATGACAACGGTGACTCTGAAGCTCTCGCACCAGCGGCAGTGGGCACCGCACCGTCACCCTGAACATGAGCTGATCTGGGGAAACTCCGGCGGAATGCTCACGGTTGTCGCTGACGGCATCACCTGGGAGGTTCCGCCTTCGGCGGGGCTGTGGTTGCCCGCCGGCGCGTTGCATGCCGTGAAGGCAGGTCCGGGTACGGAGTTCTTCTGTACCTATTTCCGGCCCGAGGCTCACGCCGCGCCCTCTGGCGTTCCGGGCTTGTTCGGCGTCAGTGCTCTCCTGCGTGAGGTACTCCTGCACATGCATCGGCGGAATATGCCCGACGAGGCGCGTAGTCGCGCCGAGCGGGTGGCATTCGACATGCTGCAACCGCTCGAAGTTGCTGCGGTGGAGGTTCCGATGCCGACCGATCCGCGGGCGCTGTTCGTTGCCGAAGCATTGGTCGCCAATCCGGCAGACCAGCGGTCGCTGTCGGAATGGGCACTGACAGCTGGTGGCAGCGTCCGGACGTTGACGCGCGTGTTCGCGCAGGGCACGGGAATGACCTTTGCACAGTGGCGAATTCAGGTTCGAGTCCGCGCAGCACTGACGTATCTGGCTGCTGGAGTGCCGGTTTCGGTTGTCAGTAGGCGAGTCGGGTACGAAACTCCGAGTGCTTTTGTCGCAGTGTTCCGTCGGGTCACCGGCCGTACGCCCGGCAGCATGATGAACAAGGGGAGTGTGGCGCCCGAATCGGTGCCGTACCTTCTGCACGCTTGATTCGGATCAAAGTGGGCGTATACGCACGGTTCCGGCGGCGGATTCAGCATCTATCCGGTGGGCGCTCATCGGGTCCTCGGGAACCGATGACATCGATTGTCCGATCGCAGACCGCACGTCGACCATGTAGGTCACGTTGTTCGGAACATGCACCGCTATATCGCCATGAGTAGTGAGTGCTTTCACCGATGACGGCGGCGATTCCGCACTGATTCGAATATCGCCCACGGTGGACTGTGCGTCGATCGGATCGGCGGATTCGGCACTGACGTTGATCCGGCCGACTGTCGTTCGCGTGGTGATGTCCCCGGAGTGGCGACGCAGTGTGACATCGCCGACGTATGAGGTCACTCGTATACGACCGGACAGATCGCTGGCCTCGACAGACCCTGCCCGCGATTCGACGGTAAGGCTTGTATCGGGAGGGATTTGGACGATGACGGTCAGATCGCATCGCGCAAAGCCGAGGTCTGGGCAGTGCGCAATCAATGAATTGTCTGAAGCGAAGTCGATGCTCGGTGGATCACCCCGATACCGGCCCTCGGCCGTTACGTGAACCTGACCGTCGGTACTCGGTTGAAGTCGAACATCGATGTCGCCGCTCTCTGTGAGAACCGCGAGCGACGAACTGGATTCGTGGGTTGTTGTCGTGCGAAAGTCTTGCCATTTCGGCACGCCGAAGGCGTAGACGAGAGTGGAGCCCGCAAGAAGGCTGACGAGGATAACGGTAGTCAGTGCGCAGGCGATCGCGACAAATCGCCGCGGTGTCTCGGTGAATTTCACGTCGCCCCCAGATATCTGAGTACCGCAAGAACTCGGCGATGGTCGGCAGAGTCGTTGTACAGATCGAGTTTGGTGAAGATGTTGCCGATGTGCTTTTCGACAGCAGCATGGCCGATGACCAAGGTGGCCGCGATGCCCGAGTTGGACTGACCCTGCGCCATTACCGTGAGCACTTCGCGTTCGCGCGGAGTGAGCCTGGCCAGCAGGTCGTCCTTGGGCGCGCGAGCAAGCAACTGTTGTACGACGTCCGGGTCGATCACAGTCCCGCCACCGGCCACCCGGTTGACGGCGTCGACAAATTCGTCGACATCCGCGACGCGGTCTTTGAGAAGGTAGCCGACGCCGTCGATACGACTTCGAAGCAGTTCTGCGGCATACCGTTCCTCGACGTACTGTGAGAGGACGAGAACGCCTACAGCAGGCCATCTTTCACGGATGACGAGAGCGGCGCGCAGGCCTTCGTCGAGAAATGTCGGTGGCATACGCACGTCGACGACGCAGACATCGGGTAACTCGTCCACCTCCGAGAGTTCTTTGAGCAGGCTCTCAGCGTCGCCTACGCTGGCCGTGATGTCGACCCCTTGGTCGGCGAGAAGTCGTCTGATGCCCTCTCGAAGCAAGACCGAATCGTCGGCAAGCATTACCCGCACGGTACCTCCACTGTAATCGAGGTCGGGCCACCGGTTGGACTCTCGATGTGCAAACTTCCGTCGACCCCGCTGAGTCGATCTGCCAGTCCGGCAAGTCCGCCACCGAGTTGGATGGCCGCACCGCCGTGGCCGTTGTCGCAGACCTCGATCTTCAAGCTTTGTCCGAGACGCTCGACGGAAACGGTTGCGCTGGTTGCTTGCGAGTGCTTGGTCACGTTGGTGAGTGCCTCCGATACAAGGAAGTAAATGGTCGACTCCATGGTGGCGGTGGGCCGCGATGTTCCGCTCAACTCGGAAGCGATCTTGATGCCCACCGGAACCGAACACAGTGCCGCGACGGACGACAGAGCGGCGTCGAGTCCACGATCGGTCAGTATGGGTGGATGCAGGCCGCGGGTCAACGCACGAATGTCGGCGATCGCATTCCGGGTCTCGCGATGCGCGTCGTCCAGCAAGGAACGAAGCAGGGCGTCGTCGGAAGATTTGGCGCGAGACTTTGCGTGACCCAAAGAAATCGACACCGCCACCAGGCGTTGTTGGGCACCGTCGTGAAGGTCCCGTTCGATGCGCAATCGCTCCGCCTCTGCCGCGTCGATTACCCGTGTCCGGCTGTGCGTCAGCTCTTCTACGCGTGTTTCCTGGGCGGACGCACCCAGCAGCGAACGGCTGAACCACCAGTCGGCGCGCGCGAGACCGGTAACCAGCGGTGGCGTGACCAATACAAACCACAGGGCTGCGGGGACCGCGATGAGTATCACCAATTCCAATGTGAACATTTCGGCGATTTCGAGCTGCGAGCCGGGCGGATCAGTGATGATCCAGGCGACGGGCGCAACGGCGAAAACGACAGGCACAATCAGCTGCGCTGTGACAAGAACAAGAACTGCAACTGAGAGTGGAAGGCGAAGAATCCAGTGAAGTAAGGACTTCCACAGCGACGGGCTGCGAACGGACTCGACGAAGCGACCACGAATGTTGGCAACACTTGGTGGCGAAACGCGGTCGGTGTGTACGCCACTGAAAAACTCCACTGACCACAGTTGTGCTCGGTCGGCGTACCGGAGTGGGGAGATCAAGAGCGCGAAGATCAACACGCCCACCAGCGCAAATGGCAGTGTGACGACGGTGAGTGTCAGCAATGCGATGACGATGATTGCCACGGAGCCCGAGACCACCGAGGTGCCAAGAGAAGCGAGCGCCAGCCACCACGACGTGGCGAACCAGGCGCGCAGCGGATTGCGCGGAATGCGCAGGGCGCCATCCAGCATCTGGTTCACCTCCCTCTACGGACCGACGCGTTGCCGGTTGTGAGCAGCCTAGAGGCACTGTGTCGTCCGAACATTCAGGCCAACTGACGTCTGATAGTAGGGGAAACCCCACCGCGTATCAGTCGGCGCACGCTGCCGAATTCGCCTGCCGGTATCGCGACGCTGGTACCTATGGAACTTCTGGAGTGGATCCAAATGCTCGCGACGCAATTCACCCGCGTAGTCGATGTCGACAACCTCGCAGCTGTCCCGTCAGCAGTCCTACTCGCCGGCGTCGCACTTCTTCTGCTGATCGAGTCGGGATTTCTGTTCGGCTTGGCGACTCCGGGCAACAGCCTTCCGGTCACGATGGGTGTGTTGGTTTCTGCCGGTGCGGTCGACGCAGTGTCTGCGGTGATCGCGGTTGCTGTGGGTTCCAGTGCTGGGGCACAACTCGCGTTTCGTAGGTCGCGGGTTCGTGGAACTGTGGTGCTTCCACAAGGGCTCGAAGCCAAACTGCCCAAGGTCGCGGTGCGGTGGCAGGGCGCGCTGATCGAGCAAGTTCACAAGCGCCCTCAGCTGACCGCACTGTGCGCGCATCCGGTGGGCGCTGTTCGGACCGTGGCACCGAGACTGTTGGCTGGTAGCACCCTGCAGCACAAAGAGTTCGCGCTGCTCAACGCGCTCGCAGCGCTGATCTGGGCTACCGGATTGGTGACGGTAGGAGCTCTGGCCGGGGAGAGCGAGACGTTTCGCACCCTGTACAGCTTCATGTGGGTGCCGGTCGTGGTGGTTGTCGGGACGTCATTGATACGCCGGCATCTCGGTTCCGAAAAGGCTGTCGGCGTATCGATCTCACCTAGCGTCGCGGCACGGACCACGCTTCCCACAGTTCCGCGTACCGACCCCCGAGGTTGACCAACTCGTCGTGAGAGCCTTGCTCGACGACGCGGCCGTCGTTCATGACCAGGATCTGGTCGGCGTCGACGGCCTGTGAGAGTCGGTGTGCCACTGTGACAGCAGTGCGACCCCGGGTAAGGGCCAGCGCGGCATCGTCGAGGACCTTGGCTCCGGCGCTGCCCGCTTCGGCGGTCGCCTCGTCGAGAATCAACAGCGGCGGATCCAGCAATTCGATTCTTGCCAACGCGAGTTGCTGTGCCTGCGTCGCGGTCAATCGGTGTCCACCGTCCCCGACCACGGTTTCGAGTCCGTCCGGCAGTGCCCGCAGCCAATCCGACGCACCGACGGTATCGAGCGCCGCGATGATGTCGTTGTCGGTTGCGGACGGGTCAGCCAGCCGTAGATCCTCGGCCAACGTGCCGGCAAAGACGTGGACCTCCTGAGTCACGAGGGCCACCGCGCTCCGAGAAGTCGATCGTGGCAATTCGTTCCGGGGCACCGTCCCGATCTTCACGATGCCTTCGGTCGGCTCATAGGTGCCCGCGATCAGTTTTGCGACTGTCGATTTTCCGGCTCCGGTTGCGCCCACGAGTGCCGTGACGGTCCCGGCCGGAATGGTGATGTCGATGTCGCGCAGAACAGGAGCATCGCCGCTACGGTACGAGAATGTCACGCTTTCCAAAGTCGCTGAGCTGTCGACAGGTTCATGTGGATCGGACGGCGCGGGTGGCACGGATGCAAGGGTGACTCCGACCAGCCGAGCCAATGCGATTGTGCCTTCCTGCAATTCGTCGAACACGCTGAGAACCGCGCCGACCGGATCGAAGAGCCGGTGGAAGAACAATGCTGCGGCGGTGGCGGCGCCGATGCTGATCTGACCGTCCTTCACCAGCCAGAAGCCTGTGATCAGCACGGCGGACAGGCCGATGAATTCCGCGATGTTGAGTCGGCCGAAGAACCTGGTGCGTAGACGCGTGGTCAACAAGCTGAGCCGGACCGCTGCCATCGATCGAGATTCGATCTGTTCCAGGTGGGGCTGAGCCAGACGAAGTGATCCGACGGTATCGGAGTTGCTCAGTGAGTCCAGGAGTTGTTGCGCACGTGCACCTTCTGCCTCCCGCTCCTCGCGGTAGACCGGTGCCGACCTCGAGAGATACCAGCGCAGCGCCTGGATCTGGATGGGCGCCGCGATCACCGCGGCAATGGCGAATCGCCAATCGAGGCTGCCCAATCCGATCAGGGTCAACACGATGGTCAGTGCCGCGGTGGCAAAAACCGGAAGTGCTTCGGATACAGCGCGGGTCACCAAGCGGACGTCCCCGGTGATGCGGGAGACGAGATCTCCGCGCCCTGCTCGTTCGACGTCGCTCTGCGGAAGATCGAGAACCCGGACGACAACTTCTTCGCGCAGGTCGGCGACAACCCTTTCGCCGACACCGGCGAGCAGGTAGTTGCTGACTCCGACGAGAAGGGAGGAGGCAACCGCGATGGCGACCAACGCGAGAGTCAGCGTGCCGATGCGCGAGACAGCGTCGCCGTCTCCGTCTGTCACAGCGTCGACCATCGCGCCGAGGACCAGCGGCGTGAGCAGGCCGATCGCGGTCGCAGCAGTCAGAGTGACGACGGCGGCGACGGCGGATATCCGGTGCGGACCCATCAACCGAAGTGCTGCGCGGCGTGCCTGTTTCGGTGTCGCGGTGGGGAGTAGTTCGGTCACAGCTCGATCACCCGATCGCAGATATCGAGCAGCACGGGGCTGCTGGTCAGAAGTAGAGTCGCGTGAGCACCGCGCACCTCGGCGATCCCGCGTGCAATTCGCGCTTCGGTGACGGAGTCGACGGCAGTGGTGGGATCGTGCAGCACCAGGACCGGAGCTTCACTCGCCAGTGCCCTTGCCAGAGCGATGCGCTGACGCTGACCGCCGGAGAGCGAATTTCCCTGCTCGGTGACTCGGGTGGCGAGGCCAAGTGGAAGGGCCGAGATCACCTGATCTGCGGCAGCGGCGGCGATTGCCTCGTCACTGCGGCTGCCGATCGGTGCGAGTGCCTCGATGTTGTCGCCCACTGTGCCGATGAACAGTGCCGCGTCGTGCGGCGCAGCCAGAACATGGGACCGGAGCTCGTCGATGTGCAGTTCGTGAATGGCGTTGTCGCCGAGATGAATCGTTCCGCTCGAAGGCTCGATTCGACGCGCCAGTGCGTCGACCAACGCATCCGCCCATGCCGCATTCTCGGTGACGATGCCGATGATCTCACCGCGTTTGACGTCGAGATCGACTGGTGACGCTCCGGCCAGCACGACGTCACGCAGCATCAGGAACTCCGAGTGGTTCAGGGGTACAGGTTCACTCGCGGGTGTGACAGCCTCGCCGGTCCCGAGAAGCGCTGCGACGCGGTTGGCGGAAGCGCGGGCCCGTGCCAGCCCGGCGCCGAAGTAGATGATGTCGATCAACGGACCTCGAAGGAACTGTGCCAGACCCACCACGGCCACGAATTCACCGACCGAGATGCTCCCGGATGCTGCCATCCGTCCACCGATGTACGCGATGACGGCCAGGAAAGCGCCGGCGATCGCCACGTTCGCGGCGGAGTACATCGCTTGGTATCGCTGTGCGCGAAGGGTTGCTTCCAGCGAAGTCCGGCTGGCTCCCCGATAACGCTGCGCTGCAGCGTCTCCGGCGCCGATTCCGGACAGGATCCGGAGCCCCGACAGGAGGTCTGCGGCCAGTGCACCGGCTTTGGCTCCCTGCCATTGATCGGTTTCGGCTCGGCGTTCGAGCGGCCGGCTGACCACCTGCATGAGGGCGAGTACCGGGGGAGTGCCGAGGATGACGAGCAGGCCGAGCGGTACCGAGATCACGAGCAGCGAGATCGCTGCGGTCAGTACTCCGCAGGCCGCGGCGAGTTTTGTGCTCAGTGTGTGCGTGAATCCGGCCACCGAACCGGCGTCGGATGTTGCGATCGAGTAGACCTCGCCGGGCATGCGCCGCGGTGACATGCCGTGCGGATCGAGGCTTCGGCTCGCGATGTCCATCCGCAAGCGGTGTGCTCCGTGCTCGGTGACGGAATCGGAGATGCGCGCCGCAAAGCGCCAACTGAGCAACAAGCCCGTGAAGAGAATTCCGAGAACGAGGATCCACTTTCCCAGTGCTGCCGCATCGCTGGTCGCCACAGCTCGGTCGATGACCGCACCGATCACCACCGGCACCAACGCTTCCGCGACCTGGTGGCCCGTGAAGCCGACGGACGCTGCCGCCAGCTTGGCTCCGCGTCCGTCGGAGGCGATCGCGCGTGTGATTACCTGGCGCGGCGTGATCGCCGGGCTGGTTGGGGGACCGTTTGTATCGGCCGAAAGAAGTGGTGTCGAAGGCACTGGGTCCACGCTAGGGACCGTGGGCGGTAGTCAGAAGTCACACAGGTGCCAATACTTGTCGTGAACAGGCCATACGTCTGGCGGTGGCCGAATCGCGATAGTAGTTGGCCCCGTTGCGGCGGGGAAGGCATCGACTCATCGACAACACTGCAATAAATTAAGGTCTACCTTACTTAGCGCGGGTTAACTATGTCCGGAAGTCGGATTGATCCTCGTGTTCGGGTCCGGTTCATGTTCCATCGATGTTGGAGATTGTTGTGAGTCTTGTGTTCGGCGAGGTACTTCACAAGGAGTACGTGACCCCGGGAATGGTTCGTATCGTGTTCGGTGGGGAGGAGCTGACCGCGTTCGAAACCACCGGCACCGGCGACGAATACCTGCGTCTGCACTTCCCGGTCCCGGCCACGGGCAAGTTCGTTCTGCCGGCCGAAGATCCGGACGCCCCGCGCGGTTGGCGGTACCCGGAGGGCGAGGAACCGTCCCCGTGCCAGCCGTACACCGTGCGACGGTTCGATTCCGAAGCCAGCCGCATGACGATCGACTTCGTCGTTCACGAGGGCGGCATCGCCAGCGACTGGGCACAGAAAGCCGAAATCGGCGACAAGTTGGCGATCGGCGAATCTCGCGGGCTCTACGAGCCGCCGGCCGACGCGCGCTGGCAGGTATTCGTCGCCGACGCGACTGGACTCCCCGCACTCGGGCGCCTGATCGAACAGTTGCCCGCCGGCATCTCGGCGAAGGCAATCGTCGAGGTGGTGGACGAGTCTCACAAGCAGCAGATCACCTCCGCGGCCGACGTCGAGTTCATCTGGCTTGTCGGCAGCGGCAACGGTGTTGCACCGTCGAAGCTCCCGGACGCGGTCCGGGCGATGAACCTGCCCACCGATCTCGGATACGTGTGGGTGGCCGGCGAAAGCACGATGCTCCGTGACATCCGCAAGTACCTTCGCCACGAACTGAAGTTGCCGGGTGAGCAGTACAAGGTCATCGGTTACTGGACCTACAAGGCCGAGGTGTGGAACGCGAAGTACGAGGCCCTCGACGAAAGTGTCCGTGCGGCACTCGATGCGGCCTGGGAATCGGACCGCGACGAGGAAGAGATCCGCGACGAGGTCGAGAAGACTCTAGAGAGCGCCGGCTTGTGACCGTTGGATTCGACAAGAGTGCTGTCGACAAGAGTGCTGGCGACAAAAGTGCTGTAGACAAAAGTGCAGTCGACAAGAGCGCCGTCGACAAACACACCGAAGAGCTGATCGACGAGTCGCTGCAAGAGAAGCAGAAGCAACCGGACGGGCTGGTATCGACCAACTCTCGTCGTATGGCAGGTCTTCTGGTGTGCCTGGTAGTGCTCGCCGCCGTGCTCCTTCTGAGTATCGCGGTGGGTTCGAAGACCATTCCTTTCGGCACCGTGATCGACGCTTTGGTGAACTACGACGACTCCAATGATCACGTGATCATCCGTGACCTGCGGCTACCGCGAACTCTGCTCGGTCTGATAGTCGGTATGGCGCTCGGTGTGGCGGGCGGCCTCATCCAGGCGATGACGCGAAATCCCTTGGCTGACCCCGGAATTCTCGGTGTCAATGCCGGCGCGGGGTTCGCGATGGTCGTTGCCGTCGCGGTCTTCGGATTGACCAGCATCTGGTCTTACATCTGGTTCGCTTTCCTCGGAGCGGTGATAGCCACGGCGATCGTCTACACGTTGGGGTCGATCGGCAGAGGTGGTGCGACGCCCATTCGGCTGACCCTGGCCGGTGTTGCCATCGGCTCGGTGCTCGGCGGCATCTCGTCCGGCATCACCCTGCTCAACCCGACCGCCTTCGACCAGATGCGTCAGTGGAATGCCGGCTCACTCAGCGGACGTTCGTTGGAAATCGTTCTCGCCGTTGCCCCGTTCATTCTCATCGGGCTCTTCCTGGCGCTCGCGTTGGCGCGCCAACTCAACGCCGTGGCCTTGGGCGACGATCTGGCACGTTCGCTCGGTGCCAACATCACCCGTACTCGTATCCTCGGCGTCATTGCGGTGACCTTGCTGTGCGGCGCGGCGACAGCTGCGGCCGGCCCGATCGGATTTGTCGGTCTGATGGTTCCCCACGTCGCGCGATGGTTCGTCGGGCCAGATCAGCGATGGATTCTCCCGTACACGTTGGTGTGCTCGCCGATTCTGCTTCTCTTCTCCGACGTAGTCGGCCGAATCGTGCTGCGCCCGGGTGAACTTCAGGTCGGCATCGTCACGGCCTTCATCGGTGCTCCGGTGCTGATCATGCTGGTGCGTCGAAGCAAGGTGAGCGGTCTGTGAGCATCGATTTCGGGCGCCCCACCACGGTGGTGCGCTCACCCAAAGAAGGTTGGTCCGCGCGGATCGACGTCCGGACGGTCACTGTCTGCCTCATCCTCGTTGCGCTTGCGCTGGCGATCGGTGTCATCGCCCTCGGTAGTGGTGATTACCAGGTGCCGATCGGGGACGTCCTCGGCGCCCTGTTCGGCGAAGCTCCCGCGCGTATCCATATGGTCGTCGTGGAATGGCGTCTGCCCCGAGTTCTGTTGGCACTGATGCTCGGTGCGGCACTGGGCATGAGTGGTGCGATCTTCCAGTCGCTCACCAGGAATCCGCTCGGTAGCCCTGACATCATCGGCTTCAACTCCGGTGCGTACACGGGCGCTCTGGTGGTCATCCTCCTCATCGGTGGCACTTACTACGAGATCGCAGTCGGCGCTCTGGTGGGCGGAATCGCCACCGCAGCAGTCGTTTACCTTCTTGCGTACAAACGTGGCGTGCAGGGATTCCGGCTGATCATCGTCGGTATCGCCATCAGTGCGATGTTGGGCTCGGTCAATACCTGGATGATCCTCAAGGCGAAGCTCGACGACGCCATGGCTGCGGCAGTGTGGGGTGCCGGTTCGTTGAACGGTCTCGGCTGGACTCAGGTGTGGCCGGTGGTTGTCGTGCTGGCCATCCTCATTCCGCTGATCCTGGTGTTGGGCAGGCGGATGCAGATGCTCGAGATGGGCGACGACGCCGCCAAGGCGCTCGGCGTCCGGGCCGAACCGACCCGGCTTTCCCTGGTTGTTCTCGGCGTCGCACTGACAGCCATGGTGACAGCTGCGGCCGGGCCCATCGGGTTCGTCTCGCTGGCCGCTCCGCAGTTGGTCAGACGATTGACCGGTAGTGCCGGAGTGACCCTGCTGCCGTCGGCGGCGATGGGTGGAGCACTGCTGATGGTCAGTGACTGGGTGGCGCAGCGAGCTTTTGCACCGACGCAGTTGCCGGTCGGCGTCGTCACCGTTTCCATCGGTGGCATCTATTTTGTTTGGCTTCTCGCGCGAGAGGCACGTAAGCAGTGATCGGTGAAGGAACGAGGAACAGTGTGAACGAGACCAGTGCGGCCGCCGTCGTGCCTGAAAGGACGAATCGGCTTCGCGCCGAGGACGTCACGATCGGTTACGACAAGCGCGTCATCTCGGAGCACCTCGACGTCGAGATCCCCGACGGCGGCTTCACCGTCATCGTCGGTCCCAACGCCTGCGGCAAGTCGACGCTTCTGCGTGCATTGTCGCGGTTGCTCAAGCCGACGACCGGCAAGGTCCTCCTCGACGGCAAGGCGATAACGTCGTACCCGGCCAAGGAAGTTGCGAGGCGACTCGGGCTTCTGCCGCAGACGTCGATCGCTCCGGACGGCATCAAAGTCGCCGATCTGGTTGCGCGCGGACGTTATCCGCACCAGAAGCTGATCCGCCAGTGGTCCCGAGAGGACGAGGCCGCCGTCATCAAGGCGATGGAGGCAACCAAGGTCACGGATCTGTCGGCCAGGCCGGTCGACGAACTGTCAGGAGGTCAGCGCCAACGCGTCTGGGTCGCTATGGTTCTCGCACAGCAGACCCCGTTGGTGCTGCTGGATGAACCGACCACCTTCCTCGACATTGCGCATCAGATCGAGCTGTTGGAGCTGTGCCGCGATCTGAACGAGAACGACGGACACACGTTGGTGGCCGTGCTTCACGATCTCAACCACGCGTGCCGCTACGGAACTCACATCATCGCGATGAAGGACGGCGCGGTGGTCGCCGAGGGCCCGCCCGCGGAGATCATCACCGAAGAACTGGTGCAGGAGGTGTTCGGCATGGCGTGCCGCATCATCGACGATCCGGTTTCCCACACACCGCTGGTCATTCCGCTGGGACGCGAGCGTCAGCGAAACATCGAAGGAGCAAAGGTATGACACTCGTTCTGGATACGCAGGTTACCGACACGGAGTGGGCTCAGATCGTCGACCGCATTTCACGACGCCGATTCTTCGGTGGCGCTGCCGGTGTGGCTGCAGCACTGGCGCTGAGCGCCTGCGGAAGCTCTGATGGCGAATCCGACTCGGCCAGTGACACTCTCCCGTACACGTGGGCCGAGTTCAGTGGTGACGTTCCACGCGACCCCAAGCGTGTGGTGGTGCTCGACGGCCGGGTCGACCTCGAATTCGCGATGATGATGGACTACCCGATCGTCGGCTCGGGCAACTTCTGGTTCCCCGACGCCAAGGCGGGATTCCAGTTTCCCGGCCGCACCATCGAAGGCGCGAGCTTCGTCAACGTCGCCGGCGACTTCTCCACCAACTTCGAGGCGTTGCTCGCTCTCGAGCCCGATCTGATCGTCATCACTGCGATCGGATACACCAGCGACTGGTACGGCACCGAGCGCTTGTCCTCCATCGCGCCGCTGTTGGTCGTCGGTGACGACGTCGAACCGATCGCCGGACACCCGGTCGACTGGCGAGGTGCGCTGATGGCGCAGGCGAGCCAGCTCGACCGGGTGGCGATCGCCGAGGCTTCCATTGCGGAGTACGACGACAAGCTCGCGAGACTGCGTCCGATGTTGCAGGAGAAGCTCGGCGGAAAGAAGATCGTGTTCGGCGTTCAGACGCCGACCGGATTCCTTGTGCATCAGCGGAATCTGCGGATCAGTGTCGCAATCGATGCCGGCCTCGACGTGCTTTTCCGTGACGACGACAATGCAGAGAACTCGTTCGAGTTGTCTTTCGAGCAACTCGACACCTTGGCTCCGGCGGATGTGATCATCGCGCAAGCACGCGATCAGGAAGCGCTCGACGCGATCAAGACGCAGCCGACGTGGCAGCGGTTGCCTGCAGTCCAAGCGGGCAACGTGTTGACCAGCGACGCGCGATACAACCAAGGATTTGCGCTGACCGCGGCCATCTTCCTCGACGTTCTCGAGGAAGCGGCCGGGCGAATCACAGCTGGAGAGTAATTCAGGCGACGTTGCGGGCCTGGTCGAGTAGTTGTGCAACCTGCTCGAACCAGGCACCGTAATTGGCGTAGGTGTTGGGACGCTTGTCGTCGAAGTCGATCACCTGGTTCGCGCTCACCGCGGGCAGCTTGACGAACACGGGTGATGCTGCGAACGCTTCCGCCGACTTCGCGAACTGGAAGACGATGTCCGCCGGATAATCAGGGACCTGCTCCCAGCTGAGGTCGGCCCAGCCTTTGTCACCGCCCGGGCCGGTGAACTTCACGCCGAGTTCCTTCAGGTAGCCGAACTGAGCGAGTGCCGTTGTGCCTGCGTACAACTCGGAGCCGTCGCCGTTCAGAGCGAGTACTTCGATGTCGTCAACCTTGCCCGCAGCGGCTCGGATGCGCGCTGCCCCGGATTCGAATGCTTCCTTGCCTTCGCGCGCCGTTGCTGTGTCGGTGTCTCCGCCGAGAGCTTCGGCGAGTGAGGCGTATTCGCTCAACACGTCCGGCGTCGAAGAGCCGGAGAACTTGACACCGACAAACGGTGCAACATCGTTGACGGTCTTGCCCATCGGCTCGTCCCACCAAGTCCATCGGGTCGGGTCGTCGCTGTTTCCGTACCCGATGACCAGGTCTGGGTCCAGCGCCGCAAGAGCTTCCGCGCTGAGTTCACCTTCACGACCGACGACGGTCATCGTCGACTCGTCAGCGTGATCGGTGACGTCGGGATTGCCGACGCCGTAACCGAAGATGCCGACCGGCCGAATGCCGTAGTCCCACAGCGCGGCAGCGGAGTACGCGTCGACGACGATCCGCTCCGGGGCGTGATCGAGGGTGATCGTGTTTCCGTATCCCGTTGTGTAGCTCCAGGACTGGTCCGTCGAACTGGCCTCGGTAGAAGTTGATGCGTCGCTGCTTCCGCAGCCGGTGAGTAGGAGTGCGGCAACGGCGGGTAGTGCGGCGAAGCCTGCGAGCCTGTGAGTGATTTTCATGAGAACCTTCCGAACATGGCGAACTAAGCTAGGTAAGCCTAACCTGACATTCCGTTCGGGTGTCCCCAGGGTCAGTTGCCCTGCCACATCTGAAGCCATTCCCTCCAGGACGGGGGAGTGGTCGACGGTTGAGGTCTTCCGTGACGAAGTCTGTCGAGCATGAACTAGATAGCGCGTGTGTATTGCGGTGGCGCGGACCCCCTCGATCGGCAGGGGCGGTCGTAGATGCACCGCCATGAGCATGACGTCTGCAGGAGTGAAGTCGGGCGGGACTTCGCCAGTGCTGATGCAGATGTCGACCATTGATTGCAGCGCGGCCTCCAATTCTTCTGCGGCGCGGGTGACTTCGGTGTGTTCGGGCAACCTGCCGCCGAGGACGGGAATGAGCGGTCCCACCGATTCGGCTAGGTATCGCGAGAAGAGCGTCTTCAGTACGGCTTCATCGGTGTCTGCCGGCGATTGCACTTCCTGTGACGAGGGCTGCACAAACTACTTGAGTTATTGTAGGCTCCCCTAATCGAGACAGCATGTAACTAAGGCAGGGAGCGATGATGCGGCAGCAGTGGGGCCTACGAGCAGTGGCACTCACGCTCGGGGTCATGCCCGATACGGTCTTCGCCACCCTGCAATCACAAGCCGCGAAGGGTTTCGCATCCGACGCCGACGCAGTCACCCGAGGGAAGGCGTTCTCGAAATGACGACAACACAGCTCGAGACAGCAGACGTTCCACCCGAGGAGGCCAACGCGCCGCATGGATCTGCGGCCGAAGCCTCACTGGCCAAGGCCGAAGCGGCGGCGCACAAGAGCGCGTTACGCGAACTCCTTGCGCCAGTTCGCACACGGACGACCATCGCGATGGTGATGCAGGTGATTGCCGCGGTTGCTGCCATCGTCCCCTACGTTGCCATCGCCGAACTGGGCAAGACACTGATCGTGGGCGGCGACATCGACTCGTCCCGCGTCTGGACGATCGTGTGGGTGGTCGTCTTCGGCCTGGGCATGCGTGCGTTCTTCGGTGGCGGGGCGTTGATCGTCACGCACTTCGCCGACGTGAATCTCCAAGCTGTGCTTCGACGCCGAATCGCCGCGACACTCGGGCGACTGCCTCTGGGCTGGTTCACCTCCCACTCGTCCGGAACCGTGCGCAAAGCTGCGCAGAACGACATCTCCGATCTCCACTACCTGGTTGCGCACAGCGCCGTCGAGACCACCGGAGCCATCGCGGTGCCGCTCGTCGGACTCGGCTACGTGATTTCGATCGACTGGCGTCTGGGATTGGTCGCGATTGCCACGCTCCCGATCTACATGATCGCCTATGCGTCGATGACCAAGGACATGGCCGTCAAGATGAGCCGGATGAATGAGGGCATCGCGGCCATCAGCAATACGATCGTCGAGTTCGTCACCGGCATCGCAGTGGTCAAGACCTTCGGTCAGGACAAGCAGTCACATTCTCGGTACCGCGATGCCGCCAAGGCTTTTGCCGTTTCGTACGAGGGTTGGGTTCGCCCGATGCTTCGGACCGAGGCGCTGGCCTCGATTGCCTTGAGCGCGCCGGTAGTGCTGGTGGTGAACCTTGGTCTCGGCTCGTGGTTCGTCCACTCCGGGTGGGTGTCACCCATCGACGTCCTGACCAGTTCTCTTGTCGCGATGGTGATTCCGGTGTCGGTGACGACCATCGGTTTCGGTATGCAGGCCCGCCGTGAGGCTGCTGCCGCTGCGGCGCGGCTGATCGCGCTGTTCGCAACCGACGCACTGCCGGAAACCGATCATCCGAAAAAGCCCGCGGGGAACGAAGTTCGATTCTCGGGAGTCTCTTTCGCCTACGACGACGGGGCCGACGTTCTGTCCGACATCGATCTGACGCTGCCGGAGGGCACGGTGACGGCGTTGGTCGGGCCTTCAGGTTCGGGTAAGTCGACACTGGCGACGCTCGTTCCCCGATTCCATGACGTACGTACCGGATCCGTGGCCATCGGTGGTGTCGACGTCCGGGACGTCGCCACCGACGAGCTGTACCGCCACGTCGGATTCGTTCTGCAGGACGTGCAGCTGGTCGAAGCAACAGTGCTCGACAACATTCGGCTTGCCCGCCCCCATGCGTCGCAGGCCGAGGTGAAGGCTGCTGCCGCAGCCGCGCAGATCGACACCCGAATCGAAGCCCTCCCGAGAGGGTACGACTCTGTGGTCGGGGTAGATGCCAGATTCTCGGGCGGTGAGGCGCAACGAGTCTCGATCGCGCGGGCGATTCTCGCGGACACTCCGGTTCTCGTGCTCGACGAGGCGACCGCGTTTGCGGACCCGGAGTCCGAAGCCGATATCCAGGAAGCATTGTCGCGTTTGACGGTGGGGCGCACGGTGCTGGTGATCGCGCACCGGTTGGCTTCGATCGTGAGTGCCGATCAGATCGTGGTCCTCGACGCCGGGCGGATCGTGGAGAAGGGCACGCACGATCAGCTGGTAGCGAATGGTTCGACGTATGCCCGGATGTGGGCGAGTCACAGTCGGGCCGACTCGATCGAACACAGTCGGGCGGACAGCATCGCAGGTACGTCTGACGCAGTAGGAAAGGCCAACTCATGATTCGCGACCTCTTCCGGATCCTCGGCCCGCAGAATCAGGGACGCTATCGAGAGTTCCTGGTGTGGGCTGTGATGTACGGCGTGATGCAGGGTTTGGCAGTGGCATTGCTGGTGCCGACCGTGCGGGCACTGTTCGAGCAGGACTGGGGAAGTTTCGTTCGGTGGCTCGCCGCCATGGCTGTGTGCGCGGTGATCAGTTCGATTGCGCATTACCTGCAGGCAATCAAGGGATTCGAGTCGGCGCTCACCCTGCTGCGGACGATGCATCTGCGCCTCGGTGATCACCTCGTCACGCTCCCGCTCGGTTGGTTCGGTGCCGGCCGACTCGGCCAGGTATCGCAGGTCGCCAGCAAGGGCACCATCTCGGTGATGGGGGCGGCCGCGCATCTGATGACGCCGATCATCTCCGGAATCGCCAGCCCGGCAACCATTGTCGTGTGCATGCTGTTCTTCGACTGGCGGCTCGGGCTCGCGCTGGTGGTCGGCGTTCCGATTCTGTTCGCAGCAGCACGCTTTGCCTCGGCGATGACCGCCAAGGCCGACGATCAGGCCCATGCCGCGGCGGTCGAATCGAACAATCGAGTGCTCGAATTCGCGCGTTGCCAGCCGGTCCTGCGTGCTTTCGGACGCACCCATGGGGTGTACGAACCGCTCGACGACGCGATCGAAGCTCAGCACACCGCGGGTCGTTCACAACTGTGGTTCGTGGTGATCGGTTCCGTGGTCAACGGGATCGCCCTGCAGTTCGTGTTCTCGGCCGTGATCATCCTGGGTGCGTTCCTCGCGCTCGGCGGCGACATCGACCCGGTCACCTTGATCGCGCTACTGGGGCTCACCGCACGGTTCATCCAACCGCTGGGTGAGATCGGCGAGTTCGGCGGCGCAATCAGAATGGCACGCAACGAAATCCGTCGGATGTCCGAGATCCTCGAAGTGGAACCACTGGTCGAACCCGAAACCAGCGGGACGGCGACGGGGGAGACAGCCGTGCAGTTCGACGCCGTCGACTTCGGTTACGCCGACGGCGGGCAGGTTCTGCGGAACATCTCCTTCGACGTGCCGCGGAAGTCGCTGACGGCGTTGGTCGGTCCGTCGGGTTCTGGCAAAACCACCGTCACCCGGCTGATCTCGCGCTTCTACGACGTCGACTCCGGGGTGGTGCGTGTCGGCGGCGTCGACGTGCGTGACCTCACGAGCGCCGATCTGATGGCGCAGTTGTCCCTGGTCTTCCAGGACGTGTACCTCTTCGACGACACGTTGATCGCGAACATCCGCCTCGGCCGCCCCGAAGCCACGGACGAGGAAGTCTTCGACGTCGCTCGGATCGCCGGCGTCGCGGAAATCGTCGAGCGACTTCCGCGGGGTTGGGACACCCGCGTCGGTGAGGGCGGGACGGCACTGTCCGGTGGAGAGCGGCAGCGCGTCTCCATTGCGCGTGCACTCCTCAAACGTGCACCCATCGTGCTGCTCGACGAGGCGACGGCCGCGCTCGATCCCGAGAACGAGGCGCACGTTCAGCGTGCGATGCAGGAACTCGCCAGCGAAAGCACATTGCTCGTGATCGCTCACAAACTGTCGACCGTCGTGGCCGCAGACCAGATCATCGTGCTCGGTGACGACGGATCAATCGTCGAAGTGGGAACTCACGAAGTTCTCCTTGCCGCCGGTGGGAACTACGCCGCGTTCTGGAATCAGCGCCACCGTGCGTCGGGATGGCGGTTGGTAGCAGGCTGAGCAGGTGGCAGGCTGAGCAGAATGCAGACCGGAAAGAAGACAGGGCGGCCGCCGACGTTGTCGAGAGTGGACATCGTCGAGGCCGCCCTGGCTGGTGATCTGAGTGAATTGACCATGCCGAGTGTGGCAAAGCGTCTGGGCGTCAGTCATTCTGCTCTTTATCGCTACTTCGCCGACCGTGAAGCGCTGCTGCGGGCCTGCTCGGATCACGTTGTGCGTCAGACTGTGTGGCCGGACACGGATCGTCCGTGGCGTGAATTTCTGAAGGACCTCTGCGACGTTCTGTGGTCCTCGTTCGAGCGCTACCCTGGTCTCGCCCAGGTCGGTCTCGCCGTTCCGGGCACGCCGCCGGCGATAATCGAGATCGTGGAGAAACTGGTCGGTTCGTTGACTGCGCAAGGTTTCACACCACACGACGCGGTACTGGCGGTGGACTTCATCTCCGAGGTGACGATGACTCAGTTCGCGATGATGGCGGCACTGGACAAGACCGTCAGTTCCGCGGATTCGCGTTCTGCACGCCAGGCGTATCAGGAGAGTTGGAATGCGTCGGAGTCGTTGATCGAGGGGATCGGCGACGAATCGACGTGGCACGGACGCGGTTGGTTGGACGAGAAGATCACGATCATGCTCGACGGCCTGGAAAAGCGTGTTATCGGCTGACATTTCTACTAGCTTTGAGAGTAATGCCCGTTTATGCGTGATACAGGCTAATGTGCACACATAGGACGGGTGGTTGCTGCACCGGGAGGCGGGGATCATGGATCTCGAAGCGATTGTTCTCATCCAAAGACTCAAGTACCGATACGCACGCGCCTTGGACACGAAATCGTGGGTCGAATTCGCCGACACTCTGACTGTCGACGCCACCGCGATCTACGGAGAACAACTCAGTTTCGATTCCCGAGATTCATTCGTCTCCTTCCTCGAGAACACCCTCGGCTCGCACATCATCACCGAACATCAATGTGGGCAACCCGAGATCGACGTCGACGGAGACACCGCAACCGGGATCTGGTGCCTTGCGGACACGGTGGTCATCCCCGAGGACGGCATGCTGCTTCGTGGATCGGCTTTCTATCACGACAGATACACCCGCTGCAGCGACGGTGAATGGCGAATCTCCCACACGAGCTACGAGCGCACCTGGGAATCGGTGGTGGCGCTCGCCGACATGCCGAGCTTTCGATTGACGTCCAACAAGTGGGCACTGCTGCAGCAACCCTCGTTCGGTGACTCGATCGTTCGCAACGTCTCCTGAGGTCGCACGCGATTAGAGTCGGCTCATGGTTGACGCAGATTTCTCGCTGCCGGACGTCCGGGCATGGATTCGCGGTATTCCCGCACTGACCGGAACTCCGCCGCCCGCGCCTGAACGTTTTCCGGAGAACCCAGGAGAGTTGTTCCTCGACTGGCTCCGTGCGGCCGTGGCCTCCGGTGTCGTCGAGCCGCACGTGTGTGCGCTCTCGACCGTGGACGGCGACGGCATGCCCAATTCCCGCTTCCTCATCCTCAAGGACGTGACCGAGGGTGGGTTCTGGTTCTCCGGTTCGGCTGCATCGCCGAAAGGTATTGAGCTGAAAGAAAATCCGCGGGCATCGTTGGCGTTCTACTGGCGTGAGACAGGCCAGCAGGTCCGGATTCGCGGATTGGTACGCGAGGGCGACGACGCACTTCGACGCCGAGACTTCGTCGAACGCTCCGTCACGGCGAGAGCGGTGGCGACGGCAAGTAAGCAGAGTGAGGTGCTCGAAGACTTCGACGCGTACGACACGTCGGTGGCCGCTGCGGAAGCAAGAATCGGCGACGACCCAGGGTTCGTGTCGAAGGACTGGCGTGCGTGGTGCCTCGAACCGGAGTCTGTCGAGTTCTGGCAGGCAGACTCCGGGCGTCGGCATCAGCGGTGGTTGTACCGGCGTGGCTCGAACCGAGCATGGACACGCGCAGTGCTGTGGCCCTGAACAGCTGGGCCGAGCTCAGCTGGCGCTGATTTCCGGCGACACGAGGTTGACGACGATCGACTGTCCACCGAGCTTGGCGTGGATTTCTGGATGTTCGAACCCCGAGGACAACAGGTAGCTGCCGAGCATCGTGAGCAACTCGTCCAGATCCATCGTGGGATCGGAGGAATGCGTGCTCGAGGGTGAGGCCTGATTCGCGATCAGTTCGGTGTGGGTGAGACGCCCGGCCACTCGAACGGCGGCTACGCCCATCGCGTCGCGCCGTACGACGGTGCGACTCCGAGTCTCGAGTGTCCTCGATGATTCGCGTGTTGAAGCTGGCACTGAAAGGTCCTCTCCGCTGCTGTGTGCGGCCGTGGTTCGGGTGGGAAGCGGAAACGTGAAGGCATCCGATTGCTTGGGTGCGGTCGACAGGAAATCCGCTGTGGCGGTGGCGCTGCCGGAACCGTTGCTAGTGGAAAGGTTGCTCGCGGAACCATTGCCCGCGGAGCCATTACTCGCGGAACTATTGGCTCTCGATCCGTTTCCGGAACCGTTGGGACCCGTTATTCCGTGAGAATTCTTGTCTTCCATTGTTTCGC
This sequence comes from Rhodococcus sp. NPDC057135, assembly GCF_042670865.1. Lineage (NCBI taxonomy): Bacteria > Bacillati > Actinomycetota > Actinomycetes > Mycobacteriales > Nocardiaceae > Rhodococcus > Rhodococcus sp. NPDC057135. The sequence continues at coordinate 462,874 of NZ_JBHUUU010000003.1, forward strand.
TCCTGATGCCCGTAAACAGACCGCCGGTTTGCTTAATCGACGCAAACATACCAGGAGTTCGTTTACGGTCGCACCCCTTGTGGAGTTCGACGTTGAATGCGCAGCCACATCGCGAAACCCCACAGTACGAAGAATGCGTAGACCAGATAGAGGATCGCCGACGGGTAGTACCCGGCCCGGAAAAGAAGGGGAACACCGACGGCGTCGACGCCGATCCAGATGAGCCAGAACTCGGTCCAGCCGCGTGCCATGCCGTACGTCGCGAGGATGGAGCCGGTGAAAATCCAGGCCTCCGCCCACGCCCCGTACGAGCCGAGAAGGTCGAAAATCCAGGCGAAAGCGATTGTGCCGCTTGCCATGACGGCGATCATGGCGAAGCGCTCGCGAGTTGTCGCCCAGTGCGGCAGGACTGCGCGACCGGAGTCGCGTGCCCCACGTCGCCACTGAGTCCATCCGTAGACGCTGACGGTGATGAACAACAACTGACGGCCGGCTTGGCCGTAGAGATTGAGCTCTTGCGGCGTGTGGAAAAGCGCGCCCATGAACACCGTGAACAACAAGGCATTTCCGGCTATACCGACAGGCCACGCCCATACCGAGCGTCGTGCGCCGGCGATCGCGGAGCCTATTCCGAACGCGTTTCCGATGATCTCTCGCCAGAGAATCGTGGCGCTGCCGATGTGCAGTTCGGCGTCGAACAGCGCCTCGATCAGGCTCATCAGTCCGCAGCAGCGACGAGGGGTTCGAGCGTCAGATCCGGAAGTTCCTTCTGGATGTACTGCAGGCGCCACTTGTCGCTGACAAGAGCGAGCAGAACACCGTCGGATCGGGTGAAGACCTCCACGCCGCGCTGACGGTTCAGCTCGACCTCGGACGCGGCGTCGGTACGACGGGCCAATGCATAGCCGAGGGGTTCCATCTTGGCCTCGACGTTGAACTCGGCCTTCATTCGTGCCGCGACAACTTCGAACTGCATCGGGCCGACGGCCGCCATGACGGGGGAGGCGTCGCCGCGGATGTCGTTGCGAAGAATCTGGACGACGCCCTCGGAGTCGAGTTGGTCGACGGCGCGGCGGAACTGCTTGTACTTGCCTGCGCTTTCGGCGCGCAGGATCGAAAAGTGTTCCGGCGCGAACGACGGAATCGGCGGGAACTCCACCTTCTTCTCGGTGTACAGCGTGTGGCCGGGCGCGAGGGCGGTGGCGTTGACGAGGCCGACGACGTCGCCGGGGAACGCGGACTCGACAGTGGAACGTTCGCGGCCGAACACCGTCTGCGCGTACTTGGTCGTGAAGGGCTTGCCGGTTTGTGCGTGCGTGACGACCATGCCGCGCTCGAACACGCCGGAGACGATGCGCATGAATGCCAGACGGTCACGGTGCGCGGTGTCCATACCGGCCTGCACCTTGAAGACGACCGCACTGAACGGATCGGTGACCTCGCGCGGCTTGCCGCTGAGGTCTTCGCGGCCTCGCGGCGGCGGAGCCAATTCGACGAGGGTGTCGAGGATCTGGCGGACACCGAAGTTGAGCATCGCGGACGCGAAGATCACCGGGGACGTCTGACCGGCGAGGAACATCTCCTGATCGTGGTCCTGGCCGGTAGCGGAGAGCAGTTCACTCTCCTCGGCCGCGGTCTCCCACTCGGATCCCTCCTTGGCGAGTGCGGCTTCGGCATCCATGACCTCTTCGGGGGCGATCTTCGCGCCGCCGGCGGTACGGGTGAAGCGGACGTACTCGCGAGCCTCACCGTCTTCGCCGCGACGCAGCAGTCCGCGGAAGTCACCGGCGATGCCGACGGGCCAGTACAAGGGAGTGGGTGTGAGGCCGATCCGCTCGCTGATCTCGTCGAGCAGTTCGAGCGGAGTCTGGCCGGGGCGGTCCCACTTGTTGATGACCGTGATGACCGGAATACCGCGGTGACGACACACCTGGAACAGCTTGAGTGTCTGCGGTTCGAGACCCTTGGCAGCGTCGATGAGCATGACGGCTGCGTCGACCGCGGTCAGGACGCGGTACGTGTCCTCGGAGAAGTCGGAGTGACCGGGGGTGTCGACGAGGTTGATGACGTTGATCTGCTCGTCCGGGGTCTCGGACGAGTGGTAGTTGAACTGCAGTGCGGTGGAACTGACGGAGATGCCGCGGGCCTTCTCCATTTCCATCCAGTCCGAGACCGTCGACTTGCGGCCGGCTTTGCCGTGGACGGCACCTGCCTCGGAGATCTTCTTCGCGTGCAGTGCCAGCGCTTCGGTGAGCGTCGACTTACCGGCGTCAGGATGCGAGATGACGGCGAAGGTGCGGCGACGCTCCGCCTCGGCTGACAAACCCTTGGTGGTCGTCGTGACCGCAACCGACCCGCTCTCGGTGGAATCGGGGCCTTCGGTGTCGGACTGGACAGTCGAGTCGGAAGGGACGGTCGAGTCGGACGGGGTAGTCAACGAAGAACCTCTCGAAGTGGGCGTCAGTGCCGGCGACGTGCCGGTGCGCGGACAGGTGGAGAGTGCGGCAGCACAACAGAGAAAGGATACTCGCAGACCACGATGCAATAACCACTGCGGCGTAACACTCGGCGAACGATCGCTGATTATCCAAGTATGTGTGTGTTCGAACACACAGCCATTTGTGTCCTGCGAAGAGTTGCACTGATCGAAGAGTGACACTGACCGAGGAGTTGCGTTGAGCAAGTTCACCGAAGAGATGTATGCGACCGCCGCAGTCACCGACCGCGGCCTGGTGACGGGAGAGCCCGACAACGCTTTCCGTCAGACCTGGGGCGACATCCACCAGGAGGCGCGGCGCATGGCCGGCGGCCTGGCCGAGGTCGGTATCGACCGTGGCGTTGCGATCGGCATTCTCGCTGGACAGCCAGTCGACATCGCGCCTGCCTGCCAGGCGACGTGGATGCGCGGTGCGTCGGTGACGATGCTGCATCAGCCGACCCCCCGAACGGATCTGGGTGTCTGGGCTCAGGACACCGAGACGGTGATCGACATGATCTCGGCAAAAGCCGTGATTCTGGGCGCGCCCTTCGATGCGGCCAAGCCGCTACTCGAAGAGCGTGGCATCACCGTCGTGACGGTGGACGAGCTTCGTGGCGGAGCGTCGATCGATCCCGTGGAGACGGTCGAATCGGATATCGCGCTCCAGCAGTTGACGTCCGGTTCCACCGGTTCGCCCAAGGCCGTGCAGATCACGCACGAGAACTTCTACACAAACGCATACGCGATGATCAACCGCATCAAGTTCTCCATCGAAGACGACGTGATGGTGAGCTGGCTTCCGCTGTTCCACGATATGGGCATGGTCGGGTTCTTGACGGTTCCGATGCAGGTGGGCGCCGAGGTCATCAGCATCACGCCGATGGATTTCCTCCGCACCCCGGTGCTGTGGGCGGAACTGATGGGCAAGTACGGCGGAACTGTCACGGCAGCACCGAACTTCGCATACTCCCTCTTGGCGCGTCGACTCGCACAGGCAGAGGACGGGGCGGTCGACCTGTCCAGCGTCCGATACATGTGGAACGGTGCCGAGCCGGTGGATCCCGACACGATGGATGCTCTCGCCGCGGCCGGCGCGCGTTTCGGTTTGAACCCGACAGCGCTGGCTCCCGTGTACGGAATGGCGGAAACCACCCTGGCGGTGTCGATTCCGGATCCCGATCAGGGTCAGGTTCTCGACTACGTCGATCCCGATTTCCTCGAGTCGATGTCCCGCGCGGTGCCGTCCAATCGCCCCAATGCGCGCGCCCTTGCGACGCTCGGAAAGATGGTGCCTGACCTCGAGGGACGCATCGTCGACCGTGACGGCCAGGTGCTGCCGGCCCGAGGCGTCGGAATCATCGAGGTTCGCGGCAAGGCAGTCACCCCCGGATATGTCACAGTCGACGGACACAAGCCGGCCCAGGACGCCGACGGTTGGCTCGACACCGGTGACGTCGGTTATTTCACCGAAGAAGGCCTGGTTGTGGTGTGCGGGCGAGTCAAGGACGTCATCATCATGGGCGGCCGGAACGTGTATCCGACCGACATCGAGCGGGCGGCCGGAAGCGTTGCCGGTGTGCGCCCGGGAAATGCAGTCGCCATTCGCCTGGATGCCGGCCAGAAGCGTGAGAGCTTTGCCGTCGCGGTCGAGACCAACGCTTTCGAGGATCCGGAAGAGGTCAAGCGCATCGAGCGCGAAGTGGTCCACGCCGTGGTCGCCGACGTCGGCGTGCGCCCTCGTGCCGTTGCGGTCCTTGGTCCCGGCAGTATCCCGAAGACGTCGTCGGGAAAGCTTCGCCGCGCCAATTCAGCTGCCCTGCTGGGTAACTGATTGTCAGTGCAGGCGGTTCTGGGCTGCCTCGAGCCCGAGTTCGAGCAGTAGCTCCACTGCATCCGCAGCTTCTTCGCACACGAGATCGAGTTCTTTTCGCTCCGTGGACGAGAACGGCTTGAGAACGTAGTCCGCCGGGTCCATGCGGCCCGGCGGGCGACCGATCCCGACGCGCGTGCGCAGGTAGTCCTTGGTGGTCAACGAACTCGAAATGGACCGCAGCCCGTTGTGGCCGCCTTCGCCACCGCCGAGTTTGAGCCTGACGGTCCCGAAATCGAGATCCAGTTCGTCGTGGACGACGATGATGTTCGCGGCATCGACCGAGAAGAATCGTGCGAGACCGGCGACCGCGCCGCCCGAGAGATTCATGTACGAGCGCGGCTTTCCGAGGATCACGCGTCGGCCGGCGAGGCGACCTTCGACGATCTCGGCGCCACTCTTCTTGTGTACGTTGAACTTTCCGCCCATGCGTCCGGCAAGGGTGCCCGCGACCATGAAACCGACGTTGTGCCGGGTCTTCTCGTACTGCGGGCCGGGGTTACCCAGGCCGATGACGAGGGCGGTATCTGTGCTCAACGGACGCTACTTTCTGACTTGTTCTTTTTTCCTGCTACGCGCGAACGGCGCGTCACTCCGAATCGGAATGACGCGCCGCGCGCAGTGAGTTCTGTAGGAACCGAGAGGATCAGGCCTCTTCTGCAGCCTCGTCGGCGGCGGGAGCTTCTGCGCCCTCTTCGAGGTCAGCCTCGGTCGGTGCAGCAACGACGTTGACGATCAGGGTGTCAGCGTCAGCCTGCAGGACGGAGCCGGTGGGCAGTTCGAGCTGGCTTGCGAGGATCTGGGTGCCGATTTCGAGGCCCTCGACCGAAACCTCGATCTGCTCGGGGATGTGGAGGGCGTCTGCCTCGATGGAGATGGTGGATGCATCCTGCGCGACCATGGTGCCTGCAGCAGCGTCACCGACGACTACGACGTGAACGTCGATGGTGACCTTCTCGCCCTTCTTGATGACGAGGAGGTCAGCGTGCTCGATGTAGCTGCGGATGGGGTGCACGACGACCGACTTGGTCAGTGCAACCTGCTCCGTGCCCTCGATGTCGAGGGTGAGGATGGCGTTGGTGCCCTGCGCGCGGAGGATGCGAGCGAAGTCGCGAGCCGGCACGTTGAGGTGGCGGGGATCTTCGCCGTGGCCGTACAGAACCGTGGGGACCTGGCCGTCGCGACGTGCGCGGCGAGCTGCGCCCTTGCCGAATTCGGTGCGGACGACGGCGACGAGGTTGTTTTCTTCAGACATGATGAAACGGCTCCTACAACTCACGGGGTTCGTGCTCGGTTTACTGACGTGTGGTTTTGCCTGCGAAAAGGGGGACAGGCGCGCACACGGCCAGGAGCGAAACGCTCGAGCTGAGCCGTAGCCGCGTCGATCACGGTAAACCTGCAACGTGTGGAACTGCTGCGATTCACCCTCGCCGAGACAACTTTGGATACGTTACCGGAGTTTGCTCCTCGCCGCTAATCGCAGGTGGCGGCGACCTGGCCGTGTGGACGTGGTTCGCGTCACATCGAACGCGGTAGCCTGACGGAGTGACCACCCTGGGGAACGCTCCCGAAGGCAGTCGGCTCGGTGCCGTCGTGCCGGGTACCGATCTGTCGCAGCATGCTCGCCTACTCAGTCGGGTGCACGACGCAGTTCTCTCCGGGCAGGAACCACCGGCGCAGCCGCGGACCGTCGTGGCACGGTCGTGGTCGAGAGTGGCTGCGGGCGGGCTCACACCGGATCACTGCGGCGCGTCTGCTGTCGCTGATTTCTCCGAGTTGGAGTCGAGGCGTTCGCGTACTGCACTGCGCTCGGTTCTGCCCGAGTTGCGAACCACTCTGACCGAGGTGGCCGAGGACGCGGGCTTCATCGTGGTCGTTGCCGACGCCGACGGTGTCCTGCTCTGGCGCGAGGGGTCGAAGGCGGTCAAGCAGGCGGCGGACGCACTCGGATTCGCCGAAGGTGCGCGATGGTCGGAGCAGTCGGTGGGTACCAATGCGATAGGTACCGCACTGATCGAAGATTCTGCGGTGCAACTCTTCTCGGCCGAGCACTATGCGCCGACTCACCACAATTGGTCGTGTACCGGTTCGCCCGTGCACGATCCGCGGACGGGCGAGATTCTGGGAGTGGTGGATATCAGTGGGTCCGCAGCCTCGGTGCATCCCACCACCGTCGCGCTGGTTCGCACCGCGGTTCGCCTCGCGGAGGCGACGCTGTGGCGCGAGCACGCAGCTCAGCTCGAGCGCCTGCGCTCGCGGGCAGCCCCGTTGTTCGCGGCCGGGACCGGACCGGCATTGGTGGTCGACGAGTTCGGTTGGGTGGCCGGTGCCAGCGGGATAGCCGCGCCCGACCGCGTTGCAGCGCCGAGCGCGGGAAAGCCCGTCATCGTGCCAGGGCTGGGGATGTGTCTGCCCGAGCCACTCGGGGACGGCTGGCTGTTGCGCACCGGCGTCGGCGGGCCGGTGATCGAGCTTGAGCTGTCCCTCGGGGCATCGCCGCAGGTGACGGTGCGTGGTGACGCCAACTGGACGCGAGCGCTCTCCCCGCGGCACGCCCAGATCTTGAGGGCCCTGGCAGCGGTCGGTTCGGCGGGTGTGGACGCCGCAGGCCTGAGCGAAGTGCTCTTCGGTGATCGCGAGCATGTGGTGGCAGTGCGCGCCGAGGTGTCCAGACTGCGGAAACACCTCGGCGCGGTCCTACAGACTCAGCCGTACCGCTTTGCCGACGGTGTGCGGGTCGTGGTGATCTAGCGCGCCGCGCTGATTCCGGCGCGTCGTCCGAAGAAGCTGCCGTCGCCGAGGCTGGTTCCGCTGGCGTAACCGCCTGCGCACACACCGGAAGTGCACCGGCCCGCCGCGAACAATCCTGGAATCGGCACACCGGAGACGTGCAGGACCTCGGAGTCGACGGTGGTCTTCAACCCGCCGAGCGTGAATCCGCCGGTGCGTCCGCGCAGATCGATTGCCGCGAACGGGCCGACAATCGGCTTCACCCACTCGCCCTTCTTCTCCAGCACCGGGTCCGACCCTTCAGCCGCGTGCCGGTTGTAGAGGTCGACAGTCGATTGCAACGATCCGGCGGGCAACCCCATCTCGGCTTCGAGTTCCTCGACGGTTTCCGCCACCCAGCTCGGCTGCGCCCGCAACTGCGCACTGGACGACTCGGCATTCATGCCTTCCTCGTATGCAGCTTCGTCGATGACGAGGAATGCCTGGTTGTCCTGCTGGAACAGCGTTGCCTGGCCGATGCGGCCGGGGTAGGTGTCCTCGGGGATGTATCGCTGACCGCGGCCGTTGACAAGAATGCCGCGCACCATCAACTGCGGGTCGCAGAAGAACGCGACCTCGGTGGCGTCCATGTGCGCGGTGTCGGCGCCGAGCGCCTGACCGATCTGGATTGCGCGGCCGTCGTGCGCCTCGATGGAGGCCGCCGGGTGGCCGAAGATACGCGGTGCGTTCGAGCGCACCATCTCGTTGTTGTACGCGAAGCTGCCCATCGCCAGCACGACGCCCTTGCGTGCGCGAATCGCGACGTCTTTGCCGTAACGCTTGGCGACGACGCCGACAACCCGATCGCCGTCTACCACCAGAGTTTGGACGCGCAGATCGTATTCTGCTCGGACACCGAGCTTTTCGGCCGTCTCGACGAGTGGCTTCATCAGCATGTAGCCGCCGCCCCGCTCACCGGTGTTCTTCTCGGACATCTGCGGAACGTGTCCGCGGGGCGCGGGATCGACGAGGGTGTTGAACGGCGCGGCGTTCTCGCCTCCCGAGTACATCAGGCCGTCGTCGTACGGCGGTTCCCAGCCGGGCTGACCCCAGAAGGACTCCTTGAACGGAACGCCGGCATCCACGAGCCAGTTGTAGTGATCGACACTGCCCTCGCAATACGCGTCGATCTTTGCGTCGTCGGTTCCGGGGCCGAGCGCTGCCTTCATGAACGTCTTCATGTTCTCGACCGAATCCTCGAACCCACACGCCTTCTGCAGCGGCGTTCCACCGCCCAGATAGATGAATCCACCCGCCAGCGAAGCTGCTCCACCCCAGCCGCCCGTTCGCTCCAGGACGAGAACCTCGGCGCCGGACCGCGCCGCTTCGATCGCGGCGGTGACGCCGGCGATGCCGTATCCCGCGACGACGACGTCGGCCTCGTAGTCCCAGGTGGTGATGTCGGCAGCGGAGATCGGTTTGACGGTGGGGTCGGCCATGCGAAGCGTCCTCTCGGAAGGCGAAACTACTGGTCACCACACAGTTGCAGTTTCGACTTCCGCAGATCAGGCATGGTCCCGGTCAACGGGAGGTTTGCACACTCCTGACCGCGCCCAGAAAAGTGTCCAGGTCGGCTTCGTCGACGAAGTAGTGCGGCGATGCGCGAACCACGGCGTCGAGTCCGCGGGCATCCATGTCGAGGAGCGTGGACCCGCGACCGCTGACGGTGACGGTGATGTTCTGTGCTGCAAGCTGATCCCGAACCAGGTGCTCGGAAATACCGTCGACGGTGAAGGAAACGATGCCGCTCAGTTGGGTTCCTCGATCGCGGACTTCGACTCCGGAAATCGCTGCCAGGCCTTCCCTCAATGCGCAGGCTCGGGATTCGATCTGCTCCCACACCGTGTCGGTGCCGATCGAGAGCAGATAGTCGGCGGCGACGCCGAGACCCAGGCGCGCAGCGACACTCGTTTCCCAGAGTTCGAATCGTGTTGCGTCCGGCGCAGGGACGAAGCTGTTCTCGCTGGTCCATTCCGCTCCGTGCAGGTCCATTGCAGCGGGTTCGAGCGCGTCGACGAGTCCGGGGCGGACGTACAGGAATCCGGTTCCGCGTGGCCCGCGGAGCCACTTGCGGCCGGTGGCGCTGAGCGCGTCGACGCCGAGTTCGGTGACGTCGATGGGCAACTGGCCGACGGACTGGCACGCGTCGAGTAGGACGAGAGAGCCGTGGGCTCTGGCCAATTCGACTACCTCACGGACCGGGTTGATCAAGCCGCCGTTGGTGGGGACGTGTACGACGGAGACGAGTCGAACCCGATCGTCGAGCATGTCTTCGAGTGCGTCGAGGTCGATGCGTCCGTACTGATCGCTCGGAATGACCTCGACGCCGGCGCCGGTGGAACGCGCCCGCCCCAGAGCGGCGATTGCGTTGCTCGCGTATTCGACTCCGCTGATGAGGATTCGATCACCAGGTCCGAGTGGAACGGCAGCGTAGAAGTCGTTCCACGCGCGGGTTGCGCTGTCCGTCAACGCGATATCGGTTGCCTGGGCGCCGATGACGCGGGCCAGTGAATGCGGAACAGCAGCCAGTGCGCCGCTCTGGCGAGCAGCGGCGACGTACCCGCCGACGTCGGCTTCACGTCGCAGGTGCTCGATCATGGTGGTCAGCACCGGCTCGGGCGGGAGCGAGGATCCCGCGCTGTCGAGGAACACCTTGTCGAGGCATCCGGGAGTGTCGCGGCGGATCGTGTCGAGATCGAACATGGCACCTTCCGTTCATGTCGGTGTGGTTCAAACTACCTGTGAACGAAGCTGTCCCGATGGAGCGAAGACTGGGCACGGCCGATGCCGTGGTAATCGGCCTCGGCGCGATGATCGGCGCCGGAGTCTTTGTGGTGTTCGCGCCCGCTGCCGCAGTGGCCGGTACCGGGTTGCTGCTCGGCCTGGCGATCGCAGCGTTCGTCGCCTACTGCAATGCGACGTCGTCGGCGCAGCTCGCGGCCAGATACCCGACGTCAGGTGGGACCTATGTCTACGGACGTGAGCAGCTCGGACCCTGGTGGGGGTTTGCCGCAGGCTGGTCGTTCGTGATCGGGAAGATCGCGAGTTGCGCGGCAATGGCTCTGACCTTCGCGACGTACGTTGCTCCTGCGGCCTGGCGTGTTCCCGCCGCCGTCCTGGTGGTCGTGGCCCTGGTGGCGGTCAACTACCGCGGAGTGACGCGGACGGCGCAGATGGCCAGGGTCATCGTCGCCGTGTCGACGACGGCATTGGGTGTGGCATTGCTGGTTGCCGTCGTGGGACCTGGTGCAGTGCGTGAGCTCCCGGACCTCGTGTTCGGGTCGTGGTACGGGATTCTGCAGTCGGCGGGGCTGCTCTTCTTTGCCTTCGCCGGTTACGCCAGGATCGCGACGCTGGGGGAGGAAGTGCGTGATCCGCGCCGCACGATTCCGCGGGCGATTCTGATTGCACTCACCGCCGCGGTTGTCCTCTATGCGCTGGTAGCGGTGGTGCTGTTGGTGACGTTGGGGCCTGATCGGCTGGCGAATTCGGCGCGGCCCCTGGCCGATGCGGTGGGCGCAGCCGGGTGGAACTGGGCCGTTCCCGTGGTGGTGATCGGTGCCGCGGCGGCGTCGGCGGGGGCGCTGCTGGCTCTGATCGCCGGGGTGAGTCGCACTGCGATGGCGATGGCCCGCGAGAGTGATCTGCCCGTTGCTCTCGCTGCCGTCCATCCACGGTTCGCAGTCCCTTACCATGCCGAACTTGTGGTCGGAGCTGTTGTAATCGTTCTGGTTTCGACAACCGATCTTCGTGGCGTGATCGGCTTTTCGTCGTTCGGAGTGCTGCTCTACTACTTCGTCGCGAACGTGAGCGCGTACAGCCAGCGCGGAGTGGACCGGATGTATCCGAAGTGGCTGCAGGCAGTCGGGGCGGCTGGTTGTGTCGTTCTGGTGGTCACACTTCCGTGGATCGCGGTTGTTTCCGGGGTAGGTGTGGTTCTGGCCGGTTGTGGGTACCGGTGGATACGACTGAAGAAATTCAACGACACGTAACACCACAATGGGTGCATCTCGGACGTAGGCGTTCTATCGTCGGTAACGACCGCGAAGACCGCCCGAAGGGGAAGTCGAATGGTGACAGCAGCGTTGACAGCAGCACAGACCACGCAGGTGGATTCGCGTCCTGCGGCCGAGGCCTACGTCGGTGGTGTGTGCTTCAAACAGGGGCCACCCCGCTTGGTCGGAGCCGAGGTCGAGTGGCTGACCAGGCAAGATCCCGGTGGGGAGCGGCCATCCGCCGCGACGCTGGCAAGAGCGCTCGGGCGACACGCACCCACCAGCATCGACACGGATTCACCGGCGGTTCCGCTTCCTCGTGGCAGCCTGGTCACCGTAGAACCCGGCGGACAGATCGAACTCTCGTCCGCTCCGCGCACGTCCGCCCGCGAACTGTGTGACTGTCTCGACGAAGACCGTCGGACTCTCGAATCTCTTCTCGCGTCGTACTCCATCGAAATCAGTTCGGCTGCCGCCGACGTCGCCCGCCCCCCTTCCCGCATTCTCCGATTGCCGCGTTACTGCGCAATGGAATCCCGCTTCGCCGGGATAGGCCCGTACGGCACCTTGATGATGTGCAGTACCGCAGCAGTGCAGGTCAGTGTCGATGCCGGCGGGAGTCCGGAGTCCATCGCCCAGCGTTGGCGGCTCCTCGGGGACATGGGTCCGGCTCTCGTCGCGGCGTTTGCGTGTTCTCCACGCTTGCAAGGGGTTCCGAGGGGAGATTGGGCTTCTCAACGCATGCGGACGTGGCTCGAACTCGATTCCTGGCGCACCGCCGCAATCCCGGAAGCGCAGGACTACGCAGCCTGGGCGCTCGACGTTCCGCTCATGTGTGTGCGAAACGAAGGCGATGATTGGACGGCTCCGCGGGGCGCGACTTTCGCGGACTGGATCGACGGCGCCTTGGATGCCGAGATCGGACGTCGCCCCGTCTGGGCGGACTTGGACTATCACCTGTCCACGCTGTTCCCGCCGGTTCGCGCTGTCGGCCATCTGGAGGTTCGCTACATCGACGCACAACCGGGAGATTTGTGGCGAGTGCCGATAGCAGCGATCGACGCGTTGTTGTCCGGGCCAGCCGTGATGCGCGAGGCGAGTGATGCTGCAGCGTCGACGGCCGGGAGGTGGCGGGATGCGGCAGAGTACGGTTTGGACGACGTCGAACTGCGTTCGGCGGCAACATCTCTGATGTCGCTTGCCGCGTCCTACGCGCCGGAGCCACAGTTTGTCCGTCTTCTCGATGCCGCAGCCGAACGGTGTTGTCGCGCAATTGTGCCCGGTGAGAGCGACACATGACGGGGGAGATCACCAAGGAAGCGGTCGAGGCCGTACTTCTGCGAGCGCGCGAGCGGTCGACGCTGCTCACCGACTGCGTCGACGATACCGAATTGATCGCTCAGCATTCCCCGTTGATGAGTCCGCTGGTGTGGGACCTGGCGCACATCGGCAATCAAGAGGAACTCTGGCTGGTGCGCGATGTCGGTGGCCGCGATCCGGTGCGTAGCGACATAGACGAGCTGTACGACGCTTTCAAGCATTCGAGATCGTCGAGACCGACACTTCCCCTGCTCAACCCGGCCGAGGCGCGCGAATACGTACGTACGGTTCGTGGGAAGGTCTGGGATGTGCTCGAAGCCAGCACGTTCGGGCGCACAGAACTCGACGTGGACGGCTTTGCGTTCGGGATGATCGCGCAGCACGAACAGCAACACGCCGAGACCATGCTCGCGACACACCAATTACGTTCGGGGCCCACGGCGCTCGTTGCGACACCCGCTCCGCAAGCGGCCCGCATGCCGGAACTCGACGAGGTCACCATCGCGGCCGGCTCCTTCGTCATGGGGACCGACGACGAGCCGTGGGCACTCGACAACGAGCGCACTGCACATCAGGTCTATCTCACCGATTTCGCACTCGACAGATTCCCGGTGACCAACGGGCAGTTCGTCGAATTCATCGAGGACGGCGGCTATTCCCGACCGGAATTGTGGTCTCGAGACGGTTGGCGGCATCGCGTCGACGCGAAACTTCGTGCACCTCTGTTCTGGGAACATGACAGTTCGGGTTGGTGGCACGAGACTTTCGGCGTCGAGGCTCCGGTTCCACCCGACAAGCCGGTTGTTCACGTGAGCTTCTACGAAGCCGAGGCCTACGCGTGCTGGGCTGGCAAACGGCTTCCCACCGAGGCGGAATGGGAAAAGGCCGCGCGGTGGGATCCGGAATCCGGGAGATCACGACGGTTCCCGTGGGGGGACGCGTCCGCCGACGAGAATCTTGCCAATCTCGGTCAGCGCCATCTCGGTCCAGCGGGCGTCGGCTCGTACCCGGCGGGTGCGTCGGCAGCAGGTGTCGAGCAGTTGATCGGCGACGTGTGGGAGTGGACCTCTTCGGGTTTCCATCCGTATCCGGGTTTCCGGGCCTTCCCGTATCGGGAGTATTCGGAGGTGTTCTTCGGCGGCGACTACAAGGTGTTGCGAGGGGGATCGTTCGGGACCGACAGCGTTGCCTGCCGGGGGACGTTCCGCAACTGGGACCATCCGATCAGGCGCCAGATCTTCTCGGGTTTTCGCTGCGCCAGAACGATTTCGGGTAGATCCTGACATGTGTCGGCACCTCGGGTATCTCGGGCCGCCGCGTTCGGTTCGTGAACTCATCCACGACGGCGAGAACTCACTGATGCGCCAGTCGTGGGCACCTCGCGAGATGCGTGGCGGCGGGACCATCAATGCCGACGGATTCGGCGCGGTGTGGTGGAACGACGGAAGGCAGGGGCGGTATCGCAGCATTTCGCCGATCTGGTCGGACCCGACCGTCGACGAGACGTTGTCCCACATCGTTTCCGGATCCGTTCTCGCCGCCGTCCGTTCCGCGACGGAGGGGATGGCCGTCGAGATCGGTGCCTGCGCACCGTTCGTCGACGGAACCTACGCTTTCAGCCACAACGGAGCGGTATCCGGTTGGCCTGGTTCCCTTGCCGAATTGGCGGCAGAAGTTCCGGCCGTCGAACTGCTGAAGATGCCCGCCCCGACGGATGCTGCCTTGTTGTGGACAGTGCTTCGGCATCGGTTGACCTCGAAGCCCGCGGAGGCCGCCGTGACGAGCCTCGTTCACGATGTGGCTGCGGTGGCACCGGATTCACGACTGAACCTCCTGTTCGGCGACGGGCAGGAACTGTGGGCCACGGCCTGGGGCCACACGTTGTACACGCGGGTCGACGAGTCGCGGGCCCTGATCGTTTCCGAACCGTTCGATCGATCGCCGGACTGGGAGCAGGTGCCGGACCGGCACATCGTCTGCGCGCGTCCCGGCCACTTGATCATCACCCCGATACCGATGGGAGAACAATGAAAACCCCTACGCTCGAGGTTTATCTGACACCGGCCGAATCGGTCGACGCATTGCGAGCCGAGGCCAAGGAGGGTCTGACCGCTACGCCGAAGTGGCTCTCGCCCAAATGGTTTTACGACGCGCGTGGAAGTGAACTGTTCGAGGAGATCACGGCCTTACCCGAGTACTACCCCACTCGTACCGAGCGCGGCCTGCTTACTCGGTACGCCGACGAGATCGCTGCGTTGACCGAACCTGAGATCCTGATCGAACTGGGTTCCGGTTCCTCGGAGAAGACGCGGTTGCTGCTCGATGCAATGACCGCTCGTGGAACTCTGCGAACGTATGTACCGCAGGATGTTTCGGTGACGGCGCTGGAAGGCGCGGCGCGGCAGGTCGGTGCCGAATTCCCCGGCATCGACGTGGTCGGGGTGGTCAGCGACTTCACCGGTTCGCTGCACCATCTGCCCGGTGGTGGACGGCGAGCGGTCGCGTTTCTCGGTGGAACTCTCGGCAATCTCGTTCCGGCAGAACGCGCCGAGTTCCTCTCGGGCATTGCAGCCGTGCTCGATCCCGGTGAGAACCTGATCCTGGGCGTGGGATTGGTGATCGATCCCGCAGTCCTCGTGCCCGCATACGACGACGCTGCCGGTGTGACCGCGCAGTTCAATCTCAATGTTCTCTCGGTCCTGAACAAGCAACTGGGAGCGAACTTTCCCTTGGAGGACTTCCGTCACGTCGCGCTCTGGGATGCCGAGAACGAGTGGATCGAGATGCGGCTGGAAGCACTTCGTGAACTCTCGGTCCGGATCGACGACCTGGATCTGGAGATCACCTTCGCAGCGGGCGAGCAGCTGCGAACCGAGATCTCGGCGAAGTTCACCGAGGGCGGGATTGCCGCGGAGCTCGCGTCCGCGGGCTTCGGGGTGCGGAAGGTGTGGACGGATGAGGATCAGCGCTTCGCGCTGTTGTGCGCGCAGCGGGCGTGAAGTGGGCGCACGTCAGAGGATACTGTCTCCTCCTAGAAGTGCCTCAAAAGTTCTGTAGGCGGCAATATTTGAGAAGTGTCGAGAGTAGAGATCTACGGTACCAGTATGGACAGTGTCGGACACCGGCGCAAGATCCACGAGATGCGCGAGTTTTACATAGGACTGGTCATCGCTCGCGCCGACCGGATACTCCTGCTCGCCGGCCTTGCGTTCGAATTTTGACTGTGCCTCAGCGGGGTCGCCGGCCCAGATGAGATAACAGTCCTCTCGGTAGAAGCACCCGACTCCGTCATTCTTCCCCAACTCGAATATCGCTATGCCGAAGTACGGTTGATCTCGTGCCGGATGCTGAGTCATGCGATTGAACGTAGTGACATCGGAGCGCAAAGGGTATCGGTGAATACCCCGTGATTCCGAAAAACTTGTCGGTGGGCACCCGTAGAATCGCTCATATGTTCGAATCGAAGACTTCCGCGGACGCGCTGTTTCGGCAGCATGCGGAAATCGCGCGCGCCCACTTCCTCGAGATCGACGCGGTCACTGCGCTGTACCTGGACCGTTGTGAGGAGGATGCCGCGGTTGGAGTCAATGAGGCTTTTCGGGGTCAATTCGCGCACGTGGAGATCGCGTCGATACTGAGCATTACGGAGTACGCCGCGCAGAAAATGATTGCACTGGGGTGTGACCTGCGCTGGCGACTTCCGCGGGTAGCGGCCGCTTTTGCTTGCGGTGACATAGATCTGGCCAAAGCGACGGCACTGTCCGAAGCTCTCGCCAATGTTTCCGAGCACGTGCTCGATGAGATCGAGCGACTCCTAGTGGACGGTGCCTGCCGCGCAACCGGTAACAAGTTGAAGGCGCGCGCACGAGGTCTCATTGCTCGGCACGACCCTGATGGGGTGCGTGCCAGGCGAGTTCGTGCGGAGGCGGATCGGGACGTTCGGACGTGCGCGTCGCACGACGGTATGTCGACTCTGGACGGAATGCTTCCAGCGGTCGGCGCTCAGACTTTGGCCACCAGACTCCGTGCGATGTCGATGCAGGTGTGTGGTTCCGATCCGAGAACTTTCGGGCAACGTCGTGCCGATGCGCTGATCGCATTGGCGGAAGGAAAGACGTCGTTGGATTGTCAGTGCGACGGCGATTGCACCCGTCGGGATGACTCGAAGACCTCCGCGCTCCCGATTGCGACAATTCTTGTGGGTGTCAATGCTTCCACCCTGCTCGGATTCGATGACCTGCCAGGCTATTTGCAGGGGTACGGCCACATCGATGCTGACCTTGCGCGCGCGATCGCCGCGGACAGTACATGGCAGAGAGTCCTCACCCGCGCACCGTCCGAGGTGCAACGGTGTTCGACTGCCGGGACGGTTGGGCCCGTAATTGACGTGGGTCGGTCGATGCCCTCGCCGGCGGTCTTGCCCGACGTGGCAAGGGGCCATCGCTCGACGCGGGACAATGGTTCTCGGCGCACCGAGTGCACGTACCGGCCATCCGCAGCGTTGGCGAAGATTGTAAGGACGCGAGACGGCACGTGCCGCTTTCCGAATTGTGTTGTGCGTTCTGATAGTTGCGACATCGATCACACGGTGCCGTTCGATCACGGCAGCCCCGCCCAGGGAGGACCTACTGCGGAGCGGAACTTGGCCTGTCTGTGTCGAAAACATCACCGAATCAAGACGATTGGCAGGTGGTCGGTGAAGCAAATCGGAGGTGGTCATTTGGAGTGGGAAGACCCGTCAGGGCGTCGAGCGGCTACCGCCCCCGTCGGCCCGTTCTGCGACCCCGAACTGAGTGCCACCGATGCGGCGAGACTGAATTTCGTGGATGAGTATGCGCTGGAACGACGTTTCGGGTTGCGGGACAAGGGAGTGGAAGCGGATCTCGAGTACCTCCTGGACTGGAATGTGCCCGGCTGGCGGAAGACACGATCTGCCTCGAGGCGGACCGCGTCCGCATTGGCGAACGTTTTGCCGGAGATTGCCGACTTCTGAAGGGGTTTGTTGCCCTGTGGCCTGCAGGTATGCCGCGACGGCCCGAAAAATGGTGTTTGTCTGTTTATAGTGAGGCGCAGAACGGTTTCCGACCCGAGGAGAACGCGTGCGTCATCCGAAGCTCGCCGCATTGACCGTGGCCCTGACTGCAGTACTGGTGATGCCGGTAACGCAGAGCGTGGCTCAACCCTTCCCCTTCGACCCCGGCAGTTTCGGCAACGGAAGTACAGGGTCGCTGGGCGGTGAAGACCCGGACATCCCCATCGAGAACACCCTCCCGCAGCTATCGGTCACCACACTCGTCGACGGACTCGATCACCCCTGGGACGTCGCGGTGGCCCCGGACGGTGCAATCCTGACGGGACAACGCTCCGGCGGATTCTTCGTGCGCCGAAGCGACAACACGACAGGTCCAGTCGCTGCAGATCTTTCGGATCTCTACGCTCAGTCCGAAACCGGCCTCATGGGCATCGCGCTTGCCCGCGACTTCGCGCAATCGCGCACCCTGTACACCTGCCAGGGATTCAGCGCGGGGGGAGTCACGGACGTTCGAGTGATCTCGTGGACCGTCGACGCCGGATGGACCGCACTGACGCGAACCGGAACTGTATTGCCAGGAATCCCGGTCTCGTCCGGGCGTCACGGGGGTTGCCGAATTCTTGCCGCCCAGGACGGAACGCTGTTCGTCGGAACGGGTGACACCGCGACGCCGAGCGTTCCGCAGGATCCGAATTCGCTGGGCGGCAAAGTCTTGCACATCAACGCCGACGGAACTCCGGCGGCGGGAAATCCGAATGCAGGCAGCCCCGTCTACACGCTCGGGCACCGCAACGTGCAAGGTTTGGCCGTGCAACCCGGAACCGGCCGGGTGTACTCGGTTGAGCAGGGCACGAGCGTCGACGACGAAGTCAACCTGCTTACCCCTGGCGGAAACTACGGCTACCGTCCGGATCGTCTTCCCGGAACGTACGACGAATCCGTGCCGATGACCGATCCCGTGCGCGTGCCGGGAGCGATTGCGGCGGTGTGGCGTTCGGGTAGCTCCACGTTGGCTACCGCCAGCGCTGCCTTCACCGGTGGAGCTGCATGGGGTGCCTGGGACGGTGCACTCGTGATGGGTGGTCTCAAGAGCAAGGAACTGATCTTCCTCCGCCTCAGTGCCGACGGCCGTTCGGTCGACGCTCAGACCTTCGGATTGGTGAACCAGTTCGGGCGCCTGCGCTCGGTGACTCCGACGGCGGACGGCTCGCTCCTGGTGACCACGGACAACGGAACAGGCGACAAGGTGCTCCGGGTGACACCCACGCCGTAAACCTCAGTCATCCGTCAGTACCAGGCGATAACCCGGCACGGACCACCAGAGCCACCAGCATGCGTCGGCGCTCCCACCATCACGGTAGCGCCGACGGCTGGAAGTGCGGACAGGTTTGCAAGGGCTTCGACCGCGTACTTTCCTGAGCCCAAGGCGCTTCGGTGAGCCCCGTGGGTCGTGCTTCGGCCCGCGTCGATGCTGAGGGTGTCAGAGCCCACGGCGACTATGTCGCGCTCGGACACCAAGAAGTCGATCGCCTCGGGGGCGAACCCCGGTGTGTGCTGCACGCCGAGTGCATCTCGATTCGTGAAGGTCCCACCGGCACCGGCCCGGGTATCCCAGCCTGAGTTCATCGCCACCAGGCTGCGGGGAGCGATCGTCCCGTGGAGGGTTTCCCAGTCGAGGACGTCCTGGCGGGTGAGCAGTGTGTCAGGGTCGACGGAGGCTCGGGCACTGATGTCGATGACCGCAATCGGTACGACGAGGTCGGCAACCGGAATCTTCTCGACGGTGATTCCGTCCGCACTGGCGTGAGCAGGCGCGTCGATGTGAGTACCGGTGTGTTCCTCGAGACGGAGTTCGTTGAGGTAGAAGTTTCCGCCGAAACCAGCGGACCCGAGCGAGCCCAGAGACCCGCCGGCGTCGGCGATCTTCGCCAGGTTCCTCATCTCGAACGAGCGCGCGCCCGGCCACACCGGGAAATCGGGCGTCAGCACGTGCGTCAGATCGACGATGGTCTGGCCCGCCGGCGCTGCCGACGCAGTGGGCTGCACCGCGCCGGCCACGACGGTTGCGCCTAGCGCCGTAGAGCCGAGCGCCGCGAACATCGATCGTCGACTGACTTTCCTGCCTTCTCGTCCGATCGATTCGTAGACCTCCGACAACACCTTCGGTGAGCACATCAGAAACTCCAGATCACTGGGATCAACACGGTCGCAACTACCAGGAACCACAACAACATCGGGAGCCCGAGCTTCCAGTAGTCGCCGAACTTGTACCCACCAGGGCCCATCACCATCATGTTCGCGGGAGTGGCTACGGGCGTCAGGAAGGAGGCCGCGGCAGCGACGGTGACCGTCATCAGAAGGGGCAGCACCGAGATGTCGAGTTCGCCGGCAACCGAGATGGCGATCGGCGTGATGATCAGCGCGGTCGCGGTGTTGCTGATCAGCTGACCCAGAGTCGCCGTCACGACAAAGAGTCCGGCGACAACGACATAGGGGCTTGCACCGCCGACGACGTCGACGAAGGCATGAGCGAGTTTTTCGGCTGCGCCGGTCTGCTGGATCGCGGTCGAGAGCGGGATCATTCCGCCGACGAGAATCAACGTGGTCCACGAGATGGACCGATGCGCCTGCTCCACGCTGATGACTCGTAGCAGCACCATCGCACACGCAGCGAGGAGTCCGGCTATCGCCGACGGCACCAATCCGAAGGTCAGCAACACGACCATCGCTGCGACGACGACGAGAGCGATGACCGCGCGGATTCCCAACGGGGCTGCCTGCTTACGGATCTGGGCAGGTGCGTCGACCACGAGGACGTTCGGATCGACCGCGGTGTGGGTGTCGAGATCGTCCCAGCTGCCTTGCAGGAGAAGCGTGTCACCGGCCGCCAACTTGACGCCCTTGGGGCCGCAGTCCTCACCGGCGCGCTGGACTGCGAGTATCACCAGATCGCCGCTGTCGGTCACCATGCCGGGAAAAGCCCTGTCGCCGATCATTTCCGAGCGCGGCGGGATGATCACTTCGACCACACCGTCGTACTTGGTGATCAAGGGTTCGGCGGACGGGGCATCCTTGCCCATGAGGCGATATTGCTTCGCGAGGGTCTTGGCGTGCCGACTCAGATCAGGTGACATGGACGTCCCCGCACGATGGGGGAGGACGTGGGGCCCGAGTAGCACGGCGATCGCAATAGTTCCCAGCACCAGCGGCGCACCGACCAAAGTGAAACTGAAGAACCCGAACGCGCCGGCCCCGGATTCTTCGGCTGCTTCGGAAACGATGATGTTGACCGGTGTTCCGGTCAAGGTGAGCATCGATCCGGCATGGGCGGCAAATGCCAACGGGAGAAGCAGTTGTGACGTCGATTTACCGAGACGCACCGCCAAGACGACCACCATCGGTACCAATGCGGCTACGGCCCCGTTGACACTGATCAATGCGGTCAACGCGGCAACCAGCAACATGATCGCACTCACGAGACGGACTCGGGATTCGCCGACTTTCGCCAGCAGTTTCTCACCCGCCCAGGTAGTGACGCCGGTGGCGTCGAGGGCCTCGCTGACGACAAAAAGCGCGGCGATGAACACCACCGTGGGATCGCCGAATCCGGCGAGCGCCTGTTCCATCGTGATCACACCGGTGGCGTACAGCGCCAGGGCAGTGCCGATCGCGATGATGCCGACCGGGATTCGGCCGATCACGAACAGCGCCACGACCAGTGCAAGCACGACAAAAGTGATGGTGATGTCATTCACGATTCGTAAAGGTACCTGCTCATACAGAACGGCCCCGTCTCGCAAGCGAGACGGGGCCGTGGGATGGACGCGAGGAGAATTAGTTGGAGGCGGCGATGCGGGCCTTCTCGAGAGCGGCCAGCGTGCGAAGAACCGTGGCCTTCTGCTTGTTCAGATCGCTCAGTCGTGCGCGAGCCGGCAACCCTTGTGCGAGTTCGGCGACCTTGATCTGCTCGTCGATCGAACCGAGCTGATCGAGAAGCCCCAGGACGCGCGTCTGGAGCGTGTCGATGTCCACGGTGTCCGTCTTGACCGGAGCGGCAACGCGCGTCGCTGTGCCCGTGCTGGAGGGGCGAGAAGCCCGCGCGGGTGACGTGTCGGCGACAACCGTTGCGGCGCGGGGCCGAATTGCCTTGCGAACAGCGGCCGCATCGGGAAGGACGTCCATGCGGATCTCGTTCAGGACTCGGCGTGCCTCACGTGCGTTGACGCGGTACTCGCGCTCTTCGTCGTCGTCGGACTGCAGCGTGCCGCCGATCGGGCGCAGACCGTACATCCCGAGGAAGCGCTTGGCGTCGTCGATGATGCCTTCGTTTTCACGGCATTTTCCACAGCGGGGTTCGTTGCGGAACATGTCCACGGAGTTGTCGTCTCCGCACCAGACACAAGATCCTGGGCGCCACCGCCGGATCGTCGGAACTGATGAATTCAGGGAATGAGATTCGGGCCGGGATTCCAGGGTTTGCGCGTCGATCACGACGAGCCACACTAGGCGAAGATTGCGGCGCGGTGAACACCGCCCCAACATCGACCTGGGTTTCTCGACGCGGGCGTGATCAAGATCATGCTGTTTGCCGCATTTTCTGGTATTCGTGTGTCGCACAGGTGGTTTCATGATGACCGCGTGGTCTGTTTTCGTGGGGTTCGCGAAGACGACTACGGGCGCGTACCGGTGACAGTGAAGTCACAGGTACGCGCCCGTAGAGCGGCGGAAGACTAGGCGCTGCCGTTGAACAGCGAAGTCACAGAACCGTTCTCGAAAACTTCCTTGATGGTGCGAGCCAGCAGCGGTGCGATGGACAGCACCGTCAGCGTCGGGAACTTCTTCGACTCGTCGATCGGAAGTGTATTGGTGACAACAACTTCCTTCGCGCCACACGTCGACAGACGCTCGGCCGCAGGGTCGGAGAGCACGCCGTGGGTTGCGGCGATGACTACGTCACCCGCGCCGGCCTCCTTGAGTACCTTGACCGCGCCGGCGATCGTTCCGCCCGTGTCGATCATGTCGTCGATCAGGATGCAGGTGCGACCTTCGACATCACCGACGACGCGGTTGGACTTGACCTGGTTGGGGACCAACGGATCGCGCGTCTTGTGAATGAACGCCAACGGTGCTCCGCCGAGCGAGTCGGCCCACTTCTCGGCGACACGAACGCGGCCCGAGTCGGGGGAGACCACCGTGATGTTCTCGAGGTTGTATCCGGCGCGAATGTGGTTGGCCAACTGGCTGTGTGCGTGCATGTGATCGACGGGGCCGTCGAAAAAGCCCTGGATCTGATCGGTATGCAGGTCGACCGTGATGATGCGATCTGCGCCGGCAGTCTTGAGCAGGTCCGCGATCAGGCGAGCGGAGATCGGCTCGCGTCCGCGGTGCTTCTTGTCCTGGCGGGCGTACGGGTAGAACGGAAGAACGGCAGTGATGCGCTTTGCCGATCCACGCTTGAGCGCGTCGATCATGATGAGCTGCTCCATCACCCACGTGTTCAGCGGTGCCGGATGACTCTGCAGGACAAACGCGTCGGAGCCGCGAACCGACTCTTCGAATCGAACGAAGATCTCACCGTTCGCGAAGTCGCGCGCGGTCTGCGGGGTGACGCGGATGTCGAGTTCCTTCGCCACCTGCTCCGCCAACTCGGGATGTGCGCGACCCGAGAACAACATCAGGTTCTTCTGGTTGTCGATCCAATTCGCAGTCACTGGTTCATGCCGTCCTTTTGTACTTGCCGGTCGATCTGGTGGTGATCTGTGCTGTCAGGTTGTGCAGCCGCTGCAGCGGCGTCGGCTGCAGGAGTTCCGGGTCGATTTTTCTGGACCCAACCCTCGATGTTGCGCTGCGCTCCACCCGAGACGGCAAGCGCCCCAGGCGGTACGTCGTTCTTCAAGACCGTGCCCGCACCCGTGTAAGCGCCGTCTCCCACGACGAGAGGGGCGACGAACATGGTGTCGGAGCCTGTTCGGACGTGCGACCCCACCACAGTACGGCTCTTGTTCACCCCGTCGTAATTGACGAAGACGCTCGAAGCCCCGATGTTGCTGTGATGGCCGATGGTGGCGTCGCCGACGTAGGTAAGATGCGGAATCTTCGAATGTTCGCCGATGTCGGCGTTCTTGGTTTCCACGTAGGCGCCGATCTTGCCGTGGTCACCGAGACGGGTGTTCGGCCGGA
Organism: Rhodococcus sp. NPDC057135; assembly: GCF_042670865.1. NCBI lineage: Bacteria > Bacillati > Actinomycetota > Actinomycetes > Mycobacteriales > Nocardiaceae > Rhodococcus > Rhodococcus sp. NPDC057135. Next base: position 486,519 of record NZ_JBHUUU010000003.1, read on the forward strand.
GGTAGGCGAACGGACCGACGGTTGCGTCCGCGCCGATCACGGAGTCGGTCCCGTGTGAGCGCACGACCACCGTGCGCTCCCCGACGCTCACGTTGTCCAAGGTGGTGTCCGGGCCGATCACGGCGTCTTCGCCCACCGACGTGGTGCCGGTCAACTGAACTCCAGGCAGGAGCGTCACGTCCTGTGCGATTTGCACGCCGCAATCGATCCACGTGCTCGCGGGATCGACGACGGTGACGCCGGCACGCATCCACGTCTCGAGGATCCGACGGTTCATCTCGCGGGCAAGCGTCGAGAGTTGCACGCGGTCGTTGGCGCCCGCGACGAGAACCGAATCCGCGATGTGCTGCGCACGAACACGCTTGCCTGCGCGACGGGCGATCATGATCACATCGGTGAGATAGAACTCGTGCTGGGCGTTGTTGGAGTCGAGAGACGCCAGCGCGTCACGCAAAGTCTCGAAGTCGAAGGCGTATACACCTGAATTGACCTCGGTGATCGAGCGCTGCGAATCGGTGGCTTCCTTCTCCTCGACGATGGCGTTGACTTCGCCGTCCGTCGTACGAAGGATCCGACCGTAGCCGGTGGGGTCGAGCGCCGTCGACGTCAACACCGTGACCGCAGCCGCAGGGGAGGCAGTGTGCTGAGCGAGGAGGTCTGCGATGGTCTTGCCGTCGAGCAGGGGCACGTCGGCGGCTGTGACGAGTACGGTTCCGGCGAAGTCGGCCGGCAGACCCTCGAGTCCGCAACTGACGGCGTGCCCGGTGCCCTTCTGCTCGTCCTGAACGGCCACGGTGACAGGGCGACCCAGTTCACCCGCGACTGCGCTGACCGCTTCGGTGACACGCTCACGATCGTGACCGACGACGGTCACCAGGTGCGTGGGGTTCAGTGAGGTTGCCGCGTGAAGCGAATGTGCCAGCATGCTGCGTCCGGCGAGAGTGTGGAGGACCTTGGGAGTCTTCGACTTCATTCGTGTACCGGCACCCGCTGCGAGAACGATCACGGCGGTCTGCACTGGTTTGAGCTCCCTCTGTCGATCAAACTGTCGATCAAACTGTCGATCAAGACATGCATTTTCGCTCGGAAAACGCATGTAGTTCACCAGCTCCGCCGCCAGGACTCGAACCTGAACTATCTGAACCAAAATCAGAGGTGCTGCCATTACACCACGGCGGATTGCCACGCATTGCCGAGCCTTGCGGCCGAACGCGCGAAAGAATAATCGCATGCCGACCCGTCGTAGGTCGAACCGCTCCTCCGATTGGGCCCCCGAAGTCCCGATAGGCTGAGCGTCCACAGCAGTAATTTGTGTGTCGGCGAGAGGAAGACAATGGCGACGGTGTCCGGTTCGGGTGGCGGGGATCCAGTTCCCGAACGAGCGACACGGATCCGGATGACCGGTACCCAACGTCGGCAACAACTGATCGAGATCGGGCGGGCACTGTTCGCCGAACGGGGATACGAGGCGACCTCGATCGAGGAGATCGCCCAGCGAGCAAACGTGTCCAAGCCGGTCGTGTACGAGCACTTCGGCGGCAAGGAGGGGCTGTACGCCGTCGTAGTGGACCGGGAGATGTCGCGGCTTCTCGAAATGATCACTTCGTCGCTCTCTCAAAATCGCTCGAGAGTTCGAGTCGAGCGGGTTGCGTTGGCTTTGCTCACCTACGTGGAAGAGCACACTGACGGATTTCGGATACTCGTGCGCGATTCGTCCGTTGTCGCGCCGAGTGGGACGTATTCGAGCTTGCTCAACGACGCGATCAGTCAGGTGGGCTACCTGCTGGCGGGGGACTTCTCCCGACGCGGTTTCGACCCCGGACTAGCAACGATGTACGCCCAGGCGCTTGTCGGCATGGTGTCCACGACGGCTACGTGGTGGCTCGACGAACGGACTCCGTCCAAAGAAGTTGTCGCCGCTCACCTCGTGAATTTGTGCTGGAATGGCCTGACGAATCTGGAAGCCGACCCACAATTGGAGGGTTAACCAGGCGCGCCTGCCACGCAGAGATGGATCGCGGTCTAAGCTGTGTTCGCTGTATCACGATCGTTTGATGGGCAAATGTCTCATTTGTTTGCAAGGTGGGTTGAATGCCGAACCGTGCCTTCCATTTTGACGCTGTGAACGGGTAAGACCAAGGATTCGTTCGATGTGTGGTGATTGGAGGCCGGATCGATGGTGAGGCAAGAGCGGGCAGAAGCCACCCGTGATTCGGTGCTGCGCGGAGCAGCGGGGGTGTTCTTGCGCCTGGGCTATGCCAATGCCAGCTTGAGCGAGATCATCGCCGAGTCACAGGTGACCAAAGGCGCCCTGTACTTCCATTTCGGGTCCAAGGAAGAACTCGCGCGGGCGGTGATCGACGAGGGTTCGGCACGGTTCGACGCGAAATGTGAACTCTGGTTGGACCGTCGCACTCCCGCGCTCGAGTCGTTGATCGGTATTTCGTCCGTCATCGTCGACATCGGTGCGCACGACGCGATGGTTCGTGCGACTTTCCGCTTGCTGGTCGAGATCGGGGACTATCGGGGATCCGGGCCGGCAACGCTGGATGTCTGGCTCGACATTTACCGCGAACTTGCCAGCCGCGCCGCCGACGAAGGTGATCTGCGTTCGGACGCGGATTCTGCCGATATCGCTCGTTTCCTGTTGGAAGTGGCGTCCGGAGTTCGGCTGATGGCAGCGGCGACCGGGACTGTTCGTGAGCTTTCGGACTCCATGAAGGCATCGTGGAACCTGATACTTCCGATCGTGGTCCCGGAATCCAAAGTGGAGTACTTCAGACAATTCGCAGCGCGACGTCTCGCCAGCGATCACTGAAAGCACGGGCTCTCCGCGCGCTCCTTTGATCAATTTGTTGGAAATGTCCTGGTAGGGAGATTGTTCTCTTTGTTCTGCATTCGAAACAAACTGAGAGTATGTTTATAGTGTGGATGGGAATCTGGAAGTCCGATCTTGCCGACTATCTTCGGATTGCGGTATGTTCTACCGGTAGCTGAAGAATTGCTGAGTATGCAGGTTTGTCAGGGCAGGGTGACGGCGTCGGCACACCGGGCAGCATAGGGGGCTGCCCGGCGTGTACGACCCCAAAGGGGGGAGTCAGAAGATGGGTGACACTGCACCGACGCCGATGCTCGACATCGGTCCGCGGATCGGCTGTGACGTCGTGAACGTCGTGGATGTCACTCGAAGTATCGACCTCTTCGGGCGGAGGTATCTCGATCGGACCTTCACTCCTCATGAATCGCAGACGTGCGCCGGGCCGGCGCGGGATCAACGACTGGCTGCGCGTTTCGCGGCCAAAGAGGCCGTTGTGAAGGTGCTCAGGCCGGGTGACGTTCCCGTGCCGTGGACATCCATCGAAATCACTCGGGCCGAGTGGGGTGGTTGTGGGGTGACTCTGTCCGGCAATGCCGCGGAACTCGCGCGGGCCCAGGATCTGCACGACTTTCAAGTATCTATCTCGCACGAAGCGGACGTGGCCATCGCAATGGTGATCGCAACGCGCTCGGGCGCTCGCATCGAAAAGAAGGACGACATCGCTGATGATTGATCAGGCAATTCGGAAAGTGCTCGTCGAGCACGGTCGGCTGGCAGTCGACGTGAGCACGATCGACGGAGAGGCCGATCTTTACGAGTTGGGGTTGACATCGCACGCGAGCGTGAATGTCATGTTGGCGCTGGAGGATTCGTTCGACATCGAGTTTCCGGACGAATTGTTGCGGAAGAGTACTTTCGCGAGCGTCAAGGCGATCGAGGGTGCGTTGGCAGAGTTGGGTGCTGCATGAACGCTCCGCAATCGCAGTGCTCCACCGGGACGGCTCTCGAGCGGGCCGTTCGGTTGGCCGACGAAGTTGCAGCGGTGTGGGCCGACGAAGTTGATGCCGAGGCAAGGTTTCCGCGTGAAGCCGTCGACGCCATGCGCAGTGAACGGCTGCTGTCCGTCGCTGTACCGAGGGAGCTCGGCGGCGAAGGGCTCTCGCTGCAGGAGGTGGCGCATATCGCCCGTGTGATCGGAACGCGCTGTGCAGCAAGCGGAATGATTTTTGCGATGCATCAGACGCAGATCTACTCGCTGGTCAAGCACGGCAATACCGAAGCGCTCCGCGAGTTCGTCGAAGAAACTGCCGACAAGCAATTGCTGTTGGCGTCGGCGACTACCGAGCTGGGAATCGGTGGTGACGTCAGCCGGAGCTACTGCGCCGTAGAAGATTTGGGTGGTCATCTACTACTGATCAAGAATGCGCCCGTCATTTCTTACGGTGAGCATTCCGACGCGATAGTCGTGACGGCTCGGCGAACGCCGGAGAGCCAGCCCAACGATCAGGTTCTCGTGGTGTGTCGCACCCCAGACCTGACGCTCGAACGCACCACCGAGTGGAACACGCTGGGGCTGAGGGGAACTTGCAGCCTGGGTTACATCCTTCGGGCCACCTCGACACCCGAGATGGTCGCCGACGTACCGTATTCCGATATCTCCACCCATACGATGCTCCCGGTCTCGCACGTCGTCTGGAGTTCGGTGTGGTTGGGAATTGCCGACGCGGCAGTCGAGAAGGCGCGCAAGTACGTACGTGCCGCCGCTCGCAAGCAGCCAGGAGTCACTTCGCCCGGAGCGCTGCGTCTCGCCGAAGTTGCTGCTTCGGCACAACAATTCGCCGATCTCGTGGACGCTTCTGCGCGTAGGTACGACCGCGCAGTCCACGCTGAGGAAGGCGCTGCCGATTTCGAGGCGACGGGCGCGGTGGGCTTTTCGCTCGCGATGAACAACCTGAAGGTCACCACCTCCACCGCGGTGGTGGAAATCGTGGGGCAGGCAATGTTGATCTGCGGAATCTCCGGATATCGCGAGGACACCGAATTCTCGCTCGGCCGCCACCTTCGTGATGCGCACGGCGCAGCGGTGATGGTGAACAACGATCGAATCATGGCAAGTTCAGCTCACATGGCTATCGGATACCGGGGAACGCTATGACAACCGAGACTGTGACAACCGAAACAGCGACAACCGAAACAGCGACAACCGAAACCGATCTGGATCGGGCTCGAGCTGCATTTCAACGCGAACTGCTTGTCGAAGGGCTTCTCGTAGAGACGGAAGTACCGGGACTCTACGGGCGTTCCGGTGTGTTCGAGGACATCGTCGACGGCATTGATCGCGTCGTGGTTGCAGCGGGGCCAGGCGCAGCTGCGACCCGCCTGCGGTTCCCGCCGGTGTTCCCGCGGAGCAGTTTCGAGCGCACCGACTACATCGCTTCGTTTCCCAACCTCACCGGCGCCATCAACACCTTCGCCGGTTCCAATCGCGATCACGCGCGACTGCTGGCCGATCGCGCCGATGGGCAATCGTGGGATCGCCATCTCGAACCGACCGAGACCATGCTCGTGTCCGCTGCATGCCATCCCGCCTATGCGCGGTATACCGGAGTTCTCCCCGAAGGTGGGGTACTGCTGGACATCTACGGTTTTTGCTTCCGGCACGAACCGGCGATCGATCCGGCTCGTATGCAAGCGTTTCGGATGCACGAGTTCGTGACGATCGGTGATGCCGCAGCAGCGCGGGCGCATCGCGAGCACTGGATCGAGCGGGGACTCGAGGTGCTCGGCCTGCTCGAGCTCGAGGCCACCGCGGTGATCGCCAATGATCCTTTCTTCGGGCGCGCCGGAAAGATGCTTGCAGCCAACCAGCGTGAAGAGAATCTCAAGACGGAACTGACGGTTCGGCTCTACGGAGATCTCGACGAGGGCACGGCCATCGTGTCCTCGAACAACCATCTCGACCATTTCGGTGTCAACTTCGACATCCGAACAGCGGAGGGCGAGGTGGCGCACAGCTCGTGCGTCGGCTTCGGGATGGAGCGAATCGCGTTGTCCCTGTTGCGGACTCATGGTCTTGATGTGGCTGCGTGGCCAACTTCCGTTCGTGAGCGAATGGGCATCTGATGTCACGTCTCGTCGATATTTCACCTGATCGCTACCGGCCACACGCGTTGCACCAGGACGACCGGGTGTGGGCGCAGACCAACTGCTACACGGATCTGTGGATCGAAGTGTTGCATTCGCTGGGATTGGACCCCGTCCCGGCATTGGCGTGTGCCTTCTCGTCGCGGTTCGACGGGACTCAGTGGACGTTCCTCAAGCTCAAGGCGGAGGACATCTACGCGCTGTACGGAATCGAAGTCGCCGAGATGAACGTCTGGCGGGCACCGCTGATCCATGTCGAGGACAACCTCGCGGTCGGGATGCTGTCGACGGTCGAGGTGGACGGATACTGGCTTCCCGACACTCTCGGAACGAGTTATCACGAGGGGCACACCAAAACTACGATCGTGCCCAATCGGATCGATCGCGTCGCCGGCGAACTCGAGTACTTCCACAACAGCGGGTACTACATGTTGCGAGGTGAGGACTTTTCCGGCGTTTTCGATCTCGATCGTTCCTCACTTCCTTCGTTCGTGCCCTACGTCGAGCAGATCCGGCTCAATCCGGTTCACGCGACCAACGCCGGAAACATCGCCGAAGTGGCTCGGCGGAATGTAGCGGTTCGAGCGGCGGGTAATCCCGTACGAGAGCTGGGCCGCAGGGTGATCGACGACCTCGAATGGGTGCAGGGGGCGGGCATGGATGCTTATCACCTCTGGTCCTTCGGGCTACTTCGTCAGTGCGGTGCCAGCGCGGAGCTGGCGGCCGACGCCAGCGAGTTTTTGGAGACTGCAGGTTTCTCCGGGATAGTCGAGGCTGCGCCGGATTTCCGCAAAGTGGCGTCCGGGGCGAAGAGCGTGCAGTTTCAGATGGCACGCGCCGCCAGGGGGCGCGCGGTCGACCCACGTGAGCAACTCGACGAGATGGCCGTGTCGTGGAAGAGGGCGATGGACGTCGTTGCCGACACAGTCGGCGTCGACTCGCACCGACACCTGAGGTTGGTCTAACAGTGCCTCGCTCGTCAGCAGACCTGCTGGCCGGCGCGATATGGCGATGCGCTGCAACCGAACCCGGGTCCGTGACCGATCCGGATGCCCTCGAAACCGTGACCGAGTGGATGACAGCGCCCGTGCCGGGAACAGTCGCCGGCGCGTTGCGTGAGGCGCAATCCGATGCCGGACGCGCAAAGCCTGGTGCAGCATCGTCTGTTTCATCATCGTCTGTTTCAGCCTCGGACTGGTGGTTCGTGACTACCGTGGCTACGACCGGTGAGGGGTCGTGGCTGCTCCAGTTCGACGGTGTGACGGCGTTTGCCGACGTCTGGATCGACGGCGTCCTCGTCGCGTCCACTCAATCCATGTTCACACCTGGAGAAGTGAGCATTCCGGCCGGAGTCGGCGCAGGCAAACGTGTCCAGGTGGCTGTTCATTTTCATTCCCTCTCCGCGACTTTGAGATCGAGGCGCCCACGAGGGCGATGGCGCTCGTCGATGGTCCGCGAACAGGGACTTCGGTGGATCCGAACCACGATGCTCGGTATGGCTCCCGTATTCAGTGGTGCGCCGGTACCAGTGGGTCCGTGGCGAGGTATCCGGTTGTTGGACAGGGGAGTTGCCACCGTCGTCTCTGCCGTCAAGCATGCAAGTGTCCACGGCACAACCGGTCGCGTTGCCATCAGTGCTCGGCTCACCGGATTGCCGGTCTCGCTGGAGTACGTCACCGTGCGCGTCGGCGAACACTCGCAACAATTCGCTACGGCTACCGGGCCGGACGGATTCCTCGAGGTGTCCGGCATCGTCGAGGTGCCGGATGCGCAGTTGTGGTGGCCACACACGCATGGCGCCGCACGTACTTATCCGGTGACGATAGAAACGGACGGAGTCTCCGAGCACATCGGTTCGGTTGGCTTCCGGACGGTGGAAGTCGATCGATCGGATGGTGGATTCCGGTTGAGTGTCAACGGTATCGGGGTGTACTGCCGTGGTTCGGTGTGGGTGCCGACCGACCCGATCTCGCTTCAAGGCGACGCCGACACCACACTTGTGTTGGAACGGCTGGCCGAGGCTGGTCTGAACATGATTCGAATCCCGGGAACGATGGTCTACGAGAGCGACCACTTCTGGGACGAATGCGCGCGTCTGGGCATTCTGGTGTGGCAGGACATGATGTTGGCGACGCTTGATCCGCCTGACACCGACGAATTCTTCGAACTTGTTGCCGCCGAGGTCACAGCGTTCCTGCGCAGGGTGCGTGGAAATCCGGCATTGGTAGTCTTCTGCGGGGGCAGCGAGACCGAACAGCAGCCGACCATGCTGGGCCTGGTCGATCAACACATTCCGCTCATCCATTCGAGACTGCCGGAGCTGATCTCGACGCTGGCACCTGAACTCGAGTACGTGACGTCGTCGCCCTCGGCGCCTCCCGGGGGGGAGCAGTTGGCTACGCACGTCGGAAGCGGGGTCGCTCACTACTTCGGGGTGGGTGCCTATCGTCGTCCACTGGCCGACGTGCTCAGCGCGCGAGTACGTTTTGCGACCGAAGCACTGGCATTTTCGATTCCACCGTCGAATGCGGTGATCGAGAACGAATTCGGTTCGCTCGCCGTCGCAGGGCACCACCCGGCATGGAAAGCCGCGGTGCCGCGGGACAACGGATCGTCGTGGGATTTCGAGGATGTTCGGGACCACTACGTCCACACCCTTTTCGGCGAAGACCCTCGTGAAGTCAGGTGGTCAGACCCGGAACGCTATCTCGACCTGGGACGCGCAGCTGTATGTGAGGCGTTCGCATCGACGCTCGGCTACTGGCGTCGCCCGGACTCTCGGTGCGACGGCGCCTTGACACTCGCACTGCGAGACCTGGAGCCCGGACCGGGATGGGGGGTCCTCGATTGGAGCGGCAGTCCCAAGGCTCCGTGGTTCGTGCTCCGTCGGAGCGCCAAACCGATCGCGCTCCTCGTCACGGACGACGGCATGGATGGATTGCGGCTCGACGCGATCAACGAGACCGCCAATCCTGTCGTCGGCGAGATCAGGTTTCGAGCACACAGTCGGTCAGGTGTCGTCCCGGTCGACGTCGCGTTACCGGTCAAGGTGGAAGCGCATTCAAGTCTGACCTGGTCCGTGGACAGTCTTGTCGGCCGTTTCACGGACCTCACCCACGTCTTTCGGTTCGGGGCGCGGACGTACGACGCCGTCACCGTCACACTCGAAGACGAGGACGGCGAGTTGGTGGACGAAGTGGTGCATCTCCTGGGGGGTCCGGCGCGGCCCCTCGAGCGGTCGGTCGGGCTTGTCGCTACTGCTCGTAGCGTCGGCCGGCCTCGAGGCCTCGGGGACGAAGAGTGGGTCGTCGACGTCACGACCGATGCTGCCGCCCAATACGTAGCCCTCGAACTGCAGGGCTTCGAGCCCGAAGACTCCTGGTTTCACCTCGCGCCGAACGGTCGCAGAACCGTACGTCTACGGAGAACCGGCAAGGCAACGAAGGTGATCGGCCGGGTTCGGGCGCTGAACTCTCACACCAGCGTGGCCGTGACGCCGCCGAGTGCACCGGCCACGCAATCCTCTCCGGCCAAGCGGACGTCGAAGAAGACGAGCGCTAGGGGAAACTGAACGGATCGGACTGCGCTTCGAGATCGCGCACCGATAGAATCGAACCGGCGCACAACTCTGCCTCGGTGGGGATCTTGCGCTCGGGCTGTGCGTCCGCAACCCGTCATCACTGTTCAGGAGCGCGTTCGTTGACTTCCTTGTCCTCTGCCCAGACTGCGCTCGCTGGACTCGCCGAGGTCGCCCTCGCTGACGCCGCGTTCACTCCGGTGATCGACTCGATCGGCGCGGCCGCCTTGGACATCGTGGCCCCGAAGCCGGCTCGGCCATTCATCGCCGCTGCACTTGCCGCTCGCACGCCGGTACTGCTGGTGACGGCCACCGGTCGCGAAGCCGACGATCTGACGTCAGAACTCACCGAGATGCTCGGCGGAGGTGTCGCGCAGTTCCCGTCGTGGGAAACGTTGCCGCACGAGCGCCTGTCGCCGAGCGCGGATACCGTCGGGCGACGGGTGGAGGTACTGCGCAGACTCGCCAGACCAGACGACGCCTCGTACGGTTCGCCTCTTCGGGTGATCGTCACCACGGTGCGCTCTCTCGTACAGCCGATGGCACCAGGTCTGGGCGAGATCGAGCCGATAACGTTGCGCGTCGGCACCGAGATCGATTTCGATTCCGTTCTCGTACGTCTGGTGGAGATGGCGTACAGCCGTGTCGACATGGTGGGAAAGCGCGGAGAGTTCGCGGTCCGCGGCGGCATTCTCGACCTGTTCTCCCCGACCGCGGATCATCCGGTACGTATCGAATTCTGGGGTGACGAGGTATCGGAGCTTCGATACTTCTCGGTTGCCGATCAGCGTTCGCTACCGGACGTCGACGTCGATTCCGTGATTGCGCCACCGTGTCGTGAACTGATTCTGACAGCTGATGTTCGTGATCGAGCTGCGGCACTCGCTGCTGAGAACCAGGCTGACGCGTCGTTGGTCGAGATGCTGGACAAGATCTCGGCAGGAATCCCCGTCGAAGGCATGGAAGCTCTGCTCCCGGTTCTCAAACCCGGTGAACTGCAACTACTTTCCGATGTTCTTCCCGAAGGGGCGCACATCCTTCTGTGTGATCCGGAGAAGGTGCGCACCCGCGCCACCGACCTGGTGCGCACCGGACAGGAGTTCTTGGAAGCGTCGTGGACGGCGGCGTCGATCGGCGGCGCCGCACCGCTCGACACGTCGATCCTCAACGGCGGCGGAGTCGATCTCGGCGCCTCCGCGTACCGGTCGCTTCGCCATGTTCGCGAATCTGCCGAAGCTGCCGGCCGACCCTGGTGGACGGTCAGCCCGCTGGCGTCGGGAAACGGTGAAGAACTCGAACTCCCGGTTCAGGCGGCACCGCAGGTGCGTGGTTCCGACGACCTGTTGGCCGAACTGTTCGTCAGCCTCCGGGCGCACGTGAGCACGGGCGGTCGCGCGGCGATCGTGGTGGCAGGTGCCGGAACGGCAAGCCGCGTCGTGGAGCGACTCGGTGAAGCCGAAGTGCCCGCCAAGATGCTCGACGCCGGCGCTACCCCCGCGCGTGGACAGGTCGCGGTGCTCCGCGGATCACTGCATGACGGTTTGGTACTCGCCGGAGACGACTCGACGCCCGGGATGGTGATCGTCACCGAGTCGGATCTGACGGGCAACCGTGTTGCCGCGGTCGGCGACGGTAAGCGTTTGCCGGCCAAGCGCCGCAATCAGGTCGACCCCCTCGCGCTGTCGGCTGGGGACATGGTCGTGCACGATCAGCACGGTATCGGCCGGTTCGTCGAGATGGTCGAACGCACCATCGGCGGGGCGCGTCGTGAATACCTGGTCATCGAGTACGCGCCGAGCAAGCGTGGTCACCCGGGTGATCGTCTGTTCGTCCCGATGGAATCGCTCGATCAACTCTCCCGGTACGTCGGTGGAGAGTTGCCGGCGCTGAGCAAGCTCGGTGGATCCGACTGGGCAAACACCAAGCGCAAGGCCCGCAAGGCGGTTCGTGAGATCGCGGGTGAGTTGGTTCAGCTCTACGCGGCGCGTCAGGCGGCCCCCGGGCATGCGTTCGGCCCGGACACGCCGTGGCAGAAGGAACTCGAAGACGCATTCGCGTTCACCGAGACCATCGACCAGTTGACCGTCATCAGTGAGGTCAAGGCCGACATGGAGAAGCCGGTTCCGATGGACCGGGTGGTGATCGGCGACGTCGGTTACGGCAAGACGGAGATCGCCGTTCGCGCCGCGTTCAAGGCAGTACAGGACGGCAAGCAGGTAGCGGTGCTGGTGCCCACGACTCTGCTTGCACAGCAACATCTTCAGACGTTCACCGAACGTATGGCGTCGTTCCCGGTGAAGGTGCGAGGGCTGTCCCGTTTCACCGATGCCAAGGACTCGAAGGAAATCATCGCCGGCATGGCCGAAGGTGAGATCGATATCGTCGTCGGTACTCATCGGCTGCTGCAGACCGGGATCCGCTGGAAGGACCTCGGGCTTGTGATCGTCGACGAGGAACAGCGATTCGGAGTCGAGCACAAGGAACACATCAAGGCACTACGAACCCACGTCGACGTCTTGACGATGTCGGCTACCCCTATCCCTCGTACTCTCGAGATGAGCATGGCGGGCATCCGCGAGATGTCCACGATCCTCACGCCGCCGGAAGAACGTCATCCGATCCTCACCTACGTCGGTGGGTATGCGGACAAGCAGGTTGCCGCGGCCATTCGGCGTGAACTTCTGCGCGACGGCCAAGTCTTCTACGTGCACAATCGCGTCAGCTCGATCGACAAGGCAGCCAAGAAGATCCGCGAACTCGTTCCGGAGGCTCGCGTCGTCGTGGCACACGGTCAGATGAACGAGGACACTCTCGAAAAGACCGTGCAGGGCTTCTGGGAGCGCGACTTCGACGTGTTGGTCTGTACCACGATCATCGAAACCGGCCTCGACATCTCGAACGCGAACACACTGATCGTCGAACGTGCGGATTCACTGGGGCTTTCGCAGTTGCATCAGCTGCGCGGCCGAGTCGGGCGTAGTCGCGAACGCGGATACGCCTATTTCCTGTATCCGGCTGAAAAGCCATTGACGGAAACGGCGTACGACCGACTGGCAACGATCTCGCAGAACTCCGACCTCGGCGCAGGTATGGCAGTCGCGATGAAGGACCTCGAAATTCGTGGAGCCGGAAACGTCCTCGGCGCCGAGCAGTCCGGTCACGTGGCGGGCGTCGGGTTCGATCTGTACGTCAGGCTCGTGGGAGAGGCAGTCGAAGCCTTCCGGGCGGCAGCCGACGGCAAACCGATCACGATGGACGAGGGCACGAAGGAGGTCCGGATCGACCTGCCTGTGGACGCGCACATCCCGCCCGATTACGTCACCAGTGACAGACTCAGGTTGGAGGGGTACCGCAAGCTCGCCGCCGCGACGGATTCCGACGGTATCGCTGCCGTCGTCGAAGAACTGGTCGATCGTTACGGCCCACTGCCCGAAGAGGTTCGACGGCTGATCTCGGTGGCCAAACTTCGACTGCTCTGCCGCGAGTATCAACTGGAGGAAGTCGCCGTCACCGGAACTCAGCTCAAGATCTCGCCCATGGCACTGCCCGATTCCAAACAGATCAGGCTCAAGAGGATCTATCCGAGCGCGCAGTACCGGGCAACGACCGGGCTCGTGCAACTCCCGCTGCCACGTACCGGCGGAGTCGGCTCTGATCGCCTCCGTGACGTCGAACTGCTGCAGTACATCGCGGACTTCATCCTGGCGATAGACGGGCGAGCCGCGGGTGCAGTCCTTGTCGAGGCGTGAGCGCACGGTGAACGAATCGCCCGTCGTCATACTGCTCGATCCATCGCGGCCGCACGTCTTTCCGCTTGCGGCACTGCCGTTCTTGTCCGGCGTGCTCGACATCGACCCCGACGTTCCCGAGTCGGTTCGCAGTGCACTGCCGATCCCGACACCCGGTGCCGCCGTGACTGTGAAGATGGACACCCCAGGTCAGCGGATCGAGTCGTTGTTCGCTTCCTCGGTGAGGGTGATTCGCGCCGAACCCGTTCACGGCGATCGACTGGTGGAAGCGGCGTCGATCATGGACCGATTGTGGAATCGAGGCGGGTGGGAGTCGACTCAAACACACGAGAGCCTCTCGATTTACCTCGTCGAGGAGACCTACGAGGTGCTGGACGCGATTCGAAGCGACGACGAGAACGATCTCCGGGAGGAACTCGGCGACCTGCTGCTTCAGGTGTTGTTTCACTCGCGGATCGCTCAATCACACGGCGTTTTCGAATTGGATGACGTGGCCGGCGCTTTGATCGCGAAACTTGTCCATCGTAGCCCGCACCTGATCAGTTCAGGGGTGGTCGACATCGCCGAACAGGAGCGCGCGTGGGACGCCTTGAAAGCTGCCGAGAAGGCGCGAGCGTCGTCCATGGACGGCATCGCACGGTCGCAACCGCCTTTGCTCCTCGCCGAGAAAGTACTGAGCAGGGCTGCCAAAGCCGGTGTGATCGTGAGCACCGATGAAGCTGATCTGGAAGCCCTGATAGAACGGTGCCGACGCGCCGACACCGAACTGCTGAGCGCCCTGGACGTGCTGATGGCCGACATTCGGAGACGTGAGAGACGACGTCTCGAAAACGTGGAGGATTAGCCCACTTTGACGTAATTGCCCGGTAATCATCTGGCAACCGGAAAATAGCTTGGGTTCGGTAAGTGCAGTTGAAACAAACCTAAGGTATGTTTACGTACGGAATGAGCAACAAGGGGTCGTTTTCTCGCACGAATCGGCCCTTGATCGGCGGTTATGTAGGGGGGTCCGATGAGAGTTCATTTCTGCACTGCGAGCGGCGAGGTACGGCAACCGGCGGGGTGTTGCCGTTCCTGGAAGCTCGAGGTGGCTACCGATCAGCGACCCGCTGAAGCTGTACGGACCCATTGAAGCCGTTCGAATGACAAGAAAGACTGATGGCAAATGAGCGTTCATGCTGAGGTGGGGACCCGGTCGGCAACATTGCAGGATTCCGCTGATGTAGGCACCGACTGGCGTCGTGCATACAGGAAACGGATCGCCGTGAGCGATTCGATCACGGTTCTGTTCGTGATCGCTCTCGCTCAGATCGGCAGTATGTGGCCGCATCCCATCGAGTGGCTGACACCACTCAAGGTGATCGCGTCTGCAGCGCTGGGAGGGCTGTGGATGATCGCGCTCGCACGCGGACGCAGCCGTCATCAGTCGATGCTGGGTGAGGGCAGTGACGAGTACGAGAAGGTACTGCTCGCTACCGGTCAGGTTTTCGGCGTGGGTGCCTTGGCCGGGATCATTCTCGGCGTAGGAATCGCGCGTAGCTATCTCATGATCGCGCTGCCCGTCGGGCTCGCTGCGTTACTGCTCGGGCGTTACCTCTGGCGACGCGACATCCGAAAGAAGCGTGCAATCGGGGATTGCCGCAACTCGGTGCTGTTGGTCGGTGGACACGCGTCCGTCGTTGCTACTACGCGAGCCTTCGTGCGGGATTCCTCGGCAGGCTACGACGTTGTGGGAGCGTGCATTCCGCGTCGGGCGACCGCGTTGGACGATCACATCGTCGTCGACGGCGCAGCAGTCCCGGTATTGGGCAACGAGTTCGAGGTGGTCGAGGCGATGCGCGCAAGCGGCGCAGACACCGTCATCGTCACCGGAACCGAAGACCTCGGGCAGGTGGGCATACGCAAACTGATGTGGGACCTCGAAGCCGAAGGTGTCGACATGGTGGTTTCACCGGTCGTAGCCGATGTGTCCAAGGCTCGCTTGATGTTTCGCCCTGCGGCGGGACTCCCGTTGATTCACGTTGCGCGACCGCGCTATCAGGGCGCCAACCGGCTCGCGCCCGCTGTTTTCGACGCGGCGTTCTCGATGTTGATGATCCTCCTCGTGGCGCCGCTCATGATCGCCGCTGCTGCTGCAGTCAAGTTCACGTCCAAAGGTCCGGTGTTCTACAAGGCGGAACGCATCGGCCTCAACGGGAAACCGTTCCCCATGCTCAAGTTTCGTACCATGGTGGAAGGTGCCGATCAGCAGGTTGTCGATCTGATGGGGGACAACGAAGGCGCGGGAGGAGTGTTGTTCAAGATGCGTGAGGATCCACGAATCACGTCCGTCGGCAAGATTCTTCGTCGATTGAGCATCGACGAGCTACCACAGTTCTTCAACGTCATTCGCGGAGAGATGAGCGTTGTCGGTCCGCGGCCGCCGTTGCGGCGCGAGGTCGAGATGTACGACGACGAGGTTGCCCGGCGCCTGCTGGTCAAACCCGGCATTACCGGTCTCTGGCAGGTAAGTGGACGCAGCGACCTCTCGTGGGAAGAATCTGTTCGACTGGACTCTTCCTACGTGGAGAATTGGTCTGCGGCGCAGAATATCTCGATCATCACCAAGACCGTATCCGCAGTGCTCAGGAGCGATGGAGCGTACTGAGCGGCCAGAGGCGGTCAGCGCCGGTCAGCACTCCTGAAACTGGGCGCGAACGTACCCGGCGGTTTGCCACACGTAGTTTGCGGCCCAGACCCAGAACGGAAGTGGTCGGGGGTCCGCGACTACGTCGATATCACCGTCCCAGCATCGGTTGATGATGTAGCGACTGCGAGAGACATGGGGAACGAAGGTCACAACGATGACGCGCTTCCAACCCTGTGCCTCTGCGCGACGCCGAATCTCCTGTCCCTCACCCCGAGTGGTCGATGGATCTGGTTTGAAACAGCTGACTTCGAAGTCGTAGGTTCCTTCGCAGATTGCGTTGATCTTCGGATCATTGCTGCGATACGGATTCGAAAAGATTATCTGGGGGGCGTAGCCCTGCTCGGCCAGGGACAGTCCGTACTCTTCTCTGCCGTCGTGATCGCCGCCGAGAACAACTATCGCGTCGGCCATTTCGGGTGTGTCGATCACCGGATCGACGTAGACCGGCCAGCCGGCAGCGGTGATTGCAGCAAGTCCGCCGACCGCCCCGCTGAGAACGAACATGCGTCGACGAACCTTGTGTCGAGTGGATTTCACAATGACTTCCTGTAATGCGAATGTGGGAGCGGCTCAGAGCCCGTACTGGGTTTCGAGTACCGCACGGACGGCAGGCATTCCGAGGCGTTCGCGAGCAACACTTCGCGCGCGGTCGCCCATCTCTGCGGCGGCGACGGGATCCTTCAAGAGCGACGAGATCGCCGCAGTCAGTGACTCTGTGGCGTCGTCGATCACGAGGCCACAGCGTCCGTCGCGGATCAGCGGCGCGAGGCCGCACGTGTCGGTGACGACTACGGGCAGTCCAGCGGCCATCGCCTCGAGCACAGACATCGGGAACGGTTCGTTCACGGAGGGCAAGACATATACCGCGGCTTGAAGAAATCGTGCGGCAGACTTGTCGAACGATAGTGGGCCTTCGTACCGGATGGAACTGCTATGTCCGGAGTGTTCGATCAGCCGGTTGACGGCTTCTGCTTCACCCTCATCCGGTCCGACTATCGAAAATCGAGCCGCGTGTCCGTTGTCCAACAACTCTCTTGCGGCTTCGACGAAGACCTGGGGTCGCTTTCTTGCCTGTAGTCGTGCGAGATAGAGGACCTCGGGCGGGTCGCAACTGTTGACTGGCCGCGACTCGCGGTCTTCGGCCTCGGGAATCCCGTTGTTGAGTTCCACCAAGTTGACGCGACCGTCTCCGACGACGGACTGCAGGTCTGCGTGCTCTCGTTCGGTCAGATAGAACACTGTCCGTGCTCGTTTGAGGACCGGGATGGTGAGAGCAGCGTCCAACGGTCTTGCCAGTAGTTTGTCTGTCTCGTCGATCATCCCGTGAGTCTGTGCGAAAACTGGAACACCGTATGCAAGAGCCAGCTTCGCTGCAGGAAGTGTCACCAGGTCACGCGCGAGATGAATATGCACGACGTCGAATTCTCGGATGTGCTTGCGGAGCCACACGAGCATCGACGGCGCGCCGATGCCCGCGTACCCGATCTTCGGGATCACGGTCCGCGCCGGAAACAATTTCAGAGCTATTCCCTGCTCGCGTGTAGGGGGTACCGCGTACCCACGCTCACCCGCGGCGATAGTTACGTCATGACCATTGTCCTGCAGTGCTTTCGACTGATTGAGGGCGACCCTGATAGGCCCTCCGTAGGCGGCGTCCGGTGAGAAGAGAGTGACGATCTGCAGTATCTTCATCGTGCAGCGCCAGCCCGTGGCGCCAACATCGTGGTTCCGGCGGGAACATCCGACGTCACCAGAGCCGTTGCACCGACGATTGCGTTTTCCCCGATCGTGACACCACGGAGGATTGTCGCGCGGGCTGCGATCCATGCCTGGTCACCGATGACGATGGGGGCATTGTCGAATTCGAATGTGGGACTTCGGTGATCATGGCTGCCCGTGCACAGGAGGACATCCTGCGAGATAGCGGTGTTCGCCCCTATGGTGACGGGTTCGAGATTGAGTATCCAGGTTCCCTCGCCGATCCACGAGTCTGCTCCGACCGTCAGTTTCCACGGCCAGTGGACACGGACGCGGTGTCGAATCAGGACGCCGTCGGCGATGTCTGCTCCGAATCTCCTGAGAATTGCAATGCGCATTCCGTTGGGGCACCACCAATGCGAAAGCAGCACACCGGAAATCACGAGCCAGGAAATTTGAACGAGCGGGCCGCGACCCTTGTCGTATCCTGCACCGGTGAACCCGGACAGAGTGCGGGCTGTGCTCACAGTCGGACCGCTGCAGACGCGTCCTGGACGTGCTCGCGATACCAGGCAACGGTCGACTCGATGCCCTCCCGGGTTGAAATCTGTGGTTGCCAGCCGGTGGCCATCAGTGTGGACACGTCGAGTAGCTTGCGCGGTGCGCCATCGGGTTTGCTTGTGTCCCAGTCCATTCGGCCTTCATATCCCACCGCTTCGGCCACAATGTTTGCGAGATCTTTGATGGTTTCGTCGTGACCGGTACCGACGTTGATATGTCCGGACTCGTTGAAAGTGTCGAGTAGGTGAAGGAGTGCGTCGGCCAAGTCGTCCACGTGAAGGAATTCTCGACGTGGGCTCCCCGAACCCCAGTTCGTGACGGATTCGATTCCATCTTTTTTGGCTTGGTCGAGTCGACGGATCATCGAAGGAAGTACGTGCGATACATTCTCCGAGAAGTTGTCGCCCGGTCCGTACAGGCTTGTCGGCATCGCCGAGATCCAAGGCAACCCGAACTGCCTGCGAACAGCCTGGACCTGGATGATTCCCGCAATCTTGGCGATCGCATAAGCGTCGTTGGTCGGTTCCAGATGGCCGTTGAGTAACTGATCTTCGGTGATCGGCTGTGGTGCCAGGCGCGGGTAGATGCACGAGGACCCGAGGAACAGCAATCGATGCACGCCGTGCCGCAGTGCTGCGTCGAGCACATTGGTCTGGATCTGGAGGTTGTCGGAGATGAAGTCGACCGGGTAAGTGTTGTTCGCGACGATTCCCCCGACTTTCGCGGCAGCCAAGACAACGCACGACGGTTTGGTGGCTTCGAAGAAGGCGAAGACGTCTGCGCGGTTTCGCAGATCGAGTTCGGCAGACGTGCGACCGATCAGGTCGGTGAAGTTGCTCTGCTCGAGTTTGCGCCAGAGCGCGGATCCCACCAGTCCCTTGTGTCCGGCGATGTATGTCGGGGCGCTGCGATCAAGAGGTGCAATCGAATTCGTTGTGATCATGAGAGCGAGATCTTCCAATCAGGGAGATTTGGCGTGTCGATCCAAGGTGTGCCGGCATGCGCCAATGCTGCGATGTCGGCGTCCATCATGATTCGAGCCAATTCTGGGGTCTGCACTGTCGCTTTCCAGCCCAGTTTGTCCTCGGCCTTGCCTGCGTCGCCGACCAGAGCGTCCACCTCTGTCGGTCGAAGGTAGCGAGGATCGAATTTGACGTACTTCTGCCAGTCGAGACCAACATGTTCGAATGAGGCCACGACAAAATCCTGGACCGTGAAGTTTCCTCCGGTGGCCAACACGTAATCATCTGCTTCGTCGACTTGAAGCATCCGCCACATGCCCTCGACGTACTCGGGTGCGTAGCCCCAGTCCCTGACCGCGTCCAAATTGCCCAGGTACAGGGAATCTTCGATTCCGGCTTGGATCCGGGCGACCGCACGCGTGATTTTCCTCGTGACGAATGTTTCACCGCGACGCGGTGATTCGTGGTTGAAGAGGATTCCGTTCACCGCGTGAATTCCGTACGCCTCGCGATAGTTCCTGGTGACCCAGTACGAGTACACCTTCGCGGCGCCGTACGGCGACCGTGGATAGAACGGGGTGTCCTCGTTCTGTGGAGGCGGACTGGCCCCGAACATTTCCGAACTCGAAGCCTGGTAGAAGCGGCACTGCAATCCCGTCATGCGGACTGCCTCGAGCAAACGGATAGACCCGATTCCGGTTGTGTTGCCGGTGTGTTCAGGCTCGTCGAAGCTGACCCGGACGTGCGACTGCGCAGCGAGGTTGTACACCTCGTCTGGTGCGATCTTCGACAAAAGTGTGACGAGACGTGCACCGTCGGACAGGTCACCGTAGTGCAAGAACAGCCGTGCGCCCTGTTCATGAGGATCCTGATAGAGGTGATCGATGCGTGACGTGTTGAAAGTTGATGCGCGTCTGATCAATCCGTGTACTTCGTAGCCTTTGGCCAACAACAGTTCTGCCAGGTAGGAACCGTCCTGTCCGGTGATCCCTGTGATGAGTGCGCGTTTGGTCATCGAGCGTCAGCTGCCTTGTCTGTGTTCGTCGTCTACAGATCCGAGTCGAGATGTGTGAGTTTTGTTCCGAGCGGCTCGCGTTCTAATTGCGGCCGGCCACCAGCTCGCGGATCCACTGTTCGCATTTGTCGATGGACGCGGTTTTGCCGACCGAGGTAGCGCAGTACTGGACTCCGGCGGCACCAAGTTTGGCGGAAGTCTCCGCATCGCCGGCGAGTTGTAGGGCCGCGGAGAGCAGGCCGGCAGGATCACCGTTCTGAGTGACGACCCCGGCACCGGAAGCACGAATCTCGTCAGCAGTCGTGGATGCCACGTCGGTCGCGGCCACAATCGGGGTACCGCTGCTGAAGTACGACGTCAACTTGCTCGGCACTGCCATCCCGACGATCCCGGGTGCCTCGTTGACCAGTAGAACGTCAGCGGCGGCCATGGCCGTGCGGAAGTCCCGGTCGTCGAGTGGACGGACGAAGTCGATGCGATTGACTCCCACTGCCGCGGCTTCGAGGTTCGGTCGCTGATTACCGTCACCGACCAGAACGAATCGGATAGGCAGATTCTGCTCGTCGGCGAGTCGAGCCGCCTCGACCACATTCTCCAGACCTTGTTTCACACCCATGTTTCCGGTGTGCAGAACTATGGTTTCGTCGGGCGACCACCCGAATCTGGTGCGTGCGGCGGTGAGATCGTCCACATCGATCGGCGCCACGTGCGTCCAGTTCCGAACGACTGTGACTCGTTCGCGTGGGACGTGAAGTTCGTTGACGACGTGGTCGACGAAACGGTCATGGACGACGGCGATTCCGTCGGCGGACTTCACGACAGCCGCCTCGAGCCTCGACGTTGCGCGGGCACTGCGGCCTGTCATTGCGCCGGTCTCCACGACGCCTTGTCCGTACAGGTCGTGGACCCAGACCCCGATGGCCGGACGATTGGGCGTCAGCCGAGCACGTCCAAGGACCATCGCAGTGGCCAGCAATGCCGGACTGGTGCACACGATCACGTCAGGCGTGTTCCACCCGGAACTGGCGGCACGTGCGCCGAAACTCAGCTCCATTTTGATTCGGCCCAATGCGTTCGGTGGGCTCGGCACGAAATGGCGCCGTCGGTGAACGTGAACACCGTTCACGACCTCGTCTATCGACCGCCCCTGATACGAAGCGTCGATTTCCCATGCCGGATAGTGCGGATACCCGGTGACGACGTGCACCTCGTGCCCGCGCTCACCGAGCGACTCGGCAAGGTCCGTCATGTACGGAGCTATCCCCGTGGTTTCCGGCGCGTAGTTGATGCCGAGGATCGTGATGTTCAGCGAGCCGACGGTGGCACTTGTCGGTAACTCGGAAATCGCGGAATCGCCGCCAGGGTGGTCGTGCATCTGGTCGGTCTGTGTACTGATGACGAACCTCCGGTTGGGAAACTGCGCTTCAAACCGTCAAATGGTTTGGTTTACGCTATTTAAGCCGGATTTCCACGGTTTATCAACCGGTCTCATGTTGTGGTTCGGTCACCGGGAGCGATGTTGCTGCATCAAATGGAGACGAGCCTGTATGTGCGTAGTGTTAACCAGCAGGTTGCAGCAGTGTGATGGGTGGACTGGCGTCGATGGGCAATTTCGAATGTGGCGGAGCGCACTGGCGGAAGGCGGAGATTTCGATCCGGCCGCGGGTTCCCTCGGAGGTTCTGCAAAACTCGCTGAAACCGGCGCACGGTTGTTTTGCCGCGAACGAAGGGAAATTGGTCGGTGAGGATTGAATTTCGGGCACACGTGATCGTGGAGGGATGAAGTGAAGGTCGATCCGCTGGCAAGCACGTACTGCTGTCACGCACAGGAGTCCTTCGGCCCAGTCGATAGGGCTGGTGTCGCAGCCGTTGTCAACGAGTGGATCTCGGAGACTTTCGAAGCGGGTATCGGGGTCTTCCCCCTTATTTTCGAGATGCGTACCGCTGGTGAGGGTTCGCCTACTGCCTCGTTACACGAACTGGGTGCCGTCGAAGGATTGCACGTGGCCGACGTGTCTTGGGCGATAGGCGTCGAGGTATTCGACCGGGCATTGTTCAAGTATTTCAATGCGCGACGATTCAGTGACCCTCGCGAGATCACTGTCGTCGTTGCACGCAACATGATCGGCCTGATCTATTCACACATGTTTGGTGACGAGACGGTCTTCATGCCGAAATCAGAACGACTCTTTCTTGCGTTGTCGGGCCTGGATCCGGCGCTTGGTCCGCACTCTCCCGCGGTGCGCGGGTTGTCGAAGCGTCGGATCGTTGCGGCCGGGCTTTTGATGGCGTCGACCAATCCCTTGATTGCCGCGACGTCCCTGAGGCGAATCCTCAGTGGTACAAGAATGTTCCAGCGTGAGGTGGTGAGTCGACGGGCATCGGGAAACAAAATCTCGTCCTCGGCCGTATCCACGGAACCTGTTCGTGGGTGGTGGCTCTCCGTTCGTTTGGTTGCCGCACCTGGAACTCGTGTGCCTTCCGTGTATTTCTATTGCGCAGTGCTCGCGGCTCTGGAGTGCGGCCCCGACGTCACTCATCACGTGGTTGTCGACCTGCGATCGGCATCGCCCCTGCTGGCGAGGACAGGGGGGAATGCGTTCAGTCATATTCCTTTCCGGGCAGATTGGACAGCTAGTAGCCCCCTCGAAGTGGCTTCGCAGGTTCGGTCGAGGATTCGCTCCGGCGAGGCGCTCGTCCGGCGTGCTGCTGGGGAGTTGGTCGGACGGCGCAATAGTCGGTCCCCGGCCGACCCTGATGGCGTGGCGTCCCCGATGGTGCTTGCTACTACAATGTCGTGTTTTCGAGTGCCCGGTGATCGAGATCATGCGTTCAGTGGTGGTGATCTGGCGTTCGCGAGGGGAATGCAGACACTCGAGCCGGCAGTTCTCGCGTCGAACATGCGCACGACGGGCCGCTACGCCGACTGTACATACAGCCATTCGGGTCATTTCGTCGATCTCGAGAAGATGCGTTCGGCCGTGAACGCTGCGGCCGCCTACCTCGGGCTTCGAATCGCGGTCAACACTGGCTCTCACTTCGACTAGAGAAGGTTCGTCTGGAGGAGGTTCTCTCTGGAGGAATGCGCGACGGCCACCCCGGCTACTTCACAGTAAACAATCCTATAGACTGTTTCGGGTGGGCTGAGCCGACCGACGGTTTCAATTTGATCGCAGTCTGGAAACACCGCGTGTGCAAGGGAGGTGGGGTCGTGGCAGGTCTGAAGCTGCGAGTGCTGTTCAGTGCGGGTGACCAAGTGCTGTCCAGCGTAAGTAACGCGTTGATTCTGTTCGCGATGGCCGGACCGTCTTCGGTGAGTGAGTTCGGTCTGGCGATCCTTGTTTTCTCCATCCTCACGGCTGCGCTCGGATTCGTTCGAGGTGCAGTTGGCACACCCCTGCTGTTGATGAGTGCCTACAGTCGCAACAGGATTCGCGCGGAGAGCAGACATGCGATCTCGGGTGCAGCCATCTTCGGAGTCCTGGTTGGGATCGTTGCCCTCGGAGTCTCAGTTTTCCTTCACGAACCGCAGGTGGGGATTGCATACGCCGTCGCCGCACCGGTTGTTCTCGCGCAGGATGCCTTGCGGTTCACCGCGATGTCGATGGGAGAACCGGAACACGCGTTCTTCAGCGATGCGTTGTGGGCGAGTGCGGCGTTCGGTGTGCTTGTCGTGACGTGGATTCGACCAGAGGCACTTTCGATCGCCGAGATGATTTGGTTGTGGTCCCTCGCCGGAGCGCTTGCACTCGTTTACCTGATGATTCGCGTACAGACGCTACCGCGACTGACTGGTGTGTATCGCTGGTGGGCGTCGTTCTGGACTCATCGAATCCGGTTCGGATTCGAGAGTGGCATCGACCAACTGGCTGCAATCGTGATCGTCGCGGTGTCCACAGCCTTCATCGGAACGGTGGCTGCCGCGTCTTTGCGCGGAGCAGTGACCGTCCTGGGTCCGTTTGCCGTGCTGATCAGTTCGCTTCCTCTGATCGTCATTCCCGAATCGGTTCGGGCCGGCCACACCGCGCGCCAGGTGTGGAGCACACTGCGTTATGCAGCGTGGCTCACATCTGCGATGGCGGCAACGATCGGATTCGCCGCTCCCTTCCTTCCCGATGCACTCGGCCGAGTCGTTCTCGGAGAGTCCTGGGCCGAGGCTCGCCATGTTCTGCCGTTTCTCGGACTCGAGTACGCGGCGATCTGTTGGATAGCGGGTGTCTACAATCTCTACCGCACTCAAGGAGCCAGCGGACGACTGCTCAAGCTGCGAATCATCCAGAGTCTCACGGCAATCGTCATCTGCAGCGCGGCTGCAGCCCTCACTGGAACCGCTGTCGGAGTCGCGATCGGGCTGGCGGTCTCATCCGTCCTCGTTGCCGTGTGCCTGGTGGTCGCTGCCCAACGGAAGCACTCCGGCCGTGAAGACCCCGCGAGCGTGCCGTCCACTGCTGATCGTGCCGAACCAGGCGATCTGCGCCGAACACGAACAGGCGCACTGGCCGGGACGACCACGTGAAAACCATTTCCAGCGGGCGGACAAAGCCTGAGGAGTTCGCGGAATTCGACGTCAGCCGGCAGGACTCGTTGATGCCACCGCTGATTGCGATCTGGACCGCGGTGATCATGGTGATCATCGTGCCTTTCGCAGTCGTCGAGTTCACTCCGACACCGCCAGGGCGTGTATGGATGGCGGTACTTGCCGTCACCACGATCTCGGGATTGCGCTACGCGTGGATTGTCGGCGAGGGCTTTCGTCGGCTCGTCGAGATGTCGTTCTGGGTTTTCACCTATGTCTTCATGGGTCTTGCTCCACTTGCCCAGCTCCGCCTGCGAGAGATTCCTCCTACGACGCCCCGAGTGGATCCGTCCCTCAACTCGACAGCGGTGTCGATCGTCCTTCTGGGGATCGGCGGTTTCCTGGCCGGAATAGTGTTCTCCGGAGCGGTGTGGCGTCGAATCAGAGACACGCGATGGGGAAACGCCACGAGCGTGCGAGTGGATCCCGTTCGGGTTTTGATTCTGGCCGGTTGCGCCCTCGTCGCCAACGCGTACTACATCAAGAAACTCGGTGTAGGGACGCTTCTGTCGAGCCGAAGTGCCGTGGTGGAGCAGGCGAGTGCGTCGCTGGGGCAATCCACGGTCGCCAGTATCATCGGCGCCGTCGCGATGATGTCCTTGCTCGTCGCATTCATCGCGGTGGTCAAATACCGTGATCAGAATCCGGGAGCGGATCGTCTGTTTCTTCTCTGCGCCATCGTGCTCGGGGCCGTGCTGTTGTTGACGTTCAATCCGATCTCGAGTGCAAGGTATCTGTTCGGTACTGCAGCACTCGCCGTGGCGGCACTTTTCGGACTCTTCGCGACCCGCGTTCGTTTCCGTGTGGTTGCCCTGCTTGCCGTGGCTGCACTTGTCCTGGTCTTTCCACTCGCCGATGCGTTCAGGTACAGCACGTCGGCACAGTTCAAGACAAGTTCGCCTCTCGAATCGCTCACGTCTCCGGACTACGACGCATTTGCACAGGTCAACAACACCGTCAATTTTGTGAATACGCACGGGGTTACCGATGGTAAGCAGGCACTCGGAGTTGTACTTTTCTGGATTCCGCGGACCATCTGGCCCGGCAAAGCTACGGACACGGGCATCCTGCTCGCGGAGAGCCGCAACTACACGGTCAAGAACCTTTCTGCGCCGTTGTGGTCCGAGCTGTTCGTCAACGGTGGGTGGATCGCGTTGATTGCCGGAATGGTTGCTCTGGGCTTGATCGCAGGGATTCAGGACAGAAGAATCGAATTGTCGCTGCGCCAGTCCAGGGCGCCGACGATTCTTGCCTGCATCCTGCCCTTCTACCTGATCATTCTTCTCAGAGGATCACTGCTGCAAGCGATGTCGTACTTCCTCGTCATCATCGGCTGTGCATTCTTCGTCTCACGACGGGAGGCGATTCGATGACTCGGACGAACCGATTCTCGTCGAGAATCTCTGCCCGTCGCCCGCTGGAACTCGTGGGCCTTGCTCTGCTGGTGGTATTGGTCGTTTGTGCGACGGCGCTGGCCGTGCGTCAGAATTCGGCTGCCGAAAACGGCCGGTCCGCCCTCACGGCAGCGACAACCGCTCCTCAATTGCCGCCGGACACAGCGCCGGCGTCGATGTGGTTCGGCGACAGCTTCACTGCGGGCATCAACGGAATCGGGCTCGGGGCGTACCCGAGAATCATCTGCGTCCGGATGGGGTGGGACTGCAATGTCGATGCACAGGGAAGCACCGGTTTCACCAACGACGGCGCACCCGAGTATCAGGGAACTACAACACGATTCGCGAATCGACTACCGGTGTCGATCGAGCGGTATCGAGCGGACATCATTTTCGTGGACGGTGGGCGAAACGATCTGCACATGAGTCCGATGGATTTGTTTCCAGTCATGACGTCGTACATCGATGCCGTCCGGGATGCCTGGCCGGATGCGCGTCTGGTGATCATCGTGCCGACATACGTCACACCTGTGCCGTACGACGGATACGACCAATTCGTATCAGCGCTGCGAAGTTACGGGGAATCGGTTGCCGCGACCGTGATCGATCCTGTTGCCGACGGTTGGTACGCCGACGTGGACCTCACGACACTGAAATTCGAGGACGGTGTGCATCCGAATGCAGTGGGGAATGCAGTGATTGCTCAGAAACTGGTGGAATCGCTGACCGCCTCCGGTGTGATTCGCGAGGGCGCGCCGAATGGGGGGATTCTCCGATGAACCCGTCCCGTTTCTTCGAGGTCCTTCGTGACAGGTGGATTGTCGTCGGCATCTCGACAGTGCTCGGTCTGCTGGTAGGCGTTCTGCTGACATTGCTCACGCCGACCACTTTCAAGACCTCGACCCAACTCTTTCTCACCACGCCAGGGTGGGGAACACCGACAACTCTGGGCAATGCAGATTCGAGCCCTTTCCAAGGTGACGAATTCTCGCAGCAACGAGCGGGTACATACACGCGTCTGGCGGAAGGTTCCGACTTCGCGGCCCGGGTCGCAAGTCGTCTGGGCGAGAGTGGTCTTCGTGACGTCGAGAGCATTTCGGTTCGCGTTGTACCCGACACCGTGTTGCTCGAAATCTCTGGGATCGCCGACAGCGCAGACCGGGCGTTGCAACTGACGAATGCGGCCTCGGACGAGATGAACGAGACGATCCGGCGGCTCGAGACGCCGAGTGGGACGTTGATCCCGACTGTTCAGCCGCTGACTGTCGTCACTGCGTCAGCACCGACGAGCCCGGCCGGCCCGCAGACGATTCCGAACGTTCTTATGGGGTTGGTCGTCGGATCGATGGTTGGAGTGACGGGCGTGACCTTGGCTGCTGCGAGGTCGAGAGCAGTTCAGAGTGTCGACCAATTGGCGGCCTGGACGGGTCTACCTGTGCTCGAGTCCATCCAGTACCTCGGTGGCAGGGGATCGTCCGCCGAGGAAGGCGATCAGTCGGCATTGAAAAGTTCTTTTGCGCGACTGCAGTTCAACCGAGACCTCATCGGGACAGGTACGCCCGCGTCACCCGTGCTCGTGACCGCTGCCGACGAGGGGGAGATCAGCAGGTTCGCAGCTGTCGGCATCGCCGATGCTGCTTGCGCTCTGGGATATTCGGTGGTTCTCGTCGACTGCAACTTCCGATCGTCGCGGGCGCAGATCGAGTTGGGTGTCACCGACATCGTCATGTCGGACACCACCCTCGACGATGTTCTGAGCTCGACGCCACTGCGGCCGACTCTCCTCCGGAGCGGTTCGCCGACCGAAACTCCCGACAGAGTCATCGAGTCTGAGTCGTTCAGGCGGATGTTGCGAGATTTGAGTGCCAGGTTCGACGTTGTGGTTGTCTTCGACTCCGGCGGGACGCAGTACGCCGACTCGAGCCGATTGGCCAAGGTATGCCGTTCGATAATCCTTGTCGTTCAATCTCATTCGACAAACAAGCAGACGTTGATGACGAAGATTCACGATCTGGAAATCGCAGGTGCGAAGATCGAAGGCTCGGTGCTGCTGGCCACCACGCGCCGAACGCAGCGAGGGGCAGTGTTGCCCGGTGGTCGGCCAGACACAACTGACTCGGTGGCAAGTCACACGCCACGGCGCGACGGAGACACACGCACACAGCGGTCTCCAAGAAAGGCGAACACATGAATGTACTCAGCACTGCCGCGCGAATTCTGAGGCGGGGGTGGGCAATACCTGTCTTCGCGGTGCTCGGCTTGATCCTCGGTGCTTTCATGGCCATCTCGAGTCCGTCGTCCTACACGTCGACAACTGTGCTGTTCATCGGCTCGCCGATCAGTGCTGACTCGGCTGGCGCCTATCAGGGCGATTTGTTTTCTCAGCAACGAGCGGCGACCTATGCCCAACTGTTTTCGAGCGACGATCTGGCGGTCAAGGTGATCGACGACCTGGGTCTTCCAATGAGCGGACACGAGTTGGCCTCGCAGGTTTCGGCTGCAGCAGTGGAGAAAACCGTGCTCTTGCAAGTCTCCGTCACGGATTCGACGGCCGAAGGATCAGCCGGCATCGCCAATGCGTATGCGAAGAATTTCGCACAATATGTCGGGCAGTTGGAGACCCCTAACGGTGGTGGCCGTCCGAATACGTCTGTCCAGGTTGTCACCGAGGCCAACGCTGAAGATGCCAGTGGGGGTTCGAATCTCGTGATGACGTCCCTGTTCGGCCTCGTTGGTGGTCTGGTAGTCGGCATCGGCGTCCGGGTGCTCCTCGGGCGGCTCGATCGATCAGTTCGAAGTGCTTCCATGCTCTCTGCCGTTGCGGGTGTACCGATTTTGGCGACAGTTCCGGAATCGGCTTCGCGGGGATCTCACGCGTTGACGTTCCCTTCGGACGGCGCGACTGCGTATGCCGAGTCGATACGCAAGCTCAGGACGGGTATCGAGTTCGCCGGGCCGAGTGCCGACGCGATCCGTTCGGTCCTCATCGCTTCACCTCGGTACTCTGAGCCTGCGGGGTGTCTCGCAGCCGATCTCGCGGTTGTCTTGTCCGAAGCGGGACGTCGAGTGCTGTTGGTGGACGGTGACTTGAGGTCGCCGAGCGTGGATTCATACCTCGGTATCAAGCCGGCAGCCGGCTTTTCCGACGTTCTTGCCGGCGCGATTCCGCTCGTGGACGCGCTCGTTCAGGTACCCGGTCGCTCATTGACTCTGCTGCCCGCCGGCTCGATACGATCCGATTCCGGTGACGCCATCGCATCGGTCTCGGCACGCGAGATCCTCTTGGAGGCCTCCGAGAAATTCGAATACACGATCGTCGTGGGTCCACCTTTGTCGCTCTATTCCGATTCGGCTGTGATCGGCTCAGTCGTCGACGGCGTGGTTCTTGTTTCAACACAGAGTATTTCGTCGGTGGACGAGGTGGAAGACGCAGCGACCACGCTGCGCGCTGCCGGCGCGAACCTGTTGGGTGCGGTGCTCACGGGTGTCGGACGTAGTAGCTCGGTCAAGGGCCGTAGCCGAGTGAGCGTGGTGGACGAGCCTGCGGCGAACGAGCCTCCGGTGAAAAATGAACCGAATGAACCAGTCGGCGCGTGGCCTCCCGTCGAACGGCGAGCTGCTGCGCAGGGAGTCCACGCTGAACCAGGTGTCGGATCGACGGGGAAGAATGAAGTGGACAAGCATGATTCGGGTGATTCGGTCGAATCTCCGGCCGAAGATATGCGCATCGATTTCGACCAATGGGAGCCGGCAGAGACCGAAGGGCGCTACACGCGCAGTGATCTGGACAGTCCCACAGTGGCAATCCCTCGCTCGATGCTCCGCACGAAGGTCGCGCAGAAGGCAAACCGCTCGAGCGACGAGTTGCCGACCGATGAGCGGCAGGTAAGATCACTCGGTGGAAACGGCGATTCCGATTCCAGGTCGAATCACCCGCCGCAAGCTTCGGATTCTTTGCAGCAGAATCAAGTTGGAATGCCATTCCCAGGTTCTGGATGACAACGTCACCGGGCATTGCGGCGTAAGACCGTGCGCGAGAAGGGGTGGCTGATTCGGTGAACGCCGATGCTCGAAATCGGAAACGGGTGAGTATCGAAGGTTCGCGGGGCAGGCAATTTCGTGCAATTGCCATCGGAATTACGCTGGTGTCATCAGCGCTTCTCGTAGCGGCCGGCTTTCGACTCTCTGATGGAATGGGCCGAACCGCGAAAGTTGACGAGACGGCGTCGTCGCATCTCGCCTTCGATGTTCCGGTCTTCGGACAGGCGAACGGCAAGATGGTCTTTGCACATTACTTCCCGCCGTATCCCGTCTCGATCGACAATCTACCGTCGGGCGAGGACTATTACGCCACGCAGTATCTCAACCCGAACGGTGAACGAGGCGCGTACGCCGCAGTCGGAGGGTTTCTCCGAGACCGGCCACAATCACGGCCCGTTTCAGCTGACCCACAGTGGAGGCAGCGAGATCTGCAAGATGAAGTGCGGCAGGCAATCGACGCGGGAATCGGTGGCTTCTCGGTTGACATTCTGACGAAGTCGTCGAACGCGTTGTGGTCTTCTTCCGTTCCGGCCGAACTTCTCGCGGCTTCAGCGGCAGTCGATCCCGCGTTCGAAATAATGTTGATGCCGGATATGAATGGCGAACTCGGCACATTGGACCCCGCAGATCTGGCAGACGAGTTGTCACAGTATGCGTCATCGCCGTCAGTTTTTCGATTGGCGGACAACAGGGTCGTAATTTCGCCGTTTCTTGCCGAGAAACACGATCCGGCGTGGTGGTCGCAGTTTCTCGACATAATGAAGGCCCGCTACGGGATCGAGGTAGCCTTCGTTCCGCTCTTCCTGAACTCCACTACAAATATGGATTCATTCGCGTCGATAAGCTACGGAATGTCGACGTGGGGTGGACGTAACCCCGCCTTCAATCCAGTGGCGGACACCGGAATCGGCTCGCCACTGGATCAGGCGAATCGAGCGCATGCTCTGGGCAAGATATGGATGCAGTCGGTCTCATTCCAGGATGCGCGTCCCAGCCAATCGGTTTTCGACGAAGCGCAGAATACCGGGAATCTCCGAAACACCTGGCAGATTGCGCGTGAATCGGATAGTGAATGGGTGCAACTTATTTCGTGGAACGACTACAGCGAAGGCACGGCGTTTGCGCCGAGTGAGGGGCACGGTCGGGCATTGCTCGATCTGAACGCATATTTTGTCGACTGGTTCAAAACCGGAACGGCACCGACGATTACACGTGACGTCGCTTACGTCAGCTACCGGAACCAACTGTCGTCCGCGCAACCCGCACTTCCCTCGGAATCTCCGATGATTCTGCGCGCGGGGTCGTCCCCGGTTCGCGACACGATCGAGGTTTTGACATTCTTGGTCGAGGGTGCAGAAGTGAAAGTTACGGTCGGTGGTTCGACGACCACGTGCAGTGCTGATTCAGGGATGGATGTGTGCACGGTTCCCTCTGCGGTCGGTGCCGTCTCGGTCAGTGTGGTTCGGAACGGGACGGAAGTGACTTCGGTGAAGGCACATTCAGACGTCGTGTCCACACCTTCGGTTCAAAATATGGAGTACCTGGTCGATTCGAGTTTTCGACGATAAATCAGCAGTCCGACGGCGGCGACTCGCCTCTGAAGCGCGCTTGGAGCCAGACCGCAGTCTCCGACCCCGGATCCAGATTGTTGTGAGTTTGGCCTGCTCTGACGATGTGCTGCACCGAATCGCCGAACGCACAAGCATTGTCGACGGCCTCTTGCACCCACTGCGGACGAATCGTCTCGTCAGCGTCGCCGTTGATGACCAGCAGTGGTCCTCCGGATGGACGCTGGGGGAGGGCGATCGATGTGAGCCAGTCGCGCAGGACAGCTCCGGCCTCGTCGGAGCTCGGCAGGGTGTCGGCGGGATTCAGTCGTGATGCTTGTTCGCCGCGTTCTTTCAACGCCGGACCCGCACATGCCAACCACATCTCAGAGTTACTCGACAGCGCGCCGTGTAGGTAGTTGCCTGGATCGGTCCCGGGTCGGGCCGTGGTCAGCCCAGATACTACGTACGACATCATGATCTGCTGTTCATGTGTGAGCCACTGCGACTGGGCCAAGTCGGCGAGTTTGGAAAGATCTGCGGCGGGAGCCAGCGCAACCGACCCGACGAAATTCAATTCGGGCGCGTAGAAACCGGATAACTCTGCTGCCGCCCACGTTGCCTGTCCACCGATCGACACGCCGAGTCCTGCCCATTTCGAGGACGTGTCCGGGACCATTTCCCGCGCTGCGCGAACTCCGTCGATCAAGTTGAAGGCGCTGGTGTTCGGGTCTAGGTACGGGTTGGTACCGCCTGCCGGACCCAACCCTTGGTAGTCGGTCATGACCGCGACGAATCCCAGTTTCATCAAAGGGACGATCGTGCTCGCGTAGCCCAGGAGATCGGGGTACATCGACGGTCCACACTCCGCCGTGACTCCCGTTGTGCCGTGACCGACGGTGACAACAGGTCGCCCGCCCGGTGGTGGATCGCCTTCCGGAACGAAGACGATTCCAGACACGACCGTTGAACTTCCGTCCATGCCTGAAGTTGATCGGTACGTGATCTGGTGGGCAGTCGCGCCCACGTCGGCTATCAGTGGATCGACGTCGTCGAACTCGGACGCGCTTTCCAGTTTGCCTCTGGCCCCGGCGGCGTCGGCGCTGATCGAGGGAAGGGGCGCGGACGTGGGAGTCGGTTCTGCGGGCGTCGTGTCGGCAGTGCAACCGGTCAGAAGCGCCGCGGTTGTCGCTGCAACGACTACGAATACGTGGGACGACGTTCGAATGTTGACCCGGGTCGACGTGCGAATCATGCTCCGAGTCGCTCCTTGTCGCGCGCCGACACGGCAAGTCTTCGATCTCCGAACGCGTCGAGTGCAGATGCAACGATCAACCGGCCGACGCGTTCTCGCGAACTGCGATGGAACAGGTTGTGATCACCGGAGCCGGAGAACAAGACGTGCGGGGGATTCTTCGAGCTCGAAAGACGTGTGACACCTCGTCGGCCTCTGTTCGCTTCGAACCAAACTTCGTCTTCCGGCGAGAGGGACACGGCAGTTTGTGTCCCGCGGCGGGTCAAGGTGCGAAGCATCGACTCGGGGGCATTGACCAATCCGAGGAAGCCGAGACCGAGCCACACCGGGTAAGGCAAGTACTGCTGGGCTCGCCGTCCGGCGTTGCGAATTGTTCTGGCCACGATGAAAATTCGGTTTGCAACGTCAGACTCCATTGCATCGACGTGCGCTTTCTTCACCGGTGGTCGTCGATTGTTGATCGACCAATTCACGATGTTGAGCAGCACCACGGACCGTGCCCCGCGCTGGCTAGCCACGTAGGCACCCATCCAGGCACCGGAACACATTCCGATGTGCATCCGGCGGGACGGCGGCACGCCGAGGGCGTCGACGAGGTCCAGCACATTGCGGCGCGCTTCCGGAGACACGATGGGGGTGTTCTCGTCGGTGGAGACCGTTCCGCTGTCTCCTGTGCCCATCCTGTCGAAGCGAATCGACCGGATACCATGCGAGGCGAGAGTTCGAGCGGACTCGACCCACAGCCTCGCCGGCCCGATCCGGTACTCGTTCGCGGTGCTGTGAAAGATCGCAGTGGCAGCGTGGCTCGCAGTCGTGCGGGATGCGGTGGAGATTGCAAAGAGTGATCCGGTGGACCGTCGTTCCAAGATTTCCCAGATTTCTTCGCCGTCGTCAGCCGTCGCGACATGCGCCGCCGACGTGATCTCTGGATCGACGAAAGTCTTGTCCTCGCCGAATTGTCGCGATACCCAACTCGAAATCCGTTGTATGTCGTGCGTAGGCACCGAGAGTACGAAACTGCTGGGGGAAACGAACTGATTCTGCCGTTCGACGAATATGCGTTCAGCACCGGATCGCTCGAGCATCCGAACCGTGCGGGGCGAATCAGCGAATTCAGGGCGAATCGCGGCGAGGACTTTTGTCGACGAACTCGGATCGAACGTGCTGAGGTCAAGTCCGGAAAGGTCTTTCATCGCCGCGGAAGCCAGCAGGCCGCCGACGATTGATGTGCGGTCGTCGTGGTGGGGGTCGTCGTCGACGGAAACGCGGTACATCGAAGTCAGTTCTCGAACGTAGGACCTACCGGATATGACCGGATCCCACAAGACCATCGCACGTAGGTCTCCAAGGGTATCCACGGTGGATGCGGCGAGTAGAGCTCCTGCGCGCAAACCTGTGACGGCTACGGACTCGATACCTGTACGCCGCACGTACGCCACGGCTGCCGCCACGCTGGCCTGCCAGTGCGCAACTGCTAGCGGGTCGTCCTGCCGACCGGACGAATCTCCCTGTCCCTCATAGTCGAAACGAAGAGCGAGGAATCCGCGCCCGGCAAGTTCCTGGGCGAGTTGGCGCAGTCCCCGATAAGCGCTGATGTGTTCCTTCGCAAGGGGTGGACATATGACGACGGCACCGCGCACGGCAGCGTCCGTAGGCAGGTGAAGCGAGGCGAACAGTGCCGCATCACCAGGGCCTGGAATCCACGTGTCAATCGTGCGAATCCCGGTCGGTGTCTGGCGGTCGCGGAGGTGTCGGGTGGTGGTCGCCAGCAGGGAGGGGCGGGGTATGGGTAGTGCGGACATCACGGTTGTCATGTTGGCCATCGATTTGTTCAAGGACCTCTCCACACATTGATTCGGCCTGCCAGTTTCGCGTAGTTCTCCGGTCTCCGAGGGATCCGGTAAACTTCCCGCTACGGATAACATACCGCAAGTATGTTTAGTGACGAATAAACAGTGCAAGGGTTGGATACGGGGGTGCGTACAGCGATGGATCCAGTGTTCGGTGCGTCGTTGGGCGCTGCATCGGTTCGTATTGTTCGCGCCGACCCCCAGCCGGAAACCGGATCCGAGAGCGGCGGTCGATTCCTGACTCGGACGGTGGACGCATTCGACGCATCTCCGGCGCGGACAGCCGCGATTCATCTAGGTGCTGCAGTTCGCGGGGACACGTCTCGAATGGTCATCGCGGTTCCCGACGAGCGACAGAACGTAGCGCTCGAATCGGAATTGCGTGCCCGAGGTGTCGATGGCGCCGTCACCGTGCCGGAAGCGGTGGCCGTTGTCGCGTTGGTACGGACTTCGGGTGCGGCCGAAGGTTTTCGGCTACTGGCCGTTCTCGATATCGGCCGAACCGGAGTGACTGTCTCGATGATCGAGATTGGAACTGCGACAACTATCGCGTCCACGCGGTCGACGGCGCTCGCCGGTGACAGGCTCGACGGAATCGTCGCGGAGTTGCTGTCGGCAACCGGTCCTGATGTGGCTTTCGACGGTGATGGCGTGTTCGACGCACGTGCAGTCAAGGAATACCTTGCCAGCGGCTCCCGTCGTGCGCAGGTGATGCCCGTTCCCGAATCCATGTGCATCCGTTTCGATTCGGTTGTCACACGGGAAGTCGAAGACACGCTGATGGTGATTCGAGAAGTCGCGGCGCGAGCCCGGTGCGTCCCTGACGCCTTGGTCCTCGTCGGGGGAGGCGCCCGAATATCACTGGTGGAGAAGATTCTCGAGAGGGAGTTTTCGGTACCGGTGATCAGGCCGGCCGAGCCCGAGCTCGCCTCGGCCAAGGGCGCCGCACTGATAGCCGAGGTCTTACATCAGGAACACCTAGGCTCGGAAGTCACGGATTCGGAATTTCCGGATTCGGAAGTCGCGGACTCGGAAATCGCAACGGATGCGGTCGAAGCGTCTCCCGATGAGGCCGAGGTGCACAGCGTCGGTGTAACCGAAGAAGGCACCGAATCAGATTCGCCACCCGCAGGTGGGCTTGGGAGAATGCAAATCCTTGTGGGCGTGGGGTTCTCGCTGGTTGCACTGACCAGCTTCCTCGCGTGGGCAGTGCTGCGCCCGTTCTCGGATCCGGCACAGGCGGAACCGCCGCAGGCGCAAACAACTGAGATTGTCGCGCCGGTACCTACTTCGGCATTGCTGCCACCGACTACGACCAAGGCGATCGATCCACTGACCGAGCGGAATCGGGCGCCGGTCAATTTGGTGCGTTCGTGGAGATACTGAATGTGGAGATGCTCATCAGGTGAACAGTTGAGAACTCCAGTCCTTGCCGTCGGCGAGACCGCCGGGGCAGGCGAAGACTGCGGAACCGACGTGCTGGATGTATTCGTTCAACGCATCGTGCCGTGAAAGGTTCTGCTGCATCGGAACAAACTGCTCGACTGGATTCCGGCAATACGCGACGAAGAACAGTCCCGCGTCCAGGTGGCCGAAGCCGTCGGAGCCGTCGGTGAAGTTGTATCCGCGGCGCAGGATTTGAATCCCACCGAGTTCCTCGGCCGAGGCCAGACGCACGTGTGAATCCTCCGGGATGACGAAGTCGTGTCCCATTTTGGAATCGAGATCGAGTTCGTCGAACTCGTCCTTGCCACCGAGCGGCGCTCCGCTCCGTTTGGATCGGCCGATGACGGCTTCCTGTTCCTTGAGCACTGCGCGATCCCACTGCTCGATCAGCATCCGGATGCGTCTGGCGACGAGGAACGATCCGCCTGCCATCCAGGCCTGATCGTCAGTGGGGTCGACCCAGACGTGCTGGGCGAGTGCGTCTGGATCTTCTGCCTTGATGTTGGCGGTTCCGTCCTTGAACCCGAACAGATTTCGTGGTGTCGCCTGCGTCGTCGAGGTCGAGGACGTTCGTCCGAACCCGAGTTGCGACCACTTGACCGACGCAGTCCCGAAAGCGACTCGTGCGAGGTTACGGATCGCATGCACGGCAACCTGGGGATCGTTGGCGCACGCTTGGATGGCGATGTCGCCGCCGCTGCGATTGGCATCGAGGTTGTCAGCACGGAAGTGGGGAAGATCCAGCAGGGCAGCAGGTTTCTTGTCCGCGAGCCCGAAACGGTCGTCGAAAAGGGACGGTCCGAATCCGATGGTCAGGGTGAGCTGCGAAGACGCCAGATCGAGAGCCTCGCCGGTATCGCTCGGTGGTGCGTACGGACCGTCGCCGGTCGCGCCGTCTTCGGTTGCTTCCTGACCCGCAGTCATTCGTTCGGCCATCGCCGTCCACGTCTGCAGCAGCGTGATCAGTTCGTCCCGTGATTTCGTCGTCACGTCGAAAGCGACGAAGTGCATGCGATCCTGGGCCGGCGTGGTGATGCCTGCCTGATGTTCACCGCGGAAGGCCACCACATCTGCGGAATTTGCGCCGGAATTGTCGTCGGCGGTCACCCGCCCGATGACGGCGCCGGCACCGGCCAGGACAGCGCCGGCTCCCACGGCGCCGAACAATCGGCGCCGTGAAACTGCATGCGGTGCTGCGTTTTCCGCAGTGGGTGTGCCTTCTGGTGAATCAGTCATCTACTGTCCCGCAACTACTTCCTGGACCTGGCTGACCTCGGCGGACAGGGCGTCGATTTTACGCGAGAGTTCCTGACGCTGCGCCTCGGTAACGGTGTCGTAGTACACGAATCCGTCGCCGACGCGGAATTGTGCCAGCGCGGCATCGAGGTCGGCGAATCGGTCGGCGATGCGCTGGGCGAGCTCGGGATTACGTTCCTGCAGAATCGGGTTCAGTGCCGCGATCGCAGCTTGTGAGCCGTCGACGTTGGCCTGGAAATCCCACAGGTCGGTGTGCGAGAAGATGTCTTCCTCACCGGTGATCTTGGAAGTCGAGATCTCGTCGAGCAGTCCTTGGGCATCGCCGGCGATCTTGGTGGGATCGATCGTGTAATCGTCGGCGTTCACCTGGTCGGCAAGGTACTGGATGTCTTCGAGTAGCTGATCGGCGACCGCGTTGGTATCCGGCTGCAGCCCGGTGACCCACAGATCCTTCTCGAGGCGGTGGAATCCGGTCCAGACCTGACCGGGCTCGAGATCCGCTTCGCGCAAGTCCAGCTTGGGATCGAGTTCGCCGAAGCTCTCGGCTTCGGGCTCGATGCGCTCGTAGTAGGTACGTGCAATCGGGAAGAGTGCCTTTGCCTGGTCGACGTTGCCGGACTGCACAGCGGCGACGAACTGCGCTGCGGTGTCCTGCAAGGCGACGATCTGGCTGCGGATATATCGACGGTAACCGTCGGCGGCCTCGGCGAGCTGGCCGCTCTCGTCGGTGGCCGCCTGCGAATCACCGGTGACGACGAAGTCCTGACGGATTCCGGTTCCGACCATGCCCGGCTTGCACGCGAGCTGATACGTCGCGGCCTCGGGGAGGGAGACGATCAGCTGACGGGTCAGGCCGGGGCCGATGTTCTCGACCTCGCCCATCGCTCGATCACCCTCGGCGAAGACGTAGAACTCGGTGACCTTCGAGCCGTTGTTCGTCACCTGGAACGTCGACGTGCCGGTCGTCCCCGTCGTCGCGCTGACCTCACACGAGTCGTCGGTGGCGGTGACGACGATGTCGCCGTCGCTCGCCGTCGTCTTCTCGGTACACGCGGCGAGGGAGAAGGGAAGTACCGCAGCTGTGGCCAGTACGAGGGTGGATTTACGCATGTCGGCAATGCCTCTCAGGATTTTTCGGGAACATGGGTGTCGTGCGCAGGCGGGGCCGTCGGCTCGGACGGCTTCGACGGAAGCGGACGAAGGAAGAGCGCGAGAACGACGACGAGGTACACAACCCACGCGGTGGCTTGCAGGACAGTCGGATCCGGCCGGAAATTGAAGATTCCGGCGAGGACGGTGCCGTACCAGGTCGACGGGTCGTATCCGGGCGTCAGGTTGAACGCGAGAGAGGATCCGCCAGGCAGGACGTTTCCGGTCTGCAGAGCGCGAACGCCGTACGAGAGAATTCCGGCGGCAACGACGATGAGGAAGATCGCTGTGTACCGGAAGAATGTCGTCAGGTTGAGGCGGAGAGCGCCGAAGTACATGGCCACGGTCAAGGCGGCGGCCACGAGAATTCCGAGGAGCAGTCCGACCAGCGGCCAGGAGCTGCCCGCGGTGTTCTCGGCGTATCCGACCATGAGCAACGCCGTCTCGACGCCTTCACGACCAACCGCGAAGAACGACAGCGACAAAATGGCGACGGGTCCCGCGATCAGCGCCTTTTCCATTCCGGCTTTCAGATCCCCGGAAATGTTCTTCGCTGCCGTGCGCATCCACAGGACCATGATCGTGACGATGACGACGGCGATCAGGGAGGCAACGCCTGCGATGATCTCGGCGGTCAAGCCGTCGACCGTCGATGTTCCGTAGTGGATCGCGAAGAAGATGATCGCCACCATCCCGACGGCGATCGCGACGCCGAGCCACACCCATTTGAGTGCGTCCTTGCGCTGAGCCTTCACAAGGTAGGCAGCGAGAATCATCACCACGATGCCTGCTTCGAGGCCTTCGCGCAGACCGATCAGGCCACTGCCGAATAGCTGAGTGGCAACTGACGGTGTGCTCGCGGCAGCGAGTACCGACACGGGCACGGGCGACTCCTGACTGAGTGGGTGAAACAGGTTCGGACAGCTTCATGAGGCTAGGCCAGCCTTAACTCAGAAAAAGATACTCCACAATCAGCGGGGAACCATGCCCTGACCTGTACTTTTGCTGGTCTTTACCAATGGATTCGGGAGTAGTTCGCTCGCATGTGGATGATGGAAGGGTGTACCGAACCTCCGCTGCCCGCAGAAGTCCCCGGCGTCTCTCGAGAGCCGTCGCCGCAGTAGCTGCCGGAACAGCTTTGCTGGGCGTTGGCGTCGTGGCGTGTGGATCGAACGAACCGAAGGTTGCCATTCCTGAGGGCATACCCCCAGGTAGCGGTGCTCCGACACCGCCGATCGACATCAACGCTCCCGGCCGCAGTGCCGATCAACTTGCCGATTGGGCGGCGGGATTGTCCGACGACATCGGGATCGGTACCACTGCACTCGAGGCATACGGGTATGCCGCTGCGGTCATGGCCGAGACGCTTCCCGGCTGCGGAATCGGGTGGACAACCCTGGCCGGTATCGGCAGCGTCGAGAGCCGCCACGGGACCTACGACGGTTCGTCGGTCGACGCGCTGGGGCAGGTCGCCCCGATCATTCGGGGAATCCCTCTCGACGGTGGCCCGGGAGTTGCCGAGATCCCCGACACCGACGGCGGAGCGATGGACGGCGACCCCGTGCACGACCGTGCCATGGGGCCCATGCAGTTCATCCCTGAGACGTGGCTCAAATGGGGTGTCGACGCCAATGGCGACGGCCGCGTGGACCCGGACAACATCGACGACGCCGCCCTCACCGCTGCCCGGTACCTGTGCGCACGTGGGGGAGACCTCACTACCGCTGCCGGTTGGCAGCAGGCGCTGATGGCGTACAACCTCTCGGGCGACTATCTCGCGCTGGTCCGTGATCGTGCGTCGGCATATTCAGTCGGGGTTCGGCCGGACTGACGGTGATCGACCGCAGGTCGGGGCCATGACCGCGCGTCGATAAAGAAGCCTTCGGCCGGTGCGGTTAGGCTGTGTGCTGGCACTACAGAGGTGCTGGCACTGCAGAGGCCCAGCGGCGATCGTGGTCCTCTTTCGACCGGAGGGGTCGGAGCCCAAGTGTCAAGCACGCAGTGCGTGCCCCAATGCGAAGCCCATTCGAAGGAGAACCACACAGTGGCCAGTATTGAGCAGGTCGGAGCTCGCGAGATCCTTGATTCCCGTGGCAACCCCACGGTTGAGGTCGAGGTTCTGCTCGAAGACGGAAGTTTCGCCAGGGCTGCGGTGCCGTCCGGCGCTTCGACCGGTGAGCACGAAGCCGTCGAACTGCGCGACGGTGGCGCGCGCTACGGCGGCAAGGGCGTCGAGAAGGCCGTAGAGGCTGTGCTCGGCGAGATCGCTCCTGCCATCATCGGCATCGACGCGACCGAGCAGCGCACGGTCGACCAGGCGCTGCTCGACGCAGACGGCACCCCGGACAAGTCCCGCCTCGGCGCAAACGCTTTGCTCGGTGCCTCGCTTGCCGTCGCTCGCGCCGCTGCCGAGTCCTCGGGCCTGGAGCTGTTCCGTTACGTCGGTGGCCCCAACGCTCATGTACTCCCCGTCCCGATGATGAACATCCTCAACGGTGGCGCACACGCCGACACCGGTGTCGACGTCCAGGAATTCATGGTTGCGCCCATCGGCGCACCGAGCTTCAAGGAATCGCTGCGCTGGGGCACCGAGGTCTACCACTCCCTGAAGTCGGTTCTCAAGGAGAAGGGCCTCTCCACCGGTCTCGGTGACGAAGGCGGATTCGCTCCGGACGTCGCGGGTACCAAGGAAGCACTCGACCTCATCACGATCGCCGTGAACAAGACCGGCCTCAAGCTGGGTACCGACGTCGCGCTCGCTCTCGACGTCGCCGCCACCGAGTTCTACACCGACGGCACCGGCTACAAGTTCGAGGGCAAGAACCGCACGGCGGCCGAGATGGCGGCGTTCTACGCCGACCTCATCGACGCATACCCGCTCGTCTCCATCGAGGATCCGCTCGACGAAGACGACTGGGACGGCTGGGTTGCGCTCACCGATCAGATCGGCAACAAGATCCAGCTCGTCGGCGACGACCTTTTCGTCACCAACCCCGAGCGTCTCGAAGAAGGCATCGTCAAGGGCGCGGCCAACGCACTCCTGGTGAAGGTCAACCAGATCGGCACCCTGACCGAGACCCTCGACGCTGTCGATCTCGCTCACCGCAACGGTTACAAGACGATGATGAGCCACCGGTCCGGCGAGACCGAGGACACCACCATCGCCGACCTCGCAGTTGCCGTCGGCAGCGGCCAGATCAAGACCGGTGCTCCGGCCCGCAGCGAGCGCGTTGCCAAGTACAACCAGCTGCTGCGTATCGAGGAGAACCTCGGCGATGCAGCACGTTACGCCGGCGAGGTTGCGTTCCCGCGCTTCGCTTTCGAGGCCTGACGGAAATCTAAGATTCAGTAGTGTCTGCACAGCGCGGTAAGCCACGATCCCCCGGCGGAAGTCCGGGGGGTCGTGGTTCCCGTCGTGGAGACACACCGTCTCGTGCGCGTCGTGACAGCGCTCGACGCCCACGGGCGTCGGAACCTTCGGTAGATCCGGCAGCAGTTGATTCCGCTGTGACAGACCCCGCGCAGTCGAGGGCCTCGACAGAGAAGGCGTCGGCACGCGGGTCGAAATCGGCTCGAGGGAAGAGCGGAACCAACAAGTTCTGGTCTCGACTTCCCAAGTCGGACAACACCATTTTCGGGTTGTCCACCAGCCGGGCCGTGGTGCTCGCGATGGTTGTACTCATGTTGGCGCTGACACTGGCTGTGCCGCTGCGTACTTACATCAGCCAGCGATCGGACGCCGCGCAGGTGGCGGCCGAACGTCAGGTGCTCGAGGAAGAGCTGCGAAAGCTGCAAGGGCAGAACGCACGTTTCGACGACCCTGCGTACATCGAAGCTCTTGCACGAGAACGCCTTCGGTACGTCAAACCGGGCGAGACCCCGTTTCAGGTTCAACTTCCCGGTGACTACAAGGAGCCGGAGAAGAAGCAGGAAAAGGAAACACCGCTGACAGGTCCGTGGTATCGCGACCTGTGGCAAACGATTTCGGAACCGCCAGTGGTTCCCGAGACGACGACACCGGCCCCGATGCCGTTGGCGCCGATAGAGCCAGAAGAACAAGGAGTACCCACCGGGTGAGCAACACGTCCGAAAATTCCCCACAGGTTTCACAGGCGGACCTCGACGCCGTTGCCGCTCAATTGGGCCGTGAGCCACGCGGAGTGATCGAGATCGCGTACCGCAGCCCGGACGGTCAGCCGGGCGTCGTCAAGACTGCCCCCAAACTTCCGGACGGAACACCGTTCCCGACGTTGTACTACCTCACCGACCCGCGACTGACGGCCGAAGCGAGCCGTCAGGAATCCGCCGGCGTCATGCGTGAGATGACCGAACGTCTGACGCAGGATCCCGATCTTGCCACGGCTTACCGCCGGGCGTACGAGTCGTACCTCGCCGAGCGTGACGCGATCGAATCTCTCGGTACCGACTTTGCCGGTGGTGGGATGCCGGATCGCGTCAAGTGCCTGCACGTGCTGATGGCGCATTCGCTTGCCAAGGGTCCCGGCGTGAATCCGCTCGGTGACGAGTCCGTGGCGTTGGCCGGTCACGGAAAGCTCCGCGGCACTGCAATTCCCGCGGACTGGCCTGGCATCGACGATGCCGACAACACCGACCAGTGACTCGCCGTGTTGCCGCAGTTGATTGCGGTACCAACTCCATTCGACTGCTGATCGCCGACGTCGGAGCTGACGGTCGTCTGGTGGATGTCCGACGTGAGATGCGCGTCGTGCGACTCGGTCAAGGCGTTGATGCAACAGGGGCGTTCGCGCCCGAGGCCATCGAACGCACCCGGGTTGCGCTCGTCGAGTACGCGTCGATGATCGCCGACGCCGGAGCAACCGCCGTTCGCATGGTCGCCACCTCGGCTACTCGCGACGCTGCGAATCGGGAAGAGTTCTTCACGATGACGCGGGACGTGCTCGGTGCGGTGATTCCCGGATCCGGAGCCGAGGTGATCACCGGCGACGAAGAGGCACGTCTCTCGTTCAGCGGTGCTGTGGGAGAACTCGATCCGTCGGCGGGCCCCTTCGTGGTGGTAGATCTCGGCGGCGGATCCACTGAAGTTGTCCTCGGCGAGGCGTCCGGGGTCCAAGCTGCGTACTCCACCGACATCGGCTGTGTGCGCGTCACGGAGCGGTGCTTACCGTCGGATCCGCCTACGGCAGAGCAGGTTTCCGAGGCGACAGCTTTTGCGACCGCGAAATTGGCCGAGGCGTTCGAGGTCGTACCCGTCGAGAAGGCGCACACGTGGGTGGGTGTCGCTGGAACCATGACGACGCTGGCCGCGATCGCGCAGGATCTTCCGGAGTACGACGCTGAGAAGGTGCACCTGTCGAGGATTCCGTTCAAGCAACTGTTCGACGTGTGTGAGCGTCTCATTGCCATGCCGCGGGTTGATCGTGCTGCCTTCGGTCCGATGCATCCGGGGCGGGTGGACGTCATCGGCGGCGGAGCGATCATCACCACGGTGCTGGCTCAGACCTTCGAGGCCAAAGCCGGGATCACCGAACTGGTCGTCAGCGAACACGACATCCTCGACGGTATCGCGATGTCGATAGCTCAAGCCCACCCGATAGTCTGATCCCTGTCGCACCCGACCAGTCGGGTGCGACAAGGCCCCCATAGCCCAATTGGCAGAGGCAACGGACTTAAAATCCGTCAAGTGTCGGTTCGAGTCCGACTGGGGGCACCACTCGAAACGGAGTTCGAACCAGTACAGTTCGCGTTAGCTGTTCGAAGGGGCATGTCAGCAGCGCGCAAGGTTTCAACTCAAAAGGGCTGTCCTTCGATCGCCCGAATATAGCTATTCGGCAATGATGAACGGGCAAGTGGTGCTTGCACGCGGTCCGGAAGACCAATCGACTCGTGTGCTGTTGGAGGTCACAAAGTGGGAGTCGGCTTAACGGCGGGTCTTAGGATCTGCAGTCCCTTTTTGGCTACTTCTTCATCTCATTGTAGTACTCAAATCAATCGTGCAAGCACATCGACTTCGTCGGCGTATGTGCCAGCCTTACCCATCTGGCTTGATTGACGTGCTTGACTGTTCGGCTGCCCGGAGTCACGAACACGCGTCACTTTCCAGCGACCTGATTCCTCTAGCGAGCGCCTCAACAGGTTCTCCGGGGACAGTTTTGCGTCCACACTAGGCAACGCGCCGAACCGAATAGCCATTCTGGCCTGAGGGTTGCTCCGTTCAG
Organism: Rhodococcus sp. NPDC057135; assembly: GCF_042670865.1. Taxonomy (NCBI): domain Bacteria; kingdom Bacillati; phylum Actinomycetota; class Actinomycetes; order Mycobacteriales; family Nocardiaceae; genus Rhodococcus; species Rhodococcus sp. NPDC057135. The sequence continues at coordinate 531,444 of NZ_JBHUUU010000003.1, forward strand.
CCGCGCTGGCCCATACCGACGCGAGATCGCTCACAAATATATCAACGCTGGTGTGACGAAGCTGATTGTCAGTCGTGTACTCAACGAATGGCGGCCCACCGAGGAACCAAGACCGCAACCATTGATCGGGCATGTACGTGTACATGCGGAAATACGGTGGGCTCGTGACGACCCAATCGAAAGAGTGCTGCAAACGCTGCAGCACGTCCGACGATTCACCGCAGTAGATATCGCCGCCGTGCTCTCTGGGCACGTCGGCGAGTGTGTATCTGATTCGGCGTAACACTGCGTCAAGCACATTCACGTAAGGAGGTCTCATCGCGCGGGTTTGCCAGAATTTCACAGCGGCGTTGGGCTTTGTGGCATAAGTTCGTGGCATTTGGTTAGACAGGTAAGTCGGTACAGCTTTAGTGAGCGGGCCGTGAAGGATACCGAGCACGATCGCTCGAAGTACGGCTGCATCCTCGTGGTCTGAGGCAATGTTCGCGAGTTGCTCGCGCAACGCACACATTTCGATCAGGGTCTTTGGGTGATACGCCCACTCCCAAAACTCACCAGAGGGCACGGACGTGGGGGCCGGCGAAGTCTGCAATAGCTGAATAGCCAGGGTTTCGACCGCGATGCGATCGGCGCGGGCAACCTTCGCGGCCGCTATTGCGGCAGCCACTGGACTCGCATCAATACCCACCGAATTTAGTCCTCGGAGCCTCGCAGCGAACATTGTTGTCCCACGCCCACAGAACGGATCCAGTACCCACTGACCTTTTCTGGCGCGTGCAAGTCTGGCGAGGGGGAACTCAAGCGGGAACATGGTGAAGTAGGGACACGCGGTGTTCAAGCGTTGATGAACAGACGGGATGGCGATCACGGAACTGCTCAAGGACTGCGTCACCACCCCCAGAGCATACCGGCAAGCAACTACCAGCTGTACAACAGGTGCGATCCGGCAACAAATGAATGGAAAGCTGCTCCAACTCTACGTCTACTCCCCTCGGGACATTGTCCACTAGGACTGTATGGTGTTGTGCAGTATCAGGCAGTTTCGAGTGAAACGCGTCGGACGTTCGAGGTCGCGCTGACCTCAGGTCGCGACTGGGCTGGATGAATCGTGCGGCGCGCTTCAATTCTTCGGGAGGCAATACGGTGGCGCTAGAGGCAGCCGAACATGGTTTACGAGTGCACATCTTCCCCGGCGAACAGATAGAAGTGCCGAAGCCTGACATCTTTCGGGCGCCCACTGATCAGGAATTGAACGCCCGCTATGTGAAAGAGGGCGTTCGGATCGTCACCGAGCAAGCTCGATATCCGCTCAATCAGATTCAGGCTATGTTTTCCGGCACGTTTCAAACTGATGAGGGAGAGACGGAACACATCTACAAGAGGGATCCTGAATATCAGCGGAGGCATCGATGGGACGACGGACGTAAGTCTCGTTTGATTGAGTCATTTCTAATGAATGTACCAGTGCCGCCAGTTTTTCTATACGAAAATGAGCTTGCTCGCTACGAAGTTATGGATGGGCGCCAGCGGCTTACTGCCTTGATGGATTTCTATGAAGACAATTTGATTTTGACAGATCTGCAGTATTGGAAAGATTTAGAGGGTCGAACATATTCAAAGTTGCCCTCATCGATAAAAAATGGGATAGATCGAAGATATCTGTCATCGATTATCCTACTTAACGAAACTGGAGCATCAGAGGGGCAAGCGGCCGTCCTGAAGAAGCTTGTTTTTGAGAGGCTGAACTCGGGAGGTGTGCGACTTAGCGGACAGGAGACCCGAAATGCTGTTTACAATGGGCCGTTGAATGATTTGTGTATGGAGTTGTCTCAGACATTTGAGCTCCGCGCTGTGCTTGGAACTCCCGATCAGCAGATGGCGATCCCATCCTATGATGAAGATTCCGGTGGAGATCTAATCGAGCCGACGGAGGGTGGGGATGTTCAGATATCGACCCTCGGACGCAAGATGTTTGAGTCGATGGAGGATGTCGAACTGGTTCTCCGGTTTTTTGCCTACAGGCATCTAGATCAGTTTCCGCAGGGTTTGAACAGAGTCACCGAGTTCCTCGACGAGTTTCTATCGAAGGCGAACGAATTTGACGCGGAAACGCTGGGATATTACAAAACGCTATTCTTGGCGAATATCAGTTTTTGGTATAAGGTTTCAGGAAAAGATGCCTTTCAAGTTAACAGTAGGCGTCATTTCAGTAAAGTAGCTTACGATGCGTTGATGTATGCTAGCTCCGCGATCTCTGATCAACAGCGAAGTCTTCTGCTGGAGGACCCAAGTACTTTACATGAAACTGTGCGGCGGATGTTTGTTGACCATGCCGAAGTTTTTGGGGGAAGGAAGACGAACGCGGTGGATGCGCGCTCGCGAAATACACACGCACTGGAGGCGTTGGCAGAAGCACTTGAGCAGGCTCAGGGTCGTTCATGATCTCGCATTACCAGGAACTTTTGGGTGATCTTGATCGGATTCGAAGTTATCTTCATGATATATCTGCGAGTAAACCTACACGCGTCCAACGACAGTTTGCATATGTTGCGAGTGTCTCGACTCTCTACTCCTCGTTTGAGAGCTATGCAGAACGTGTCGCCTTCCGGTTTGCTCAGATAATGTTGAGTTACCCCGACAGTCTCAACGCGGAAGAGATGAGTCGATTGAGAAAGCGCTACATCGCCAACTCGTCTACATTACTGGCAAAAACGTTGGGTTCGGGTCGATATGAGAATGTAACAGAGCTTGATGTAGCGAGGAGTCTGATGTCATGCCTTGATGACTCTGATTCCTACGATCTTCGTGAAGAAATAGTAACTTTGCATAACTCAAATTTGCGTTGGGACGCACTGTCCGCGCTGTTTGCGTGGGCGTTCGAAGACCTTCGCGCGAGTGTAGGAAAAACGGATGCAGTGACGAAGTGGCTAGGGCTTGCGCAGCGTCCAGACCTGGCTGCTGTCGACACAATCGAAAGTGAGCTAAAATTGCTTGTAGAACGGCGCAATGAAATTGCTCATCGAGGTATCCCTGATGAGATATTGTCGCCTGAACGGGTAGTTGATATTGTTGAGTATATTGAAGTGATATCTTTGGCTCTAATTGCATCTTTGGGTGGTCGTATACTGAAGTCAACATTGTCCAGGGGGGATAGTGTCAGTTTGGGTGCTCCTGCGGACCTTTACCAAGCGCGCCGAGTCGTGATAATCGCATCGCTGGGTGCGGAAATCTCCGTGGGTGACGTTGTGTGGTCCTCCAACTCGGAGAAGACTCGCTGGGGAACTGTACTAGGAATTCAGCTTGAAGATGAATCCGTTGATTGTGCGCCGCCGGGCGTTGAAGCGGGAATTGAGCTGGATTTTGTGATGCATAAGAATTCGGATTTGCACCTTTGGCGCACGCCGATAGAAGATTTAAGTCCGCCACCCGGCAAGATTTTCGGGGACCGGGGCCCCTTGGAATCTCCGTCCGGTACATAAGTCACTGCGTAGCAGTTAGGGCCGAATCTCACCACTCGGAACTGACTGCTGACGAAAGGGTGTATCGACCTTCCGGGGATTCGCCCTGGTTGTGTGGTGGAAGGGAAGTGTTCCCGAGCTTTGTTTGGGAAAGGCGGGGCGTCGTCGTGGTCTTGTAAAGTCAACGTAGATTCTGTCACCCGGCGCCTTGGACAGTCCGGCGTCGATGGTGAAGGCATCGACTTGTCGACGATCTTCGTTTGGTGGTTCACGTGTGTTGACGGATGGGTAGAAGCTACCCGTGACGATCTGTCACCCGCTGCCAATCATCGAACGCGTGTGCGAAAATGTGGAGATGCGGTTGACCGAGCGATCCCCGGACCGCTGCCCGAATGGACACCGACTCACGGCGAATACGTGCCTTGTCGGCTGGGAGGTGTGTGGGTGTGCCGCGACAGAGAACGGCGGGCATCGGACTCACTACTGCCGGCGCTGCGGTGAGACAGTCCGGACGCCGGAGTGTGTCGGCGTGGATCCGCAGAAAAGTCGATGGAGTTGAAGGGGTGCCCTACCTGCTTGGGTGGGGCAACCAGGCAGGGCAGTGGTTGGCCGTCCCTCTCAATACCGACCTACGGCAAACCATTGGCGTTGAAGGTACCCACACTTCGTGATGCGCGCCACTTACGTACCAGTACCTTCGTTAGCCGAGGTCAGCGGTGGCGACGATGGACGTCGCCGACGTCCCCGCGGGGACGTGGTTCATGGAGAAATCGCGGTCCCGGTCGGGGTTGACGACGCTCGCCAGTAGGAGCATTGCGGCGACGAAAAGAATCCCCGCGGCGAGGTAGGCGATTCTCACGGGCAGGCGAGGGCGTCGATCTGAATTCGTGGACATTCACGTTCTCCATCAGTGCAGTGGTGAACGTTTAATTTAACAATCAACTAGTACGAACGGGCGAACAGTGACGCAAGATACGAAAAGACCCTCGATCTCGGGGGAAATCGAGGGCCTTTCCGGTCGAACGTCGGCGTCGCCAAGCACATAGCGTCACCGACCCACTATCGGTGTCGAGCGTGACCCCTCATGTCCGACCCCACTTCTCGACACTATCCAGTAATTTGCGACATTGGGGACGATTCGGACTTTGTCATTCGGATGGGGGACACCCCGGCCGCGACACCTACTTTCGTCCGGCTGCCCATTTCATTCCCCAGTTGTATGCCCGATCGAGATCGGACTGACTACCGTTGACGTACTGCACTTCGCGGGTCACCGTCACGCCTTGACCTGAACTTTGGATGAGCGCGATCGCGCACAGTCGCTCCTGATTACTCGCGGAGTCCAGTCGCACTTCCACCTCGGGCCCGTTGGTGGGATACAGGGTGACGACGCCGTCCACGGCCGCCCAGTTGGGAGCGCCGTCGTAGATCATCGCGAAGATGAGGATTCGCCGGAAAGCGCTGGGGTCACCGAGATTGACGTGCATGTTCTCGCCGCCGGTGTTCGCGCCACTGCGGTCGTCGCCGTCGAGGGAGATGTACGGCGGGGAAGTCAGCGAACCGAAACTGTTGCCCAAGGCCTGGACTACTCCTTTGGACCCGTCGGCGAGTTCGTAGAGGCAACCGAGATCCAGGTCGACCGCGCCGGAACCTGCGCCGGCGAGCTTGGCGAGGAAACCGGTCTTCTTCGCCGGCGCTCCCTGTGACCAGTTGAGGTTCACGCGCATATTGCCTTGTCGTTCACCCGCCTTCGCGAGGTTGACCGTCGGCGCTGATTTGGTGAGCGTGATCTTGCTCAGGCTGACCGGTGCCTGCGACGGTGTGGACTCGCCGGAACGTCGGGTGTAGTCGATTGCCATCGTGATTGTCCTTGTCTGAACTCGAATGAGTCCGATCGTGTTACCCGTCGAGGAATCTCCACCGACGTGATCGGCGATCTCCGGCCATTGTCCCTCATATCCGAATTTCGATCCGAGGACACGCAACTCGCTGCGCCAACCACCGGGCAGACCAGCAGTTTGCTGATTACTGTGTCTGTGGGCGGACCTCACTCCGAAAAAGGTCGGACGTACTGGTTGACACGACAGTGCCCATTTACGGGAGAATTGCTCAGTCGGACGTCCGTTTCGAGTTGCGGCGTGGGAGTGGGAGGTAAGTGATGACGGTCCTCTCTCGTCTGCAACCGCACCCGAGAGAAAGACTGACTCCCGCGCAACGCGATGACGTAACGCGTGAACAGATCGCCGTCACCTTCGGCGTGCTGCCATGGGCCGCAGCTGTCCACCTGGTCGTCACACTCGGGTTGGCGCTGTATGTGATTCCACCGGACAGCGGACTGTTACCAAGCCTGTGGCCATTTCTGTCCGGGGTGATCGGGTTGGTGGGGATGTGCGTCGGGCTCGCCATTCATTTCAACCTGATAACGCCCACCTACCGGATGTCCTACGCGTTTCTCATCGTCGAATTTGCCGTTGTCGGGATCCTGTATTCCTCGCTCGCCCTGGTCCTGTACCCGGTCCTGGACGATTCCGGCGATCTGATCCTGATAGTGGTCACCACATCCATCACCGGGGCCGGAGCCGTGGCCACCGCGATGTTGCGGGTGGTGGGGCTCACCTGGGTGCTGTCCAATCTCGTCATCCTCGGGGTGGCATTTTGGCTTCAACCTGGACCCGAGTTCGAGCGAATACTCATTGGAATGATCGCCTACGGAGCCGCTCTGATCGGCGGCACGATAGTGGTCTCGGGCAATCTGGAATCGCGTTACCGAGCTGAGCTGAGCGCAGCGTCGGAACGATCGGTCGTGCAGATGCTTCTCGAAGATTTCGAAGGCAACGCCGGGGACTTCGTATGGGAAACGGACCAGAAAGGAAAGTTCAACCGAATCCCGACGCGGCTGGCGGTCGAAGCGGGGCTGGACTCCACCGAGCTGCAAGGAACGGCGTGGCAGGACCTGTTCATGGAGCTGGGCACGTTACGAATCCCGGGCGGAATCGATGCGCTCATGGAGTTGCAGCAAGCCCGCCACACGAAAACTGCATTCGTCGACGTCCTCGTTCCTGTCCGAGTGCACGGAGAAATCCGGTGGTGGCAGGTGTCCGGACGGCCCCGGCCCGGCCGCACACCCGACGAGTTCGTCTGGCGAGGAGTCGGTTCCGACGTCACCGAAGTGAAACTGCAGAGCGACGAAATCGTGCGGATGGGGCGGGTGGACGCACTCACCGGAATGCCGAATCGGCACAGCTTCTGGACCGAGCTGGAACGTCTGCTGCGCGATCCGCACACAAGCGAAAGCGGTCTCGCGTTGGCCATGCTCGACCTCGACAACTTCAAATCGGTCAACGACACACTGGGACACACGGTTGGCGACGCGGTTCTGCGGGAGGTCGCGGATCGCCTGTCCGAAGCCGGAGGGGTGTCACAGTTGTTCGCCCGCTTGGGCGGCGACGAGTTCGCGATTCTTTTCACCGATGTCGGTGACAGTTCGCACGTGCGAACTCTGCTCGGCCGCTACATCGAAGCACTCCATGAGCCGATCACAGTGGCAGGTACGCGGTTGGAGATCGGGTGCAGCATCGGGTACTACCGCCCTGACACTCTCCCGGCCTCCGCCGACGAGTTGATGGGCGCAGCGGACTTGGCGTTGTTCGCCGCGAAGGAATCCGGGCGTGGCGCTGTACGCGAATATCGAGACTCGATGAAGTCCGTGGCAGATCGGCGTGCCCGCCTTCTCGAGGATCTGGGGAACACCGTGTCCGACAAGGACCTCGAACTCGAGCTGCTTCCCCGGATCGACGTCGTCTCCCGCGAGATCGTGGCTGTGGAGGTTCGTGTGATCTGGCACAACGCCCGGTTGGGGGCTGTGACGTCCGCAGAATTCATGAGCGTCGCCGACGACACCGGTTTGGCGTACTCGCTCGGGACAACAGTTTTCGAGCTGGCCTGCGCGGCGGCGTCACGCCTACCCGATCACTTGCGGGTAGCAGTCGCGGTATCGACGCGTCAGCTCGAATCGGATTCCTTCGTCGACTCGATAGGGGATTCGCTTCGACGATCAGGTGCCAGTGCAGACCAACTCGAACTCCAACTCAACGAATCCTCGGCGATCACCGACGAGTCCAGGGCGGCGTTGCACGCCATCGCGGAAATGGGGGTATCGCTGACGGTGGACGAGTTCGGCGCCGGATTCTCCTCCCTTGCATCACTGTCCGGCCTTCCTTTCACGAGAGTCCGGATCGAACGCTCCATCTCCGGTGCGGCGCCCGGCGGCCGGCCGATTCTCGAAGCTGTCGTAGATCTGGTCGGCGCCCTGGGAATGGAAGTCGTCGTCTCGGGAGTGGACAGTGAGGAGGACCTGAAGTCCGTGGCCGCAGCAGGAGTGCGGACTGTCCAGGGATACGCCGCCGGCGGAGTCATGTCGGTCGACGAGGTTGCACTGGTGACAGCAGGCCATCATGGATGACCCGGCAGCACTCCGTAGGCGTCGTGTCGAGACGTCGGTGCGCAAGCTCGGTCGAAGCGGCTCGGAACAACACCTCTCGGATTACGATCGCCGTCGTCTACTCGATCGACGGCTGCGGTTCACCGCGCGGGTTCTTCCGTGGTCGTTTCTGACCGCAGCCGTTGCGTTGTCAGCGATCGTGGTGCTCTTGCCGGTGGATGCCGGATGGTTCAGCTTCGCCTGGTCGAGTGTCATGCTGTTGTCGAGCGCCGGATTCAGTGTTTATTGGCTGCGGCGCGCGCGTCTCGGCGTCTCCGAGTCGCAGACCGCCGAATTGGTGGTGCTCACAGTCGAAATCGTTGTCTGGGGACTGCTCCTGGCATGTTTGGCTCTCGTTCTCTTCCCGATGCTCGAACCTGGTGACGAATTGGTACTGAGCTCGACCTTGATCGGCGGGATCGCGGTCGGCGTATTTCCCACGATGATGTTTCGCGGAATCACGGTCGTCTGGATCAGCCTGGTCGGGGCCGGTCTGGTCGGAGCGTTTTGGACGGAACCAGGCACGTCGCGTTACGTACTGATCGGGGTACTGGTCATCTTTCTGGGTTCGCTCTACAGCGGAACATTGCTGTTGGCCAACCTTTTCGAGAGACGGCTACGTGCCGAGCTCATCGCCGAGGACGAACGAGATCTCGTGGAATTGTTGCTCAACGATCTCGAAGACGGTGCCCAGGATTGGCTCTGGGAGACCGATTCGCGCGGTATCGCCAGTACCGTGTCGTATCGATTCGCCGAGCAGGTCGGTTTACCGGCAGCGAAGATCCGGGGCCGCACCATGCACGAGATTCTGATCGGAATCGGCGCATCCCGAACAGACGCGGGCAGGAAGTCCCTGGCTCTCCTCGCTGCGAATTTTGATGCAGGGACGGCGTTTCGGGACCTCACACTGCAGGTCGTCGTGCGGGGCGACACTCGCTGGTGGTCGATGTCAGGTCACCCCGGCAACGGCGAGCGGTCGGACTACGGATGGCGCGGCGTCGGATCCGATATCACGCACTCCTATCACCAGCGTCAAAACATCTTGAGACTGGCGGAGGTCGATTCGCTGACCGGGCTCAGAAATCGGTACAGCTTCAACGCTCAACTGTCTTCGCGGCTTCGGGACGGGCGCAGAGTGTGGTTGGCGATCTTGGATCTGGACAACTTCAAGTCGATCAACGACCGGTTGGGCCATCACGTCGGAGACGACGTGCTTCGTGATGTAGCGAGCAGACTGCACAGCGTTCTGCGATCGAACGAGATCTGTGGCCGACTGGGGGGTGACGAGTTTGCCATCGCCTTCGACGACATAGCCTTCGACGACATCGGGAATGCAGACGAGGTGCAGGAGCGATTCCAAACAATTCTCGACGCATTCCAACGACCGTTTTCACTGGTCGGCAACGAGATTCGCATTCGCGCCAGCCTGGGCTACGGCTCTATGCCCGACGATGCCGACAGCCTCGAAGACCTGGTGATTGTTGCCGACCTCGCGCTGTACCACGCAAAGGAGAGCGGCCGGAACCAGATCCGCGCCTTCGATGCGACTTTGCGCGATCGTGCGACCGGTAGGGCCAGGGCACTGTTGGATCTTCGTCGTGCGCTGATCGACGAAGAGTTCGAGTTGGTCTATCAACCGCAGGTTTCAGCCGCGACGGGAGTTGTCGTCGGGTTCGAGGCTCTGCTGCGGTGGAACCATCCGACTTCAGGTCTCGTCTCGCCGGGAGACTTCATTTCGGTCGCCGAGGAAACAGGCTTGATCGTGCCGATCGGTGCAGGTGTTTTGCGGGCTGCCTGCACGGCAGCGACAACGTGGCCGGAGGACATTCGGGTAGCCGTCAATGTTTCTCAGGTGCAACTGCGTTCGAGTCGATACGTCGAGTCGGTACGCCGGACACTGAACGAGGTGAACCTCGACCCCAGCCGACTCGAGATCGAGGTGACCGAATCGCTGGTCATCGACGACGCCGACCGAGACGTATTGGTACAGCTGTCGGCGCTCGGAATCGCCATTGCGATGGACGACTTCGGCACAGGGTTCTCCTCGGTTGCCAGCTTGGCCCGCCTGCCACTCGATCGGTTGAAGATCGACCGGGCGTTCGTCGCACCACTGGACGCGGATCCCTCGAGTTCGAGATTCGCTGTCCTGCGAGCCGTCATTGCGATTGCCAAATCTCTCGGGCTGGACACCGTCGCCGAAGGGGTGGAGACGGATAGGCAGCGCGCGATAGTGACCGAGTGCGGATGCGACGTGATCCAGGGGTACCTGGAGGGAGTGCCGATACGGGCAGCCGAGATTCCGGACTATTTGAACCGGCGACTCGGCGGTCCGAGCAGGCGGGGTGTAGCGGCTACCACTGAGTGAGAACTTAGTGCCCGTTTTGCGAATCGATGTGTGACGGTACGCCGAAGTGATTCACATCGAACTGCAGAAGGGTGTCTTCGTGGAGGTCGGATCGGCATACTCCCCAGGGCCGATGTTGGTGGGTAAGAAGGCAGTGGTCACAGGCGGCTCCCAGGGAATCGGAGCAGCGATAGCTCGAGCATTCGCATCGCACGGCGCGTCAGTTCTGGTTGTCGACGTGGCTCCGCTGAACGAGAGCGAATTCGACTCCGCTGCAGGTGGTTCGATCAAACATCTCGAGTGCGACGTGCGGGCGCCGGAAGTCCCCGTCGCGTTGACCGAGTTCGCACCAGATGTCCTGGTGAACAACGTGGGGCATTTCCTGAATCCGCCGACAGCGTTCACCGGAACTGATCCGGGTTTCTGGTCCGAGGCCGGCAACATCAATTTCGATCACGTCGTGCGTCTGACCCATGCCCTGCTTCCCGGCATGATCGACCGCGGTTCGGGTGGATCGATCGTGAACCTGACGACGGTGGAGGCGCATCGAGCGATCCCGGGCCACACGATGTACTCGGCATACAAGGCGGCACTCACACAGTTCACCAGAAGTCTTGGTGTGGAGATCGGTCGAACCGGAGTGCGCGTCAACGCGATTGCCCCGGATCTGATCGAGTCGGTGCAGGTGCCGTACCGCAAGATCGTTTCTGCGGACGACTGGGACAAGTGGCCGGGGTGGGCGCCGTTGGGTGGACCAGGCCAGCCGGTCGACATTGCCGGTCCCGCACTGTTCCTGGCTTCCGACCTGGCGAGATACATCACCGGAACTGTCATCCACGTCGACGGCGGCTCGCACGCTGCTGGTGGCTGGTTCCCCACAGAAGAGGGTGGCTGGACCAACCGGCCCCGAAAGGCTTGACACATGACAACTTTCAGTCTCAATGTTCCCAATTTCGGCACTACTCTCGCGGAGGACTCCTACGGAAAACTCGTCCAGGTCTGTCAGAGCGCGGAAGCTGCCGGCTTCGACCGGGTCCTCGTGACCGATCACGTGGTGATGGGCTCGGACAACTCGGCATACACGTGGTCGGCGTTTCCCACCGAGCCTGACGCCAACTGGCTCGAACCGCTGACCGTCCTGGCTTTTGTTGCCGGACAGACACAAACGATTCGCCTGGGTACCGGAATCGTCATCGCCGCACTGCGCGGGGGAGCGGTACTGGCCAAAACTGCCGCGACACTCGACCTGCTCTCCGGCGGCCGCCTCGACCTGGGCGTCGGAACCGGTTGGCAGGAACGCGAATACGAAGCTGCCGGCATGGACTTCGGCAAACGAGGACCCCTGCTCGACGACGCTCTCGCGGTGTGCCGGGCCCTGTGGAGTTCGGCGCCCGCGAGCATCGACACTCCTCGACTGAAATTCGACGACGTGTACTGCGCACCCCGGCCGTCCGCAGGAATCCCGATCTGGGTGTCGGGTTCGCTCTCCAAAGCAGTCGTACGACGCGTCGCAACCTGGGGCGACGGGTGGATTCCGATCATGGGCGCCGTCGACGACGACCTACGTGTTGGGATCAACGTCATCGGCAAGGCAATGGCAGATCTCGGACGCGATCCGGCGGAATTGCAGATTCGTGGGCGATTGACCGTCGTTCGCGGGTCTGACGGCTCGATCGACCTCCCGACGACGATGCTCGGCGCCGAACAGCTGCTCGAATCCGGAGCTACCGATGTGTTGGTCGCACTGGCAGCGGTTGATCCCGACCCGGATGCGGCGATGGAGGAGTTCGGCGAGCTGGTGGCGGCCTTCGCAAAGGTGACCCGCTGACCATCGCGTCGAGGCGGTAGTTCTATCGTGCGAAGTGTTGTAGTGCAGCCTGATCGAGGAGAGAACGCATGACCGAGAGCATCGTCGTGGATACGAGCCTGGAAGCCTTGCTCGATGCCCGGATCAGCTGCCGCGCTTACGAGGACCGTCAGGTGCCGCGTGAGGTGATCGAGGAGATCCTTCGGTTGGCGCAGAAGACGCCGTCGTGGTGCAACACGCAACCGTGGCAGGTCGCGATCACGGAAGGGGAGGGCACCGAACGATTCCGCGCCGGCCTCGGTGAGTACGTGATCGCCAACGCCCAGGAGTCGGACTTCGAGTTCCCACGCCAATACCAGGGCATCTACAAGTCGCGTCGGTTCGACTGCGCGATGGCGCTCTATTCGAGCGTCGGAATCGAGCACGGTGACCGCGCCGGGTCCGCGGCGCAGACGATGAAGAATTTCGAGCTCTTCGGCGCTCCCCACGTCGCGATCATCACCACCGACGAGGCATTGGGCACCTACGGAGCCGTCGATTGCGGGTTGTACGTGAACAGCTTCCTGCTCGCGGCCCAGAGTCTGGGTGTGGCCACCATTCCGCAGGCGGCACTCGCAGGCAGTTCCAAGTTCATTCACGAACACTTCGGCATCGACGACACCCGCAAGGTCGTCTGCGCTATCTCGTTCGGATACCCCGATACCGACCACCCGGTGAACGGATTCCGCACCGAACGCGAAACCGTCGACAACGTCGTGCAGTGGATGTCGAACTGATCACCTGCACTTCCAGGATTGAGTGTTGAGCTGATTCACCTGAAAGACTGGTGGCATGTCCGACACACCCGAACTGTTCGATCGTCTGCGCCGATTCCCCGATGTCGAGGCACCCAATCTCTTTGCCGTCGACGCGGCTGATCGTCTGATCCTCGACGAGGCCGCCGATGCTCTGGCTGCCGCGCCGGCGGACTCCGTCGTCGTGATCGGCGATCACTACGGTGCGCTGACCGCCGGTGTTGCGCTCGTTCACGGAATTGCCGGCGTGCGGGTTCACCAGGATCCGCTCACCGGAGAACTGGCACTCGCGAACAATGCGCGCGAACTCGGTTTCAGTGACGCCTTCACCTCCCACGGACTGGACGAGGAGTTGCTCAGCGGCGCCCGCGTCGTGCTCATGCAATTGCCGCGTAGCCTCGCCGAACTTGCCGAGATCGCTCAGCTGATCGCGCTCCACGCCCACCCGGCGGTTCGTGTCTTCGCCGGTGGGCGTGACAAGCACATCACCCCGGCGATGAACAAGGTTCTCGGCGAATCGTTTTCCGACGTCAGCGCCTCGCGTGGGCGTCAGAAGTCGCGCGTACTCAAGGCTTCGGAACCCAAGGCCGATGTTGCGATCACGTTCCCGTTGACCGAACGCCTCGACGAGTTCGATCTCGACGTCGTTGCTCACGGCACAGTGTTCGCCGGTGCGAGCCTGGACATCGGCACCCGGTTGCTCCTGGAGAATCTCGGCAAGATAGCGGTCGACCCGTTGAGCGATGTGGTCGATCTGGGTTGCGGCAGCGGCATTCTCGCGACGGCGATCGCACGCAAGTTCCCGGACGTGCACGTGATCGCGACGGATCAGTCCTCGGCAGCCGTCGCTTCGGCACTGGCGACCGCGTCCGCGAACGGCGTCGGCGATCGGGTGAGCGGTCTGCGCGACGACGCGATGAGCTCGCTGCCCGACGCGAGCACGGATCTGGTTCTGTTGAACCCGCCGTTCCACGTCGGCGCGGCGGTTCACACCGGCGGAGCGCTCAAGATGTTCGAAGCCGCCGGTCGCGTCCTGCGCCCCGGAGGGGAGCTGTGGACTGTCCACAACGCGCATCTGGGCTATCGCGAACCGTTGAAAGCCGCGGTGGGTCCCAGTGAGGCGATGGCGAAGAACGCGAAGTTCATCGTGATGAAGTCGATCAAACCGTCCTAGTATCGAAAAGGGACGAGTGTCGAAGACTGTTGACCTTCCGGAAACGCGCCGGGAACTACAACGGATGCTTCGACGTTGTAAATTACGAGTGCTTTACTTTTAGTTAGGTACACGGACCGTGTCGGAAACTCGGATCCGTCCGGCGAACCCGCGACGCACCCGTCGTAGGCCACCACGATGAAGGGATGATCACGGTGCGCACCACCAGCAACCCGGTGTTCCGCAATCTGCCCAAGCAAGAGGGCAACGGATACGCCTCGTTCGGATCTGCGACGGCGGGCGCCTCGCAGGCAACCCAGCAGTTCGGTCAGCCGCAGTACGCTCCGGCTGAGCCGTACCAGACCGGTCCCACCTCGCGGGCCATGACGATCGACGACGTCGTCACCAAGACGGGCATCACGCTCGGTGTGCTGACGATCTCGGCCTTGGTGTCGTACTTCCTCGTCAACAACAACTCCGACCTCGCAGGCCCGCTGGTCATCGGCGGCGGTCTCGTCGGCCTGGTACTGGTTCTGGTCGCCACGTTCGGCCGCAAGATGGACAACCCGGCAATCGTGTTGGCATACGCCGTCGCGGAGGGTCTGTTCCTCGGTGCGCTGTCGTTCATGTTCACCAGCGTCGAATTCGGTGGCGTCGGCGGATCGGCTCTGATCGCGCAGGCAGTCCTCGGCACCTTCGGCGTGTTCTTCGGAATGCTGGTGGTCTACAAGACCGGAGCGATTCGGGTGACCCCGCGTCTGACGCGAATGATCATCGGCGCGCTCATCGGTGTTGTCGTTCTGGCGCTCGGCAACCTCGTCGCCAGCTTCTTCACCGAGGGTGGACTGGGACTGCGTGACGGCGGAACGTTTGCCATCATCTTCAGCCTCGTCTGCATCGGCATCGCGGCCTTCAGCTTCCTGCTCGACTTCGACGCCGCTGATCAGCTGATCCGCGCGCAGGCTCCGGAGAAGGCGGCCTGGGGCGTTGCATTCGGCCTCACCGTCACCTTGGTCTGGCTGTACGTCGAGATCCTCCGTCTGCTGAGCTACTTCAACAACGACTAGTTCTCGAGTCGTTTCGTAACACAAAAGAAGGGTCCCGCGAGGGGCCCTTCTTTTGTCGTCTGCGGGCGGTTACGGTGCTTTGTACCTAGCAACTGCTTGGTTTTCAATGAAGGGTGCGCGAATGTCGACAAACACCACTGAACCCGTCCTGGTCGCGGATGCCGGAGCAGTGCGAACGCTGACCTTCAACAATCCGAGCCGCCTGAACGCTTTCAATGCGGCCGGCTTTCGAGCTTTGACCAAGGCTCTCGACGACGCGGCGTCGGACGATTCCGTGGCCGTGGTGATCGTCGAGGGCGCAGGCAAGGCATTTTCCAGTGGCGTCGACCTACGCGCACTGGCCGAACCCGGCACGGACAATGCCGACTTCGGCGACGCATTCGCGCCGCTGATCATTGCGCTGGTGGAGTTTCCGAAGCCTTTGATCGCCGCGGTGCACGGCGCCGCCGTCGGCATCGGCCTGACCATGCTGCTCTACTGCGACGTCGTCTACGTTGCCGAGAACGCACGCTTGCGGGCACCGTTCACCTCGCTGGGCACGGCGCCCGAAGCTGCCAGTAGTTGGTTGCTGCCCAAGGTGATCGGAACACAGCGCGCCGTCGAGCTGATCCTGTCGGCCCGGTGGCTCAGCGGCATCGACGCGGCTGACTACGGCTTGGCGACCGCAGCCGTAGCTGCCGACGAGGTACATGCGCGTGCCCGTGAGAGTGCCGAGCAGATTGCCGCCAACGTCGGACCGGCAGTCCTGGCCGCCAAGCGACTGCTCCGTCACGGTTGGGCGGAAGAGGCTCGCGCCGCCGTGCAGCGTGAGGACGAGGCTGCGCGAGAGTTGATTCGCGAGTTGGGGAGTTTTGCTCAGAAATTCACGACAACATGAAAACCGTGAACATTGAACACGACCACACGAAAGCGGCCGCCCGGCAGAAGCCGGGCGGCCGCTTTAGACGTGCTCAGGGGATC